>CAKUJH010000011.1 GCA_934661375.1 uncultured Victivallales bacterium
CCATGCGCACAGAGAATGCGGGACGCCCCGTGTGACCTGGAAAATTCTGCGAATAGGTCTCTTCGAGCTCATTCCACGCGATCCGGTCACCGAGTCTGCACCATTCATTTTCAGATGAAAGCTCCATCCCGCAGCTTTGATTGAAATCGTAAAAAGTCGTCTGATGAAAATGAATCTTTTTGTACACCGCAGCCTCCTTATATGCAGACAAAATCGGGAATGTCTCAATATTTCATTGCATATAATATACCCCATTCTTAGATGATTTTCAAGTAGTATAACCAAATAAATAGTTGTTTAGCAGACACTAATTATGATTTTTGCTCCGACTAACTTTCCGAGCTTCAACTGACTTGATTTATCCGTCAGCCCGATAGCGGAAAGCTGAAGTTCATTCAGAGCCTTATCCAGTTCCGCACGTTCCACCAGCTCCGCACATCCTTTTTCCAACAGCGCAATACCGAGCAGTTCTGTAATGGATTTTCCATCGGCATTCAGCGCTCCGGCGCGTGTTCTTGCTTCAAATGGCAGCACCGCCACTGTCGGCACTTGCAGCGATTCAGCCCATACTCATAGAGTGAAAAACACTGTGGCCAGCATCATGATAACTTTTTTCATTTTTTATCCTCTGATTTTTTGCTTATATGATGGTTTTCCAAAAGCTGTTTCAACAGCAGCGCATTATTCACATTATCCAGATTGAAATCCGGCGAGAATATAAATAACTGTTTTCCCTCAGTTTTCAACAGAATATAAGTGAAATTTCCTGTCATGTCAAGAATCTGCTCCTTTTTATCATATAAGACGCTCAGAGTTCCGGGATTCTCTGTGCGGAAAGCTGAAACTGAATCCCATATTTTTCCGATTGCCAGCGGGAAATCCCGTTTATCTGGGAAACAGAAGGTACGGAAATGGGATAGTTTTTCCGGAAAATTACCCGTAAATATCGGATTATCCGGCGAGACCCCGATTGATGGGGTTGCGAGGATTCCACAGCCAAGTTTATACAGTGGAACGGAATCAGGTAAAGAATTATCCATGATTGCAGAGCATCCCCGCAGCACTTTCTGCGGCAGAAAACGAAGTTTCTGCTTTTTGCCGTTCCGTATCAGTTCAGCATCAAGAGAGGTTCCCGGTTCCAGCAGCGGAATTTCGACGCGGACATCTCCGCAGCCGGAAGCGAGGATGCGTCCATGTACAGCGCAGATTTGCCATGAACCACTTCCGGGAAGCGAGACCATGCGTCCCGACCAAAGATGAATTGTTTCCTCACCGTAAAGTGTCAAAGCCAGTAGAGGCAATATAAAACAAATTATCTTTTTCATTGCTTTTCCTTTTCGGCTGAGTAACGTTCTTTCAGTAAAATTTCCGAATTCCTGTTATTTACTTTATTAAATAGGTTTTGCTGTCAGCAAATCATTCTTCACTCTGTTCTATCTGAAGACAGTGGTAATTCAGAGCAAAGATTCTTTGTCAGAGAATACTTTAATACCTGTTATGTATAATTCAAGGGACTGAACCCCAGATTTCATGTTTTTTTGTTTTTTCACGTTTTCAAGACGCCGCTGCCAAAAGGTGCTCGACGGGGAAAATTGGTCTGGCTCAATGTTTGGAAAAGAGGTTTGGAAGAGGTTTTGAGCTGTCAAGCCGCATGGGGAAGACGGATTTTTGGAAAAACCGGAAAACTCTGTCTAAAAATTGAAAAAAGACTGCCGCATGGGCCTTTTTGACCTGAATTTTTGCATGACGGACCATCTGCATGATATTATGCATGGTCAGAATCGCATGGATTGAATGATAAACGGCACATCGTCCTCGGATCCGCAATCGCCGCAACGGGGTGAATTGTTTCAGACGTCCGTTCAATCATTCGATCGGACATCGTTTCGAGCCGTATCGTTTTTTGAATTCATCGGCCGCTTCGAGCTTTTGGCGGTACCGAGTCCTCAAATCCGCATCCGTATACTTGAACTCGCGATTCTGTTTCCCGCATTTCTGGACCCGGCATTTGTTTTTCAGCGGACATTCATCGCAAACGCTGTTGAAAAAAACGGCGCGTCCTTTCCCGTTTTTGAACTTCCTGAAGAAGGGTTTTTTCCCGGCGGGACATTCCACAATACACTTTTTTTCATCGAATTTACACTCATTCAAACCAACTTTATCTTTCGGCTGATGTGCTGTCGGAGCGATCAGTTTTACTCCGTTTTCGGCGGATTTGACATAATTTTCATCCGAACCGTAACCGGCATCGGCAAACAATTCTTCCGGCAAATGCTCCTCTTTTTTCAGTTTTTCCTCAATCTTCGGCAGGGATTCCATATCAGATCCGCTGCCGCCCTGAGGGAGCGCCGCGGTGATCAGCTGGACATCATTTTTATCCGAACAGGTTTCCGCAATTTGAACCTGATAACCGACCCCCTTGTGTCCGATTTCCGCCTCGGGATCTGACGGATTCAACAGGATTTTTCCGCCCGGATGCGGGTTCAATTCCGCCTTGCCGTCGTTATCCACAAACTGCTCACTGAACACTCGTACCATATCCTTGTAACTCGCCATATTGATGAAACGGGGGTCGCCGGAAAACCGCCGGATCAGCTTTTCCATGTCATATCCCAACTGTGAGTTCTATCGGCAGCTGCTTCAGTATCATCCGGTGGAATACGCCCTGCCAGCCCCTGTCCAGTTCTTCCAGCGCAGCTTCGCTCAATAAATCTTGAAAGCGGCTCCAAAGTTTCGGCTGAGCCGGTTCCTGCTTCGTTATCATCTCTATCGCCCTGCTTGTAATGGTTTTTGTCATTTGATCGCAATATAGCGCGGAATCCTGTATTACTGTTAAAATATGCTTTGTATATTTTAAAATCAACGAACAGCAATCCCTTCATCAGGAAACAGCCTCAAATCCCTTTTGGCAGTGCCGTCTCAATTCACCGGATCGCAAAAATATTGTCTTTTTTTTGTTTTTCGGTATTGCATTTTAATGAAAATAGATTATAATATTAATTAGAAAACAAGTTGAAACGATTAAAATCTATGCAGACAACAATAAAAGAACTTGCGGCAGAGCTGAAACTTTCTTCGGCAACAGTGAGTATGGCATTACGTCAATCTCCCTTGATTGCACGGCAAACGCGTGATCGAATCAATCGTCTTGCCGCACAGCGGGGGTATATCCGGAATAACGCCGGGGCAGCTTTGAAGTTGCGCAGGACAAATCTTATCGGTTTCCTGTTCCGCGGAGCTATTCACAGTTTCTATAATGAAGTGCTGCAGGGCGCCGGAGAAATTGCCGCCGCCGAAGGATATGGTCTGCTGCTGGGCTGGGTTTCGCCGGAAAGCGATCCGGCTTCCCAGATCCGTCTGATGCTGGAAAAGAATGTGGATGCCTTGATTGTTGCGGATAAACTGGACTCTGCGGAAACTTTGCTGGCTCCGTTTTTTGAACGGCATAAACCGGTTGTCTACTGCACAGGAGAAGCTGCGGCAAATTGCTCATCTGTCTGCAATGATGATGTTCTGGGCGGACGTCTTGCCGTGGAAGTGCTTGCACGGAATGGACATCGAAAAATTCTTGCATCGACGCAATGGGAAGCACGTTATCTGGGAAACTGCACTGCCGCCGAAGAAGCAGGAATTGAAGTGATCCCATATGCGTTTCCGGATGAAGCGATCCGGATGGTGCTGCAGGATTCGTCCATTACGGCGATTGCTTCCTATGCCGATGAAGAGGCAATCAAGCTGCTGCATGGTTTGCGTTCGCAGAATGTGCGTGTGCCGGAGGATGTTTCCGTGATCGGGTTTGATGATCTGCCCATCTGCGAACTGCCGGAATTCCGGCTCACCACAATCGCTCAACAGCGAAGCCGTCTGGGAGAGGAAGCCGTCCGCCTTGCTGTCCGGCAGGCATTAAGCGGCAGAATTTCCCCGGTTGAGCATATTGTACTGGCACCGGAACCGGTTATCCGGGATACCGTTGCTGCACCATACAGATTTCAATCCAAAAATGAGAAAGGAATATGAGATGACCGAGCAAAAATCCGGAATCAGAAAACAGGCAGGAGTGAAGAGATTCACTCTTATCGAACTCCTCGTGGTGATTGCTATTATTGCCATTCTGGCAGGAATGCTGCTGCCTGCCTTGAATGCGGCACGGGAAAAAGCCCGAACCGCCAGTTGTCTTTCCAATCTGAAACAGATAGGGATTACTGCGGAAATCTATGCCGGCGATTATGGAATGTATGTGCCGATTTCCACTAAATTCGGCGGCAACAACGCTTCCGAAATCTGGCGGACCCCTCTGTACATTTTCGTGAATGAACTCAAATTTCCCCTCAAAACGCTGATCTGTCCGACAGCCAACGGCAAATACGGCAAGGAACATTTCCGTCAGCTGTATCAGTTGACTCCGACCGTCGCCAATTATCTGTGGTGGTACGTGGATTACGGATATAATACGACCGGCGTCGGTGATGATTTCTGTTCCCGCAACGACAGCGCGACAACAGCCGCCCAGATCGCTCCGCTGCGTCCCGGCTCCATGAAAAAACCGTCTGCCAAAGTGCATTTTGCCGATTCCGCCCGTTACAGCGCTTTTGAACGCGGGTATTGGTCTGTCGACATCAACAAAACCGCGACCGGATTCAACTTTGGTGTCATGAGCGATGTTCATTCCCATTCGTCCAACGTGCTGCGGCTGGACGGTCATGCGGAAAATGTCCGGCTGGCGCGTTACAAACTGCACCCCGCGACCCCCGATCACAAAAATTCTCCCGGTCATACCAACTTCTGCCGGGAATAACTTCACTTAATACAGGAGAAAACGGAAATGAATAAAATTTTTTTGACCACGTTGTGTTTTGCCGCCGGTCTGCTGTTGTACGCTGCACCTGACCTGCAGCGCCGGGGAGATGTTCTGCCGGGATCCAAAAGTCCTGCCGGATCTCCGGCGGAAAAAATCGTGCTGGAGACGGAATATGCCGCCGCCGGCACCTGTGCTTTCTGGCTCCGGCCCGACGGCTGGGACAACACCGATCCCGCGTGGCATTTCTTCCTGACTGCGGGAAAACAGTCCAATGAAACGGCTTACATTCATCTGTTCCGTCTGCCCGCCGGAAAAATTCGGCTGGTGTGGAGCAAGAGCATCCAGAACAAAGAAGTAACCGATATGTTCACCGAAATTCCGTTCAGAAGCGGGGAATGGCATCATCTGGCGTTTTCCTGGCAGAACGACGCCAAAGGCTGTGTACTGAAACTGTATGTGGACGGCAAAATGATTTCCGCCCGCCGGATTCCCTTTACCATGGGGGAAGCATTCCCGACGGCATGGACTCTCGGCGATGTCCCGGTGTATCGTCCGTTCAGTAAATTCAAAAGCACACTCGGACGGATTGAATTCTATAAACGCGCACTTTCCGCCGATGAGGTTGCCGGTCTTGCCGCCCAAAAATTCATTGATGGCAGAATGAGTGCCGTTTCGCGGAAATTCATTCCCGGCAGTGTCAACCGGGTTTACGGAGAAACCGCTCCCGGCGCAAAAACTCTGGAAGCCGTATTTGTGACAGAATCGGGAAAGGAGACCGCAAAGCAGCTCCCTTTTGTCTGAAAGACGGCCTTTTTTCCGCCGAGGCCGTCATCCCGGACGATGCGGTTGAAACCCGGTTCACTCTGCTGAAACCGGACGGGACGTCTCCTGTCTGGAGATTTACCCGGATTGAGTATGCCGACTGGCTGCCGCCTCATCAGCCGGACAGCTGGTATGCCAGCTGGATCTGTGGAAAACCGCTGTACATATCCAGAAAGACGCGCTATTACCGGCGCAGTTTTGAAGCGGATCCCGCGGCATTGCAGCTTGCCGCGTTTCAATGGTGCTGCGACAACCGGGCGGAAATTTATGTCAACGGCGTTTCCATCGGCAGTGTTTCCAGCTGGGCGGTTCCCCGTGTCCGGACCGATCTGCTGAAACTGCTGCGTCCCGGAAAAAACCTGATCGCCGCAAAGTGTTACAACGAAGGGAACAATGCCGGATTTTTCGGGGAACTTTTCCTGAAAGATAAAAACGGGAAACTGACCAAAATCGGTACGGATGAAACCTGGCTCTATTCCGGACAGGAGGAAAACAACTGGAACCAGCCGGATTTCAATGACAGCCGGTGGGCTGCCGCATCCGTGATTATGCGTCCTCCGCAGCTGCCGTACGGCAATACTCCGTACCGGAATTTTGCCGATATTCCCCGTCTGAAAACGACCGCGCCTCCATTGAATCTCAAAGCTGTTTCCGGAGAAACCGCAGTTGTGGAAAGACGTTATCCCGCGCCCCGCACTTCGGTTGCATCCCCGGTCATGCTGACACTTTCGCTTCCCGGCGGAGAAGTCTACCGGAAACCGTGCTCAGCCCGTATTGTCGGCAAGGAATGGATCATTTCAACCCGGCTGGCGATTCCCAAAGCCGTGCCTGCCGGGCAGTATGAACTTGCGCTGCAATGCCGCGGAGCAGAATTTCCGGACAACGGCAGAATCGGGACTCTGGAGCTGAAAGCGGGAACCGGTGATCCGCCAATGGTTACGGAAGTCCGTTCCGTTTCGGGCAGACCGGTTTTTCTGATGAACGGCAAACCTGCGCCGGTGATGTTCTACCGGAATCCGATCAATTTCCGGAACAATACGCTGGGCAATGTTCATATGTCCAGTTTTGACCGCATCGGTGTCCGGGTTACGGAAATCAATGTGTCTTTTGCGGATCTCTGGCTGCCGGACGGTTCGCTGAACAAGGCTGCGGCAGACCGCGACCTGGTTTCACCGCTTTTTTATGCGCCGCACAGCAGTTTCATCATTTCCATAAACACCGATGCGCCCCGCTGGTATATCGACAGCCATCGCAGTGAATGGACGGTCGGGGAAGGCGGTCCGAACTGGTATATTTCCTACGCTTCGGAAGAATACCGCCGCGATGCACTGGACTTCCTGAAGAAACTGCTCCGGTACTGCAGAAGTCTGCCGCAATACAACCGCATCGCAGGGTTCGGCATTGACGGCGGAGAAGACGGACAGTTCATGCAGTGGACCGGGCGCAACCGGACATTTCTGGGTGATTACAGTGTTCCGATGCAGAAATATTTTCACCGGAAACTGCAGCAGAAATACGGGACGGTCGAAAATCTGAACAGAAGCTGGAAAAAAACGTTCCGGTCATTTGATGAGATCCCGCTGCCCGCGGCAGAACGCCGGTTGGGGTCTGCCGAAAAGATTTTTCTGGATCCCGTTCAGGATGCCGATGTCGCTGAATATCACCGGGCATATTCGGATGCCGTTGCGGATTTCGTGCTGATGTGCGCCGAAACCATCAAAAAGGAAACAGACGGCCAGAAAACTGTATCCGCCTACTACGGCAAATTCTTCACGATTGCCGGATATCTGGAATACGGGGAATTTTCCATCCGGCGAATTCTGCGTTCTCCGGCACTGGATATGCTCATTGCCGTTGAATACAATCAGCGCAGCACCGGCAATCCGCATTCGCTGACCGCAGTTCCGGAATCCTATGCACAGCACAACAAAATTTTCATAGACGAGGCGGACCTCCGCACTTTTCTGAGCGGCGCAAAAAACTGGGCTTATGCCGGAACCGGGTTCGAAACGGTTTCCATGATCCGGAAAATGTTTCTGCTGTCCGCTGTCCACGGACACGGCATTCACTGGTATGATCTGTTCGGCGGCATTTTTGAAAACAAGGCGATTTTCGACGGCATTTCCACGGTCGGCAATATTCAGAAACGTTTTCTGGAAACTCCGAAGAAAAATGCCGAGATTGCATTTATTGTCGATGAAGAAAGTTTTCTTTACACGACAGCCGCCATGAAACAGCTGAGCGGACGTTTTCTGCTTCACATGCAGAACGGTGTCTGGGGACGCATCGGTGCGCCGTTTGATGTCTGGTTTGCCGATGATCTGATCGAAAACCGACTGCCGGATTATAAGATGTATGTTTTCGCCAATACCTGGGCAGTTTCGCCGGAATTGAAACTTGCCGTGGATAAACTGAGAAACAAAAATCATCTGCTGGTGTTTCTTTGCAATGCCGGCATGATTGCGGACGGGGTTTCCGGGGCGGAAAACGTTCAACGCTTTACTGGCATTCAAGTGAAGAACTGCGGAACGAAAACGCTGAATCTTTGTCTGGACGGCAAGGAGCGTCCCGAAGAATTCAGCAGGATTGCCGTCCCTCAATATGCTTCCGCCGGAAAAGTTTCTCCGGTGATGCTGCCGTCAGATCCGGCGGCCCGGATGTTCGGGTCATTGCCGGATGGTTCGGAAAAAGCCATGGCATTCAAAAAATTTCCGGAGTGGCGGAGTTTTTATTCCGGAATTCCGGTCCTGACCCCTGCAATCTGGCGGGAGCTTGCCCGGACGGCAGGCGTGCATATTTATTCAGACGACCCGGATGCCATGATTTACCGCGGCTGCGGGCTCTTTGGAATCCACACGGGATTCGGCGGAAATAAAACGATCCGTTTCCCGAAAGAAACAACACTCCGGGATGAAGCAACCGGAGAAACCGTACTTCGCCGTCAGACCGAACTGGTACTGCCGATGAAGGAAGGTGAAACCAGAATTTTTTCAATCACAGAATGATAAAATAAGGAAGACAGACCATGCGTGTAACCGGAACTTTTTTGGATGAAATCAGTTTTGATATTCCGCACCATAACTGGGGCGTGAAAGAATGGGATCGGGATTTTCAGGCGATGAAAGCCATGGGAATTCACCGGGTCATCATGATTCGCTGCGCCCATAAGAACTTCATGACCTACAATTCCAAAGTGATCCCGCGGGTCAACGGATCATATGTGATGCACAAGCCGCCGATCGATCTGGTGGACATGTTCCTGACCCTGGCGGAAAAGTATGACATGGAATACTATTTCGGCACGATGCATTGTCATCCGGACAGCTGCCGCAACTGGCATGACCCGAAAATTTTCCGTGAGGAAGCCGCTTTCAATCTCGACATCATTTCTGAAGTGCAGGACCTTTACGGCGACCGCAAGGCGTTTCGCGGCTGGTATCTGACTCATGAAGTCTGCGCCAACAACACCGGAACCGTGGAACTGCTGGCGCGTCAGGCGGAACATGCCAAGAAAATATCCGGCGGGAAACCGACTCTGATTTCGCCGTACTTTGCCGGAGTCAAAGCCAACGACGGAACCACTGCCAACGGGTACCGTCCGCTTACGGTGGAAGAACATACGGAGCAGTGGACGCAGATTTTCTCGCAGCTGCGCGGTCTGCTGGACTATGTGGCGTTTCAGGACGGACATGTCAACTATCAGGAACTGGCGGCGTATCATAAGGCGACCCGTCTGCTGGCGGACAAATACGGAATTGAGACATGGAGCAACATCGAGAGTTTTGACCGGGATATGCCGATTCTTTTCCTGCCGATCAAATGGGAAAAATTCCAATGGAAACTGGAATCCGCCGAGGCAGCCGGAATCAAGGACGGCATCACGTTCGAGTTTTCGCATTTCATGAGCCCGAACAGCATGTATCAGTCGGCGCACGGACTGTATGACCGTTACTGTGAATACTTCGGCATTCCGGCGCGTTCCTCGGATTTCGTCCGGTAAGACTGCAGCACTGACTGGACGGATGAATATTATGCTTACGGTGGAAGATTATACGCCCGCGCCTTTCTGGTTCCTGAATCATCAGCTGGAAAAAGATGAACTGCTCCGTCAGCTGCGGCTGATGAAGGAGCAGGGGATAAACGCCTTTTTCATGCACCCCAGAGCCGGGCTCCGGATTCCGTACGGTTCGAACGAATGGTTCGAGCTGATCCGGTACATTGCCGAAGAAGCCGCAAAACTGGGGATGAAACCATGGCTGTATGATGAAGACCCGTTTCCTTCCGGTCCGGCGGGCGGAAGGATTTTTCTGGAGCATCCGGAATACCGGGCGCGCGAACTTGTCTTCCGGGAAATCCTGCCGGAAAACGGTCAGGCTTCCGCCGATTTAGGGGAGGGGAAACTCCTGGAACTGCTGGCGGTCCGCACCGATGCCGACGGCAATGTGCTGGAATCGCGGGATGTTTCCGGGGATGCCGGTATGCTGCGGGATGATTTTTTCCGCACCCTGTGGCCCAGCCCGTATTATTACCATCTGTTCGGCAGAAAAACCTATCATCATTACCGCGCCGAAACATTTTATCCGCATTACCAGATCCGGATTCCGCTGGCGGACGGCTGGAAAATTTATGCCGTTACGGCTGAAACGGTTACCGCCAACAAATACGGCGGCATACCGGACAATCTGAATCCGGAATGTGTACGGGAATTCATGCATTGGACGCATGAACAGTACAAGGCAAAACTCGGTGATCTGTTCGGCAGTGTCATTCCCGGAATTTTCACCGACGAAACGGCTTGCGGGGGAACGTATGCGTGGACACCGCGTTTTGCCGAGGAATTCCGGAAACGCCGCGGTATGGAGTTCCAGGGACACTGTCATCTGATTTTCCGCGGCAATACAGCAGAAGCAGAAAAATTTCGGGAAGCCTATTGGCAGACAGTTTACGAATTATTTACAGAAGCCTTTTTCATGCCCGTCAACGAATGGTGCAGGGAAAATCATCTGCTGCTGTGCGGACACGGCATCGGGGAAGAAATGCCGCTCGCCACCACCAATGGAATGAATATTTTCGGCTTGCAGAAGTATACCGGAATTCCCGGATTCGATCATATCACGCCCAACATTCCCAACTGGAGCGATTTCACCAGTCTGAATCTGGGCGGCAAACTGGTGGCTTCCGCCGCCGAGCAGAACGGCATGAACCGGGTCATGTGCGAATGTTTCGGCTGTAATCCCTATAATTTCAATCAGGACGGCATGAAGCGCAATATGCGCTGGCTTTACGCGTTAGGCGTCAACATGCCGGTACCCCACGGTTTTCATTATTCATACGATGGATTCCGGAAGGATGATGCCGGGAAAAGTTTCTTCTTCCAGTCGCCGGATTATGACCGTTTTCATGAATTTGCGGCATACGCCGGACGTCTCGGCTGGAAGCTGGGGGAATCGCGCAGCTACGTTCAGCTTTGTCTGCTTTATCCGGAAAACACTTTCCGCCGGCTGGTTCCGGCAGAGCAGCCGCGCGCTGTGGAATACATGGAACAGTTATACCGTACGGTTCAGATTCTGCTCCGGAACCAGATTCCCTTTGAGTTGGCGGATGAGGAAACTCTGCGGCTGGCGGAAATCCGGGAAGACGGTTTCCGCTGCGGCAGAAAGATTTATCAGAAACTGCTGCTGCCGTTTCCGGTTGAACGGGAATGGCTGAACCGGTATCAGCCGTTTTTCACCGGGCTGGATGCGGCTCTACACATGGAAAATGATTTTGCGGTTCTGGAGGATTCGACCGGTAAAAAAGCCGGTACGGTCATGATTCAATATCGTATTCATGAAAACGGCAGACTGCTTTACATTTTTCACAACAGCCCGGACCGCGCCCGTTTCCGCTTGAATATCCGGCATTTGTCCGGCGGTCTTTACCGTTACGGGGAAGATATGGAAAGTCTTTTCCGTTTTTCGCCGGATCGCAGTTTTGAACTGCCGGCTTACGGCGCCGCGCTTTTTGAACTCCCGGATTCTCCTTTGAATGAAAAAGATTATCCGGAGCAGATTCTTCCTGATCCCGATCTGGATTTTCTGGTTCATCCGGTCTGGGATTATGTGCCGGATATCCCCGGCATTGCCGCTGCCGTCGGCGACTGGGACGTTTCCGCTGGAAATGAATATTACCCGAACGTGCATTACAATCTGATCCGGGAAATTGCCGGTTCGGAGCGTCCGCACCCGAAACGCATCGGTTCAAAGCCCATTTTCGACTGTGCGCCGGAACGCAGAACTTTTTATCCGGTCCGGGTCGTTTATGAGAGCAGTTTCAACTTGCCGGAGGTTTCCGGATCATGGCAGCTGCTGTTTGAACATGACACTTTTCAGGGAAAAGCGGAATTGTTCCTCAACGGCGAAAAACTTCCTGCTGCCGAACGGTGCAGAGTGTATGATTCCTGGAATATGGCGGTCGATCTTTCTGGAAAACTGCGCGCCGGAAAAAATACCTTGCAGGCGGTTTTCCCCTCGGCGGAGGAATTTGACGGAATCACTTCCATGGTTTATATCCGGAAACGCTGAATTGCTCCATTTAAAAAACAGAAAAGCCCGTTTCCTTTGCGGGAAACGGGCAGAGAAAAGCGGAACAGCGTTTACTGGTTCAGCAGATAATTGCGGACTGCTTCCGCGGATTCCGGCCATTTCTTGATTTCGCGGTCGCCGAGGATGATGACTCCTTCGACAACGCCCTTGGTGATGTATTCCCGTGCTTTGTCCAGCTGATGAATGAGCAGCTGCGGCAGGTTGCCGGAGTCGCTGCGGCCGTATTCATGCAGGAAGATTCCCTGAATGATCGGCTTGCCGGGGAACATCTTCTGGCATTGGAGCAGATGCTGGTCGTAATCCAGAATTTCATCCAGATGCCAGAACCAGAGATTGACGGTGTCCATGTACGGCTGAATATAAGAGAAATCTTTGTGGTAAAGTTCGTGGACATAAACCACGCCGTACATTTTCAGTTTGTCATTGTATTTTTTGAGAGCTTTGTAGCGGGCTTCGAAGGGTTCCGGCAGAACCACTTTCTGGAAATTGGTGGTAACGTCGTCGCACATGGCGCCGACAATATTCGGGAACTGCAGGGAGAGCTTGCTGAGATGCTCCGCGTTTTCCTCGTCGTTTTTGCCTTCCTGCGCTCCGGGAGTGCGGCAGTTGGCGTTCACCTGACAGAGCACACGCTTGAAACCGGAATGCAGACCGAGCATTTTTTCGGTAGTCGGGCCGTAGACATAGACCACATTCTTTGCGTTATAATACTGAGCGCCGCGGATCAGGGTGTCATCCGCCATGCTGCCGCCCCAGTAAGGAGTCGGGCCGCCCCAGACCCAGAGATTGTCTTCGCCGAGTTTGGTATATCGGGAGGTGTCTGCTTTCGGCATTTCCGCGAGAATTTCATCGACAATCGCGGCGACTGCTTTCTTTTCCGGTTCGATCAGTTTCGGCCATTCCATGTTGACGGGACCGCGCAGCGGATCGTCGTCAACTTTGCCGGACGGGGTGGGGGCGGCGGTTTCGCCCAGCTGGATTTCCGGGTGTTCTTTGCGGACCTGGACCGCTTTGTACGCCAGGCGTTCCACTGCGAGTTCGAGGCGTTTCCGCTGTTCGTCTGTCATGCTCATGATTCGTCTCCTTTTGCTGAATTTTTTGATATCCTCACTTGCAGAATGTCATTTCGTGAATATATTATACAGCAAAGAAACGAAAATAAAATGTCATAATTTGTGTTTTTTATGTCAAATACTACTATATCCGGCATTTCAGCCAATTGCGGAGCCGCTTTTGATGCGGTCATCCGGGTATGCAGTTTTTCCCGGATCATGAAATGGAATTACCGCGGGGTAACACATTCCTGCTGGGCTTTCTACTGGAATCCGGATCCGGGTGCGTGTCTTGAATATGAAGGCAATACTGTGGAAATGCCGCCGGACCGGGTTTTTCTGATTCCCCCGTACACCAATTATTCCTCCGGCAGCACGAAACCGTTTCGGCATCTTTATCTGCATTTTGAGCTGCCTTCTCCGTTTGACCGGGTGAAGCGCGGCATTCTTTCCTTTCCGGCGGATCATGCCCGGCAATTCTTTCAGCAGATTGATCAGAATCCGCCCGTTCATACGTATCCACTGCTGCTGCGTCTGCTGCTGTATCCGTATCTGTACCGGATTCCGGCGGAACAGTTTCTGAATCCAGGGGAAAGCACGCTGGACCCGCGGATCCGCCGTGCCACGGAACTGATGAACAGTCATCTGGTCCGGCCGCTGCCCAACCGGGAACTCTGCCGGAAAGCCGGAATTCCGCTGAACCTGTTCTACCGGGAATTTCAGCGGGAACTGGGAATGTCCCCGAAAAAGTATCTGCTGAATCAGCGCATGGAACATGCCCGGCGTCTGCTGATACACAGCACGGATTCCATTGAGGAAATTGCGGCACAGACCGGATATGCGGACCGTTTTCATTTTTCCAAAGTGTTCAGACGTTTTTATGACATTCCGCCTGCCGCCTACCGGGAAAACAGTTCCGGGGACGGCAAAAAAAGAGGAAAGAAGAATTGTTAACTTGAAAAAGTCATAATCTGTTGTATATTACTTGCTTTGAGTTCAAAAACAATAATCCGGGAGGAATATAGAAAATGGAACTTAAAATCATACAGACCAACGATCAGTATACGCATGTCGCTTTGTCGGGTCGTCTGGATATCGATGGTGTGAAATCCATTGAACTGGAATTTGCTTCTCTGATCGGCGGACAGAACAAATCCGCCATTGTGGATATGACAGAAGTCAGTTTCATTGCGTCTCTCGGTATGCGTATGCTCCTCAGTACGGCGAAAAGCCTGCGGGCGCATGACCGGAAAATTGTGCTGTACAATCCGCAGCCGGTGGTTCAGGAAGCTCTGGAAACTGCCGGATTCTCCGCGGTTATGCCCATCGAGAATGACCTCGCCAAGGCTCTTGCCCTGGTTCAGCAGTAATTCCTGCCGTGCCGGCACGGAAACGGAAGACCGTCATGTCTGATAGATTGGAACTTTCTGTCGAAAATACCTTGGATTCGGTTGCCGCGGCAGCACGGACGGTCAGCCGTTTTGCGGAAGAAACCGCTTTATCTCCGCGCAAATCATACCAGCTGGATCTGGTTTTTGAAGAGCTGATGACCAATCTGGTGAAATATTCGTATGACGATTCCGCACGGCATCAGATAGCCGTTTCGCTGGAAAACCGCGATGACGTGCTGACTTTGACCATCACGCACGACGGCATGGATTTCAACCCCTGGCAATCCCCTGATCCGGATCTTGCTGTTCCGCTGGAACAGCGTTCCGAGGGTGGCATCGGGATTTATCTGGTCCGCAAGTTTTCCCGTTCCGTGGATTATGAACGCCGGGATTCCAGGAGCATCATTACCGTCAGATTCTGAATGTTTCTGCGGATTATTCGCCCAAAGTAAAGAATTGCAGCCGTCCGCCGGAAGATGTTTCACGCCGGATCAGTTCATCTGCATTGACCTGCGCGCCGTTCGCCGCAAAAAGATACCGCTGCGGCAGATTCAGTGCCGCCAGACCCATGCTCAGAAATCCGTTGACGGAAGCAAAATCTTTTTTCAGCCAGCTGCTGCTTTCCTGCAGTTCCGGTCCGGCTTCGTACATGATGCACAGCACCGGACGTCCTTTCAGATTTTCACCGTTCCGGATTTTCCGCAGAGGGTAGAGCCAGCAGGGAACATTTTCGCCGGCGTCCGCCTGCTGGATTGCCGGACACCCCGGTTCGAAGGCGACCGTGGCAAAATCAGGAAACCGCATGGCACCCAGAACATTGTCATGCAGCAGCATCAGAAAACGCGGCGCACGCAGCCGCTCCATCAGATCCGCGCGCGGTTCCACCTGAAACAGACTGGCGACTACATACGCATCGGTCGGACGGTAGGCAATCAGAATATCCGATGAAACATTCTGCCGGAGATTGTTGAAAACCACTCCCATATCCGGATCGCTGTACCGGATTCTGCGCGGATTCGAAAAACCGGCGCAGACCGCCAGAATCACCAGCGTGCCGATCAGAGTGAAACGCCGGTACTCCGGATGTTCCGAGATCCATTTTTCAGCCGTCAGAACTGCACCGATCCAGACCAGCGGCAGCAGCGGCAGGTACACCCGCGCCGGACCGCCTTTCGTCACCAGTGCGGAAATCAGCATCAGCAAAACGGTTCCGGCGGCAGTCATGCCCGTTTTCCCGGCGAAAGTTTTCCGGTATTTCCAGGCTCCCGCGGCGCAGACCGCCAGCGGCCAGAGCAAGCCGGTTGACCACAGCATGTTCCAGGCATAATGCAGATACTGCGGCACGGAGGTGAAGACTTCGCCGAACTGAGCGCGTCCCGCCGCAAACTGCCGGAAGTTGCCGACATACCAGAACAGAATGAACAATCCACACAGACAACCAGCAATCAGCAGACTGCGGTTTTCCCGGAGAACCGCCCGGAGTCCGTTCCGGAACGGAATGAACAGCAGAATCCACAGCCCGGTCAGAAATGCGGCGAACAGAACTCCGCTGGACACGGAAAGGCAACTGCCCAGAACGCAGAGCAGCCATGCCGCGGCATTCCATTTCCGGTTTTCCGCGCGGCATTCCGCATAGCACAGCAGGGCAAGCATCATGCCGGAAACAAAGAATACCTGAAGAGAATACCCGCGCGCCGTCTCCGCATAATGCAGAATCATGCCGTCCAGCAGCACTCCGGCGGTCAGCAGAATTTTCAAGGCGGGATTTTTCAGAAAACGTTCCGATGCGGACAGCAGAAGCAGAAACAATCCAGTGAATCCCAGCAGTGCGGGCAGCCGGAGAGTGAACGGTCCCAGCCCGAATGTGTTTCCGAACCATTTGATGCCCAGCGTGTTCAGGACATGATTGTTGGGTGTTGCCACATCGGACAGAATTCTGCCGGCGGGCAGGGAGACATAATTCCGGAGAGTCCAGATTTCATCATATTCCAGCGACCGGGTCAGGATGTTCTGACAGCACACATATATAAGGATCAGGAAAAACAGTCCGAGGATCAGGAAAGTTTTATTCCGAAGCAGAGACGGGGAGGTTTCGTTCATTTTCCGTTCCTTTCCGGGCAGACTCTTCCGGAATGACGCCGCCCAGTATGTTTTTCAGCAGATCATCGCTGTTCCGCACGGCAAAACAGCAGCGGCTTTCAGCATACGGCAGAACCGGGGAAAGCTGGAAACGCCGTATTTCCGCGGGGGTGAATTTGCCAGCAATGACATCAGCATGACCGCCGCGCAGAAGCGCCGGCAGTTTTTCCCGGCGGCTGATCCGGAATACTTTCAGGCGCAGATTTTCTTTTTCCAGAACTGCGCGGAGCTGTTTCACTTCCTCATCGGCGGCATCCGAATCCACTTGCGCCAGAACGAGTTCCCGTTTCGTCAGCTGATTTTTCAGCCGGGGGGCGGCAACCCGTTCCCGGTACAGCGGATCCGTTTCCGGCACAGCCGCAGTTTCGCGGACACAGGCGCAGAGCATGGTCAGCAGAAGCAGCGGCAGTATCGGAAGTGTTCTCATGTCAGCGCTTCATCAGTTCGCGGAACTGTTTGAACAGATAGAACGGGTCATGCGGTCCGGGTGCGGCTTCCGGGTGATACTGCACACAGAACATGGGTTCCGTTTTATGACGCAGACCCTCCACCGTGCCGTCGTTCAGGTTGAGATGGGTTACTTCCACATTTCCCGGCAGGGATTTTTCATCGATGGCGAAGTTGTGGTTCTGAGAAGTGATTTCCACTGCACCGGTCGCCAGATTCTTGACCGGATGATTGCAGCCGTGATGACCGAATTTCAGACGGTATGTTTTTCCGCCGCAGGCAATTCCGAGAATCTGATGACCCAGGCAGATGCCCATGATCGGCACTTTGCCGATCAGAAATTTTGCCGCTTCCGCAGCGTAAGGCAGTGCGGCAGGGTCGGCGGGTCCGTTGGAGAAAAAGATACCGTCCGGTTTCCATTTCAGCAGTTCTTCCGCCGGCGTTTTTGCGGGAAACACACGCACTTCCATTCCGCAGAGCCGCATGGAGCGGAGAATATTCCATTTGATGCCGAAGTCATAGGCTGCAACCTTGAATTCCACCGGCGGAAGTTTATCCGCAATTCCCCAGGAGACGGTGCGCTCCGGGAAGGCGTCCCAGTCATACGGTTCCGTGCAGGAAACTTTGGATGCGTAGTCCTGACCGTCCAGACCGCACCATGCTTTGGCTTTGGCGATGCCGTCGGCTTCGGACATTTCTTCGTCTGCACAGTGCATATATCCTTTCAGGGTACCGGTGGAACGCAGTTTGACCGTGAGTGCGCGGGTGTCGATGCCGGCAATGCAGGGAACGCCGTTTTCCCGGAGCAGATCCTGCAAAGAGCCTTCGGAACGGAAATTGGACGGTTCATTGTCGTTATGAATAATGAATCCGTTCAGGAAAAGCGTACGGGATTCCATATCGGCGGCGTTGACTCCGTAATTGCCGATTTCCGGATAGGTCATCGTGACAAACTGTCCGGCGTAGGAAGGATCGCTGATGATTTCCTCATAACCGCACATGCCTGTATTGAACACGACTTCACCGACGCGGTCGACTGCCGCGCCTGCGGAATAACCGCGGAAAACGGTGCCGTCTTCGAGAGCCAGGAATGCTTTTTTTTCACGTTGAGCCTGCCAGTTGCGCTTGCCATTCATAATAGAGTGTCCTCACGGGTTGTTGGATATTATTGATTATGGTAATATACTCCGTTTTGATAAAAAATAAATACAGGGAACCGGGAATTTTCGTATAATCTTGCAGCTCCGGCAGTGCGTTGTCCGGATGTCTTTGAAGGAAGAAGGAAAAATTTCTCCAAAAAATGCGGCAATCCTGAATTTTGTTCCTTGCATTTTTTTAAAAACGGGGTATATTTTAATTTCATTTGAAATGGTTTAAAAAATTTGAGATAGACAGACATAACAACAGGAGATAGGAAATGTCCAGACATCCGAGTTTGAAAAGCACCGGCAAGATCCGCAAGAAAAGAAACGTTCTGAAGAAATTTGAACGCGTTGACCTCCTCACTGCGGATGGCCGTTGGAAACCGGGCCAGAAGGTCATCAGCGGCCTTCCGAAAACCAAGCCCCTCGAATAATTCCTATTTGAACGGCTTGCATCGCCAGACGGGGCATCCTTGCAGAACAGGGATAGCCCCGTTTTTCTTTTTTCAGCTATTTATTTACAGGAAAATGAACCATGGCAAAGAATACTGTCATTCAGCAAATCCTTGAAAAACATATCGTTTCCGGCAATCCCGTTCCCGGAGAGCCGATTGCCATCCGCATTGACCAGACCCTTACGCAGGACGCTACCGGCACAATGGCTTATCTGGAACTGGAAGCGATGAACATTGACCGCGTCAGGACCGAACTGTCGGTGTCTTATGTGGATCACAATATGATGCAGAACGGACCGGAAAACCGCAACGATCATCTTTATCTGCAGAGTGTTGCCGCGGCGAAGGGAGTTGTGTTTTCACGTCCGGGCAACGGTATCTGCCATCAGGTTCATCTGGAACGCTTCGGCGCACCGGGCAAGACTCTGCTGGGTTCGGATTCCCACACGCCCACCAACGGCGGTATCGGCATGATGGCGATCGGTGCGGGCGGTCTGGATGTCGCGCTGGCGATGGCGGGACAGCCTTTCCGTATGGCGTATCCGAAAATCATCGGCGTGAAGCTGACCGGAAAACTCGGCGACTGGGTGTCTGCCAAAGACGTGATTCTGGAAATGCTCCGCATTCTCTCCACCAAGGGCAATGTCGGCTGCATGGTCGAGTATTACGGCGAAGGCGTTGCTTCCCTGACGGTTCCCCAGCGTGCCACCATCACGAACATGGGCGCGGAACTCGGCGTTACCTGCTCGGTGTTCCCCTCTGACGAAATGACGCGCGAATTTCTCGAAAAACAGGGACGCGGCGAAGTCTGGACCGAGCTGAAAGCCGTCAATCCGGAATATGATAAGGATATTGAGATCAACCTTTCCGAACTCCGCTCGCTGGCGGCGTGTCCCTCCAGCCCGGACAACATCAAATCCATTACTGAACTGGCTGGAATTGAAGTCGGACAGGTCATCATCGGTTCCTGCACCAACAGTTCTTTCCGCGATCTGACGATTGTCGGTGAAATGCTGCGCGGACGCAAGATCAGCGAGAATGTAACGCTTTCCATTGCGCCGGGCAGCCGTCAAGTGCTGGAAATGCTGGCGCGCAACGGAACGCTGGCGGACATCATTTCCGCCGGAGCGCGTATTCTGGAAACGGGCTGCGGTCCGTGCATCGGGCAGGGACAGAGTCCCGCCAATGACACGGTTACGCTCCGTACCTTCAACCGCAATTTCCCCGGACGCACCGGCACGAAGGGCGATCAGTCGTATCTGGTCAGTCCGGAAGTTGCCGCGGCGGCTGCTCTGACCGGAAAAATCACGGATCCGGCAACCCTTGGATTCGCGTATCCCCAGGTGAAGGATGCCGACAAGTTCCTGATTGACGACTCCATGATGATTCAGCCGCCCTGCTGCGGAAAAAATGTGGAAATCATCCGCAAGAAAACGATCGGCAGTCCGCCGGTCAATCAGCCGCTTCCGGACACCATTTCCGGAACGGTCGTGATCCGCACCGGCGACAAAACCAGTACGGACGACATCATGCCCGCCGGTGTGCATCTCAAACACCGCAGCAATATTCCGGAATATGCCAAAGTGGTGTTCGAACGTTTCAATGAAGAAGGCAAACCCACTTTCGCCCAGCGTGCGGCTGCGGTCCGCGACGCCGGCCGCCACGGCATTATTGTCGGACGCGACAGCTACGGGCAGGGGTCTTCCCGTGAACATGCGGCAATCTGTCCGATGTATCTCGGTGTCAAGGCGGTCATTGCGTATGCCATTGAACGAATCCATGCCGCCAACCTGATCAACTTCGGCATTGTGCCGTTCACATTTGTCAATAAGGAAGATTACGAACTGCTGCCGGAAGGCACGGAAATCGTGATTGAAAACCTGCGTGAGAAACTGGAAAAACGGCAGTTCCCCATCATGGCGGAAGCCGCCGGGCACCAGATCCCGCTGAACAGCAATCTTTCGGATGAGGACATCCGGATTCTGCTGGCAGGCGGACGTTTGAACTTGAAGTAATTCATCCTATATTCGGAAAGCAGAGGAGTTATTATGCTGAATCCGCTGATTGAAAACGCATACAAGGTTCTGAACGGAGAGGAACTGACTTACGAAGAGGCTCTGGCTCTGGCGGAAAAGATCGAAGGGGAAGATATCCTGGATCTGGTTTCGCTTGCCAATAAAGTCCGGCACAAATTCGCCGGTCCGATTGTGCCTTGTTCGATTCTGAACGCCAAGTCGGGGCTGTGTCATCAGAACTGCCGTTTCTGCGCTCAGGCGGCGGATCATCATACCGGTATTGAAACCTATCCTCTGCTGCCGAAAGAAGAAGTGCTGGAAGCCGCCGGGAAAGCCTGGGAAAACGGCGTCCGTTCCTTCGGATATGTGACCAGCGGTTACGGTTATAAAACCGCAACGCCGGAATTTCAGGCGATTCTGGATACGCTGGATGCGGTTCATGAACGTTACCCGGAACTCAAACTCTGCGTTTCCATCGGCATCCTGAGCCGCGAGACAGCCGGACTGCTGGCAAAGCATCACACCTGGCGGTACAATATGAATCTCCAGACCAGTCCCGCGCGTTATGCGGAACTGATTACCGGAGTCCACACCATCGAGGACAAGATCCAGACCATCAAATATCTGCAGGAATTCGGCGTGACGATCTGCTGCGGCGGCATTTTCGGACTGGGGGAAAACTGGAAGGACCGGATAGACATGGCGTTTGCCGTGAAGGAACTCAAAGTCGACGGATCGCCGCTCAATATCCTGCTGCCCATCAAAGGCACTCCGCTGGAAAACCGGCCTCTGATGTCCCCGGCGGATGCCGCAAAGGCGTTTGCCGTGTTCCGTCTGGTGAACCCGGAAAACATGATCAAGTTTGCCGCCGGACGCGAGACTACCATGAAAGATTTTCAGGGTCTGCTGATGCTGAGCGGTCTGAACAGTATGATTACGGGCGGATATCTGACCACGCGCGGACGCAGTGTGGATGACGATAAAAAATTCATAGACCAGCTTGGCGGTTTCTGAGGTGCGGTCATGACTTTTCAGGAAGAGCTGGCGAAAAAATTGACCGGACTGCAGGAATTGGGGCGTTTCCGTTCCCTGCGCAATATTGCGCAGCTTCCGGGCGGACGCGCTGAACTGGACGGCAAAGTATACTGCAATCTTTCCGGCAATGATTACATGGGGATTTCCTGCAATCCGGAACTCCGGAAAGAATTTTACGCACAGTTCCCTGATCTGTCAACGCCTGAATTGGCGCAGTCCGCCGCGTCCAGCCGTCTTCTGACCGGCAATACGCCCGCCTATGAGCGGCTGGAACATACGCTTTCAACGCTGCTGTATCCGGGCAGAAGCGCACTGGTGTTCAACAGCGGATATCACGCCAATCTGGGGATTCTGCCCGCGTTGACGGGTTCAAAAGACCTGATCCTTTCGGACAAACTGAATCATGCCAGCATCATCGACGGCATGAGGCTTTGTGAAGCGGAATTCCGCCGGTATCGTCATTGCGATCTGGATCATCTGGAGAAACTGCTCCGGGAAGCTCAGGGAAAATACCGCCGGATTTTCATTATTTCCGAATCCATTTTCAGTATGGACGGCGATGCGCCGGATCTGCGGCGTCTGGCGGAACTCAAAAAAACTTATGACGCAGTGCTTCTGCTGGATGAAGCACATGCCGTCGGTCTGCGCGGACCGCGCGGGGCAGGGCTGGCGGCGGAATGCGGAATTCTGGATGATGTGGATGTCCTGATCGGAACTTTCGGCAAGGCGTTCGGTTCCACGGGGGCATACGCCGCAGTGTCGCCGGAACTGCGTTCGTTCCTGATCAACCGTATGCGTCCGCTGATTTTCACCACCGGACTGCCGCCGGTAGTGCTGAACTGGAGTGATTTTGTACTGCGCCGCTGTGCCGCCATGGATACCGAACGGCAGCATCTGCGGAACATGGGAATCCGTCTGCGGGAAATTTTCCGCAACGCCGGAGGAAAAACCATGGACGGCGATTCCCAGATTGTGCCGCTGACCATCGGCGGCGACAAGGAAGCGCTTGCCGCAGCGGAAAAATTCCGGGAGGCGGGACAGCTGGTCTTTGCCATTCGTCCGCCGACAGTGCCGCAGGGAACCTGCCGTCTGCGTTTCTCGTTGTCGGCGGCTCATACGGATGCGGACATCGAAGCCATCGGGCAGGTTCTGGCATGAAAACGGTTTTTCTGAAAAGGGAAAACACGCC
This sequence comes from uncultured Victivallales bacterium, assembly GCA_934661375.1. Taxonomy (GTDB): domain Bacteria; phylum Verrucomicrobiota; class Lentisphaeria; order Victivallales; family UBA1829; genus SIG94. The sequence goes on from CAKUJH010000011.1 coordinate 23,070, forward strand.
CGCTCTGCGTATTTTTTTCAACGGCTGGAGCCGGGATGCACACTGTTTTGACGGCTGGACTTCGGATTGCGATGTGCTGGAAGTGCATGATTATACCGAGCTGGATACCGCTGTTTTTTCTGAACTGCTGAAACCTTATTCCGAACTGCATCTGGCGGCATGGTCGCTGGGCGTGTGGGCGGCGGCAAAAGTATTTGAAAAGGTGTCCGTCCGCCTGGATTCCGCTCTGGCTCTCAACGGCACACTTGTACCTGTTCATGCGGACTACGGCATTGCACCGGAAATTTTCGATGGGACGATTATCCATTGGGACGACCTTGCGGCACGGGAACGATTTCTGCGCCGCATGGCGGGAACGGGTGCGGCGGCTCAGCGTATGCCGCTCCCGGAACGGACTCCGGATGATCAGCAGCGGGAACTTGCCGCCATCCTGCATGATGCGGCGGAGTCCGCCGTTCCCCGCAATATTTATCAGACTGCTGCCGCAGGAAAACGCGACCGCATCATTCCATTTGCGGCACAGCGGAATTTCTGGCAGTCCGAACCGGAAACAGCGTTTCGGGAACTTGATCTGCCGCATTATCCTTTCGACGGAATAACAGCCTGGGAGGAGGTGTTCCGTCTTGGAAATCCCGGATAAACAATTGGTGCGGACCCGTTTCGAGCGCGGGCTGAAATCCTATTCGGAATCCGCGGCGGTTCAGCGGCAGATGGCGGAAAAACTGATGTCTCTGCTGTCGAACCGGAATCCTTCTCCGTTTTATTCCCGCATTCTGGAAATCGGCGCGGGCACGGGGCTGCTGACGGAGATCGCCGACCGCCGTCTGGACTGGAAGGAACGGGTTGTACTGGATCTGGTTTCCGGCTGTGCCGAGTATCATGCCGGGCGCCGCAACACGGTTTTTCTTGCCGGCGATGCCGAACAGGTCAACTGGGGCGCGCAGCCGTTTGATCTGATTCTTTCCAATGCGGCATTTCAGTGGTTTGCCGATCTGGACGCCTTTGCCGGAAAACTGCGCCGTTCGCTTTCGACCGGCGGCTGGCTGGCGTTTACCTCATTCGGTCCGGACAATCTGCATGAACTGACTTGTCTGACGGGACGTTCGCTGAAATACTTTCCGGCACGGCAATTGCAGGACCTGCTGGAAAAACAGGGGTTCGCCGTGAGGGAATGCATTGAAGAAAAACAGGTGCAGACATTTGACGAGCCGCTGGACATACTGCGTCATTTCCGCCGGACGGGAGTTTCCGCGTCTGCGGGAACGGCGCAGCGCTGGACCCGGCGGCATCTGGCGGAGTTCTGCGCAGAATACCGGCGGCATTTCTCTGCCGGTTCAAAAGTAAGTTTGACCTGGAATCCTATTTACATGGTGGCGAAAGGAATTTGAAAATGAGTGTTTATTTCATCAGCGGTATTGACACCGACATCGGGAAAAGTATTGCAACCGGCATGATGGCGCGTTATCTGCATCGCGCCGGACGGAAAGTAATAACCCTGAAACTGGTTCAGACCGGAAATCAGGGCAGTTCCGAAGATATTGCCAGACATCGCGAAATCATGGAAACGGGACTGTTTCCCGAAGACCGGGAACTGCTGACTGCTCCGGAAATTTTTTCGTTTCCCGCATCGCCGCATCTGGCGTCGGAACTGGACAAACGGCCGATTGATCTGGATAAAATCCTGAAAGCTGTGCATACATTGGAACAGCGTTATGAAATTGTGCTGGTCGAAGGAGCCGGCGGACTGGCGGTTCCCCTGACCGAAGATCTGCTGACCGTTGATTTCGCCGCACAGCAGAACTGGCCGCTGATACTGGTTACTTCCGGACGTCTCGGCAGCCTGAACCATACCATTCTTTCCATCGAAGCCGCTGTCCGCCGGAAGGTGAAACTGGCTGGAGTGGTTTACAATGAATCGCCCGCCGCCGATAAAATCATCGAGGCCGATTCCGACCGGATGATTCGCAAATATCTGCTGAAATATGGACAGCCGGCGGTGCTGGTGCGTCTTCCTGCGGTCGCCGCCCCGTGGCCCGATGTGGATTTTTCCGCTTTGTTCAACGCTTGAAGAAAGGAGTCTGCCGTGGAACTGAATGATGAATTTGCCGGAATGCTGGATTTCGACCGCAAACATTTATGGCATCCGTATGCTTCGATGACCGAACCGCCGCCGGTGAATTTTGCCGTTTCCGGTTCGGGAAGCTCCATCCGTCTGGCGTCCGGACAGGAACTGCTGGATGGCATTTCCAGCTGGTGGTGCGTCTGTCATGGACATGGACAGCCGAAAATCATGGACGCCATCCGGGAGCAGACTGCGAAAATAGCGGAAGTGATGTTTGCCGGATTCACTCACGAACCGGCCATCCGTCTGGCGCAGCTTTTGATCCGGCATACTCCGCCGGGACTGAACCGGGTGTTTTACGCGGATTCGGGGTCGGTGAGCGTGGAGTGCGCCGCGAAAATGGCGATCCAGTATCAGCTGGCGTGCGGACGTTCTTCCCGGAACCGTCTGGCAACCGTCAAAGGCGGGTATCATGGCGATACTGCCGGCGCAATGTCTTTGAGCGATCCGGATGGAATGCATCAGATGTTTTCGGGTATTCTGTCGAAACATTTTTTTGCGCCGCGTCCGGAAATTCCGTTCGGGGGCGAATGGGATGACGCTGATTTCGCTCCAATGAAAAAGATGCTGGAAGAACACCGGCACGAAATCGCCGGAGTGATCCTGGAACCGGTGTTTCAGGGCGCAAACGGAATGCGTTTCTATCATCCGGAATATTTGAAAAAACTGCGCATGATCTGCGATGAGCTGGATCTGGTGCTGATTTTTGATGAAGTCGCAACCGGGTTCGGACGTCTCGGAAAGTTTTTTGCTCTGGAATACGCGGAGACTGCGCCGGACGTGATGTGCGTGGGCAAAGGTCTGACCGGCGGAGCCATCACGCTGGCGGCTGTGGTTGCCTCGGAAAAAGTGGCGGATACCATTTCATCGACCGCGCCCGGCAAGTTTATGCATGGTCCCACCTTCATGGCGAATCCTGTTGCCTGTGCCGCTGGATGCGCTTCGCTGGAACTGTTCGAAGAATATGACTGGGCGGGAAAAGTCGCCGCCATTCAGGAACAGATGCGCGCCGAGCTTGCCGGATTGAAAGGACATCCCAATGTGCTGGATGTCCGGGTACTGGGGGCTGTCGGCGTGGTGGAACTGAAACGGCTTCCCGCAGCGGAAGCGGTGCAGAAAACTGTGCTGGAAACGGGAGTATGGCTGCGTCCGTTCGGTTCCTGGCTGTATGCCATGCCGCCGTTTGTAACCACATCCGGCGAACTGACCCGGATTACGGACGCCATGAAGCAGATTGCTTCGCTCTGAAGAGAGTACAAAGAGATAATGCCAGCCGCATATCGGAATTTCCGGTATGCGGTTTTTCTCTGCTGCGGTCAGTCAAAACTGGATTCCGAAGCATAATTGCGGCGGTATTGCGCCGGCGGAACTCCGTAGATTTTCTTGAAGGTACGGGAAAAATGGAAGCGGTCTTTCACCCCGACAATCTCGCAGATTTCGTCAATGGAATGCTGATCGGAATGCAGCAGTTTCGACGCCAGATTATAGCGCAGCTGCAGCAGGTACTGATAAGGGGTTACACCGGTATTTTCCCGGAACAGCCGGGAGAATGCGTTCGGGGTCATTTTGACCCGTGCCGCAAGGGTGTCCAGATTGACTTCATTTGCCAGATGTTCCCGGAGATAGTTGCAGGTCAGTTCCATACGTCGGTCGGTTTCCGATTCCAGCAGTGCTTCGGAAGGCAGCAGGGTCAGCGCTCTGGAGCACAGGGAAATGGAAAGCAGAGAATTGCGGAGACAGTCCGGTTTGTCCCGGATCAGGGAATGTTTGAGTTCTTCCAGCACCGGCCGCATTTCCACGGTGAGCGGGATTTCATGAAACGGGAAACGCGGGTTTCCCGTACTCATGGACAATTCGAAATGAATATACAGCTGGTACGGCATCCCGGTACACCAGGTCAGCCTGTTGCAATGCGGCGGCAGAATGTAGCAGCGGTCCGGGCGGATTTCCACTTTTTCCCCGTCGGCGGTATACAACCCTGCGCCGCAGCTGTCGTGATGATAAAACCGCCAGAAAGGTCCGGACAGATGCCGCTTATGCCAGAACGATCCCAGCCGGACATATCCCGCGTAATCCATTGAAATTTGCGGGGGTTCCGGTATGGATTGTAGATTTTTATTCATATTTTTGCAGGTTTTCTTCATATAGTTTCTGTTTACAACCAAATTAAAATAGCTTGTAAATTTCATATTTCAAATGCGGAAGAAAAATTATCAGTAAAAAAACAGAATGGGCTGGCTGGAATCCGGAACATTTTCGGAGAAATGCGGGGCTGACGGACATTCCGGGTCTGAAGAATCCGGATAGGAAGCCGGTTTTTTTATTTTTTTTGCAAAAAAAAGCTATTTTCTTTAAAAAAGGACTTTTATTTTTTCCCGAATGCGGTATTGTTCTATACTAATGGCCCGAAATTCGTTTGCGGATGAACTGAGGGATTCACATATAAATGTCAAAATCAAATTTGGCGAACAGGTGTTATGCACCGGACCGGAAAGTTTCATGGTTTATGAAAATATTTATAAATGAAACGGGAACAGAAACTTGGAGAAGCAGAAAATGTCTCCGGGGTTCTCCGTCATTGCACGGCAGACGTTTTTGCTTTATGAAGATTGGAGATAATTTCATGAAGGCTTCGTGTCCGGCGTTGTGATTCCGTTCGCATTTCGGCGGAGGAATGGCGCGATGAAGTATCACCGTGATGAAAACGGTATGCTGAACATGACCGGCAACTGCTTCCGGCAGGATTCCGACAATCATGTCCGGCGGTTATTTCGTACCTGCGCGGAAATTCCGTCCGCTGTTCAATCAGGGAACAGGATGCGGCAATGACAAGTCTGACTCAAACTGAAAAGCAGCTTCTGCGCCGGGAGAAACTTCAAGCCAGAAGGGATCTCGCTGCGGAATACCGGAAGTGTGCCGACGAGTTGATCCGCACCCATCTGGAAGCGTTGCCGGAATACGGGAATGCTTCCGTCATCGCGGCGTATGCCAGCGATGGAACGGAGCCGGACCTGATCCCGCTGCTCCGTAAGGCACGTATGGAAGGCAAAACTGTTTGTCTGCCCCGCTGGTGCAATGATTCCACGTATGAAATGGCTGAGCCGGATGCGGATTTCACGCTGGTGGAAGGCAAATGGAAAATGCCTGAGCCGCCGGAAAATGCGCCCGCTGTGCCGGATTTCATGCTGAAGAAGGCCTTGTGGCTGATCCCCGGAGTGGCGTTCGATGAACAATGCGGACGCCTGGGACGCGGGAAAGGGATTTATGACCGTTTCCTCGCCCGTGCCGGCGGTGTGCCGCTGGGAATTTTTTATGAATGTCAGAAGACGGCGGTCCTGCCCATGGAATCCCATGATCAGCCTTTGTATCTGGTCGTGACTGAAAAGCAGGTTTACCGCCGCCCCCAACCCGTTGAATGCAAATGAAAAGGAGAAAATTATCATGTCTACTGTTGTTTTTATCGTCGCCGCCCTGCTGGTCGGTTTGATCCTGGGCAATCTTGTCCATTTCCTGGCGGTGCGCGCCATCGGCTCCAAAACCATGTCCGCCGCCAGCAAATTTAAAATCGACGCGGAACGCGAAGCGGAACGTCTGCTCCGTGAAGCGCGGGTTACCGCCAAGAGCGACGTCCTCAAAATCAAGGAGGACTTTGAAAATGAAATGAAGGAACGCCGCCGCGAACTTCAGGTTTCCGAACGCCGTCTGGCGCAGAAAGAAGAGAATCTGGACCGCAAAGCTGATTCTTTCGAAGCCAAAGTCCGCAACGTCGAAAAGAAAGAGCATGACATCGAGCAGATCAAGGAACGTCTGCTTTCCAGAGAAGAGGATCTCAAAAAAGGAATTGCCCGTCAGATTGACGAACTTCAGCGCATTTCCGAACTGGACCGCGAAACTGCCACGAACATGCTGCTGGAAAAACTCAAAGGCGAAGTCGAAAATGAATGCGGTCTCATGATCCGCAATCAGGTCGAGGAAGCCAAGCAGAAAGTCGAACGCGAGTCCCAGCGTCTGCTCATGCTGGCGATTCAGCGTTATGCCGGCGACTGCACCTACGAACGCACCACTGCCACCATTCCGCTCCCCAGCGATGAAATGAAAGGCCGCATCATCGGACGGGAAGGACGCAACATCCGCGCTCTGGAAGCCGCCACCGGTGTCAACATCCTGATAGACGATACCCCGGAAGCCGTGGTAATTTCCTGCTTCGACCCGATCCGCAAGGAAGTCGCCCGCCGTCTGCTGGAAAAACTGATTGCCGACGGCCGCATTCATCCGACCCGTATTGAAGACCTCATCAAGAAAATCCGCAAGGAAATCGACGAGGAAGTCTTCGATGCCGGCGAAAAGGCTGTGCTGGACTGCGGTCTGCAAGGCGTTCCCAAGCCTCTGATTACCCTGCTGGGGCGTTTGCAGTTCCGTTTCAGTTTCTCCCAGAACGTGCTGAAACATTCCATTGAGACAGCCGCGTTCATGGGAACGATTGCCGCGGAAATGGGGCTGGACGCCCAGAAGGCGCGCCGGATCGGTCTGTTCCATGACATCGGCAAAGCGGTTGACCATGAAGTTGAAGGCACGCACGCCGCCATCGGTGCGGACATTCTCCGCAAATACAACGAAGCCAAGGATGTGGTCAATGCGGTTGCCGCGCACCATGAGGAAGTGGAAGGCACTTCACTTTATGCGTTCCTCGCCAATGCCTGTGACGCTTTGAGCGCATCGCGTCCCGGCGCACGCAGCGAGACTACGGAACTTTATCTCAAACGTCTGGAACAGCTGGAAAGCATTGCCGGCGAATTCCCCGGTGTGGAATCCTGTTTCGCTTTGCAGGCAGGTCGCGAAATCCGGGTCGTTGTGCAGCCTGAAAAAATTTCCGAAGCCCAGGCGCAGGTCCTGAGCCGGGACATCTGCTGCCGGATCGAAAAGGAAATGAACTATCCCGGTCAGATCAAAGTTTCGGTCATCCGCGAAACCCGTGCCGTGGAATACGCCAAGTAAGGACGCGGTTTCAGATGGATGCTCTTCTGAAACAGACGCTGTCGGAACGTTTCCGGGAATATGTGCAGACTTTTGCCGTTCCCGGAAAGGAAACGCCGGGTCCCATTGTGCTGAAACAGGAGCATACTTTTGACGTATGTTCCATCATGGAGCGGATTGCGGAAAAGGAGGAACCTGATCCGCAGCGCCGGATGCTTTACTGGCTGTGCGCTCTGTTCCATGACGTTTCACGTTTTGAGCAGTACCGCGATTTCCATACGTTCAGCGATGACCGGTCCTTCGATCACGGGCAGCGGAGCGCGGAAATTTTCCTGCGTGATTTCGAGGTTCCCGGCTTGTCGGAAGCAGATCGCCGCATTGTTCATGATGCGGTTGCGTTTCACAATAAACTGCAGCTGCCGTCGGACATGGATGCGCAGACCCTGGGACCCGCCAGAGCCATTCGCGACGCCGATAAGATTTCCATTCTGAAACTGCTGAACCGGCATTTCGCGCATTCGCTGATTTCCGAAGAGGAGACGGTGAATCTGAGCTTGCCCGATTCGCCCGGATTCACGGAGGAGCTGCGCCGGAAAGTTCTCCACGGTGAACCTGTGCTGTACCGGCTGATGCGGAATGTCAATGATTTCAAGCTCAACATTTTCGGCTGGACTGCGGATTTCAATTACCCCGAATCCGCGCGGATTCTGCTGGAAGAAAAGATTTATGACCGGACCCGGACTTTCCTTCCGGCGTCTCCGGAACTGGACGAAATGTGCGAAGTCTGCATGGCGCGTCTGAAAAGACTTGCCGAAGGAAAACGAGGCTGATCATGCCGCTGCTCCGGGTGGAACATCTGAAAAAATATTATCCGGCGCCGTCGCCTTTGTTCGGACCGAAACGTTTCGTCCGCGCTCTGGATGATGTCTCTTTTGAATTGAACGAAGGGGAAACGCTGGGGCTGGTCGGGGAGAGCGGCTGCGGGAAAAGCACGCTGGCGCGTCAGCTGATCCGTCTGGAAAATCCGACAGACGGTCATATTTATCTGGATGATATTGATCTGGGTTCACTGCACGGCGGGAAACTGCGGAAAATGCGCGGCAGTTTCCAGATGATTTTTCAGGACCCCTATGCTTCGCTGAATCCGCGGATGAGCGTATACAGCGCGTTGGAGGAGGCGTTGAAGCTGCACACGGAGCTGGATGAGCCCGGCAGGGCGGAACGGATTGCCGAACTGCTGCGTCAAGTCGGTCTGAAACCGGAACACGCGCGGCGGTATCCGCATCAGTTCAGCGGCGGACAGCGGCAGCGGATCGGCATAGCGCGCGCGCTGGCGGTGAATCCGCGCTTCATCGTGGCGGATGAACCGGTGTCCGCGCTGGATGTCAGTGTACAGTCGCAGATCGTGAACCTGCTTCAGGATATTCAGAAGGAAACGAAAGTAGCTTTTCTGTTTATTGCGCATGATCTGGCGGTGGTGGAACATATCAGCCACCGGATCATGGTGATGTATCTGGGACGGATCGCGGAAACGGGGCCTGCCCGTGAATTGTGCGCGCATCCTGCGCATCCCTATACCCGCGCCTTGCTCTCTTCCGTCCCGACGACGCGCCCGGAAAAACGCCCGGAACGGATTGTGCTGACCGGTGATGTGCCTTCTCCGCTAAATCCGCCGTCCGGCTGCCGTTTCCATCCGCGCTGTCCGCGCTGTCAGCCTGTATGCAGACAGGAAGAACCGCAGCTTCGTCCTGTGGGCGGCTGCACCGGACATTGCTGTGCCTGTCATTTCCCGTTTATTTGAATTTCCGTTCATAAAAAACGGACAACGGGAGATATTTCCGCGTTGTCCGTGGTGGGAAAAAGGCAGATTCAAAGATTATTTCCAGCCGCCGGGATATTGATCGAGCAGATTACCGATTTTTTCCCGGACGGATTCCAGCTGTTCCCCATTGTATTCACGGGAGACCATTTTGCCGTCGTTGCGGGTTTCCCCTGCGATGACCTGCGGGATTTCCGCTTCGGCGCGGTTCACTTCTTTCAGCCAGTTGCGGAATGCTTTTTCCGTACGCTGCGCCGCTTCCGCTTTTTTGGCATCCAGCAGCAGGAAATATTCCATGTCTTCCAGACCGTCGCGCAGAACCGCCAGGCGCAGGGAACTGTAAATTCTGCCGTTCCGGGCATCGGGGTAGACCAGATATCCGTCGCCGTTGCCGTCCTGATACTGGTTGGCGTGCCATTGAACTTCCGGCCAGACTTTGCCTGTCTGCTTGCGGGTTCTCACCGCCTGATCCCAGAAACAGACGCCCCAATAGAGAAGACCGGTGATTTTACGGGTACGGCACCACCAGAGCAGGGCGCGGTGCGTGAAGGCTTCATGGTCGATGAACAGGTTGTAACGGTTTTTGGGGATCACGCAGACATAACACCAGGCTTCATCGCCTTTTTTCACTCGTTCGGCAGCAAAATCCGGATTGAAGTTGGCGGTGAGCGGACACCAGATATTGACCGCCTCCACGGTTTCCGGAGTCATGCGCTGAAGTTTGTAGCCGACGGCAAGGGTTTTCAGTTCCGGAGCGAATTTCCGGCTGTCCATGTACAGACGGTTCCATTCCGGTCCGTTGGATTCATCCCAGATATAGTGGTAGGCATATTTTTCCCAGCCGTTCTTTTTGGCATTTTCCCAGGCAGCCTGCAGGAAGTCGCGGTAGATGTTCTGGAATTCCGGATGCTTCATGCTGTACGGCAGCCGTTTCGCCTTGCCGGTCTTGGGATCGGTCAGCCACATGTACCCGAAATAGCGGTCCCAGGTCGGGCTGGGGGCAACATTGTAGCCGGTTCCGTGGAATTCATCCAGAATCATCCGGGTGATTTCGTTTTCCTTGGTGAAATCAAAATGATATTTGCCCTGCGCATCTTTCGTGGCGGTCCAGTTCGGCTGAAGCCAGGTCGGACGGTGTTCCAGCATGGGCATCAGAGTCAGACGGTTTTTCGCGGAGATTTCGATGATTTTGCGGGACATGGCTTTTTCGCCCTGCCAGTCCTTGATGCCGAAATATTCCAGCATGAAAACGCGGTTCAGGAAGAAGCAGGTGCGGAACTGTGAACGTTCCGGCAGGGAAAATTTCCGGACGGAGATGTTCAGCATCATGACTGCTTCGGTTCCCGATTCTCCGGAGATGACCAGCTTCCCGCTGTAGGTTCCGGGTTTTGTATTGCCGTCTGCTTCGACAGTGATCCAGAGCGGCTGATTCTTTCCGTTCAGGCGGATTTCGGATTTTTCCAGCGGGAGCAGGGGATCGGGATAAGAGGCTGTGCGTTCGTTGACCTGCGGATAGGCTCTGCGGTCGGACCGGATGTAGTCGACTTTTTCGAACTTCACTTCCGGAGCCTTGCTGTCCTGTGGAATCCAGCGGATTTTCAGGGTTTCCGGTTTGTCGGTCTGCGGCAGAAGCACCAGCTGAAGGTGTTCGGCTTCGCGGCGAGCCAGCGAAAGATTCAGTTCCAGCACATCCGCGTTGTCTTTCCATTCCGGCCGGATGTCATACTCGAAAACTTTCCGCATGGTGGATTCCGGAATGACAGCGAAACTTCCGGTGCGTCCGGCGAACAGTTTTTCCCGTGCGGCATTGAAGTTGCTCCGGTTGCAGAACAGACGCAGCTGTTCATTGGTGCGGATGACGTCATAGCAGTTGACTTCGCCGAGGCTGGCGGAATGGGAGAAAATACGGAATCCCGGATTTTCCGGAGTGCGGAACACGATATCCGCGATGGTGCGTCCCGTTTTCCCGGTCGTGCGGAAAAACAGCTGTACCACCGGATCATCCGGAGTGCCGGGCTGAACGATCAGCTTGCCGACGCCCGGTGTGACTTTGCTGGAACGGATTTTTCCGGATTTGGAGACGGTCTCAACAATGACTTCGGGCGCGGGGCAGAATTTGTCCTTGCCCATACCGGTCAGCAGTTCGACCGGCTGGTTGAAAACGCCTTGGAAAGAGATCTGCGCCGCCTGTTCAGCGTCCAGATGGACACCGGGGAGGTTTTCCTTCTGAACGGCAATTTCTTCCGGGCTCAGCGGGTGTTCGACAAAAGTGACCGCGGCAATGCTGCCGGGTTTGCCCATGCCGTCGGTGGTCAGGTAGTCGCGGGGATGAAGCCGGTCGCGGACCAGACGAATCTGTTTCCATTCCGGAGTGGAGATCCGGCGGTACGGTGTAACATAACCGGACCGCTGAACGCCATAGATGCCCATGGTGAAGTCTCCTTTGCAGAGAGCCAGCACATCATAGGTTTTTGTGTAGTCCATCATAACGGGCTTCCGGGGTTCCAGGAACCATTGGACACTCCAGTCCCGTCCGACTTTGGCAACTTTGCCGGATGGCGCAGTGGGGTCGTCCGCCACGGATGCGCCGCGCATGTATCGGACATTCATCTTATCCTGAGTGAAGGTCTGGTCTCCCAGAACGGTCAGTCCGCAGAACAGTGCCGCGGCAGCTAACAGCAAATATTTCATGACTTTTGCTTCTCCTGTTGTTTATGACAGATGTTTTCGGTTCAATACCAGAGATATGCACCGTTTCCTTTTACCATTGTGGGGATGAACTGCTGCGGTTTCATCAGCGATACACTTCCATCCGCCATGGCGGTGCTTCCCGCAAAGGAATGCCGGCGGGCGGCAGTGGAGAACAGCAGCCATCTTTCATCTCCGCCTTTGACGTAGCAGAGATACCAGATGTTTTCCACACTGTCCAGTTTGTGGATCAGCTTGTTGCTGTCCCAGTAGGATTCACGGAATTCGATGGTGCGGGAGGGTTCCTTGATGCTGGCGCGTTTTTTGTTGGATTTTGTTCCGACAGCCCATTTGGGCGTGATACCGCCGGCGAGCAGAGCATTGACCTGATAGCTCAGCAGGGTTCCGACCGGCGGACGTTTGGCGTTGGTGTCATGGAATATGTTGCTCAGGGAGGTGCTGCACGCCATGACTTTGCCGGTTACGTATTTGTTGTCGCGCAGCAGACTGAAGTAGTTGGAGTTGTCAGACCACATGCCGAGCGGGATGCGTCCCTGATAATCGTTGCTGTACATGTTGCCAGCCAGGGCGATCTGCTTTGCCTGGGAGACGCAGTTGATGCCCTGTGCTTTTTCCCGTGCAGCTTTCAGCGCAGGTAGCAGCATTCCCGCCAGAATGGCAATGATCGCAATCACCACGAGGAGTTCTATTAATGTGAACCTCAACGGTTTACGATTCAAGTATGAGGTGTGAAATATGAAATATGAAATGGATGATAATGCTTTTTGTCTGATCATGATTCTGTTTCCTTTCGTTCATTTTGACGGCAATTTTGTTTGCGGCAGATTTCAAGCTGTCTCCTTTTCCTTTCGATCAAACCTCGCTTTCTTTTGCCATAGCAATTTATTGGTTGATGTTGTAATTCTGTCGTTTTCTGTTCATTGAATATTATAATATACTTCCCTTGAAAAAAGAATAGACGGAAATGCGGATTATGGAATAAAAATCCAATAAAAAGTGATATTTTCTGAAGTGCAGTTGAAAAATGGTTTTACGGTATTATACTATGACAGAAAGCGAGGTGCGCAATGAAGGTCAAAGGGAAAGACGGAATCTCATACTGAAAGTTACAGATTCGGTATGATTTTGGGTAGATTCATGAGGTCCATGCCTGTTTTTTGAAATGCCGGATGATATGAATCAACCTGTTTTGGCAGAATTCTGTCATGATACAGGTTTTTCAGTTCGTTTTGGAAAGTCGCTTCTGATACTTCAGCAAGAGTCGGGTTGGAACAGGTTTGCCAAAGCTGTCCGAGGGAATCGTAGATGTTTGTCCATGACGCAAAAACAGGAGTATGAATATCAAAGAACTGCAGGAGTTTTTCCGGATTATTCAGATAATACTGTTTCCCTTTCGTGATGCCGTTGATTGAACGGACAAAATTACCGGCAGTCAGCTCACCCAGAACGTCCTGAATAGATTTCCAGCAGAATCCGCTGCGGTCGACAATATCCTGTATCTTGCAGGTTCCGGACGTCAGCAGAACCAGAATGGTTTCAACGCGGGCAGAAATTCCCAGAATCCCGCGCATACGGAGCAGAAGCGAAGCCGTGTTCTGCGGAAATTCCAGAGGTATTTTTCCGGAGTACCGCCGATGATTGCGCAGAAATCCGCAATGAAGTGCGAGAGGATCATTTTTCGGAATGAATTCTTCCGGCTTGTCTTCTGCATCCCGGAATAACGCAACAGGGGCAGAAATGTCTTTTGCAGTATAATCGTCTGCCGGTTTCTTCCAGCGGCCCGGGGAAGTTTCCGCTGTGACGGCTGCCATATAACCAAGCGATGCGGAATCTTTCCATTCCGCCTTGGCATAAAGCGCTTTCAGCCGCTGGATATTGATCTGCGGAGAGTGGATTTGCAGCCAGTCCAGAATCAGATCGTAAAGCCGCTGGTCATACCGGGCAAAGCCTGCGGAGAATATGAGAAGCGCTTCCGGATCGAGGATAATTTCTGAATCCGGAACAGTAATGTGACCTGGAATTCCAAGTGCGGTCCACTGTCTCCACAACAGATTTTGAATCGCATCAAAAAGCTGCTGTTTATATTCCTGCACTGACATTTTGCCACCCCAGTTTAATGAACATGTCCTTCAGAATCTCCCGGAATTCAGGAGATATATCTTGCGTCATACACCATTTTGCCGCAGAAATGAGTTCTTCTTCTGTTGGAGAAAGCTGCTTCAAATCAGTTACGTGATATCCGCCCCGGTCTGCAGATGCAAATGTCTTGAAAAAAATCTGGTCGATACGGCTGATGTAGTATACGGTCAGTTTTTTCCCAATAACAACGGCATGAAGTCTTTCTGCAAAACCTGCCGGCAAGCCCATTCGGAACTGGGATGCCGGTCCGTTGTTCAGCCAGTCGCCGGAAAGATTCATGATTTGGCCGACTTTTTCAGCGGCGCAGACGAGATAATCCGGAAGCGGTTCCGGATCAGCCAGGACTCCCCCCTTCATGATGGCTACAATGTCAACGTCCTGCGTAGTTCTGGGAACAAGAGACATTGCAATCAAAGCCGAGCCGCCGCAGACAACCAGTTCTGTCTGGGGTGAATCCGCCAGAATGAGCTGTTCATTCAGCAGATACAGTGCATGGTTCAGTTTTTCTATATCAATGATTTTTTTCATGATTCATATCTTCTATGTGGGTTTTACTATAATATAAACTGGGTTTTAATTAAATTCAATTTGAAAATGAATAAATTTCATAAAAAACAATGATTCTGGATCGTACGTTGTGACAGAAAGCAGATTATGGAATAAAAATCCAATAAAAAGTGATATTTTCTGAAGTGCAGTTGAAAAATGGTTTTACGGTATTATACTATGACAGAAAGCGAGGTGCACAATGAAGGTCAAAGGGAAAGACGGTTTTTCTTTTTCCAAATATGAAATGGAGCCAAGCAAACTGTCCGTTCATACGGAAAGCTGGTTCCGGATGCACGGAAATTATCCGCTGTGGTTCGGCTGGACATTGCGTTCCATCTGTCGGAAAGGCTGGTATTTCAAACATTACAACGCGACGATCAACAGCATCGAAATACCTGTTTCCGGTACTCTGAAGGTGATGCGTCAGGACCGCGAATACATACTTCCGCCGGGACATGCGCTGATTCTGCCGGAGGGGGAGGACAATCTGCTGTCTACAGATACTTCGCTGGATAAAATCGCTTTCGGGGTGAGCGGTTCGCTGGCAGTGCCGCTGATCCGGTCATTGTTCGGGGATTATTTCCAGATCACCGGATTGAACTGTGCAAAAATCCAGGAATATTACCGGTGGCTGGCTCCGCTGCTGCGGAAAAGTGATCCTGCGGACATTCCGAAAATCAGCGGGATCGGCATGGAACTGCTGTATTATCTGGCGTCGCACCTGGACCGGAGCATTCCCGCGGAACTGCTTCGGGCGGTGGAAATCA
The DNA here is from genome assembly GCA_934661375.1 of uncultured Victivallales bacterium. GTDB lineage: Bacteria > Verrucomicrobiota > Lentisphaeria > Victivallales > UBA1829 > SIG94. The sequence goes on from CAKUJH010000011.1 coordinate 38,149, forward strand.
TGAATTACAATTCCGGACGGAGAATCCGGATCAGCGACATCGCCGCGGAATGCGGTTTTTCGGATTATCAGCTGTCCCGTCTGTTCCTGAAACATTACGGGATGACCCCGAAACAGTACCTGATGCGCCAGAAAATTCAGAAATGCTGTGCCTTGCTCAAGGATTCGCAGGACCGCATCAAGGAAATCTCCGCATCCGCCGGCTATGCGGATATGCACGTTTTTTCCAAAGAATTCAAGAAACGATGCGGCATGACGCCGCGCCAGTTCCGGAAACAGATGCGGGAAAAATCAACTCTCGGCTGATTGTCCGGTTCCATTCCGGTGTTTGGTGGATGCAGAGCCCCTGTGCGTTTGTTAGATATATGAAAATAGTTAGTCGTCTCTAAAAACATTGCTTGCTTTTTCCGGATTCAGCGATATATTACCCCGACATCGGAATAAAATGTCGGCGTGAATACATGACGCTTTTTTTTGATTCCGGTGTGTTAGGCACAGCTAATTAATGAGGAGCAAAAAATATGAATAAGACAGTGTTAGTGGTGATTCTGCTGTTTATTGCCTGCGGAATACTGTGCGCCCGGATGATTTCCTGGACGCCGCGTCCGGATTTCATCCCCGATGAAGATGCAATCGTTGCCGTGGAAGTGATCAATGACTTTCTTGCAGCAGTGAAGAAACATGATGAAAAAACATTGAAAAAACTCTGGCATTTTGAAAATATGAAAAATGCGAAGCAGGTCATTTCCGATGTTTCCGGCGGAGACGGTGAATTTCAGCTGCAATGTGCTGTATATACCGGAAAAAAACGGGACCGGATTCTGGTAACCGGTTTGCTGCCCAACGGCAGATTTCCGGATATTGAAATGGAGAAGAACGGCGAAAGTTTCCGAATTGTCGAACTGCGTTTTTAATAAAACGGACGGTTCGGCAGAACGCTGAGCAGAAGGACATTTTTCATGCGGATGCAGAATTCTTACCTTTTGGCATTGAACCGGTTCCGCCGGAAAGCGGCAGCGGCTCGGCTGCCCACAGTTCTGATGAATGCGTTCGGGGTGATGATCGCTGCTGCTGCGCTGCTGTCTGTGGCTGTCCGGTGCGGATGGTTCGGACGGAATGTTTACTGGTGTCTTCCGCTGGTTCTGGCTGCCGCAGGAGTGTTTTTTTTCTGCCGCAGCCGGCTTTCCTCGGTTCAGAGCGCCCGGCTTGCGGATCGGTTGTCCAATGCCGACCGTCGGGCGGAGAATGCCTGGGAACTGCTGAAACGGAACGCCGAAGGTGAGTTTGCAGAATATGCCATTCAATGCGGTGTTGAAAGTCTGGATCTCGCGACCACCCGGCTGACAGGGGAAAAAATCCGCTGGCGGAATCTGGTGATTCCGGTTCTGATTCTGCTGCTGGTTCAATTGCCGGTTCCGTCCTTCCTGCATACCCGCGAAACCATATCCGGAACGGGTGCAGTTCCTTCGGACAGCAGAGCGGATTCACGCAAAGATTCGGAGCTGAATTCTCCGGAGAAACAGAACCCGACAGCAAAATCCGCAGGATCGGAAAACAATTCCGGCAGAGGTTCCGCAGAACTTGCCGGGCGTACCGGCAAATCCGGAACTGACGGCGATCTGCAGAATGTCCGGTCCGGCAGCCGTTCCGCTATTCAGCGGGGACGGGGCGGCAGCGGCGTACCGGCAAATCCGGAATCGGAATCCGTACCGGATGAGGATACAGATTCCCGGCAGTCTGCGGAGAGCAGCGGCAGGAACACTGCCGGCGGGGCGGCTGGAAACGGTGGTCTTTCCGGAGAGGAAAACGGAACAAATCTCATAAATGTTGCCGCCGGCAGTACCGGAGACGGCAGATCCCGGAATGAACGGAAACGTCAGAAAAAAAGTGTCCGGAAAAAGATACAGGAATCGCGCGGCGGAGTTCAGCCGCTTCTGCCCGACTGCAATCCGCCGGCGGGTCGCGAACTTTCTGAAAAAGAAGGTCATGGGGATCAGCCCGGAGACGGGCGCGGCGGAGATACCGGCGCAAAAAAATCGCGCGGCGCCGCGGCGTTTCTGCCGGTAACCCCGCAGCCGGATACGGTTGCCGGGCGTCTGGGTGTCGGAGAAGATCTCACTTCTGCCGAATCTGGACGTTCCGAAGGGGATGGGCAGCTGTCCGGAACACCTGCGGATGTACGCAGAGCCGCAGAGCCGCTGCCCCGTTTTACCGCTTTGCCGGAAACGGTCCGCAGACAAATCCGAAACAATATGAAATAAGGTATATTCAACATAATTGGAGACTGCAATGAAGAAAAAAACACTGCTGCTGGCAGGTCTGCTGGCTTCGGGAATGTTTGCCGTTCTGGCGTCATCTCCGGACAAGAACACCACTGAACAGCTGCGCCGTGAGATCCGGAAAACTTATCCGAAAGCGGAAAAACTGGATTTCAGCCGTGCCGGACGGGTTTATCTGTCGGACAAGGATGGAAAGCCGCTGGGACATGTCCGCTATACGCATCCGCTGTCCGCCGGAGCCAGAGGTTTCCGCGGTCCGGTTCCGGTGATGGTCATGCTGGATGCGTCGGGAAAAGTGCTTACGGTATCTCTGCTGTCCTGCCGCGAAGATTCATCATTCCTGCGGAAACTGTACCGTGCGGAATATTTTGACAGCTGGAGCGGATTTTCCCGTGCGGATGCGGCGGAACTGGACGTGGACGGTGTAACCGGAGCTACGTTCAGCAGCAAAGCCGCGGCGGAATCTGTGCGGTCATTGCTGCGGGAAAAATGAAAAGACAGGAGGTCGCAATGAATCAGAATAAAATCCAGATGCCGGAACCGGTGCGGAAATTCCGGGAATCATTTTTCCGGCTGAAAGATGAATTGTCCCGGGTTTTTGTGGGACATGATGAACTGATCACCGATCTGCTCGGAGCCGTCATGGCGGACGGGCATGTCCTGCTGGAAGGTGTTCCGGGGCTGGGGAAAACTCTGCTGGCGCGGAGTCTGGCGGGATGTCTTGACCTGAAATTTTCCCGCATACAGTTTACGCCGGATCTGATGCCTGCCGATATCACCGGCTCGCTTCAACTGCAGGAGGACGCCGCCGGAGTACCGCGTCTGACATTCCGTCCGGGGCCGCTGCTGGCGAACTTTGTGCTGGCGGATGAAATCAACCGTGCGACGCCCCGTACGCAATCCGCCCTGCTGGAAGCGATGCAGGAACACCAGATCACAGCGGGCGACCGCACCATGAAAATTCCGGAACCGTTCACGGTGATTGCTACGCAGAACCCGATTGAACAGGAAGGAACATATCCGCTGCCGGAAGCGGAACTGGACCGTTTTATCATCAAATTGAATCTGGGATACCCGCGCGAGGAAGAGTACAGCCGGATTCTGGACCTTACCACCGGAACCGCCGACAGCGGCGTTCATGCGGTCTGCACCGGAGAAGAAGTGCTGGAAATGCGCCGTACAGTCCGGTCTGTTCTGGCAGAGGAAAATGCGAAAAGCTATGCCGTGCATTGGGTTATGTCGACGCAGCCGGATTCGGAATACTGTCCGGCGGAATGCCGGGACATGCTGTTGCGCGGAGCCGGTCCGCGGGCGGCGCAGGGCATGATTCTGATGAGTAAAGTGTACGCGCTGCTGGACGGGCGCACCGCCATCGGTCCAGCGGATCTTGACCGTGCCGCCCTGCCGGTTCTGCGGCATCGTATTGCTCTGCGTTTCGAAGCGCAGATGTCCGGAGAAACGCCGGACTCCGTGCTGAACCGGCTTCATGAAGGTCTGCGGAAATGAATCCTGAATCCGAACTGTTTCCTCCGGAATTGCTTCAGGCGGCGTCTTTGTGCCGTCCTGCACCCGAAAACGGCGGCATGAATTTTTCCGCCGGGCGGCATCGTTCGCCGTATCGCGGAGACAGTGCGGAATTTCAGGATTACCGGGCGTATGTTCCCGGAGATGATTTACGCCGGGTGGACTGGAATATATTCCGGCGTTCCCGCAAACTGCTGTTGCGTCAATATCGGAATTTCCCGCAGAAAAAACACCGGATCATTCTGGACGGTTCGGCATCGATCCGATTTCGGAACTGCCGCGTGCAGACGGTCTGGCGTCTGGCGGCTCTGCTGGGGGGTACTCTGCTCTGCAGCGGAGACGGGGTTACGCTGTCCTGTGCGGACCGGATTTATCCGTTTGCGCCGGGACGTCCTGCACTGGCAGGATTCATTTCCGCACTGCTGGAAGAATACCGGCGTCCGGCTTCCGCCGCACCGTCATTCCGTTTCCCCTCCGGTTGTCACAACTGGCTCATTTCTGATTTTATGGATCCTGCCGGGCTGGCGCATCTGAAAAAAACTTTCATGACCTGTCGCGGTTTTACACCGGTTCGGATTTTTGAACAAAGCGAACTGCATCCGGAATGGATTGGCGAAATCCGGCTGACCGATGCGGAAAGCCGGGCGGAAATTACGGTGTCCCCGGAACCTGAACAGCTGAAACGGTATCAGAAACAGCTGAAACGTTTTGAAAAAATGCTGGAAATCCCGGCACGGCGGGCGGAAAGCAGGGTACTGGCTTTTGATGCGGGGCTTCCGGTTTCAGAACTGATCTGCTGTTTTCAGCAGGAATTTTTCCCGGAGGTGCAGAAATGATTGCGCAGGGGATTTCATGGCTGACCGCCGGATGCGCCGCGCTGGCGGCATTGGCGGCATTGCTGATTCTGCATTTTCTGCGGACACGTATTCCCGGACAGGTTGTACCGTCCATCATGCTCTGGCTGGAAGCGGAGGCATTGCCGGTCCGGCGGATTCTGCTGGAAAAACTGTCGCGGCTGTTGAGTCTGCCGCTGCTGGCGATACTGGCGGCTCTGGCGGCATTGACGGAGCCGGTGTGGACGTCCGGGGAAAAAGTTTCGCGCATGGTGATCGCTGCCGAACCGGATTGTCTGCCGGAAGCGGAACGGCTGTTGCGGCAGCATGATCCTTTGCAGACATCATTGATTCTGGTGTCCGGGGCAGGGGTGGTGCTTCATGATTTCGGAGAACGGAAACAGCCGGTTGTTCTGCCGGAAAAAATATTTGCGGCGGAACCGGATTCGGCGTCTGCACTGGCGGGGCGTCTGGCGGGATCGGACGGCATGGTCTGCTGGCTGGGCGCATCCGAACCGCCCTGGCTGCCGGAAAATTCTCTGTACATCCGGAAGGGATTGCCGGAAACGGAAAGTCGGAATGCCGCACTGAAAACCTGTTTCCGGAATGCGCCGGAAAAATTTATCCGCCAATGGAAAGCCGTAGACGGCGTGAAGACAGTTCCGGAAAAACAGGCGGAACTGATCCTGAACTGTACGCTGTCCGAAAATGCGTCGTCCGGCGAAATCGAAGCGGAAATGGAACGCTGTTTTGATTTGCTGATGCGTTCCGGTTTGTACGAATCCGGAGGAAAACAGCAGTATCTGTTGTCCGGAACTGCGGACGCTCCCCGTTCCGGCGCCTGGCGTCTGACCGGCTGGCTGTTCGGATTGGCATTGCTGGCTGCATTGCTGGAACTCGTTCTGTGGCATAAACATAAAACCGTGTAGGAAGGATGACGGTATGCAGCTGTATTTTATGGATTTATGGAGTTTATGGTTTCTGCTTCCCGGCGCGGGATGCTTTTTCCTGCTGCGGCGACGGGGGGTACGGTTCTGGCAGGGTATGATGATTCTCTGTCTGATTCTGGCAGCGTCCGGACCGGTGCTGCGCTGGACTGGAACGGAGCCGGAAACTCTGCTGCTGACCGAACGGATACCGGGAGTGAAAACGGATATTCCGGCGGATTTGCAGCGGCGTGCCGGGGTGCGGCAGCGGGATTACACCGGAAGCACGGCGGCAGCGCTGGCGGATGCCGGAGCCGGATTCCGTTCCGGAAACGGCGGCGAAATTCATCTGTTCAGCACGTTTCATGAAACTTCCGGTTCGGTGTCCCGTTCCGCCGCGGCGCTGAACCGGCGGAACATCCGGGTTATTGCGCATTCGCAGACGCCCGAAAAAATCCGGCGTCCGGTTCTGCGCGGATTAAGCTGCAATCCAGCGGCAGGCTGCGGAGAACGGATCCGGCTTGAAGCCGAATTGGCGGTTCCGCATCCGTCCGAAACGGAGTTGAAACTGTGCCGCGCCGACGGCAGAGTCCTGACTTCCCGGCGCATTGCGTCCCGTCCGGACGGTCTGTCGCGGACAAGTCTGGAGTTTTCGCTGTCAGAACCGGGCGAATATGCCCTGCGGCTGGAGTTGGACGGTGCTGCCGCCGCGGAGATTCATCTTGCCGTATCTGCACCGTACCGTGCCGTTCTGATTTCTGCACAGCCGGAACTGGAACTGCCGGCATTGCGGGAGCTGTTCCGCGGAGCGGAAATCGAACTCCGGGAACCGTCCCGGAAATTTTCCTCCGCGGCATTGCTGGTGATCGGTGAAGGCGGCGTACGTACGTTGAAAGCGTCTGAACTGAAAGAACTTGCCGAAACGGTAAAAAACGGCGCCGGACTGCTGTACTTTGCCGGGACGGACATTCCGTTTGCGGAAGAAAAACTGCCGTCCGCGTTTCGGGAACTGCTGCCCGTCCGTTATGCCGGAAAAAATCTGAACCGGATGCCGACGACCGCGCTGGCAATCATCATTGATACATCGGGCAGCATGAGCGGCACCCGGCTGGCATTGGCGCGGGAGACTGCGCGTCTGGCGCTGGACAAGCTCCGTGACTGCGACATGGCGGGGATCGTGGAATTTCACGGCCGCCGCCGCTGGGCGGCGCCGCTCCAGAGTGCCGCCAATCATCTGGAACTGCATCGGGCTCTCAACCGTCTGAACGCCGGCGGCGGGACGGTGATTCTGCCAGCCTTGCAGGAGGCATTTTACGCTTTGCGCAATGCCGACGCGCGCCTGAAACATGTTCTCATCATTACCGACGGCGGCGTGGAGCAAGGCGATTTTGAAGGTCTGCTGCGGCGCATGGCGGAGAACGATATTACCGTGTCAACCGTCATGACCGGGAGCGGACAAAGCCCGTTTCTGAGCCGTCTTGCCTGGTGGGGCGGCGGGCGTTTCTACACGGCATCCAGCCGTTTTGCTCTGCCGGAACTGGCTTTCCGGCAATCGGGCAGAGAGTCGCTTCCGCCGTTCCGTACCGGCCCGTTTTCTCCGGAAGTCCACAGCGGCTGGCAGCTGTTTTCCGGACTGTCATCTGTACCGTCTGTTCCCGGCGTGCTGGAAAATACACTGGCGTCCGGAGCGGAGGAAGCGATCCGCGCGGGACAGCAGCCGCTGATTGCTCTGCGCCGTGCGGGAGCGGGAATGGTCTGCGCGGTGAATACCGGTCTGTCCGGGGATGTCATGCAGAACTTTTACCGTCAGCCGGCGGTTGCCGGAATGTTTTCCGCATTGGGGCGTTCTCTGCCGGATCCTGTTCGGATGCAGCCGTTTGCGGTTCGGGATTATTCCGTTCTGCAGGATATTCATTTCCGGTTTGAACGGGCTGGACAGATTCCATATCTTTATGCGGAATTGTCTGCACCGTCCGGAAAAACGGAGCGTTACCGTCTTGAACGGGCGGCGGATCAGACATTTCATTTCCGGCGTTACGGATTGCCGGAAGGAACATATCACCTGAAAATTTCAGAAACTGCGGATATGCGCAATCCGCTCCAGTTTCCGTTTGATTCCTTCGCTGCGCCGGCGTCCGGCTGGACTGCGGAAGATCACCGGACTGCGGAAGAAATCACGCGGCGTTCGCTTCTTTTGCCGGAACCGGGAGCAGCAATACGGCAGTTTTATCTGCGTCCGGTGTTCGGCGGACTTTTCATCCTGCTGATGCTGGTGCAGCTTCTGCTGCGCCGTCTGCCGTCGCGTCTGGCTCTGACTGCCGGACTGCTTTGCGTGAGCTGTCTGGTGTTCGGCGGCGAGTATGAAACTCAGTTGAAGAACGGATTGCTGGGCCATCAGCCGGAAACGGCGTTTCGTCTGGCGGCGGAGAAGGCAAGAACTGCTTCCGATCTCCGTTTTGCTCTGCTGCTGGAATTGGAAACAGCCCGGAATCATGGACATCAGGAGGAACTGCTCCGCCGTTGGTCCGCCCTGTCTGCCATGGAACCGGAACGTCTGGAACTGCTGGTCAACGCCTGTGAAGATGCGGGACAGCCGGAACGTGCTCTGGCTGTGCTGAAACAGCATGGCGGCGGTCTGGATGGACGTTTTGCACCGACGCTGATCCGTCTGGCGGAGAAATGCGGCAGGAGTGATCTGTTGCGCACGGAGATTCAGCAGCAGCTGAAACGGAATCCGCGTTCAATGTTTCTGCTGAATGCGGCGTTCCGTCTGGAACTGCTGGCAGGACGTCGTGCGGCGGCGGAGGAATTGCTGGATCAGCGGCTGAAAACGGAGAATGACCCCGCTGTTCTGCGTCTGCTGGCAGAATCAGCGGAGAAAGCCGCGCTTTATTCCTGTGCCGAGCGTATTCTGCGGAAAGAGGAACAGGTTTCCGCGGAAGGAGTCTGGCCCGCCCGGTTCCGCCGCATGGATCTGGCTGTTCACCGCGGTGATCCTGCCGGAGCCGTAAAGCTGCTGCGGAGTTTTGCCGCAGAAAAAAATCTGTCCCGTGGAATTCTGCTGAACCTTGCCGACCGCTGTGAACAATACGGCGATTCCGTGACCGCACTGGAGCTGTACCGCCGGGCTGGCAGTGAAGACGCCCGGATTCGTGCCGCTATGCTGCTGGAAGGTCTGGGACGGAATCCGGAAGCCGCAAAACTCTGGAATGAGGTGTTCCGCACTTCGGAAAATGAAATGCGCGCGCGTCAGGCGATGGAACGTCTGCTGGATTTGTCTGCCGCCGCCGGGAAACTGCCGGAAACCGCTGCCGCACTGGAACAGAAATTGAAGCAGAAGCCGTCATTGCGTCTTAAAACTTTTTATGCGCACGTGCTGTTCCGAGCCAATCGGCTGGATGAGCTGTTCCATTATCTGGATCTTCAGGAAAAAAACGGTGAAACCGGACTTGCCGGGCTGAAACTTTCTTTCCTGCTGTCGGCACGCCGGTACAAAGAAGCGTCAGCTCTGCTGGAACAGAAAAAAACGGCGGATCCGGAAAAACGCGCGGAAATACTGCGTCATCAGGTTCTGATTGCCGTTGAAGCCGGTGACAAGACTTTGGCACACCGGGCAGCGGATGAGCTGCTGCGCATTGCGCCCCGCCGTGCCGACGCGCTGGAATTTGCCGCCGGGGTATATTCTCTGCTGAATGAGCCGGCGAAAGCGGTGGAAATGTATGATGAGTGCCTGAAAGAAAATCCGTCGCGGATTGAATTGTATCTGCTTCGCGCCAAAGCGCAGAAGGCTGCCGGAGCGGGCAGGCGGGCCCAGGCGTTTTTCGTGGAGAAACTGCGGGAACCGGTTTCCGCGGATTTCTTCGGAATTGCGGCGGACGGTCTGCTGGATCTGAATGTTCCGAAAGAAGTTCTGCGGCAAGTGCTGGCGGAAACCATGAAACGGCTCAACGCCGATCCGGAACTGCTGTTCTATTACCGTTTGGCGGAAGACCTGGCGGAGGAACTGGGCGACCGGGCGGTGTGGCGTCATCTTCAGCTGCTTCAGCTGGCTGCGGCACCGGAACGGCGCACTCTTCTGCTGCGCGGTTTATATGAGGATGCTGTGGTCTGCGGACGCCGGAAAGATTCGTTCCGTCTGGCGCGCCTGTTGTCCGGATGGAATGAAATCTATCCGCCGGAATTGTACCGGTCATTGTCGGGTGAACTCACGGAAAACGGATTTTTCGCCGCGGCGGAACGTTGTGTCCGTCAGGCGGATGCAGCGGAAAACAGCAGCCGGCATCTGTTTGCCTTGACGCAGGTCTGTCTGGATGCCGGACGACCGGCGGATGCGGCACGGATTTGCCGGGAACTGCTGAGTCTGTCTCCGGACTCTCCGGAGTATCTGATCCGGTATGCCGAGGTTCTGGAAATATCCGGAGAATACCGCCGTGCCGGTGAACAGAATCTGCGTGCGTTGTCGCTGCTGGCGTCCCGTATGGTGCTGGATCAGGGGCAGGGCAAAGGGAGCAGCAGTGCCGTGTTTGAACGCCAGATCCGCCCGGTGATCTGCGCCTTTGCTAATCAGTTTGTTCTGTGTCCGGGGGTATTTGATGCAGAGCTTGCCGTTCTGGAAAAGACTGCCGGAGCCGCCGCCCGCCGCCGGGTGTGGAATCCTCTGCGGAAACGCATGAATGCACTGACCGGTTTGCCGGTTCCGTCTGCGGTCCGGAGGAATGCCGTGCCGGGCAGCCGTCCGGTTCCCGCTGATGTGCTGGCATACCGTCTGGCAGTTCTGCCGGAAACGGAAGCCGTAAAGGAAGTGGAACAGACCTTCCGGAAATTATCCGCCGGACAGCGTTCTCCGTATTGGGAGCGGCTGGTTGGTTCGCTGTGTGCCGAGCCGCCGGCGCGCGTGTCGGCAGTACTGGAACGGGAATTGACCCGGCTGACTTTCCGGAATACCGGTATCCGCTGGCAGTTTTCCGCTTACGGGCTGGCATTGAAACGCAAGTATGCGGAACTGTTTCTGAAAAAGTTTCCGGAGTCTCTCCATGCCTTGTCCCTTGCCGCGCAAATCCGTTATCTGACCGGCGATCCTGCGGGAGCGCGTCTGCTGGCAGGGGAAGTGTATGAACGTTTTGCCGGACTTGTCGAAGTGAAGTTTCCGGAATACCGCGCCGGTTTGGAGCTAAACCGGATTTTTGCCGCAGCGGACAGCGAAGCGGAAAACGCCGGGAAACATGCCCGGAGCGAGTTGCAGGCTTCCGTGGAGTCGGACCGGAAACTGCTGGGCGATACTCCGGCGCGGACTTTGACCGCCGTGCTTCTGCTGAAAGGCGAAGGGAAATATGACGCTGCACTGGATGAGCTGTTCCGTCTCTGGAAAAACGGGGAACGCGGACTGGTGGTTTTCCGATTGTCGGAGGAACTGACCGTCCGCACTGGCCGTTACCGTGAATGGCTGGAACTGCTTTCCTCCTATGAAACCAAAGATGTTTCGGTTCGAGTGCTTGCCGCCCGGCGGCAGGTGCAGCTGTTCCGGGATGTGGGGGAATACCAGCGGGCGCGGCAGAGTCTGCCGATGCTGGCGGTTCCGCTTCAGAAAAGGGAACGGCTGCTGACGGAACGTTTTATGCTTTCACCGGAAAGATTTGCCGCAGGACTGCGTAGCTTCCTGATCGGCCAATGCCGTACCGGACAGTTCGTCGGTTTTTATGCGGACAGTTTCGGGACGGATGGTCTGACCGGTTACAGACTGCGCGGCGGACGGCGTGCGAATTTGCTGCCGGAACTGGCGGTGCGCGACCGTGCTTTGAATGATACTCTGGGCAGTCTGCTGCGCGGAACCCCTGTTGCGGAACGCGGATTCGCTGTACTGTTTGAAGCCTGGCGGAATACTCTGCCGGGAAACGGGAACCCGCATTCCGCCGGCACGGAAAAAACGGTTCCTGCTCTGCTGGCAATGCGGACCGTTTCCGGCGGATCTTATCATGCCGGAGAGATTGCCATGGCGGAAAAACTGATCCGCAATTCCGCCGTTCCGGTGGAAAACGCTGTCATCTTTCTGGATATACTGCCGCGAGCCGGGCAGTCCTCTGCCGCGGCAGGTCTGGCGGAACGGGTGCTTCAGTCGCCGCAGCCGTCGAAACAGCGCGAACTCCTGGAGTCTCTGCTGAAACGGATGGAACCGCAGAAACGGCGTGCTGTCCTGCTGCGTCTGGCTTCGCTGATTCCGGAAAATGACTGTGCTCTGCGGGTTTTCTGGCTCGGCATGACACGCACTTATGAACCGTCCCTGCTGCCGGAAATGCGCGGTCTGCTGTGCCGTCCGGCTGTTTTTCCTGCGGATACGGAATTGTATCTGCTGTATGGACAAGGTTCTGCACAGGAACGGATTCTACGTTTTCTGACGGTTGCGGAACGTTATCCGGACTGGCAGATTCTGTTCCTGATTCCGGATGAAACGGAAAAACAGTCTCTGGCGGATGCCGCGGAAAAAGCTCTGGAAACTGCTTTGCGCCGGGGGCTGCTGCCCGAAGATGAACTGGTTCGGCATTATGTCCTGCTGTCTGTTGCAGACCCCGTCCGGAAAGCATACTGGCAGACCCGTGCCGCCTTGCATGACCGTCAGCCGGGGGAAAGTTCCCTGTGGCGTCTGGACAGTCTGGAAAATCCGGCGGAACGTGCCGCTTTGCTGAAAAAATTATCTTCTGCCGGACGGCTTCCGCCGCAGCGCAGAAATACAAACCAAAACCCTGTTACAGGAAAGGAATCCCTGCAATGAGAATCCCGTTGTTGACCGCCGCCGTACTGCTCGCCGCCGTAACGGCATTCGCCCATGGACCCGCCCAGCCGCCGCTGAAATCTCCGGCGGCAGCCGCTCTCCGCAAAGGAGATCTGGAAACGGCTCTGACTCTGTTTGAATCCGAAATCAAAGCCTCTCCGGATGAGCCCCGGCTGAAACAGCATTATGCAGAACTGAAGACTCATCTGCGGCGTGAAAAAATGTTTGCCGCGGAACAGAATCCGGAAATGAAAACCCGGATCGGGCGTCAGCTCCGGCGTTTCTATTACAAGTGCGGAATGTTCGGCAAAGCAGAACAGACCGACCGCGCCGTTTATGCGGCGGATGCCTCCGAAGCCAATGCCGTCAGCTTGGGCGTTACTCTGCTGAATACCGGTAAAAATCAGGAAGCGGCGGAACTGTTCCGCAAGGTGAATCTGGACAAAGCCAAGCCCGGCGTGGTGCTTTGTGCCGCTCTCGCAGAAGCGCGTACCGGCAGCAAGGAAAATTCCGTAAAACTGTTGAGCCGTTTCTCCGTGGAAAAAATGGATGCCAACAGCCTTCAATTGTATGCCCGCTGTGCCGCGCTCAACGGCGATGCCGCTGGAACTGCCGCCGCAGTCCGCCGTATTCTGGAACAGACCAAAGCCAAACAGCATCCGTCTCTGAAAAAACATCTGTTCAGCACTCCGGATTTCCGGAATGTGGCGGAACAGGAAAGTTTCAAGGCTGCATTGAATACTGAATCCAAAGTGAAGGATAATTGCGATACTTGTCCTAAACGCGGAACCGCGGAATGCGAGGATAATCAGAAACACTGATATTGTTCTGTTTTTTCTGAATCTGGACTTTATGTCTTTCGGGTCATATCGTCCAGATTTTTTTTATTGCGGCAAAGAGCCGAATTTATCCTGAACCGTATCCAGAAAAATTTCAGCGGCTTTGCTGAATACCTGATATTTTTTCCAGACAATGTTCAGTCCGGATTCCAGCCGCGGAGTCAGCGGACGGAAACACAGATTGTGATGTTCTCCCGCTATGAGCATGTGGTCAAGGGAAAGAGCGCAGCCGATTCCCGCTTCCACCATCAGCGCGGCATTGTAGAACAGGTTGTAAGTGGCAACCACATTCAGTTTTTCAAAGCGGCTGCCGAACCATGCGGCGAACGGGTTGCGCACCGGGGACTGTTCTTCATTCATTCTGGAACAGATCAGCGGCTGATGAAGCAGATCGTCCGGATTCAATTCTTTTTTCTTCGCCAGCGGATGGTCTTTCCGCATGACCACTCCCCAGATATTTTTAGCCGGAAGCGTAACATAATCATACTTGGAAATATCGACTGGCTGGATGAGGACGCCGAAATCCAGAATGCCTTTGTCCAGCCGTTCCATGACATCGGCGGCATTTCCGCTGAAAATATGGTATTTGATTTCCGGGTAAATTCCCCGCAGTTCCCGAATGATTTCAGCGATCAGCATCATGGCGTTGGTTTCGCCGCCGCCGATGTAGACTTTGCCGCTGATGAAATTGCCCATTGCGCTGAAATCGGCTTCGGTACGTTTGACCATTTCCACGATTTCTTCGGCGCGTTTGCGCAGAAACATGCCTTCAGGGGTGAGCGTGATGTTCCGGTTGCTCCGGATAAACAGCTGCTGTCCCAGTTCATCTTCCAGTTCCTGCAGCTGCCGGGAAAGAGTCGGCTGGGTAACGTGCAGAAATTCTGCCGCCCGGACAATTGTTCCTTCTCGTGCGACTGCGAGAAAATAACGCAATACTCTGAGTTCCATGAAGATACTCCGTTTTATTCCTGCGGGGTGATTCCCGGTTCCGTCTGGATTTTCAAAGCAGTTTTCGGATTGTAGCGGTCTGTGTCGCCGGACGCCAGAAGTTTCTTGTAATAATCCTTTTTATATTTCAGAATGTTCATCTGTTTCCGGAGATTTTTCATCTGTTCACGCAGAATTTTTTCCTGCTGGAAAATCAGTTCAGCTCGTTCGGGAATGGTGGAATCGCCGCGCTGACACATGTCGATATAACTTTTCACTCCTTCGATGGAGAGTCCGGTGGAACGCAGACAATGAATGAGTTTCAGCCAGCTGACATTGTAATCAGAAAACAGCCGGGCGTTTCCTTCCGAGCGGTCGACATCAGGAATCAGTCCGATGTTGTCGTAATAACGGACGGTATACGGAGAAAGTTCCATCATTTCGGCGACCTGCCGGACGGAATATTTCGGAGTGCGGTCGTGCAGAAAACTGAATGATTTGTTTTTGGACATGACGATTTTCTTTCATGGTTTGAAAACTTAGAGCAACTTTAATATATCGGCGGCATTTTCATTTGTCAAGCATATCGGGAGAAAAATTTTTTCTGAAAATGATTTGACTTAGAGCTGCTGTAAGGTTTATGGTATCAGCATGGAGGTGCGGAATGGAACGGGGAGTCTATGCTTGAAAGGCATATGCTGGTATAGAAAAGAAATATTTGCTATTCGTTGAAATCCGAATTATAGTATGGCTGTGATCGGAAGAAACGGAGGTGCAGATTTGGAGGAAACTTCATTGAATCAGACGGAGTTTCTGTTGAAACGCAATCTGAAGGATGCGGGATTCGGACCGAAACAGACGGAACGGTTCCTGCAGCTCCGGATGGAAGGCAGAAACCGGGAACTGGAGTTGATGCTGGCGGAACTGCGGGTGTCGCTCCTGAAAAAAGTGCATGAAAACCAGAAACGGATCGATTGTCTGGACTATTTGAAAAATAAAATCAAACAGAAGGAAACGGAATCATGAAAAACAAAATGTCAGCTCTTGCCATGGCCGCCGCAATGTTCACTGTCGGCGGATGCGCCCAGGAAACCGTCGCCGCGGAAAAAGCATCTGCGGAACCGGGAAAAATTCTGATCGCGTATTACTCGTACAGCGGCAACACGAAATTCGCGGCGGAAGTGATTCAGAAAGCCACTGGGGGAACGCTGTTCGAAATTGTGCCGGTCAAAGCGTATTCCGCCAATTACAATGAATGTGTGGCGCAGGCGAAAAAAGAAATCCGCGCCGGATTCAAACCGGAACTCAAAGCCAATGCGGCAGATTTTGCCAAATATGAGGTGATTTTCGTCGGTACGCCGAACTGGTGGAGCACCATGGCGCCGCCGGTGCTGACTTTCCTGGCATCGAACAATTTTACCGGAAAGACAGTCATACCGTTTGCAACTCATGGCGGCGGGGGAATGGCGGACTGCGAAAGCGACATGCACAAGGCTCTGCCGAATGCGAAGTTCGCGAAAGGCGGCGCATTTTCCGGCAGCCGTGTGCGCAGTTCCGAAGCCGCAATCCGTGATTGGGTGAACAGCGTCGTGGAAATCAAAAAATGAGGTGAGACATGAAAACTGTTTTTCTGGGATTCATCCTGTCGGTTTTCTGTTTCATTCAGATAGAGGCAAAAGAAATGAAAGCATTGAACAGCAAAGAACAGAACATTGTCGTCATTGCCGCAGATACGGCACGCGGCGATATGGATGGACTGAAAGCCGCCCTGAACAAAGGTCTGGACGAAGGACTTTCCGTCAATGAAATCAAAGAGATCCTGATCCAGCTGTACGCCTATTGCGGATTCCCGCGCAGTCTGAACGCCCTCGGCAATTTCATGACTGTGGTGCAGGAACGGGCGGCGAAAGGGATCAAGGATATTCCGGGAAAACTGCCGGGCCCGGCACCCGCCGGAAAGAGCATTGAGTTCGGAACTGCCAATCAGACCAAACTCTGCGGACGTCCGGTCAAAGGCGCATTGTTCGATTTCGCTCCGGCGATTGATGAATATCTGAAAGCGCATCTGTTCGGAGATATTTTCCGTCGTGACAATCTGGACTGGAAGACCCGTGAAATCGCCACCATCGCCGCATTGTCGGTTCTGCCGGGAGCGGACAGCCAGCTCCAAGCCCACATCGGCATTGGCAAAAACAACGGCGTAACCGATGAACAGGTTGCGGAAATTCTTGCGCTGACAACCGGAAATGAATATGGTGTGCCGCGGATCAGTGATTTCCCGGTCGGACAGGAAAACACCGCATATGCCAAGTATTTCAGCGGCAAGTCCTATCTGGCGCGTCTGACCAAAGATGACCGTCTGAACGTGCCGGTGGCGAATGTAACGTTTGAGCCGGGCTGCCGCAACAACTGGCACAGTCACACGGGCGGACAGCTGCTGATTGCAGTCGGCGGCGTCGGGTATTATCAGGAACGCGGCAAGGCGGCGCGCAAGCTGCTGCCGGGCGACGTGGTGGAAATCCCGCCGAATACGGATCACTGGCACGGCGCGGCGCCGGACAAATGGTTCTCGCATCTGGCGATTGAATGCAATCCGCAGACCAATAAAAACACCTGGCTGGAACCGGTGAGCGACGCCGATTACCAGGCGGCAACCCAGGGAAAATAAAATCATGAACCGTCGGGAATTCATCAAATCTTCACTGATCGTTTCCGTCGTGGCGGGAACCGCTGCTGTCGGCGGTTCTCTCCTGAACGCATTTGCCGCTGAACCTGTGCCGCAGAAAAGGAGAAATGGAAAAATGAAAATTCTGGTGCTTACGGGCAGTCCCCGTAAAAACGGCAATTCCAGTACCCTCGCTTCGGAGTTCATCCGCGGCGCGGAGGAAGCCGGACATGAAGTCGTGCGTTTCGACGCTGCGTTCAAAAAAGTGCATCCGTGCATTGCCTGCAACCAGTGCGGCATGAACGGTCCGTGTGTATTCAAAGATGACTTTGAATTCGTCCGCAAACACATTGTCGATGCGGACTGCGTGGTGTTTGCGACTCCGATGTACTATTTTGGAATCTCCGCCCAGCTCAAAGCGGTGATAGACCGTTTTTACGCAATCAACGGCGAGATACACCGTCCGAAGAAAGCCGTGCTGCTGATGACGTATGCCAATACCGCGGTTTCGGAAGCGGACCCGATCCGTTCGCATTATGATGTTCTGCTGAAATATCTCGGCTGGAGCGATGCCGGACGGGTGATTGCGCGGGGTGTCTGGCCGGTCGGCGCAGTCAACCGAACAAAATATCCGGCGCAGGCGTACCAGCTCGGAAAAAATATCTGAAAACATTTTCCGGAGATTTTTTTCAAGTCGGCTTGACTTACAGTAACTTGAATGTGTATATTGCCTGAATGAAACAGAAAACACAGTGAAAGGAAAGAAAATATGAACGTGATGGATATAAAAGGTCCGGAGGATCTGAAAAAGATGGATCGTTCCGAATTTCCGGCACTGGCGCAGGAAATGCGCCGGATGCTGATTGAAAAACTGCACGCGCACGGCGGACATGCCGGACCGAACTTCGGTTTTGTGGAGGCAACCATTGCGCTGCATACGGTGTTCAATTCTCCGGTGGATAAATTTGTGTTTGATGTTTCGCATCAGACATATCCGCACAAAATGCTGACCGGACGCATGGAAGCGTTTGCCGATCCTGCACATTATGATGATGTTTCCGGATATTCCGAACCCGGTGAATCGCCGCACGACCATTTCATTATCGGGCATACTTCGACCAGTATTTCGCTGGCGGCGGGTCTTGCCAAGGCACGGGATCTGCGCAACGAAAAATTCAATGTGATTGCGGTCATCGGCGACGGCTCGCTGTCCGGCGGGGAAGCGTTTGAAGGTCTGGACAATGTGGCGGAACAGGGAACGAACATGATTATCGTGTTCAATGACAACCAGATGTCGATAGCGGAAAACCACGGCGGACTGTACCGGAGTCTGGCGGAACTCCGCCGCACCAACGGAACTTCCCCCTGCAATTATTTCAAGGCGCTCGGTCTGGATTACCGTTACGTGGCGGAAGGAAACAACGTGGAAAAACTGATTGCCGCGTTTGAGGAAGTCAAGGACATTGACCACCCGGTGGTGGTGCATGTCAACACCATCAAAGGTTTCGGCTATGCTCCGGCGGTTGCGGACAAGGAAGCGTGGCACTGGACTACGCCCGGATTTGACATTGCGACGGGAAAACGCGAGGGCGGTGAATGGCTCGGAACCAGAGTGGCGGATCATCTGCTGAAAAAAATGAAGGAAATGCCGGAACTGGTGGTCATCAACGCCGCTGTGCCGTCGATGTGCGGATTTGACAGAACCCGCCGCGCGCTGGCGGGGAAACAGTTTGTGGACGTCGGCATCTGTGAACCTCATGCCTGCGCGTTTGCCTCCGGCATAGCCAAAGGCGGCGGACGCCCGGTCTGGAGTGTGATTTCCACATTCATTCAGCGCACATACGATCAGTTGAGTCAGGATCTCTGCATCAACAGCAATCCCGCCGTGATTCTGGTTACGACCGGGTCGCTGCTGGGAATGAATGATGTAACGCATCTGGGCTGGTTCGACATTCCGCTGCTGTCCAATATTCCGAACCTGACGTATCTCTGCCCGACCAGCGAAAAGGAATATTTTGCCATGATGGACTGGGCAATCGCGCAGACCCGTCAGCCGGTGGCGATCCGTCAGCCGGAAAACGGAGTGGCGGAAAATGAAGTTGCCATTCTGAAGGATTATACCGGCTGCGGCTATGAAATCACCCGTGCCGGCAAAGATGTGGCGGTATTGGGACTTGGCAATTTCCACAAGCTCGGCTCCGAACTGCTGGATGCCCTGGCGGCAAAAGGAATCCGCGGAACGCTGGTCAATCCGCGCGGGGCAACGGTTCTGGATGCGGACGTGCTGGAAAACCTGAAAAAAGAACACCGGCTGACAGTTACGCTGGAAGACGGCGTGATTGACGGCGGATTCGGTGAAAAAATTGCGCGTTATTACGGGACATCCGGCATGAAGGTTCTGGTCAAAGGTGCGCCGAAACAGTTTGCGGACCGTTATGACTATGACCGCTTCCTGCGTGACTGCGGTTTGACTGTCGGGCAGATGGCGGATGAAATTGCCGCTGTTCTGGGGTGAGTTTCCGGCTGAACGTATCTTTTTTTGGAAAAAATACATTTTTTTCTGAAAAAAGAATTGGCATCACGCAACAGCAAGGAGTAAATTGCAGTCTGTAAAATAAACGACAGAGGGAAGTCATGAAAAAAGGCAGAATATTCGGCTGGAAAACGGGGCGCATTGCCGCCGCGGCGGTTTTTCTGCTGCTGTATGGTCTGGCGTTTTCCGGGATGTGCGCTGCCGCGGCACCGCTGCTTCATGCACAGTTCGGACCCGCATTGATGCGTTGTCTTGCGGCGTTTTCCCTGGGGGCGCTGGGGACGGTTCTGGGGATAGTGCTGTTCACTGTTCTGTTCGGACGTTTTTACTGCTCGGTATTCTGTCCATTCGGCATACTGCAGGATGTGATCATCTTTCTGTCGCGGCGGAAAGCGGTGTCTGTGCCGAATCTGCCGGGACTGCGTTATGCGGTTGCGGGCGTGATGCTCGGACTGCTTTTCTGCGGCTGGAGTGCCGGATTCCTCCTGCTGGATCCGTATACGAATGCAGGCCGCATTACCGGTGCGTTTGCTGCCGGCGGCTTTGTTCCGCTGCTGGTGATTGCCGCGCTGGCGGTCTGGAAAAAACGGATTTTCTGTACGGCGGTTTGTCCGGTCGGAACTCTGCTGGGGTTGTCTGCCCGGTTCGGCGTGTTCCGTCTGGCGATCAAGGGACGCTGCGTGAAATGCGGCAAATGTGCCCGGAGCTGTCCGGCAGGCTGTATTGATCCCGCTTCGGGACGGATTGACAACGAACGCTGTATCCGCTGCATGAACTGCATCGCGGCATGTCCGTTGGACAGTATCGGATTTGTGCTGCCGGAACACAAGGAAATTCCGGTCAATGAATCCCGGCGTGCTTTTCTGATAAACGGAGGACTTCTGCTGGCTGGAGCCGCCGCCGGTGCGGCATTGGCGAAAGCGGGTCTCGGCAAGCTGGAAGAATTTGCCCGGAATTGGAAAATCCTGCCGCCGGGTGCCGGGAATGCGGAACGTTTTGTTTCCAGATGCACGGGCTGCCAGCTCTGCACGCAGAATTGTCCGGCGAAAATCATTGTTCCCGCAAAGGGCGGCGGTCCGGTCTCGCTGGATCTGAGCCGCGGACATTGTCATTTCGACTGCAACAGATGCTCGCAGGTGTGTCCGACCGGTGCGATCCGTCCGCTGACTTTGGCGGCGAAACAGAAAACCAAAATAGCGGAAGCGCATTTCAATCCGCAGAAGTGCATAGTGTTTCAGAACGACGAAAAATGCGGACGCTGTGCGGCGGTCTGTCCGGTTCATGCGGTGCTGCTGCGGAAAAACGGTACACCGCGTCCGGTGAAAACGGATCTCTGCATCGGCTGCGGCGCGTGCATGGAAATCTGTCCTGCGCCGGAAAAAGCGATGACCGTTCATGCCATCGAAAAACAGATTCATACGGAGGCGTAAGCGAAGATGGAGCAGTATAAGGATCTGGGCTTTGCCAAACTGGATATGACCCGCCGCAGCCGGACCGGTCTGGAGGAGACGGTTTACGGACCGGGCAAAACCTGTGAACAGCTGAAAGCGATACTGGAAGCGTTCCGGCAGGAAAATACCCCGGTGCTGACCACGAAATGTTCGCCGGAACAGGCGGAATATGTATGCGGCGGTGAGCTGCCGCTGGAATACGACCCGGTGTCGCGGACTCTGATTTCGCTGTGGGGTCCGGCACGGAAACTCCATGGCAGAGTGGCGATCTGCACCGGCGGAACCGCGGACATCCCTGTTGCGGAGGAAGCGGCGCGCACGGCATTGTTTTTCGGTGCGGAAGTCGGACGTTATTATGATGTCGGAGTGGCGGGTCTGCACCGGCTGATGGCGAAGATCGAGGAAATCCGTCAGGCGGATGTGGTGATTGCCGCTGCCGGAATGGAAGGTGCGCTGGGCAGTGTGCTGGCGGGTCTGGTGGAAGCTCCGCTGATAGCCGTGCCGACATCTGTCGGGTACGGAGCCAGTTTCGGCGGAATCGCGCCGCTGCTTGCCATGCTCAATTCCTGTGCGGAAGGCATGAGTGTGGTGAACATAGACAACGGATTCGGCGCCGGAGTGTTTGCCTGCCGCATGATCCGCATAATGGAAAGGAAAAGCGGGAAATGAACGGGAATATGCTGTATCTGGAAGGAGCGTCCGGGATTTCCGGCGATATGACCGTGGCGGCTCTGCTGGATCTGGGCGGCAGCCGGGAAAAACTGGATGCCGTGCTGAAAAGCATGAACCTTGCCGGTTTTGATTATGAGATTTCGCGCGGCAACTCGTACGGTATTGCCGGATGCTGTTTCAATGTGAACTTGCATGAAGAACATCATCATACCGTGCACGGACATACCCACGAACACCGCAATCTGGCGGCGGTGTACGCAGTGATCGACCGCGGCGAAATGTCTGTACGGGCGCGGGCGCTGGCGAAGAAAATTTTCCGCGCCGTTGCCGAAGCGGAAGCACAAGCCCATGGCGTTCCTCTGGAACAGGTGCATTTTCATGAAGTCGGGGCGGTCGATTCCATTGTGGATATTGTGGCTGCCGCCGTGCTGGCGGATGATCTGAACATTACAGAATGTGTGGTCAGCGGTTTGACGGAAGGACAGGGAACGGTGCATTGTCAGCACGGAGATTTGCCCGTGCCGGTTCCGGCAGTGCTGAATATCGCACAGAAATATGGTATAGCCCTGCGTCCGTCGCCGGTCAGCGGGGAAATGGTAACGCCGACCGGCATAGCCATTGCCGCCGCACTCCGGACACGCCGGAGTCTGCCGTCCAGCTGCCGGATCGTGAAAACCGGAATCGGGATCGGCAAACGGGATTTCGGTCATGCGAACATTCTCCGGGTCATGCTGATTGAGGAAGAAACGGTTCCGGAGCAGGTTTATGTTCTGGAAACCAATATTGACGACGCCGCCGGTGAAACTCTGGGGCTTGCCATGGACAGACTGATGGCGGCGGGAGCGTCCGATGTTCATTTTATTCCGTGTTTCATGAAGAAGAACCGTCCGGCTTATATCCTGCGGGTCATCGCCGCGGCGTCGGATATTCCTGCGCTGGAACGGATCATCTTTGAATCGACCACCACGATCGGAATACGGAAACTGCCAGTCGACCGCACCTGCATGGAACGGGAGACCCTGGAAGTTGCATTGCCGTACGGCACGGTGTCGGTGAAACGCTGCACGTGGAACGGATTGACCCGGAACTATCCGGAATATGAAAGCGTGAAGGCTTTGGCGGAAAGCACCGGCAAAGATTTTCAGCTGGTTTTTGCCGCGGCGAAATTGGCGGCGGAGGAACTGAAATGAACCGTCTGCCGGAAATTCAGCAATATCTGCGGACATTGGCTCCGGATGGAATTGCGCTGGCATTTTCCGGCGGGGTGGACAGTTCTTTTCTGCTTGCATTGCTGAAAGAGTTGCATCAGGAAAATCCTTTTCCGCTTTTTGCCCTTACTATGCAAACGGTGTTTCAGTCAGACGAGGAAATTCGCGAAACGCGGGAATTGTCCCGTGAATCCGGCGTTCCGCTGAAACTGTTTTCTTGCGATCCGCTGTCGCTTCCGGAAATCCGGAACAATCCGCCGGACCGCTGCTACTGGTGCAAACGATTCATCTTCAAGCAGTTCTTCGCCTTCTGCCGGGAACACAACATCCGGAATCTGCTGGACGGAACCAATGCCGATGATCTGCATGTGTACCGTCCCGGACGGCGGGCGCTGGCGGAACTGGGGGTGATTTCTCCGCTGGCGGAATTCGGTTTCACCAAGGCGGAGATCCGCAAATGTGCTGCGGAACGCGGCCTGCACTGTCATGCCAAACCTTCGATGCCGTGTCTGGCGACCCGTTTTGAGTATGGGGTCCGCCTGACCCCGGAACGGATCGCACAGGCGGGGAAGGGCGAGGCTCTGCTCCGGAAATATGTGCCGGAAACAGCGGACGTGCGCTTGCGGGTTCATGGAAAAATGGCACGGATCGAGGTTTCGACGGAAGCATTGGCAGGGGTTCTGGAAAAACGGAAACAGATTGCCGCGGAACTGCATCTGCTCGGATTTGAATTCGTTACGCTGGATCTGGAAGGATACCGGTCCGGCTGTTTTGATCAAGGAAAAACATTTACCGAAACGGAGGTTTGACATGTCCATTGGTTTTACGGAAATCATTCTGATTGTGCTGTTTGTGCTGATCGTATTCGGGGCGAAACGCATTCCGGAGCTGGCGCGTGCTTTGGGACGTGCCTCGTATGAGTTCAAGAAAGCGAAGAATGCGCTGGAAACCGAAGGGCGCGAATTGACGGAAGCCGCAGAAAAAGCGGCGGAAAATGAGGATAAAAAAGAAGAAAAGAAATCCTGATGCCGGAAGAAAACGAAAACTCGCTGGTCTCTCATCTGGAGGCTTTGCGTCGGATGCTGCTGCGGATTGTCATTGTCACAGCTCTGCTGTATCCGGCAGGCTATGTGCTGGCGCCGTACGCCATTGACGCACTGGTCTGCTGGTGCTGTCCGCCGGAAATCGGCAGACTGCATTATTTTGCGCCGATGGAAGTGTTCTTTGTGCAGCTGAAACTGGCATTGGTTTTCGCTCTGGCGCTGGCATATCCGTGGAACATGGCGCAAATCTGGGATTTTCTGCGTCCGGCGCTGTATCCGAAGGAACGCAAGGCGCTGGGGTGGTGGATAGCCGCATCTTCTGTGCTGTTTTTCGGCGGCATGGCATTCTGTGTGGGATTGATTCTGCCGATGCTGATGTCCTTTTCGGGAGGTTTTGCTTCGGCGGAATTGCAGCCGATGCTGGGATTGGCGAATTTCCTGAATCTGGCGGGCTGGCTGATGCTGGCATTCGGAGTGATGTTCCAGGCGCCGGTCGTGGTTCTGCTGCTGGTGCGGTTCGGGGTGATTTCTGCGGAATCTCTCCGGAAGAAACGTCCGTACGTCATGACGGTCATTCTGATCGTCGCCGCCATTCTGACGCCGCCGGACATCGTGAGCCAGATCATGCTGGCGGTTCCCACCTGGCTGCTGTTTGAAGCCGGTCTTTTCCTTGCAAAACGAATGGAGGATAAACAAAATGAACAGACGTGAATTTCTGAAAAGCGCACTGACCATGGCGGCTCTTGCCCCGGTAACCCGTCTTGCCGCAAAAGCCGGACCGGACGGTGACAAGGCGTCCGACCTGAAATCCGGATTGCAGATAACGCGCCGCCGTTACAAAAATACCGGCATGACCGTGCCGCTGCTCGGTTTCGGGTGCATGAGATTGGCGCGTATTTCGCCGGATAATCCGGCCATCGACTATCCGACGGTGCGCAAAATGATTGCCCGCGCCATGAATGCCGGCTGCAATTACTTTGACACCGCTTACATGTACCACGGCGGAGAAAGTGAAAAATGTCTCGGCGAACTGCTGAAGGAATATCCGCGCGATTCCTATTATCTGACGGATAAGATGCCGGTCTGGTTTGCAAAGAAGGAATCGGATGTCGAGCGGATTTTCAAGGAACAGCTGGCTCGCTGCAAGACCGGTTATTTTGATTTTTACATGCTGCATTCTCTGAATGCCGCCAACTGGAAACTTGCGCAGAAATTCCATGCGTACGAATTTCTTGCCCGAATGAAGAAAGAAGGCAGGATCCGCAAACTCGGATTCTCGTTCCATGACACGCCGGAAGTGCTTAAAACCATCGTCAGGGCGCAGCCGTGGGATTTCGCGCAGATTCAGCTGAATTATCTGGACTGGGAACTGTACCGTTCCCGTGAACAGTATGAGATCCTGACTCAGGCGGAAATCCCGGTCATTGTCATGGAACCGCTGCGCGGCGGAGCGCTGGCGTCGCTGTCTCCGGACGCAACGGAAATTCTCCGCAGGTCCGATCCGGATTCCAGCAATGCAGCCTGGGCGTTCCGGTATGCCGCCAGCCTGCCGAATGTGCTGTGCGTGCTTTCCGGCATGACTTTGCCGGAACACCTGGAAGACAACATCAAGACGTTTTCGCCGTTGAAGCCGCTGAGCGACGGAGAACGCGCCGTGCTGGATGCGGCGTTGAAAGCCCACCGCAAGCATCTGACGGTTCCCTGCACGGCGTGCCGTTACTGCCTGCCGTGTCCGGTCGGCGTGGAAATTCCGAAAATCTTCGGAATCTACAATCAATACAAAATTTCCGGCAACCGCCGGCTGTTCAACAACAATTACCGTGCCATTCCGGAAGAATCCCGCGCGGATGCCTGCGTCAACTGCAAACGCTGTGTGCAGCACTGTCCGCAGAAAATTCAGATTCCCGATGAACTGAAGAAGATCGACGCCGAAATGAACGGCGCAAAACTGTCTGCGCTTCAGATGCACGAAACCAAACCCTATGTCTGATAAGACGCATCGCCGCATCCGGCCGCGTTCATGGTGAAACATTCCGTTATTTCCGGATGACACGTAAAACGCGGTTTTTGCAGGGAAAAGAATAAAAAAGCCGGTTTTTTCTGTCATGGCGACTTGAAAAAGAAAACTTCAAATGCTTTTTTATAGGACGGGAGATCTCATTCGGAGGTTTTCCGGCGGGAACGAACGGAATTTCCGGTTCCCCTGAGTTTTGACTTGACCATTTCATAAAACAGAAGCCTGTTGTGATCGGCGGGGAGGTTTATGGACTGAAACATGATTTTTCGTGACTTTTTCAAAAAGGTCACTGCTGCCGCGTCAGAAGAAGAATTGAGGCGGGAAAAGACAAGTTTTTAAGAAAAGGGCCATAATATTTTGAAACAGGCTCTGCGTGAAAGGTTTTTTATTATGCACATGGCTGATGCTTTGCTGTCGCCTGCCGTAAGCGGTACAATGCTGGTTGTTTCCGCTGGTGTGCTGGCTTGTTCGATCCGGGATATCCGGAAAAATTTTCAGGAGAAACGCATACCCCTGATGGGAGTCGCAGGAGCATTTGTTTTCGCCGCTCAGATGATCAACTTCGCCATACCGGGGACGGGTTCCAGCGGGCATATCGGCGGAGCGGTTCTGCTGGCGGCTTTGCTGGGGCCGTCGCCGGCTTTTCTGGTGCTGGCGGGAGTCCTGCTGATACAGGCGCTTTTTTTTGCGGACGGCGGACTGCTGGCGTGGGGATGCAATTTGTTCAACATGGGATTCGTCGGCTGTTTTCTGGCATATCCGTATATATTCCGTCCGCTGGCAGGAAAGCAGATGACCCGGAAACGGATCGTGCTGGCTTCTCTGGCGGCGTGCTGTGTGTCGCTGGTGCTGGGCGCGCTGGCGGTAACGCTGGAAACGCTGGTTTCCGGAATAACGGAATTGCCGTTCCGTGTTTTTGCCGGAGCCATGCTGCCGATTCATCTGGCAATCGGTGTCGGGGAAGGACTTGCCACGGCGGCGGTTCTGGTGTTCGTGCGGAAAAACCTGCCCGATTGTGAATCCTTGCGGCTGGAAGAGGAAAAACTTTCCCCGGTTCGGCTGTCCTGCGTGCTGGGACTTGCCGCGCTGGTGCTGGGCGGCGGATTTTCTCTGCTGGCGTCCAGCCGTCCGGATGGTTTGGAATGGGCTTTGGAAAAAACGGCGGGGACTGCCGAACTGGAGCATTCCGGTGCCATTCATGAATGGTTTGCACGTCTTGCCGAAAAAATTGCACTGCTGCCGGATTATGCGTTCCCGGCGGGAGAATCATGGTTCGGGACTTCCTTCTCCGGGATCGCGGGGGCGGTGATCTGTGCCGTCGCGCTGATTGCCGCCGGATGGCTGATCTGTCATCGCCGGAAGGTTTTTGCCGAATGAATCTGTCATTGCAGGGACTTCAGCAGATGCGCCATACGGCGGCGGACAGTCCGTTTTGCCGGATTGCGCCGCTGCCGAAGGTCTGTTTCGTGCTGGGTTTTCTGCTGTTGACCGTTTCTTTCGGTCATTATTCCCTGGCGGGCGCTGTGCTGTTCGCCCTGACGCCGTTTCTTCTGGCTGTGCGGGGCGGGGTTCCGGCCGGCACGCTGTTCCGCCGTGCGCTGACGGCATTGCCGTTTGTGCTGTGTGCGGGAATCGCCAATCTGTTCTTCGACCGTCTGCCGGTTTCGTTTTACGGACTGGCGGTTCCCGGCGGACTGCTGTCCCTGCTGGTCCTGACCGCCAAAACGCTGGCGTCTGTCGGGATGGTTCTGCTGCTTGCCGCGACAACGTCCATGCAGGATATCGCGGGATCGCTGACCCGTCTGCATGTGCCTTGTCTGCTGATTCTGGTGCTGCAGCTGCTGTACCGTTATCTGTTTCTGCTGGCGGAGGAGGCGGTCAACCTGCGCAACGCCTATTTTCTGCGGAATCCGGGCTGCCGGGTGATTCCGGTCCGGGAATGGGGGACGCTTACGGGACGTCTTTTCATCAAAAGTGTGGAGCGTGCGGATGCCGTTTATGCCGCCATGCAGTGCCGGCTGTTCCGGGCTGGAGCGCCGCTGCGGGCAGGCAGACAGGGCAGCCGGAGTGAATGGGCGGGATTTGTGCTGTTGTTTGGAGTATTCTGTTTTTTGAGGATTGTCTTATGAGGATCGAACTTCGTGAGCTGGTGCTGGAACGGCCCGGCGGAATTCGCGCGGTGGACGGCGTATCGCATATATTTGATTCGGAACGCTGCCGGAGTGTGGCTCTGCTGGGGGCGAACGGCGCGGGGAAATCCTCTCTGCTGGAATGTATTCCCGGTTTGATTCCGGTTCATTCCGGCAGTGTGCTGGTGGACGGCATGGAGGTGGAAAAGAAAAACCTGACCGCAATCCGGCGGAAAGTCGGCATGGTGTTCCAGAATTCCGACAATCAGCTTTTTTCCCAGACAGTGGAGGAAGACATAGCGTTCGGTCCCGCGAATCTGGGGCTGACGGATGCGGAAATCCGTGTCCGGGTGCAGGATGCTTTGCGGCAGATGGATATAACCGGCCTGGCTGGGCGGGATGTGACCCGTCTTTCCGGCGGAGAAAAACGACGTGCCGCGCTTGCCGGCGTGCTGGCGATGTCGCCCGGAGCGATACTGCTGGATGAACCCACTTCCATGCTGGACCCGCGATCCTGCCGGGAGCTTGCCGTTCTGCTGGACCGGCTTCCCATGCTGAAAATCATGGCGACTCATGACCTGGCATTCGCCCGCCGCGTCTGTCCGGAATGTCTGATCCTCCGGCGCGGAAAAATCATTGCCGCGGGGGCGACTGCCGAACTGCTGGAGCGTCACGACCTGCTTCTGGAATGCGGGCTGGAATAACTCCGTCCGGAATTCCGTTTACTCCAGCATATAGCCGAATCCGCGGACCGTGCGGATCATTTTCTTTTCATAGGGCTTGTCGATTTTTTCGCGCAGACGGAAAATGCAGGCTTCCACGATGTTGCTCTGGGTGTCGAAGTGGTATTCCCAGACATGTTCCAGAATGGTGGTCTTGGAAATGACCCTGCCGCGGTTGCGCATCATATATTCCAGAAGCTGGAATTCCAGCGGCTGCAAATCAATCGGGTCGCCCGCACGGGTCACCTTCCGGCGCAGCAGATCCAGGGTCAGATCCCCCGCGGAAAGACTGGTCGGCTCTGCGGAATGGGAGACCCGGCGCAGCAGAGCCTGAATCCGTGCCAGCAGTTCCCCGAAGGAAAACGGTTTGGCAAGGTAGTCATCCGCGCCGCATTCCAGTCCCTGAATTTTATTCTCCACGGAATCTTTTGCGCTCAGTACCAGCAGGGGCATGTCGATTTTCGCCGCCCGGATTTTACGGATTACGGATAAACCGTCCAGACGCGGCAGCATGATGTCCAGCACTGCCAGGTCGAACGGTTCGGTCCGGGCTTTGGACAAACCGGTCTCGCCGTCTTCCGCCAGACAAACCCGGATTCCGGCTTCCTGAAGCCCTTTGGCAATGAAGGCGGCAGTCGCCTTGTCATCTTCAACGATCAGAATCCTCATAAAAATACCTCGCAGTGTCGTTTCTGTAATATAGTCCGCAGATGGATTTTTTCAAATACCGCCGTTCCGGGGCTCCTGAAAAATTAACAGAAACGAAACATTCTCCGCATTTTTTTCTGTTTTTTTGTTTGACCCCCTTGACAAATTTGAATTTTTGATTATAATTAATAATAGAAGGGAAACATGTTAACCTGAAAGACAGATTATGATAAAACAAAGCGTCAACATTCGGGAAATAGCAAAAATAGCGGGAGTTTCCGTGGCATCCGTGTCGCGTGCGCTCAAAAGCGAACCTTCCGCCAAATTGTCTGAAAAACAGCGGAAACATATTCTGGAAATCTGCACAAAACTGCATTACTGTCCCAATGAACATACCCGCCGCATGTTTTCCCGGCGCGCCAATACGGCAGCCATCTTCTTCCCGCCGTTCGGGAAAATATCCGAGGACACGGTGGAAGATTATATCGACATGAACTTTGGAACCTGTCTCATGGGGGCGCAATCCTTCCTGCGCGAACACGGCATTGACCTGTTGCTGACGGAAATCACGCCGGATTTTCTGGAAGGAAAACGGTATCTGAATATGATCCGCGGCAAGCTGATTGACGGCATCCTGCTGTGGGGCGCACTGGAAAAAGATGAATATCTGTATGAACTGCAGCAGGAAGGCATCCCCGCGGTTCAGCTCCAGACCCGCAAGCATGACTGCGGAATTTCCGCTGTGGCTGCGGACGATTTTACCGGCATGAGTCAGCTGGCGGAAAAAGTGATTGCGGCGGGACATACCCGGATTGCCGTTGCCGCGCCGCCGGAAGAATCCTCCACCGGAAAAGAACGCATCGCCGGAATCCGGGACACTCTGCTGAAACATGGCATTCAGCCGTATTTCACCCGGCAGTCCGGATACGGATATCTGTTCGGACGTCATGCCGCGCAGGAAATACTTTCGGAGTTTCCTGATGTTACCTGCATCATGAATTCCAACGACATGGCGGCATTCGGCTGCATCGATGAATTGAAACAGCGCGGGCTTGCCGTGCCGCGCGATATTTCCGTAACAGGCGCGGACGGTTTGAAACTGCCCGGACGGGATCAGGTCATAGACTCGTATTTTTCTCCGGCATTCGAAATCGGCCGTCAGGGCGCAGAAGTTCTGCTGCATCTGATCGGCGGCGGCAAGCCGGAACAGCGGGAACTGAAAATCACTCCGGTGGAAGGCTCCACCATCCGTAATATTCACGAAATCAACAGGACAGAAAAATGACAGCGTATCAGGACAAAGTATATGGTTGCTGGCTGGGCAAGTGTCTCGGCGGCGCCATCGGCATGGCGTATGAAGGTGTTCCCTTTCAGCCGGAACTTACGGAACGGGACATTGCATTGCAGGATGTGCCGAATGACGATCTGGAACTGCAGCTGGTCTGGCTCATGGTGCTGAAAAAACACGGGCTGGGACTCGATCACCGGAAACTCGGTCAGATCTGGCTGGATCACATCCCGCACGGCGTCGATGAATATTCCTTCGCCTTGCGCAATCTGAAATGCGGAATCATGCCGCCCGCCAGCGGCTGGAAGGATAATTTTTTCACTGACGGCATGGGCGCAGCCATCCGGTCGGAAATCTGGGCGGCGGTTTTTGCCGGACGTCCCGACGCCGCCGGGTATTTTGCCGCGCTGGATGCATCCGTCGATCACTGGGGCGATGGCGTCCGGGCGGAAGTCTACATGGCAACGGCGGAATGTCTTGCCTTTGAAAATCCCGACTGCGCGGCAACTCTGAAACAGGCTTTGGAAATTCTGCCGGACTGCCGTCTGAAACGGACGCTGTGCAAGGTGCATGAACTGCATGAATCCGGTATGTCCGATGATGCCATGCGGGATTACTTGCTGCGGCATTATCAGCACCACAATTTCACTGACTGCGTCATGAATCTGGCATCCATGACATTCGCACTGCTCCGCGGCGGCGGAGATTTCCTGAAAACCATTCTGTTGGCGGTCAACATGGGACGCGATACCGACTGCACGGCGGCTTCCGCCGGAGCGTATCTGGGCATTGCCGCCGGCAGCGAAGTCATCCCGGAACAGCTGCGCGGAAAAGTGCGCAATGAATTGACTCTCAGCGATTTCGTGCGGATTATTCCGGATGTTCCGCTCACATTGAACGATACTGTCGCCGCCACACTGGAACTGCATGACACTCTGACTCTGCCGGAACAGAAATATCCGGCATACACGCCTTATGTGCCGACCGGCAGCGAACCTTCGCTGGATTGTTCGCGCTGGCTGGCGGTGATGGAATCGGACTGCGACATTGCCGCTCTGGAAAAGACGCTGGCGGAAACCGGAAAAGTTCCTGCTGAACTGCAGAACCGGGTGGTTGCGTTCGACGGTCTGACCATGGATCTGGAACCTTATGCGGAATTGGGCGGCAATCTGCATCTGTTCAGTTTTCTGGAGGTGAAACATCCCGGACTGGACGGGGATGATGTTTATCTTTCCGCCACGGCGGATACCGGACTGACGCTCTGGCTGGATGGACGGAAAGAATTTGACCAGTTCTCGCGCGCTCTGATGATTCCGTCGTTTCACCGTGCGGAAGGCGGCATGTGTTACCGTTGTCCCATGCACGACGGCGAACGACATCTGGTGCATCTGCGGCTGTATTCCTGCATCCGTCCGCTGCGCTGTACATTCATGTTCGGCAACGGAATGCGCGATCATCTGGACGGTTTCCAATTGAGCATATGAATATGAAAAAAGGAGGAAGGGAAATTTGAAACCAGAGAAAAATCAAATCCAGAACTGCCTGAAAAAGAACAGGAAGGAGAACCAGACCATGAACAACCAACAGTCATTGTCATCCATTTCAGATTTGAAGCGTAACCCGTTGCGGTTTACACTGATAGAACTCCTCGTCGTGATTGCGGTCATCGCTATTCTGGCAGGAATGCTGCTGCCGGCGCTGAACTCCGCACGGCTTATGGCGAAAGGTGCGGCATGTCAGAGCAATCTGAGAAGTCTTGCGCTCGCCGCAAATCTGTACACCGATGATTACAATGAATACGTCCTCGGCACCGCCAGAGAATCCGACGGCACTCAACTGAAAATATGGGCGGAAGTACTGTTCCCGTATATGAAAAACCGCGGAGTATTCAAATGTCCGCTGGATACCGCGCCGCGTTATCTGGACTATGCGCCGCTGTCCTACGGCCTCAATGAATATTATGAAAACGGACAATACAATGCCAATATGAAAAATCCGGCATGGGCATGGTATTACTGGTGGATCGGCGGCAGAAAAGTCAACTTCGCCAAAAACACCGCCAGCGCTTTGTTTGTCTGCACTGTCAACACGGGAAAAATCAGCGAAGCCGATCAGGCGCTGCTCTGCCGGAAAGACCTCAACTCTGCCTCCGCCTGGTCGCAGGGCGAAATGATGCGCGCGTACCCCGGCGCACATTATCCGCCCAGTCTGGAAGACAACAAGGGACATTCCGGCGGCACCAATTTTGCTTCGCTGGACGGTTCGGGACGGCATCATAAATACAACAAGTATGCACCGTATTTTGCCTCGCCCGCCGGATTCAAAAACAAGGAAGACTGCAAACAGATCTGGTCTCCCCAACCGGATCAGATCAACTGACAACCTCAAAATGAAAGGATATAAAAATGAACAGCAAATTCTTTGGCGCAGTCATTCTGGGCTGCGCTCTCTCGGCATCGGCACTGGCACAGATTCAACTGGAATTCAATCAGAAAAGCAAAATCCTGCCGCTGAAAAAAACAACCGGAGAACTGACTTTCTCCGCCCGTTTCGACAAGGATCAGCGCGACTGCTGGTACTGGATCAATTTTCTCAAAGCGGACGGCAAACCGGCGATTTCCGTGCGCATTGACCCGGACAAACTGATTTATTACACAGCGGAAAAGAAGGACGGTCCGTTCGCCGCCAGCACCGCTTATTCCTATAAAAATCCGCTGAAAATGCGGGAGTATATGAATGTAACGGTCAAAGCAATTGACGGACGTTTCTATCAGACTTCCATCAACGGACAGGATTTGCCGAATGTTACTGCGGGCAGCGGAGACATCACCGGCGTTCAGCTTGCCGCCCATAACTGCAAAATCACTTACGATAAACTGAAATGGACCGAACAGGAAAGCCTTCCGCTGAACCTGCAGCTTTTCGGCAACACCGGTATTCACAGTCAGAAGTATCTGGAACTGCCGAAAGGTGATTTCGAGCTGAGCTTCCGTTTTCGGGCGGAATTCCGCGGCGGAGACCGGACGCATTACGGAGTCGAAATCGAACCTGCCGACGGCAATATGCAGGAACGGGTTCAGCTGGTTTTCTGGGACAACGGTTTCCAGATGATTCAGGGCAAAAACAGCAAATGGCTCGGCAATTTCAACAAAGAGGAATTCAACGGGAAAGAACATGAATTCCGGCTCAAACGCAGCGACGCCGATTTCTACGAAGTCCATATTGACGGCAAGCTGGTCAACAATTTTGAAGCGCTTGTTCCCGCGGACAGCCAGTTCAAATTCTGGTCCTACGGCAAATGGTTCGTGGAACTGAACGGCATTACGCTGAAATCTGAAAAATAAACCGGAGCCGCCATGAAGAAACTCCTTTTTACTCTGACTGTTCCGCTGCTGCCGGTATTCGGTATGCAGGCCGCTGAAATCCCGGACTTTCATCTGTCTTTTGACAATACGGCGGATGCCCGTCTGCCGCAGAAAACGGAATCTCCGGAAGTAAAAGGGAGATTGGTTTATGTTCCCGGCATACGCGGTCAGGCTCTGGAAATCACGGATGCACTCCAGACTGTTCTGTGTTATCCGTCCAATGGTCTGATCGGCGAAAAAGGCACGATCTCCATGTGGGTGAAGCCTTACTGGAACGGACTGCCGGAAACCAGTCATTACTATCTGTTTCAAACGCAGAAGGACAACGGACAAAAAGATTTCCGGTTCTGGTTCTGGACCTGGCTGCGCGGAGATGTGCCGCTGAAAAACGGCGGCGGCATCATCGAACTCAAAGGCGGAACCCGCGACAGTGTCACCAGAAACGACTGGCTGCATGTCGCAATGGTCTGGAACCGCCGCAACTGGTCGAAAATCTATGTCAACGGGGAAGAAGTCGCCGCCAGCCGGTTCACCGGCATTGACCTGGAAATGATCCGCCGTTTTTCCATCGGCAGCGCAATTTCCGGAGAAGGCAGATTCAACGGTGCCGTCGACGAAGTCAAGATTTTCAGAAAACCGCTGTCCAGCCGGGAAATCCGCGCGGAATACCGTTCCAGCGCATTGTTTGACCTGACCATGGACGAAACATTCGTCAATTCCGGAAAAAACATTGTTCTGGAAGTTTCCGCGGCACCTCAGGGAACCCGGACGGGCAATGCGCTGGATAAAGACACGGAAAAATCCGCTTCCGCGGCTATGTCCATGCTGCTTTTCGATTCTGCGGAAAAATGTATCGGCCAGCAGGATTTCGGCACGATCCGGCTTCACGGTCCGCAGACTCTTCCGTTCCAGGCCGGAACTCTTGCGCCGGGACATTACCGGCTCGAAGTTTCCATGCGGGACGGAGACCGCTCCATTGTCCGCACCTTCAAAATTTCCGTGACGGATGTAAAACCCGAAAACGCCCCGGACGGACCAATTGTCTGCGGGGAATCGTTTTTCCGGAAACAGTATGATTCGCTTCTGGGCAGTGAAATCACCGGAACCCTGAACGGCAGGAAATACCGGGAAGCTGCGTCGGAAAAAATGAGCCGCATTTACTGTGAAGTTCCCATCCCGGAACAATACCGGAACGGGGAGCTGCTGATGCTGGAACTGGAATGGCCGGACGACAAACCGCGCATGGCGGCATTTTATCTGCACTCCGGCAAAGGC
This sequence comes from uncultured Victivallales bacterium, assembly GCA_934661375.1. Classification (GTDB taxonomy): domain Bacteria; phylum Verrucomicrobiota; class Lentisphaeria; order Victivallales; family UBA1829; genus SIG94. The sequence goes on from CAKUJH010000011.1 coordinate 73,258, forward strand.
TCGCAATCCATCATACGGGACCGTCTGGGGCAGGGGCTTATTTCCGGCGGAGCATATCCGCTTTCCGGAAAAATGCAGAAAGTCCGTTACTTCTTTTATGCCGGACTGCCCGAATATCTTTTCGAAGCCAGGACCATGGCTACCGGCAAGCCTGCCGCCATCGCCTCCATCCGTCTGAGCCGGGTGAAGGAACCTTTGCCTGCGCTGAAAATCAATCTGCCGCCCAATATGCGCGGACGCTCCATCGGGCATCTGGACGAGGATCAGTCCTTCGAATACAATCTGGACTGGGACAACACCCGCCCGAAAATGTCCCGGCTGGATGTCGAAACAAAATTTCTCCGCAAGCTCTGCGAATACTTTGCCTACACGGGACAGAACTATTTTTCGCTTCCGCTGCTGCGCTATGATTTCACCGCATACGAGCGGACTACGGTTCCCGGATTCCGCGGCAACATTCCGTTCATGCCCGGCTCCATTCCCTTCTGGATGAAGAGTCTGCATGAAAACGGCATTGAGTTTACCGCCATCATCAATCTGTGGGCTCCTCCGGAAATGACTCTCCCCGATCAGAAAAGCCGCTTCATACTGGAAAATTATTATTCCAGGGACAAGGACGGGGCAGTGCTGGAAAAATCCTGCAATCCGCTGCATCCGGAAGTCCGGAAACTGCTGGAACGCAATATCGAAGACTTTGCCAGCCGCTTCGCCGCCCGGAAGGGATTGACCGGAATTGATCTCTGGCTGGAATGGGACAGCTTCGGTTTCCGCAATCTTGATAACGGCTATGATGATGAAAGTGTCGGGCGTTTCAGCCGCGAAACCGGTCTGAAGATTCCGGCTTTTGCGGAGCAGAAATATCAGCGGCGTCATCAGTTCCTTACCACTGGCGAAAACCGGAAACGCTGGGTTGCCTGGCGTGCGGAACAGACCACGCAGCAGATCCGCCGGGTCCGGGAAATCATCAACCGGTACAATCCCGCTCTGCCGCTGTATGTTACAGTTTCCGGATTCCCGATGCGGGGCGATCAGGCAGCCCGGACGCCCGATACCGTGGATTTCCGCAAAAACATTCTCGAAGAACAGTGTCTGGATATAGATGCGGTGAATGCCATTCCGAATGTTTATGTTACGCCGATGCGGTTCTGCACGGATCAGTACTGGATTGAACACTGGTCCGGCGGCTATGCCTCCACCGAAGAACTTCTGCTGAATCCGGCGGTGTCCGCCATATTCAGAAATCCCCGCGGAAATTATGTCAGCAGTTATCGGGAATATTTTGAAACATTCAGCAAATCTCCGCTCGAAAGTAAATTTCCGGCGTATTTTCAGAATGCCGACCTGAAACCCCATGGACGCTTCTTCCTGAAGGAACTGGCTTACAGTCTTGCCATGACCGATGCCCAGCGAATCGCTTTCGGTGCACAGCCGCTTGCAGCTCTCGGCTTTGAGGAACTGGTCCGCGAATTTGTCCGCGCCTACCGCGCATTGCCGGACCGTCCGTTTCAGGACGCTGCCGGAGCCGGCGACCCGGTTACAGTCCGCTTCCTGCAAACGGAAAACGGAACATATCTGTATGCTGTAAACCTGATTCATTGTCCCGGCGAGGTGATTCTGCAGCTGCCCGGCGCATCCGGGGCGGAAGATCTTTCATCCGGACAGAAGCTCCCGGTTCAGAATGGACGGCTGACTGTTTCCCTGAAACCGTTTGAACTCCGTTCCTTCCTGATTCCGGGCAAGACAGTTCCTGCTCTGGAAAAAGTTCTGGTGCCGCAGGATTTCCGGAATGAGACGGAAAAGCGTTTCAAGGATTTCGAATACGCCGAACGCGAACTTGCCGCCGCCGGAATCCGCGACAAAGCATTGAAAGACTGCATGGAAAAATGTCGGAAAGCATATTCGGAAGGCCGTTTCGCGGAACTGTACCGTCTGTTCAACAGCAAACTGATGGGGGAACTGAGTCAGAAAATCAGTATGCTGAAAAACGGTTTTCTTTCCCGTGAAGTCCGGATGCTGGAAGAATCACATTTTGCTGTCAACTGCGGCAGTTCTGAATATCTGCTGAGCGGAGACACGCTGTTTCTGCCGGATATGAAATGGGAAGATGGGACCACGAACTACGGCTACACCGGCAAAGGAACGCTGGTAGCCCGCAATACGGAAAAAATGCCGGAATCTCCTCTGCGTCCCCTGTTTCAGACAGAACGCTATGACATCAGCGGATATCGTTTCAAGGTTAAAGACGGCAAATACACTCTGAAAGCCAGTATGCGGGTCGGGTATGAACCGGCACGGAAAAACGGCATTTTTGTAGTGGATGCCGCCGTGAACGGAAAAACCGTGGAAAAGGCGTTTGACCTGTTTCAGCGGGAAGGGAAATACGGTTATGCCCAGATCATTGTCCGGGACATCAGACCGCAGAACGGAATTATCTCGTTTGAGCTGACAACCCAGGAAAGCTCCACTGTGCGTCTGCTGAACGCCATCGAAATAATTCCGCAGTGAAATATTGATACTCCGGAAAGCACAGCCGGCTGTCTCCCGACGGAGGTTCAGCGGGGCTGTGCTTTTTTATCGGCAGGCGTTCTGTAAATCAGAACTTCTTCGCCTTCCCGGCAGTACTTGAACTTTTCCCGCGCGATCCGTTCCGCCGCCAAGGCGCTGTGTTCAAGGTCATGCACCTCAAGAATCAAAGAACGGCATTCTTCCTGCGCCTGCCGCAATTCCTGCTCCAGATCAGAGACTTTGCGCTGCATGTCTGTGTATTTGCGGTAAACCGGCATCACCAGAATTACCGCAAATCCCAGAAAAACAGCCAGGAGGATATACAGCGAACCGGAAAGCATTTTCTGAACTTTACTGCCCATGACATATAATCTCCATCCGGCGGCAGGGAAACGATGCCCGCTGTCCGCCGGGCTTGTTCCGGAAGAACCTTACACCTGAAGGGTCATCAGGAATTCGGCGTTGGTTTTCATTTTCTTCAGCTTGCCGATCAGCAGCTCCATCGCTTCCACCGGCGGCACACCGTTCATCGCCTTGCGGAGAGTCCAGACACGCTGGAGTTCATCCGGATGCAGGAGCAGTTCCTCTTTACGGGTACCGCTGCGCTCGATGTTGATGGCAGGATAGACACGGCGGTCGACCAGATAACGGTCAAGGTGCAGTTCCATGTTGCCGGTGCCTTTGAACTCTTCAAAGATGACTTCGTCCATACGGCTGCCGGTGTCGATCAGCGCGGTGGCGATGATGGTCAGACTTCCTTTGCCGTCGATATTGCGGGCTGCGCCGAAGAAACGTTTCGGTTTGTGCAGTGCGTTGGCGTCCACACCGCCGGTGAGAATCTTGCCGCTGTGCGGCTGAAGGGTGTTGTAGGCGCGGGCAAGACGCGTAATGGAGTCCAGCAGGATCACTACATCTTTGCCGTATTCCACCATGCGTTTGGCTTTTTCGATCACCATTTCGGCAACCTGAACATGGCGTTCCGGCGGTTCGTCGAAAGTGGAGCTGACCACTTCCGCTTTGACCGAACGCTGCATGTCCGTAACTTCTTCCGGGCGTTCGTCAATCAGCAGAATGATGAGTTCCACATCCGGATTGTTTTTGCTGATGGCGTTTGCCATTTTCTGCATCAGAACCGTTTTACCGGTACGCGGCGGCGCTACAATCAGACCGCGCTGTCCCATACCGATCGGCGTCACCAGGTCGACCACACGGGTGGACAGTTCTTCCGGAGAATTTTCCAGAATCAGACGCTGTGTCGGAAAGTACGGAGTCAGATCACTGAACGGAATGATGGTGCGTTTGCGGTCCGGAGACTCGTGGTTGATGGTTTCCACTTTGAGCATGGCGAAGAAACGCTCTTTTTCGCGCGGAGGACGGATCTGTCCCGTAATGAAGTCGCCGGTCTTGACCGAGAAACGCCGGATCTGCGACGGACTCAGGTAAATATCTTCCGATGAGGGCAGGTAGCTGTACGCGGGGGAACGCAGAAAACCGAAACCGTCCGGCAGAATTTCCAGGAATCCGCTGCCGTACATGATGCCGTTGCGTTCGGCATTGACCCGCAGAATTTCAAACACCAGTTTGGATTTTTCCAGCGCACCGACACCTTCAATGCCCATTTCACGCGCCATCACGCTCAATCTTTCCATCGACATTTCCTGAAGTTCGGAAATGTTCACGCTGGGAACCGGAGTTTTGGGCGCATTGGGATCAGCCGGAACTGCCGGAGCCTGCGCTGCATTCTCCATCGGCTGAACCGGCTGCTGCATCTGCGGCTGCGGACGCGAAAGCTGGGAATAATTGTTGTTGGAATTGTATTCCTGGCTGTAATCATTGCCGTAGCCGTAGGAATTCCGGTTGTAATCGTTCTGGTAGTTCCCGTGGTTCTGACGGCTGCCGTTCTGGTTGTTGTGGTAGAAGCGGCGCTGTCCGTCCAGATAATCGTCATCATACCGGTTGTTGTTCTGCGGCTGATAACGGCGGCGCTGATTGTTGTTATTGTTGTTATTATTGTTGTTGCCGCGGCGGTTGTTGTAATCCTGACGCTGCTGCATCCGGTCGCCGTTGCGGCGCTGATTGTTGTTCTGCATCCGCTGCTGCATCATGGGGTTGCGGCGCTGCTGAACCGGCGCACTTTCCGTATCCCGGTAATTGTCATAATCATCGGTGTCCGTCGGGATCGGGGCGGCAGGTTCGGTGTAGGTCGCACTGATGGGTTCCGGAGCAGGGACATAGCCGTCGTCGTCATCTTCCGGCGGACCGAAGGAAACGGCATTGACGGGTTCTGTCGGAACAACCAGCAGGTCCGGCTGGGCGTTGGCGAAGTATTCCGGTTCTTCTGCTTCCGATTTTTTCGGTGCCGGTGCCGGAGCCGGAGCAGAAGCCGGGGCAGAAACCTGAACAGCCGGTGCGGGTTCCGCCGGACGCTGACGCGGCGGACGTCCGCGTCTTTTCGGTGCCGGAGCCGGAGCTGCGGCTTCTGCGGGTTGAGCGGGAACCGGATTGTTTTCCGGTGCGGGAACGGATGACAAGTTGTTTTCCTGATCCATCGGGTTGTTTCTCCTGTTTTTTATTTATTGAAAAACTGTTTGATTTCCTGATCCAGCCGGCGGCATTGTTCGCGCAGCATATCGAGCGAGCCTCGGTTGATGATTCCGTAATCCGCCAATTCCAGTTTCCGGGCGGCGGAAAATTGTGCAGACATGCGTTCCTCCGCATGTTCACGTGTCCAGTTCCGGGACAGCAGACGCGTCATCTGTATTTCCGGCGGCGACCAGACGGCAATCGTTTTATCCATGTGCGGACTCCATTTGGTTTCGAACAGCAGCGGAACTTCCACCAGCACAAACCTGGCTTCTAAACGGACTGCCTGGTCTTCCAGACGCCGCAGAATTTCCGGGTGCAGAACGGAATTGAGCCACTGGCGTTCCGTCTCATCGCCGAAAACTTTTTCCGCAATGAACTTGCGATCCGGCAGTGCATCCGCACCGATCACCGCTCGACCCCAGCGTTCCTCCAGCAAATGTGTGAACAGCGAATCCGCTTCCGAGTAAATCTCGTGGCAAATCCGGTCTGCATCCAGACAATGCCAATCCTGAAACGTGCTGAAAATCCTGCCGACTTCCGATTTGCCGCATCCCGGTCCGCCGGTCAGACCTATCCGTATGAAACTCAAAAAATATCTCCTGAAAATTCCGTTATCATTTTTCCTTGTGAACAAAATCCGGAAACAGTTCATACTGCGCTGATTGCCATTCTGGGGAAAAATGCCGTTTCGCAAAAAAATTATGGAAAACGGATAAAATCATGCAAATGATACTGTACTTTATCACTTTTTGCGCTATATTCAAGTGTAAATTCATTTTTTTTTGGCAGGAAAGGAATATTTTCAGCATGAAAAGAGTCAGCAGCAAAGAGGTCGCAGCCGGAAAATGGCTTGCCCTTAATGAAATTGAGTACATCGACAACAAAGGTGTCCGGCGTATCTGGGAATCCGTTTCCCGCAAACGTTCCGCCGGAGCCGTCGCCATTATCTGCACCCTCAAACCTTCCGGACGCCTGATCCTGGTCCGGCAGTACCGTCCCCCCGCGGACAGCATGGTCATCGAGTTTCCCGCCGGACTGGTCAATCCCGGTGAATCGCCGGAAGTTACGGCAGTCCGCGAACTGCGGGAAGAAACCGGATATCAGGGACGTCTCATCCGCATGATTCCCGATACCTTCAGCTCGCCCGGACTCAGTTCCGAGCTCGTGCGCCTGGCGGTCATGGAAGCCGATGACACTCCCGCTGAACAGCTGGTCACGGATTTTGATGATACGGAGGATATCGAAACTCTGCTGGTGGACCGTTCCCGTCTGGAAGAGTTTCTGTTTGAAGCGGCGCAGCGCGGCGATCAGGTCGATGGCCGCGTCTGCGCTTTTGCGGTCGGCATGTCCTTGAAATAAAACCGGCTTTATTCCGTCCGCATTTTCCCGTTGAAACAGATGTGGATCCGCTGGGAACTGATTCCGTATCCGGCAAGCAGACCGCAATAGGCTGCACTCAGCCGGTCACACTTTTCCTGTGAAAGCGATTCGCCGCTGATCACTGCGGCAAATGCGGACGGCGCAAGGAAGTTTCCGCCGGACGCTACAACGGTATCGTCGTTGACGACCACCTGGATTTCCTGCAGGACTCCGGCAAATTCATCCGCGGTGAGACCGGACACTTTGACCGCCAGGTCCTCCTTCTGCGTGCGATCCAGTTTCTGCGAGACAGTCAGTTTGACAGTTAACATAGTCCTCCCCTTTTTTTGCGGAATCCCGACAGGCGGGATTCCTGTTGCAGGCACATTCCCGGATCCCCTTGATCCGGGAACGGCATTTTTTTGTCAGCCTTGCGGCGCAGCGGCGTTTTTCCGTGCAGCCGGATCCTTGACTGTGCCAAGGTATGCGGGCAGCTCGACGCCAGCCATGCCAGCGACGTCATGCAGCGGCGGCAGACTCTGCATCATACCGCTGAGAAAATTCGCCGTGGCGTTTTTGCCTTCGGGATTCTTGCCGCCATCCCAGACCGTAACCTTGTCGATCTTGATATTGCGGATCGCTTCGGTCTGGAGCTTGACAATTTCCTCCAGTTTTTCGATCAGCAGCATCTTGGAGGCAGAATCGGCATTGTTTCCGCAGGCGGCGATGATCTGATTGTAACCTTCGCCTTTGGCTTTCAGGATCTCGAAATTGCCGCGGGCCTCCGCTTCCAGTTTGGCGTAAATGGCATCCGCCTGACCTTTGGCTTCGCGGCGCAGTTTTTCGGCTTCGGCTTCCGCCTTGATCACCAGTTGCTGTCTTTCAATTTCAGCATGAACGATGGTGTCGGCTTTCTGCTTTTCCATTTCCATGTTGGCGCGGGCGACCTGAGCAGTCTGTTCCGCTTCATAATCCGCCTGTTTGATTTTGGCTTCGGCGACCCGCTTGGCGGCTTCCGCCAGACGGTAGGCTTCGGCTTCTTTTTCGATACGGGCGGCATTGGACTGGGCTATTTCGATGGCGGAAACGTTTTCTCCTTCGATGGCTGCGGCCTCGGCTTTCTTGGTCTCGATACGGCGCTGCTTGTCGGCGTCCGCTTCCCCGATGATGGCTTCGGCTTCCGCCTGCTTGATGGCAATGCGGCGGAGTTTGTCGGCATTGGCTTCTCCGGACTGGGCGTCCGCTTCCGCCTGAGACACGGCGATTCGCTGTGCCTTGCGCGCGTCCGCTTCACCGATCCCGCCCTTGCGCTCTTCTTCGGCAACTTCAATTCGCGCCTTGTTGATGGCTTCCGCCGCCGCCCGTTTGCCGATGGCGTTGATGTAACCGCTTTCGTCCGTGATGTCGGTAATGTTCACGTTCAGAAGCAGCAGCCCGATCTTGTTGAGTTCTTCCGCCACGTTCTGTTCAATGCTGCGCAGAAATGTTTCACGGTCGGAGTTGATCTGCTCGATCGTCATGGAGGCGATCACCAGACGCAGCTGTCCGAATATAATGTCTTTCGCCAGCTCTCCGATGGCTTCCGGCGTCAAGCCCAGCAGACGGTTCGCCGCGTTCCCCATCAGGGCTTCATCCGTGCTGACGCCCACCGTGAAGACCGACGGGACGTTGATGCGGATATTCTGTTTGCACAGCGCGTTTTTCAGGTTGACTTCCAGCTGGATCGGACGCAGCGAAAGGAAGCCGTAGTCCTGAATCACCGGCCAGATGAACGCGGTCCCGCCGTGAATGCAGCGGGCAGCATGGGTCGCAGTCCGGTGATGAAACAGCACTGAACCGTAAATGACCATCACGCGGTCGGACGGACATTTCTTGATGCGGGCAAGAATGCCCAATGCCACGGCAAAGATGACAAACAGGCCGATGGCAATCAGCAGTACGGTCCCGCCGGAAACCGGCGCAGCGATGACGGGTGAAATGAACATGGGGTGGGGTTCTCCTTGGGTTGTATATTTGATTTTTATTCAGGAAATTTTGCGAACCAGAAAACGGGAATCATCCAGCAGTGCGACAATCGTTACCGTGCTGCCGGTCGGAATGGCATCTTCGGCAACGGCTTTCAATTCATGCGTGGCTCCGTTCAGCGAAACCGTGATTTTGCCGACTTTCTCCCGTCCGCCGGGAATGCCGAGATACACAGAACCGTTTTTCCCAATGAAACTCTTGTTGGAAAAAGTTCCCGAATACTGCAGTTTGAGCATCCCCCAGATCATCAGGGCGGTAACCACCATCGTGGCGAATCCGGCGGCAAACGCGCCGAGGAATCCTCCCAGTCCGTAACGTCCCCAGATCACACCGCCCCAGCCGAACACCGTCAGAAATGCCAGAATCGACCGGATGGAAAACAGTTTGAAATCCAATGCTCCGGTATCCAGATGATCCAGCGCGGCGCCGTCGGTATCAAAATCCGGTCCGTCCAGTCCGCCGAATCCGAACAGTGCCATCAGACAGGTCAGCGCAAAGAAAAAACTCCCGAAAATTGCCAATCCCCAATACACCGCCAGCACTCTGCCGTCCGACAGAAACGCTCCAATATTACCTATCCAGGATTCCATATCGGCAACACTCCTTTCGTTTGTTTTTCATTACATTGATAAACAGATAATCGTTCTGTTTCATTTTTCAAGAGATAAAACTGTTTTTTTTGAGATTTTTTCTTTATTCCGCCCGGATTTTTTGTGTAGAGACCGTTCCAGGTCTGCATTTCACAGAATAAGAATATAAGCCTTGTATTTTCTTGCCGCAGCTTGACAAATGACAGGGTGATGGTATTTTATGGAACCGTTATTTATAACTGAAGGAATGTATTATGCTCCGTCCAGTGAAAATATTGATTTATTTTATCATGGGTGTCGTTTTTATTTTTGTGATGATCGAAATGGCATTCTTTTACCATTATCGGAATCTGTCTGAAATCAATATGACATATATTGAGCGGGAGCCTGTCTCCATGAAACTTGCCGTCCGGAAAGCACAAAGAATGGAATATTCCGCAATGAATATTTCTTTTTACGCTAAAGAAGGACCGTTCTGGTTTTCTGTAAGTAAAGACTTTACGGATCTGCGGATCTGTTCCTGCCGCAACACCAGCGTAATGGTCGTCTATTCCTGCTATGATATTTCCTCTGGAACTGAAAAAACAAAACTCCTGGATTTACTGAAATTGAAATATCTGCAAAATATGGGAACAGCGGAGTGAAATGATGAAACCATTTTTATGCAGTATTGGAAGAATAGCCGGCACGGTCTGTGCAATTCTTCTGATTGCGGTCTTTTCCTATATCATATGGCAGCCGGGCAGGGAGCTGCCCGAAGATATATTGTCCAATGATCTGAAAAACGGAATCTGGCTGAGCCACGGATGGTTTGCGGATGATGCGTATTTGCAGAGAAACCGTAAAAATCCGTCTGAATTCCGGGATGCGGAAAATTTGACAGCTCTTTTCGAAAAATTGAAAACGCACGGGATTCATTATGTTTTTCCGCATCTTTGCCCTGTCCAAGAGGACGGCAATCTGCCCGGACATGATGACCGGCAGATCGAAAAATTTCTGGATGCCGCACAGAAATATGATATGGAAGTGATCCTTTGGTCCGGCGGCATACTGGATGAATCGGCTTTGATTCACAGTTCCGCCTGGCGGAAAAATTTCACCGGTTCGCTGAATCAGTTTCTGCTGAAACACCCGCGCATAGCCGGAATTCAGCTGAATGTGGAGCCGCTGCCGGACGGAGATCCGGCGTTTCTGCTGCTCCTGGATGAAATCAGGAACAGGATCGGTTCCGGAAAAATTCTTTCGGTGGCGGCATATCCGCCTCCGACCCGCTGGCAGCCGAACGCGCATGTTCATTGGAGTTTGCCGTATCTTCGCCAGGTCGCAGCAAGGACGGATCTTTTATGTGTGATGATGTATGATACCGGAATCCGTTATGAAAAATTTTATACGTCGCTGATGTGTTCCTGGACGGAAGAACTGCTGTCTGTCTGCAATGGTTTATCCTGTAAGTTATTGTGTGGAATTCCAGCTTATGAAGACGCAGGAGTCTCCTATCATAATCCGCGGGTTGAAAATCTGAGTTCCGCCCTTTCCGGAATCGCAGCGGGTTTGCATCAAGCATCCGACAAAAGGAGTTTTACGGGTTTTGCCATTTACAGTGATTGGGAAATGACCGCAGAAAAATGGAAAATCTGGGATTCCTTTACAAGAAAAGTTGAAAAATAATTCTTCATCACCGCGGGTTATGCGGGCGCGGGGGGACGGCGGATTTTGTCCAGGTTGAGAAGACGCGGCTCCACTGCGTGGCGCAACGGTTTCTCCGGAATGCCGTTCCGGATCATGTTCAATAACTGGTCCGCCGCAATGTAGCCCATTTCCCGGAGGCGGATGTCCACACTCGGCAGATTGAAGCGTTTACAGAGATGCGGCAGACCACCGAAGCCGGTAACCTGAATGCGCCGCAGCAGTGCCGGGTCAAAAAGCGCAATTTCCTGTATCATGGCAGCGGCATCATTGTCGTTTTCCGTGGCAATCAGCGTGACGTCCGGATATTTCTGCAGGATGTCCTGCAAAACCTCTTTGGCACTGTCCGGTTCGCCGTTCTTGCCGTAGAAACAGCGCGCGAGAGCATCGGAACAGCCGTGCTCACGCATGGCACGGATGAAGCCGCGTTTGGGTGAACTCAAATGCAGCTGGGCAAGATCGGTAAGAAAAAGCGCGATCTTCCGGTGTCCGGCATCGTAAACGGCATTCATCAGCTGGTAGGCTCCTTCGAACGAGTTGCCGTTGACCGCGTGATGCACGGTGTCCACTGGGGAAAAATCCTGGTCCACATGAATCAGCGGAATCCCTTTCGGCGCCGTCAGCGCACCGTAGGACATGGTCAATATTCCCTGAAACGGCGTACTGTGAAAATCATCCAGATACTCCTGCAGATGACAGGGTTCCGGCGTGATCAGGGTCAGCAGATATCTGGAACGCAGCAGCCGTTCCACTGCGCCGCTGACGACTATGGATGTATGATGTGCCGGCAGAGCCGTGAAGAAGGCGATCTGCCCGGCTGGGAAAATTTCTTCGCGCAGAACCCGTGTGCCGCTGCCGCGGACGCCGCGTTCCAGCAGTCCCAGATTCACCAGCTGAGTTACCGCCCGGTTGGCAGTGGTCTTGTTGATGCCGAACCGTTCCGCCAGTTCATATTCCGAAGGAAATTTTGTGCCGCGCGGATATTGACCATTGGCGAGTTCCAGCTTCAGAGTCTCAGTCAGCCGCGCAACCGTCATGCGATATTCCGACTCCATGATTTCCTCCGTTTTTCTGTTTATTTCCGCAATATAACCTGTCCTTCCGGAATGTCAACTGCGTTTTGAAGAAAAAAGCACATGATTTACAATAATGGAAAAATATTTCTTCAAACGGGTTGACAAATCCCATTTTTTCGTTATAATTTAGTAAAACAGGATTTTATGTATGGAAAAAGCGAATGATTCACACCCGTTGAACATAAGAATCAGGAGAAAAGACAGAATATAAAAACGAAGACGCATAATTTCATATTACAAAATGATGTCATAGTCAGGAACAAAACCAGAAAGGGGAACCAGATCATGAACCACCGGCAGCCGTTATCATCCATTCCGTATTTCATGCATTATATTTCGCATTCGAAGCGTAAGTCGTTGCGGTTTACATTGATAGAACTCCTCGTGGTGATTGCTGTTATTGCAATTCTGGCGGGAATGCTGCTCCCGGCTCTGAGCGCGGCAAAAAAGAAGGCGCAGGCGATCAGCTGCATCGGTCAGCTCAAACAGCTCGGCACAGCCATGGCGCTGTACCGCGGCGACAATCAGGAATACTGGACGATCAGCCGTTTGGGTACGGACAGCAGCGGCAGTGTGCTTTACTGGGTGAATTCCTATGCGCCGTACTTCAATTACAAAGAAACGATTTACACTTACGGTACGTGGTCTCCGAAATGGCTGCTTTGTCCTTCCATGATCGGCAGAAGCAGCGATACACTGGCGTTCGGGTGTTCCTATCCTTACAACTCCGGCTGTTTCGGCGAATCGGATTACTCCAAACTGCGGAAATCGCTGAAACAGCCCAGCAAGGTTCTGGTTCACGGCGACGGCTGGTATCACCCGAAGGTGGCGGAATACCGGAAGCTCGGTCATATTGAATTCCTCGCCGCTGAACCGAAGTATCAGGTGTGTTACCGTCACAGCCGGCGCAGCAATATTCTCTATGCCGACTCCCATATCAACCCGGAACCCCCGCAGATGCTGAATTTCAATTACTATAATTACGGCTGGTATCCGTGGTTCAACCGGACGCAGGAACAGGAATCCGGCAGTCCGCCGATTGCGCCGTATCTGGACGGATACGCCCCTTACAACTGACCGTGAACTTGTAAAACACAACCATATAAAGACAGGAAAGGCATTCAATGAATCCGAAACATCTCATTCTTCTGTTTGCCGGCAGTCTCATGACTGGAGTTCTGGGGGCGTATGACCTCAAAACCCCGGAACTGACTCCGGTCAAATTCGAAACGGCGGGAAAACATGCCGCATTGCCGCTGGTGTCCGGCGGGAAACTGAACTTTGCCATCGCCGCCGATCTTCAGGCGGAAAACCGCATGAGCGGAAAAAACCGCACGGAAAAGAGCATAGCCCCGGCAATCCGGATTCTGTCGGAAGCAATTGAAAGATGCACCGGAGTTCAGCCGCGGGTCATAGACGTCAAGGACGCCGCGAAGGAAAAATACCTGATTGTGGTCGGGGACTGTTCACTGGCACGGGAAAACGGTGTGGATGTTTCCAAACTGCCGCCGCAGGGTTTCGCCGTGAAAACATTTGACCGCGGCGTCATCATCGCCGGCAGCGATTCATCCCTGATTGCCGGTTACAACATGAAACCGCTGGAAGGCCGCGGTTCCTCCACCGGAACCAAGTACGGAGCCTATGATTTTGCGGAACGTTTTCTGGGGGTCCGTTATTACTTCCCCGGAGAGTACGGCACGCTGTGGCCGAAAATTACGGAACTTGCCGTTCAGCCGGCAAGCTATACGGATGCTCCGTATTTCGATACCCGCGGCGGACAGTTTTATCTCGGCAACACGATCCATTCCGCGGAGTCGAAAAAATTCTGGGAACCGTATCTGGGCAAACTGACCGCGGAAGATGTGCGGTTCTGGGACCGCTGGCGCATGGGCAGCACTCTGCCGTCCGGCGGTACACATTGTCCGCGTCCCGAATGGATTGCCAAAGCCTATCCGGAGCGTCTGCGCACGATTTTCTACACATCACCTTCCGGCAATTTCTGGTATAATCCGAAAGCGCACATCGGCAATTATTTTGATGTGGTGAATCTGGAATTTGCCGATCTTCTGTTCGAATCACTCAAAAAATATTACGACAGCAACGGAAAAATTGATGAGGGCGGTTACCGAGATCAGGGCTGCAACACCACCTATTTTTCCTTCGGCATGTGCGATACGCTGATGACCGACCCGGAAGTGGTCAACAATCCGACAGTCCGCCGGCTGGGGCTGATGACGGAAAAAGACATGGCGCGCGGGACGAATGCCGGCATGGCGAACATCTACGCTCGTTTCCATCAGTATCTGGCGAACCGGATTGCCAAAGAGTATCCGGGCATGAAACTGTACATCATGGCGTATTACAATGTTCAGTACGCCGGAACGGATCCGCGGTGGAAACTGCCGCCGAACACCGAAGTGAATCTCTGTCTCGGCGGTCTGCCGAACAAGGTGCATAATGCGGCGCAGCGTGCGGACATGCTGAAAATCGCGCGGGAATGGTATGAATCGCTGGGAAACCGTCCGATTCAGAAACTCTGGCTGTATTCGGGAACCAATCCGTTCGTGCTGGCGGTCAACGGCGAATTTGTCGGCGATATTCCGAAAATGTTCGGCAAATATCTGGGACGCACCAGCCTGTTCCATGACCACTGTGAAACGGAGCCGGGCGTTACCTGGTTCTTCTATCCTTCGTATTACGCCGCCTACCGCAGCATGTGGAATCCCGACTGGAATGCCGCCAAAGCCATTGATTCCCATTGGGATGCGTTCTACGGGAAGGAAACGGGCAAATATCTGCGCGAATTTCATCAGCTGCTGCGTGAATGCTACCGCAAATATGCGCTTGACAGCGAATCCTCCCAGAACAGTGTTCTGTATCCGGCGGCGGAACTCGCCAAAATGGAAAAACTGCTGAAGCAGGCAAAGGCATCTGTCAAACCCGGAACCATTGAGGAAAAACGGCTGAATCTGTTCCTTGCCCCCTGGCCGAAAGCAATTGCGTCGATCCGCAACCAGCTTTCATATGAACGCCCCGTCCACGGCGTTTACCAGCTGCTCGGCAGCGAGAAAGTTACGCTCGACGGCAAAGGCGATGAAGCGTTCTGGGCAAAAGTCAAACCCATGCCGCTGATTGACCCGAAGGGATCCGGCGCCAAACCCAAATATCCCGCATCCCTCAAACTGGCATGGGACAAAACCGGTATCTACGGTCTGTTCCAGACGCCGTACGCTCCTGCTGCGGACAAGAACAAGGATCTGTGGTTCAATGACAGCTACGAGATTCTGTTTTCGCCGGGACTCAAAAAAGAAGTGGAATACCAGTTTGCCTTCGACCCGCTGAAGAACTGTTTCTTCGGAACTCAGCGGCATCTGCCGATTCCCCAGCCGTTCGACAGCAATTGGAAGGTGAAGGGTTTCCAGCTGGAATCCCGTTATGATTCCAAAGGCTGGACCGCTGAATTCTACATTCCGTTCAGCGTGTTTGAAGGCGGAGCCCCGCAGGTTTACGACAGCTGGTTCTGCAACGTCGTCCGCAATAAAATGGGCGGCGAAAAAGAATACAGCGGAACCTCCATGACGCTTGGCAACAATCATAATATGTCCATGTTCGGCATCATTAAATTTTCAGGAAAAGGAGATGGTATGATAAAAGAGATGTGAGTAGCGACATCTGCGTTGAAGATGTAAATTATGAAATAATGATTTACT
>CAKUJH010000012.1 GCA_934661375.1 uncultured Victivallales bacterium
TCGTGTATTATTTTCATCGTACCATTCTCCATGTTTTGGTATGGTAATGCAGCACATTATGTTATTTATGTCCAGTACAATAATGAATCCATTGGAAATTAAGATAACATAATTTCTTATCTTTTCAAATTTGACTGGACACTAATTATATTCTGATATTTATCTTTGTCTTTTCTATATTTCCATTGTGAACGACCAGTTAACATAAAACTTCCAATAGAATTACCATTAATATCAGGAGGGAAAACTAACTGAATTATGTACTTTCCAGGAGGAATATACGGAAAATCTTGAAATGCTCCACTATTAAAACTTGACCTGCAATAAAAAAATAATTCATAAGGAGATTCAACTGTTGGTTTTACAGTATAGACTTTATTGCTGTCTATGTTTTCCAATTTCAAATATACATTTTCATGATTTAATTGAGAAGTATGCTTCAGCTTAAAAGTCATAGACATATAGACCGGAATTGATATTAAAAATTTATCTTCCCCGTATAACTTATGCTTAATTAAGTGATCATCAAGAAACATCGTATGTTCATAAAGCTGATAATAAAAATATAATAATGCAAGGATTAAAGGGATCCAGAACAAATGTAATCTTATATTTTTTTTTAGCATTTTTATCTCCTCGCAATAACTGTGGTTTGCTGTGATATTTACATACGATCAATCATTTGAGAAAATTCTCTCGCACCCATAATTCTCCGTAACCAATAAAATCAGAACTTTTGACCAGTTTTATTTTGACTATAGTATATTTTTTCATTTTTTTTACTTCGAATTTTATTCTTGAATTGAAATCGATCTTTTCTTGCTTCAAATATTCTCTCCATGCAAGAAGTTCTTTGTCTGACCGACAGGTTATCTCGGGAAATGGATTTATTGTTCCAACATCAGGAGGAAACATGTTAATATCAAGATCAAGATATGATAGTTCGCGTATACCTATTTGGTCTTTTTTCGTTATAAAAGAAATATTGTTTTCTCTTTCCAATCTTACGATGCACATATTATCGGGATAAAGCGTTAAACTTCCATTTATTCCAACCAATTCTATCCAACCATTTTTTACTACAATATTTCTTAGTTCAATTCGTGGTATAAAAAAACCGGTTTGTGCAGCAAATTTGATGCTGTCTTGAGAAAAAACATCTTTTCTTAAAATTTCGTGAAAGCGCAATCTGCTCTTTACTATCACATAATCCTCAGGTAGAGTTTGTTCTCCGGCACAACCACAAAGAGAAAAGAATATGTTTGTCATAAGCATGATATTTCTGAGTTTCATTGCCCACATCCTCTACTATTATGTAAAAGTCAAGGAGCTGAACCCTCGTTTTTACGTTTTTTTCGTTGTTTTCCTTCTTTTCACTCTATTGTTTGTCTTCGAGATAAAAAATCCTCCGGCTACGTAACGTTTTTTCTGTAAATTCTCCGAATCTCTGCCGTCAACCTTTCAGATAGACCTTCCCTTCGGCAAGCCATTTTTCGTCCAGTTCGATCAGGAGCGCCGTGGCGATCCTGAGCAAAGATTCCTTGTTGGGGAATACTCTAATACACCTTGTCCGTTTTTTCAACTCCTTGTTTTGAAATTCCACCATATTTGTTGTCCGGAGTTTCCGACGGACGGCACTGCCAAAAGTCTGCAGCTGGTAAAAACAATAGCTTTTCCATACACTGCTCACGCTCAAAACATAACTGCGTCTTTATGAAAATTTTCGATTTCCGGACTTTTGGCAGCGGCGTCTTACAAGGCACAATCCGGAAAAATTTCGAAAAAATTTTCGATTCCCCCCTTGACAAAATACCGGTTATCGCTTATAATAGATGCTGTAAACGATTAAAGCAGTCAGAGGGAGTCTCTATTCATGAGCGTAACTTTGAAGGATATTGCGAAGGCTGCCGGGGTGCATCAGACGGTTGTCTCCGTGGTGCTGAACAACAGAAAGTACACACGGGTTTCTCCGGAACGCCGCGAATACATCCGGCGGATTGCTGAAGAAATGGGATACCGGCCCAATCTTCAGGCGGCGAGTCTGCGCCAGCGCAAAAAGGCAACGGTGGGCGTGTTTCTGCCGCCGTGGCGCGATGTCCTGCTGCTGGAACAGATCAAAGGTCTTGCTGACGGCTCCAACCGGTATGATATTCCGCTGACTTATTATTTCGGCATGACCGCGGATTCCTATTGCAGTTTCATTGATTCCATGACATCATTTCATCACACGGGAATCATCAGCTATGTGCCGTTCTGGGACCGCGAATATGAAAAAATTCTTTCCAAACTGGAAGAGTATATGGCCAGCGGCGGGAAAATCATTTCGCTGAACACCTTGAAATGGCCGATGAAAAAGACAATTACGCTGGACATTGATGACGAGGCTGGCGGAAGGATCGCTGCGGATCATCTGCTGGAAAAGAATCCGGCGTCTTATGCGGTTTTCACGAGCGAGACGCTCACGCATGATCTCCGTGAATCCGCATTCTGCGGACGAATCCGCGAAAAGAAGAGCAGCGCGGAGCTTTCGGTTTTTCATATTGCGGAAAATGAGTTGAAGCGCGAGTTCATTCTTTCGGAAATCAACCGGATGCTGGATCAGGTGAAACGGCCTGCCGGCATAATGACGGTCTGCACGGAATTCACAGGACTGATTCTGACTTCCTGTGAAAAACGCGGCTGGAAATACGGAGTGGATTTTGAACTGGTCGGATACGATTTTGCCCCGCGCTACGGTGATTATATTCAGGTTCCGCGCGTGGTTCAGCCTTTCCGGGAGATGGGGAGTCTGGCGATGGATAAACTGTATCATTTACTGCTTGGAGATGAAGTCCAATCAGAAATATTGAAACCCATTTTACAAGAAGGAGGAGAGGAAGTATGAGTTGCGGAATCAGAATGAAGCGGTTTACATTGATCGAATTGCTGGTCGTGATTGCGATCATTGCGATTCTGGCGGGAATGCTTCTTCCTGCGCTGAACAAGGCGCGGAAGACGGCAAAAGCCGTCAGCTGTATGAACAACCTGAAACAACTGACCCTTGGAGCAATGACGTACTGTTCTGATTACAAGGGACATATGCCTGTCCTGTGGGGCGTTTCTTATGACGCAGTCTGGAACAGAACCTTGAACGAGGGGAAATATACCACTGAAAAAAGTCTTTTCTGTCCGTCGCTGAAAAAAGCGCCCATCTACGAATTTGGGCTTTATTACCAGTCAACTTACGGTATCAGCAGGATTATTTTCGGCAACTCCGCAAAAACGACAAATTTTGAGGCTCACACAAAAACGTATGCGTCAAGAATCTCGTCCACGCCGTTTTTTGCCGACAGCGGTCTGATCGGTTCCGAGGACATGTTTCATTATTTTGACGGCGGCTACTGGGGACCGGGGAATCCCCTCATCCGGCTGATGCATAACAAACGTGCCAATATTGCAATGCTGGATGGCCATGTGGAAGCTGTCGCTTTCTCTCAATTCTATCCGAGGCTCAGCAGACCGGAGCATTTGATTTACCATGTTTTTCCGGAGAATGCTGCCGCAGCCCTTTATACTGGACAGCCGTAACAGAAAGAGGACGTCATGATTCTGAAGAGATTTTGTTTTATGCTGCTGGTGTTTTGCGGAATTGTTTCATCTGCCGCAAATCTTGTAAAGAACGGTGATTTTTCCAGTGTGGATGCAGAAGGAAAACCCGAGAAATGGGGGACACAGTCGTGGGGACCGCCGCTCGGGGATTTTATTCTGGACAAACAGAATTTTGCCGGGAAAGCACCTTCCCTGCGCATTGACAACCCAAAGGCGGATTGTCATTCATTCATGGCGCAATGGGTGGAGCTGGAATCCGGGACGACTTACCGGATCAGTTATTTCATCAAAGGCGAAAACATTAAGGCAAAGGGAACGCATGACGGCGGAGTGGTTTATCTGATGGACAAAGGAAATCCGCTGTTCTCCATGGGAACCGGACTCTACCGTCATGCGCAGGGTTCCTTCGGATGGAGACGTGTCGAGCATACTTTCAGAACGCAGCGGCTTCAAAGCAGGTCTTTGGCTTTACTGCTTTCTCTGCGTGCTGCAACAGGAAGTATCTGGTTTGATGATATTCAGATCGAAAAAGTGGAGAAAAAGCCGGAGGTCTCATTGAACACCCGTCTTTATCCGGCGGATTATCAGAAAGACACTCTTTTTCTCTGCAAAAACTTTCCGGCTGCACTTCTCCTGAATGTCGATCTTGACCGCAAGGCCATTCCGGATAATTTTCTGCAGATGGAGCTGGATCTGCCAGAAATCGTGAAATATCTTGCTTCCGGAGCTTTGCTTCCCGCTGGAAGGCAAAACGGAAAGCCTGAATTTGAAAAAGATCAATGCCGGGAAATGCAAATTCAGCGTGACGGCAAAAAATATACTCGCTGCATCCTGACTTTTGCACCTGATTTCACTTCCAAATTAAATAAGACGCAAGCGTGGGAAAATTACAACCGAATTTATCTGAAAGCAGTTTCAGAAGCCGGCAGTTCCGGAAAAGTCTACTGGCGGCTCCGCAGTAAAGAGCGGGTGTTTCCGGAGCATTCTTTCACTGTAAACGTGCTTCCGGAATTACAGTACCCGGAGAGAGCCTGCAACCGTTTTCAGCTTTGCATTGCAAGTCCGTGGAACATGAACATGCTTCCTGAAATCAGCGATGCCTATGTCGGACTCTGGACTTCACTGCAGAAACGTCCATGGATTTCGCTTCTGTACCATTTCGGCGCCTATCCCGGGAGCGAACGGGAAAAGATACTTGGCAATTTTAATCACTGCATACACTTGCCCGCTTCGCGCGGAATGCCGTGGATCGGACCGCTTTATCAAGCCGTCACAGAGAATCTGTACCCGGGAAAACTGCCCCCGTCTGTCGGCACGGACGGCAAACCGATGCCGGTAACCGTCAGCCCGTGGTATCTGATTGAAGATCCGGAGGGGCTGATCTGGGGAAAATTTTTTGACGGTTATGCTGAATCCGTCAGAAAATCTCCGGACGTGAAAGCCATTGCAATCGACTACGAACCGGGCGCGCTGACTCATTGTTTCAGCGATGAGAGCCGAAAGCGTTTCGCCGCGTTCGCAAAACTTTCCGCTGTGCCGTCCACACAGGAAATTATTGCGAAATACCGCGCCGAATGGCTGAAATTCCGGGTGGAACAGCACCGGCTGATCATTCAGAGGCTGTCCAGGGCGATACGGTCAAAACTGCCGGGAATTGAATTCTGGCTCATCAGCGACCCGCTCCAGACGGGAAAACAGCGTGTCGCGGAATGGTGCGGCGTGGATGTGAAGGCTTCGGACCCGGATATTGATCTGCATCAGGACATGCCGTATTTTGCAGGACTTCCTTTTTTCGAGACCATGAAACTGAATATTTCCACGCTGGAAAAGCCCTGTTTCCCTTTCATCGATCCCAGCGAAAACCTGGCGATGTATTACAGCCGTTATACGCCGGAGACCGTAAAGCAGAATATTCTGATCGTGGCGGCGCTCGGCGGCTATGGGATCGGCTTCTGGCCGAACGATGTTTTTGACGGACGTTACCTCGAAGCGATCAAGGAGGGATACCGGGTGGTCGCCGGAGTCGAGGATTTCTATGCGGACCCCGCTCTGCCGGAGAATTCATTCAAGGCTGTCTGCCGCAATGTGATGGAGTTCGACGCGGCCGGAAGCAGCGGCGAGTCCGTGAAACTGACGATTCCTCAGCTGGACCGCAAAATCCGTGTGCTGCGTCACCGGCGGAACGGGACGGAACTTCTGACCCTGTTCAATTTTTCGGATACGCTTCCTGCCATTGTGGAACTGGCACTGCCGGATGCCGATGGAGATTTTTATTCCGCCGAGGAACTTGCCGGACGGATGCGGCTTGCCGAAGACGGAAAGATTTTCACCGGCGGGCGTGTAAGGGAAGGCTTCCTGCTTGAAGTTCCGCCCAATGGAACGGCGGTCGTCAGGCTGGCGCGGGAGCGGGAAAGTAAAATCGTGAAAGGCGGCTGTGATCAGAAAGATCTGCGCCTGAAACTGAAAAAAATAGCCGCCCGTTATGCGCAGCAGAGTCAGGTGAAGCCTTACCGGAGCCAGGACTCCGCTGTCCGCTGGGGGCTTCTGCCGGACGATGACAAAGCGATTCTGTTTCTGGAGCAGGGGACAGCCCGGATCGGGATCGCCGCGCTGGACGGCGGAGAGATTGTCGCGTGGCAGCCGGAGGGCGGTTCCGGCAGTGATGCGCTTTACCATCATGAACGCGGCTTCCTGGGGCGTTTCACGTTGAATTCTCCGGAACAGCTTGCGGGTCCTTATCCATTTGAATTGCAGTCTATTATGGAGAAAAACGGAGATCCGGCCGTGAGTTTCGGCTATACCGTGCCGGATTTTGCGAATGCGTCCGCGGTGAAAAATCCGCTTGCGGGGCTGCGCATCGAGGACGAAACCGCATTGTCGGAGAACGGCAGAAAAATAGTGCGGACTTACCGGTTTACGAATCCGGGAAAGGAGCCGATGCGGTTTTCATTCAAGCTCAACAATTTCCCGAAGATCGGCAGCCGTTTCGCCGGGAAGGAGCCGTTGACCGGACTGACCCGAATATCATGCGGAACTCTTTCCTTCGTTCCCGGCGTTCCGAAGAATGACCGTTTGTTTCTTGCTTCGCCGGACGCCGCGCCCGAATTGCGCAGACATCTGGTTTTCGGGCGGATGCCGGTGGAAAAAGTGATTCCCGGACCTGTTGCGGTCGAGGCGGGGAAGGGGATGCGTGAAACCTTACGGATCATTCCGGACGGCAGAACCGCCGGTTTTTACTCATGGGCGAACCTGGAAAGCGGCTATACGGTGGAACCTGTTTCGGAAATGCTGGAACTGCCTGCCGGGAAAACGCTGGTCTGGCGTTGTACTTATCAGCTGAAATAGACGCTTCGGCCGCCGTGAATGCCGTCCCGGCAGACAGCAGCGTGAAAACGGTAAACGCTGTCTGGCGGGACGGCTGATCCCGCAGGAATGGCTGCGAATCCCGCTTTCCCGCTTGACAAAAAGGAAATCCGCTGTATACTACTCCAAATCACAATAAAGAATTGGAGTTTCTCATGCCGACAGACAGCAAATACAATATAGATATGTGCAGCGGGCCGCTTTTCAGCAAGGTCATTCTCTTTTCTGTGCCGCTGATTCTTTCCGGTATACTGCAACTGCTGTTCAATGCCGCCGACCTGATTGTCATCGGGCAGTTCGCTTCCCATGAGTCCATGGCGGCAGTCGGCACCACCATGTTCATCACCAACCTGATCGTTAATCTGTTCATAGGTCTTTCCATTGGAACCAATGTGCTGGCTGCCAACGCGCTGGGCGCGCAGGACCACAAAGCGCTGTTCCGTGCCGTGCATACATCCATGGCGGTTTCCCTGTACGGCGGGCTGGTGATGATCGGGATCGGTATTCTGGTTTCGAAGCCGCTGCTGATCCTGACATCCACTCCGGAGTCCGTTCTGCCCAAAGCGTTTACCTATATGTGGATCTACTGCTGCGGACTGCCGTTCCTCATGATCTACAACTTCGGCGGTTCCATCCTCCGGGCGGCGGGCGATACGCGCCGTCCGCTGTATTATCTGGTCGCCGCTGGAATCATCAACGTGATTCTGAATCTGGTTTTCGTGCTGTGTCTGAAAATGGACGTGGCGGGCGTTGCGCTCGCCACCGTGATTTCGCAGGCGGTTTCCGCCGCGCTGATCGTCCGCGTCCTGCTCCGGACCGATGAACCGTACCGGCTGAACCTGAAGGATATGCGCATTGATTTCAGTATGCTCAAAAGCATGTTGTGGATCGGACTTCCCGCCGGGATTCAGGGGTCGTTCTTTTCCATTTCCAACCTGACCATCCAGTCTTCCATCAATTCTTTCGGGGCGCTGTGCATGGCGGGAAACACTGCCGCGCTCAGTCTGGAAGGCATCGTCTATGTCGGTTCTTATTCCTATCACCAGACGGCGATCAGCTTCGCCGGGCAGAATTACGGCGCCGGGAAAATCGACCGCATACGGAAAAGCATTCTGTACTGCCTGATCTGCTCGACGCTGATCAATGCTGTCATGGGGCTGGGATTCTTTGCCCTGGGAACGCCGCTGCTTTCCATTTTCAGCACGGACCCGGAAGTGATACGCTGGGGCATCCTGCGGATGGAGGTGCTGTTCACCTCTTATTTCCTGTGCGGCATCATGGACGTGGTCAGCGGTGCGCTGCGCGGTCTGGGACATTCGATTTTTCCGGCGGTGGTTACGCTGCTGGGCGTCTGCGTACTGCGGGTACTCTGGGTGTTCTTCATCTTCCCGCTGCACCGTTCCATGAGCAACCTGATGCTGTCATACCCCGTTTCCTGGGCAATTACGGCGGCGGTCAACGGCGCATTCCTGTACTGGATTTGTCGGAAAATGTTCCATTCTTCGGATTTGAAACGTCCGGTTTGAACGAAAAAAGGCAAGATTTTCAGAATCCGGCTTGCAAGAATGCCTGAACTGTGGTATTTTATATGATGTATTTTTCTTAACCAAGGAGAGCTTTACAAATGAAGAAAGTAATCATTCCGACCAAACTGGACAAAGAAGTATCGCGCATTCTGGGCGATGCCGGCTTTGAAGTGGTTCAGAATCCCGAAAAGGCTGTTGCCGATCTGGCAGCGGAAAACACCGATGCGGAAGTCATCATTGTACGCAGTGAAAAAGTGACTCCAGAAGTCATGGACAAGCTCCCGAACCTCCGGCTGGTGGTTCGCGCCGGCGCCGGATTCGACAATATCGACACCAAATATGCCCGCCGCAAAAATGTGGACGTGATGAATACTCCGGGTGCAAACTCCAACGCTGTCGCGGAAGAAGTCGTTGCTGTTGCTCTCGCTGCTTACCGCAAAATCGTTCCCGCCGACATTTCCACCCGCGCCGGCAAATGGGAAAAATCCAAATTCATGGGACGTGAAATCACCGGCAAAACCGTCGGTATTCTCGGCCTTGGACATATCGGACGCCTTCTGGCGAAACGTCTCTCCGGTTTCGAAGTGAAAATTCTGGCGTTCGACCCTGTCCTGTCCGCTGATAAAGCCGCACAGCTCGGCGTGAAGCTCTGCACGGTGGAAGAAATTTTCGCTCAGGCGGATATCGTCAGTCTGCACATCCCCGAAAACGATTCCACCCGCGGCATGATCAATGCCAAACTGCTGGGTCTGATGAAGAAAGGCGCCATGCTCATCAACTGCGCCCGCGCCGGTATTGTCGATGAAGACGCCATCCGCGCCGCAAAAGCCGAAAAAGACCTGATTTTCTGCAACGACGTCTACAAGAAAGATGCCGAAGGCGACAAGAGCGTTGCCGACATTGCGGACGTGATGCTGCCGCACCTCGGCGCCAGCACCAAGGAAGCCAACTTCCTCGCCGCCAAACGCGCCGCGGATCAGACCGTTGCCTATTTCAAAGACGGCGTAACCACTTGTGTTGTGAACAAGGGTGTGCCGGACGGCATGGATGAAAAGTATCAGACTCTCGCTTCTCTGCTGGCGGGCGTCGCTGCCGCTTATCTGGGTGAAGCAGACCAGATCCGCAGCATCGAAACCAGCTTCTACGGCAAACTTCATGCGTTCGGAAAATGGATGCTTGCTCCGATCACCGGCGGAATCTCCAAGGATTTCGATCCCTATCTGGGTGCGGCGGATGCCCTGGAATTCCTCAAAGCGCGCGGCATTGAAATGAAGGATCGCGAAGTCGATGACGAAAAGCATTACGGCGAATCCATCACCATTGACCTGAAAACCAGCAATGGCGCGGTCTCCGTCCGCGGCACTCTGACCGAAAACCACCTGATGCTGTCCAGAATCAATAACTTCGACAAGATTTATCTTGATCTGAGCGGCAGTCATCTGTTTGTCGAATACAGCGATGCCGCCGGCATCATCGGCAAGATTGCCAGTCTGCTGGGCGCGAACTCGATCAATATCATCGACATCCGCGCACCGCAGGATCTGGTGCAGAACCACTCCCTGGCTGTCATCAAGACCAGTGTCCCGGTTCCTGCCGCGCTGATCGAACAGATCAGAAACGAAGTGAAAGCCGTCAAGGCATTCTCCTTCTCCTGCTGATGAAATTCAGTCATCATGACATGCTCCGTACCGGATCGGAATCCGGCACGGAGGTGTTTCTTGCCCTCGGCTCCAATCTTGGCGACCGGGGGTCTTTTTTCCGTTTTGCTGTACAGAGTCTGACCGAATGCGGTTTCACCGTGAAACAGATTTCACCTGTCTACGAAACGGATCCGGTGGATTGTGAAGACGGAGTTCCGCCGTTTTGGAATTGTGTGCTGTCCGGCTTCTGGCACGGTACCCCGGAAGCATTGCTGCATGAATGCCAGCAGATCGAACGTCGGGCGGGACGTCCAGCCGAACACAGTTCCCGTCAATCCCGCAATCTGGATATAGACCTGATTTTATTCGGACATGAAATCATTGACACTGCATCATTGACCGTGCCGCATCCCCGTGCGCATCAGCGTTTTTTTGTGATGGTTCCGTTGTGCGGCATAGCCCCGGAAGTCATTTTCCCGACGCAGAATAAAACGGCGCGTGATTTATTGGCACAGCTTGGTCCGGTTTCCGGAATCCGTCCCGCCGCAGTATAAGGGCAAAATATCGCTTGAAGCGTTTGTCGGGATCTCGCTTTGGGTAGCGTTGTAATGCACAGGATGTAACGTATTCTGTAATCTATAACAGAAAGGCTCACCTATGAAAAATGAAATTTTTTTCCCGCAAGAAGTAAACAACTTCATTAAATATTGCAAGGATGTTTATATAGATTCATTAAAAAGAAAAATCAACCCATCTGTAATACAAAAAAATTTATATGGAGATTATGCGCGCGTGGGGTGGGTCCCTGATTGGGTTTTAAGCTATGTAATAGTATGTTTACAGGTTGAAACTGGCACTGTAACAGTAGAAGCTAAAAAACAATTTTTAAAATATATAGAGAATGGAGACTTAAATCTTACATGGAAATCTTCTCAAACAGGAGAAACAATTTTTGCTGTTCCGATGGAACTGCAGGAAAAAATAAAAAGAGAAATATGTGAAGCAAAAACTTGGATAAAGACTAAAGAAATATTAAAAAAATAAGAAGAGGCGATTTTTGTGTTATTCCATTGCAAAACGGACTGTTTTCTTTTGTTTCTGTTGTAGAGATGATTACTGCAAGTAAAGCCATAGTGCAACTCGATGATAAAGTTTTTACTGTGCCTCCTACCGCGGAAGAAATAACTGATTTAGAGCCTATATTGCCTTTGGTTGGGACAGATTTACATTGGGCGCGTGTCTCCTATTGGGATTCTGGAACATTGGCATCTTTTTTGCAAGAAAAACTTCCTTCCTTGGCTATAAAAGATAATTGCTATCGCACAATTTATCCAGATGCTTTAGCTATTCTTGTTGAAAAACATCATGGTTATAGCCGGAAGAAATCTTTCTATGATTTGCAAAATAGTCCACTAAATCAAATAGCAACACAAGCACGTTTAAATAGTGCACCTATTCCACGTCCTAAAAAAAATTTTTGTTGGAGTGCTGATCAGGTATAACCCCTTACAGACTCAAGAGATATTTCTTAATAACCAGCAAATGACATTGGCTAAAATATCATTATTTGATATAGAGTCCCAATCTCCGGTTGGAAGGAAAACAGTCAATAATTTATTCCTATCATTCATTGATAATCTTTTTTTATCAATCTTGTCGATAGTTAAACAAAGATACTTCTTAAAATCATCTTCACTTTCAAAAGATGTCCAAGTATAATCGACATTTTCAGATTTATCGATAATCTGTATTGCGTATCTTATAAAAAAACGCAATATCAATAAAAATAGTTTATTACGCACGTCGAGCATAAAAATCCTCCGGGCTAAGTCAGAAATGTCATAACGATTTTGAGCAAAGATTCCGTTCTCTCTATACCCTAATGCTTCTTGACGTTTTTTTCAATATCTTGTTTAAAAATTCTACGATAATTTATTGCTTGCCCTATCGGATACCGAATAAATCTGATGGGCGATAGAAAATGGTCGGCGCAAGACTCAGACACATCTCGACAACAAAATGGGAATTCGTCCGTACACTGGTGGATTTTACTGAACAGGCACAAAAATGTTTGTTTATATATTTTTCCCCTTCAGAATAGGAACGCATTTACTTATAAAGTCTCGCACGCTCTTGGTGGTAGGGTCACTATCTTTATATCGACTGTAATTTAATTCAATCTTTATTTCTTTTTTAGATAAACTAAAAATTATATTATTCATAGGATTTTGGACCGAAATATGATCTTTGCATGGCCAAGAAATATTTGAAACAAAAAACCTAAAGCCGTTAAATAAAGTAATATTATTTTGTGCAAATTCAGCCAACTTAAAAGCAGAATCTATATTGCAGTTACAAACAGGGTACATCGTTCCTAGTGAGTTGACTGCAAATGGCATTTTGTAAATTTCTGCTGCATGCCACCCCCCGCCTGGAAGATAAATATAATCTGGTCTTGTTTCAAATTTACGAATAAATTCTTGGGAAATATTGCTTTTTGTATATTTATTAATAGAAATACAGTATGCTGCGCGCAGAAATGTTGGAGAAATAGCCCTTAGCAAGCATGAAAGATTTTGTGAAATAAATAAAAAAGGAAAAGTTAAAATAACTGTAACAAAATCCATAGATTCTCCTCGTGAACAAGTAAAACGCAATGTTGAAATATCATTAAACACTTCTTTGCATAAGGCTGTTAGTTGCATTTTTGCTTCATTCTCTTCTTGAAAAGAATAGTTTCTCTTCATCTTTTTATTGATGTAGATATTGGTGAAATCCTGTTTTTTTACAGAAAATTCTTCGGGGAGTAAACTCATATCAATTGAACTTGCGCTTATGTTAAATTTGTCAGTAGAAATATATAAAGAAAGAAGATTTTTAAGATATTTTTGATCTGTAATCTTCTCTACATCAGAGGTTTCCTCCCAAGTAAAACCTTCTATATGTTCAATGCCTGCTTCATAAAGTATTTTATCGATAAGTTCTAATTTATAAAAATAAAAAGAAAGAGTCACTTTTGAAAAATCATATTGAACAGCGTTTAATAAAGATAAAAAAATGCTGTAAGCACGAGAAATATTGCAATGATCGTTAAACTTTATTTTTTCAATAGTTCCCATTTTATTTTTTCCTTTTGTTTCATTAAAATGAGATAACTCTCAAATATAGTTAGTTGGCTTTGCATTTAATTATACTCATGTTTGAGCTGTATGAAACTTGTTTGTTTTTATTCCTGTTGGTTTAATGCTGCGCACCTTGGGACGCCTTTTTAGTTCTTTGCATTTTCCAGTTTTGCGTTTGGCTCGTAAACGAGCCGTGTAAGCTCGGGCGTAATACTGCATGGTTTGTCGCGCGGATAGCCAGCCCCGAAGCAAAAATTTTACTTGTCAAAGAGCAGCTGACATTTCAGATATGCCAGTATAAGGTAATGTACCTTCGCACAATGAAAAGTCAAGCAAAGAACAGGAGAAACTCACTGTTTTCTGCAAATAAAATTTCCGAATAGCTCTCTCTTTGTAGCATTGGCTTTATCTTGCTTAAGAAGAAAATTGTACAAAACTTTTTGCACCACCCTTTTTCCCCGTTTCTATTGACCTTGCTTTGGAGATATTTTTAGGCTGTTATGTACATATCAACAATCTTGCTAAAAAACAAAAGCCCATTCACTATGTAAAATTTTATCTTTATCATTATCATTTATTTCCTCAAATGAATTTTTTCGTTTACAACAAGGACAATATATAGGAGAGCAATTACTTAATCCATACATAATACCTGTTGATAAGTCCAGTGGGTTCAGATACAATAAAGCCCTTTCCTCATCATATAAGGCGAAACTGCCACAAGAATTACACTTCAGCATTGTGAAATCAGCATTGTCTATTAAAGCACCTCGATCTGCTATTTTTTTGTAATTCATCATATTTCAATACAACCTTTCATTTTAATTTTTAACGACCGGGAAATCCCGTAACAATTTCATTTGTTCCGTGCCATTATTT
Source organism: uncultured Victivallales bacterium (assembly GCA_934661375.1). Lineage (GTDB taxonomy): Bacteria > Verrucomicrobiota > Lentisphaeria > Victivallales > UBA1829 > SIG94. The sequence continues at coordinate 14,119 of CAKUJH010000012.1, forward strand.
CCAACTTCCCAACCTGCATTAGAAACCAGCCAAATTTTTTGTTGAATGTATAAGGAGGAAAAGCCCTCCCCATATCCATGCTAACGGAAATAGAGGGATAAACGAGGAACATATATATTCATGCCAACCTCTGTTTTTAACCACTGTTCTATTCCCGATTCCGGTTTATATTATACCTGTCAAAAGCTCATTTCTCATACTCTCCTAATATAGCACATTCTCCCATGTCTGCAATATCGTTTTTCCCTTTTGCGGCGGATTCCTTCAATATTAAAATTTTTTAAAAAACGTTGACTTTTATTGAAAGTATGCTATAATATGGCGACAGTAAAACAGGTATGACGGATTTATGTATTCAGAGACGAGGGCAAACAGTTCTGGAAAAATTCCGGGAAACAGCTTCGGTCATGTGTCGGACCGGAGGGCGTTTCCGTCTCTGCTCTGCCTGCTGATGCTGGTCCTGCTTGGCTGTTTTGCCGTTCCCTTTGCCGCATCCGGCGTTTTGAGTGGGAATTCAGTTTGCCTCCGGTGGACGGTTTCCCGCGGATTCCGTGCGGTGCAGGGGAGGGTGCATTGCTGTCTGGTTTATGGACTGCGGGTGCCGCGGACTGTTCAGCAGTTCCGCAAACAGGAGCTGGACAGCCGGGCGGACAGCCGCTCCTGTTCCGGCATGATCGGTTCGGAAAAATTTCACAGCCCGGAAAATCTGAAATACCGCTGCTGCCGGAAACAGCTGTTCTGTTCTGCATCCGGCATTTTCTTTTCCGTCCTGAATGCGTCCTCTCCGGTTCGCGCCGGACCTCCGCAGAATTCCCGGTTCGGTTGAATTTGATTTTTCCGGCTGGTGAGAGTGTACTGACCGGAAGGGCGAAGGAACATTGTCCGGCATACAATGTTCTTTTTCGGATTGAAATAAGGAGTTTTCATGTTAATGCTGCTGATAAATGTGTTGGGCGGACTGGCGATATTCATTTTCGGGATGAAAATGATGAGCGACGGTCTGCATCGTGTGGCGGGGGAACGTATGCGCTCGATTCTGCGTCTGTTTTCCGCCAACCGTTTTGTTGCAATTCTTTCCGGGACGGCGGTTACCGCGGTAATTCAGTCGTCGAGCGCCAGTACGGTGATGGTGATCGGTTTTGTGAATGCCGGTCTGCTGACGCTGGTTCAGGCTGTCGGGATCATCTTCGGCGCCAATATCGGCACGACCATTACGGCGCAGCTGGTGGCGTTTGAGATTTCGTGGATCATCATGCCTGCCATTATTCTGGGGCTGCTGCTGACTTTTGTGCCGCGTCCGACATTCACCGGCTGGGGAGAGACGGTCATGGGATTCGGATTTCTTTTTCTGGGCATGGGGCAGATGAGCTCACAGCTGGAATCACTGTCCAAACTGCCGTCGTTTCTGGCGGCGTTTCAGACCTTCAACTGTTCTCCGGTCAATGGCGTGATGCCGCCGATGGCTCTGCTGGGAGCGATCGGAATCGGAATCATTGCCACGCTGGTCATTCAGAGCAGTTCCGCCTGTACGGGCATCATCATTGCTCTGGGGGCAGGCGGTCTGGTGGATCTGTATACGGCAGTGGCTCTGGTTCTGGGTTCCAACATCGGCACGACCGTTACGGCGCAGCTGGCGGCGATTCCCGCCAACCGGGTGGCAAAACAGGCGGCACTTGCCCATACGCTGTTCAATGTGATTGGCGTACTGCTGTTCATCTGCACCTGCTGGATCACCTGGAGCGACGACCCGGTATTCTTTCATCTGATCGACAGGATTTCCGGAGACGGCGATCTGCCGCGGCGCATTGCCAACGCCCATACCGTGTTCAATGTCTGCACGACCGTGCTGCTGATTCCTTTCATTCCGCTGCTGGCGAGAATCTGCGAGCGGCTGATTCCGATCCGGGCGGAAAAAGTGAAATTCCAGCGTCTGGAGCCGCACCTGCTGGATACTCCCGCCATTGCTCTGGCGCAGACGTCCGCCGCTTTGCGCAAGATGCTGAAAAAAGCCTGGAAAATGGTGGATTGCGCTTTCCGCATCTACAACCGCAATGATGAAAACAACCAGATCATTGTCCGTCAGCTGGAGGAACGCGAACGCCGTATTGACGAACGTCAGCGCGACATAACGGAATATCTTTCCAAACTGATGCAGCGTCCCTTGACTTCGCAGCAGGCGGAACAGATTCCGCTGCTGCTGCATTGCACCAACGACGTGGAGCGGATCGGCGACCATACGGCGATTATCCGCGAACTGATGGAAAAATTCCAGACTCAGAACTGTTCGCTCAGTGCGGAAGCGGAAAAGGAATTCATGTTTCTGCATGAACTGCTGACGCGGCAGAAAATCTGCGCCGTGTCTCTGCTGGAACACAGCACGCCGGAAAATCTGGGAGAAGCCCGGATGCTCAAAGAACAGATTGTGAGTCTGATCGCCTGTTCGGAGGCGGAACATCTGCAGCGGGTGAATCAGAAACAATGTCAGCCCGCCGCTGGGGTGCTGTATCTGGAATTGCTTTCGGAAATCGGGAAAATATCCCGCCACCTTGCCAATATAACGGATCGTGCCGGCACTTTCTACGGCAGGATACCGAGACAGGAGCAGAACACATGATGAATCTGAAAATGACTTTGCGCCGTTCCTGGGGGCGGCTTTACCATAAGATGGTACGGGAAAAGGCCACGCCGGAGTATATTGCCCGCGGCTGGGCGATCGGGATGTTTTACGGTTGTCTGGCTCCGTTCGGAACGCAGCTGATCCTGTCGATTCCGACTTCCTTTCTGCTGAAAGGCAGCAAGATCGGCGCGACCTTCGGAACACTGCTGACCAATCATTTCACTGTGTTTGTGATTTATCCGGCGCAGTGTTATGTCGGCAACCGGCTGATGGGCGGCTCCCTCACGTATGATGCGGTCAGCTCCGCCATGGGAGATGTTGTCCGGGAGGAAAGCTGGGAAGCACTCATGCAGATTGGCGGGGAACTGATTGCCGCATTTTTCATCGGCGGTGCCGTGCTGACTGCAATCATGACGCCGATTACGTATTATGCCGTGCTGGCGCTGGTCCGCCGTTACCGCAGACTACAGGAGCTGAAAAAGCAGAAAAAACAGAAGAAGCAGACCGTTTGAACTGTCTGCTGAAGATTTACCGCGCAAGGAGATACTGTGATGAAAACAACGCGACTGAATAAAACGCTCGGACTGGCTGATGTGTTCAGCATTTCCGCCGGAGCCATGATCAGTTCCGGCATCTTCATTCTGCCGGGGCTTGCCTTTGCCAAGATCGGACCGGCAGTGTTTCTGGCTTACGCACTGGCGGGGCTGTGTGCCCTGATCGGGACTCTGGCGACCATTGAGCTGGCGACTGCCATGCCGCTGGCAGGCGGTATTTATTTTTATACCGGACGCAGCATGGGACCGCTGGCGGGGACGGTGTCCGGACTGCTCAACTGGAGCGCAATTGCTTTGAAAAGCTCCTTTGCGATTTTCGGCATGTCGGAAGTGATTTATCAGTTTTTCGGCATTGACCCGGTCTGCTGCGGCGTGGTGCTGACTCTGCTGTTCCTGCTGGTGAATCTGATCGGAACGAAGGAAGCCGCCGCAGCGCAGATTGTCATGGTGATTCTGCTGTTTGCCGCGATGGGCGCATATATTGCATTGGGTTTTCCTGAATTGAAACCTTCCCGTTTTTCGCCGTTTTTTGCCGGCGGGAAAGGGGTGAGTTCCCTGTTCGCTGAAGCGGCGTTTGTGTTTGTTTCTTTCGGCGGACTGCTGGACGTTGCCAGTGTTTCGGAGGAAGTCAAGAATCCGCGGCGGAATCTGCCGCTGGGCATGATCGGCGCGATTATTGCCGTGGCGGTTGCCTATATCCTGACGCTGATTGTAACGGTCGGCGTGATGGAACCGGACAAGCTGGCGGGTTCGCTGACTCCGCTGGCGGACGCCGCAAAAAAGTATTACGGCACTGCCGGATTTTCGGTGATTACTTTCGGCGCGATGATGGCTTTTGTTACCACTGCCAATGCCGGTGTCATGGCGGCGGCGCGTTTCCCGTATGCCATGGGACGCGACCAGCTGATTCCGTCGTTTTTCAGCCGGGTGTACGGCAAACGCAAGATGCCGCTGCCCGCCCTGTTCATTACGGGAGCGGTGATGGTCTGCGCGCAGCTGCTGCCGCTGGAACACTTGGTTTCCGTCGCCTCCACTGTCATCATGCTGTCATTCATCCTGACCAACGGTGCAGTCATCATTCTGCGGGAAAGCAGCATCCATAATTACCGTCCCAGCTTCCGTGTTCCGTTCTATCCGTGGACGCCGATTCTCTGCATGATTCTGTTCGGACTGCTCATCATGGAACTGGGGATGGGTGCGGTGAAGATTTCCCTGCTGATCACCGCGGCGGGCATTGTGCTGTATTTTCTGTTCGGACGCAAAGTGAATCAGGAATATGCCCTGCTGCACCTGATCCGGCGTATCACCCGCAAACGTATGCCCTTGCACGGACTGGAAGGCGAACTGCGCGAAATTGTCCGGCACCGCGATGAAATTGTGGCGGATGATTTTGACCATGTGGTGGAAAAGGCGCGGGAGGTGATCCTGGACAAGCATTGCACCTTTGCCTCGCTGGCGGCGGACATCTGTTCTCCGGAGCATTCCGGGGCGGGCGGTGCTTTGGCGGATCTGCTGATCCGGCGGGAAAATACTTCCAGCACGGTTCTTACTCCGGCGGTGGCGATTCCGCATCTGACCGTGGAAGGAGAAAAAACATTTGAACTGATCATTGTCCGCAATCAGCAGGGAGTGAAATTCAATTCCCATGCGCCGAATGTCCGGGCGGTCTTTTTCCTGTTCGGCACGGCGGACCTGCGGAATCTGCATCTGAAATCACTGGCAGCCATTGCCCAGATCATCCAGAGTCCGAGTTTCGAAGCCCGCTGGGATAAAGCGGATACTCCGGAAAAAATCCGGGATATGCTCCTGCTGTCCCGCCGGAAACGGAGCCTGCCGCCGGAAAAAGACAATCATTGAGCGGTGCCGGACCGGCGCACAAAAAAACGGAAGCGGACAAACTGCTGTTCTGCTTCCATTTTTTATGTGAAAAACATGCTATATGCTTTTATAATAAAATATTTTAATTTCAAAAATATATCTTTTCCGGCTTGACTTTGAACTCATTTGCGTGTATAGTAAATGCGGTATTATCGAAAATGAACTTAAAATGCAGGAGATGAAACCATGGCAGAAGATGTTCAGGGATTACTGGAAAAAATCCATTCCGACGGAATAGCCAAAGCGCAGCAGGAGAAAGAAGCGATCATAGCCGCGGCGAAAAAAGAAGCGGCGGGAATCGTGGCGTCAGCCAAAGCTCAGGCGGAAGAATTCACATGCAAAGCGCAAGCGGATGCCGAGGCGGAACAGGTCAAATCCGCGGCAGCCATCAAGCAGGCGGCACGGGATGCGGTCATTGCTCTGAAAGCCGATCTTCTGACGCGTCTGAACGCCGTTGCCCGTGCCTGCATCGGGGAAGCCATGACGCCGGAAGTCATGAAACAGATCATTCTGGAAATGGCGAAAAACTACGGCGGCAATGCCGGTGCCGGGGCGAAACTGGAGATTCTGCTGCCGAAGAAAGAACAGGATCAGGCGGAAACTTATCTGAAAAGCCAGCTGCTGGCAGCCCTCAAGGAACAGCCGGAAATTCATCTGACCAGCGACTTCAATTCCGGATTGCAGATTTCCTTCCGGGACAGCGATGTATATTTTGATTTCAGCGACGATGCGCTGGCGGAAGTGCTCTGCCGTTTCGTCGGCACCAAACTTGCAGCCGTCATCAAAGGATAAAACCGGATCGGGAAAGCCAGGTGTTTATGGAAAAACAGTATTATGCGCTGAAAGCCTCGCTGCCGATGCTGCTGTTTGATGAAATGCCGCCGTTGAGTTCTGCGGCGTTTCTGGGATATTGCGAAGCGTATCTGTCTCCGGCGAAACAGACATTTCTGAAGGAGCTGACTCTGGCGCCGCGTTCAGTTCCCGCGGACAGCAATGCGCAGGTCATGCGGAAATACACCGCCTGGGAAATCTGTCTGCGGAATACGCTGGCGCGTCTGCGGGCGGCAAAACTGTCGGTCGATCCCGAACCCTATGTGGTGAAATTTGCGGATTACGAGACGACTGCCGCGTCTGCGGCGCAGAGTGTATTTTCCATGAATGCGGATCCGCTGGAAAAGGAAAAAGCACTGGACCGGGCACGATGGGATTTTCTGGAAAGCATGGAATGGAACCATGCCTTTGATTTCGATGCATTGTGTATTTACCGCAGCAAACTGCTGATTCTGGAAAAATGGGCGGCGCGCCGCAAAGGCAACGCTGCAGAAATTCTGGATGAGGCGGCAGCCCGTTCCGAACAGAAAACTGAAAAAACAGAATAACATAGATTAAACAGGAGTGATGAATCTCATGCCGGACATCAAAAAAGGACGTATTGCCGGAGTCAACGGCAATATGCTGACGGTCGAATTTGAGACATCCGTGACCCAGAACGAAGTGGCGTATGCCATTCTGGGGGATCTGCGGCTCAAATCCGAAGTCATCCGGGTGCGCGGACAGCGCGCCGACCTTCAGGTTTTTGAAAGCACCGATGGATTGAAAGTCGGTGATACGGTGGAATTTACAGACGATCTGCTGTGCGCGGAACTGGGACCCGGTCTGCTGAAAAAAGTGTATGACGGATTACAGAACCCGCTGAACCGTCTGGCGGAAAAATCCGGTTTCTTTCTTCAGCGCGGCGTATATCTTGATCCGCTGGACAGTGAAACGGAATGGGATTTCACCCCGATTGCCAAACCGGGCGATGTGCTGTTCGCCGGCGACCGGATCGGTTCCGTTCCCGAAGGAATTTTCACCCATTACATCATGCTGCCGTTCGCATTTCTGGGCGGCTGGAAAGTGATTTCGGTTGCGCCAGCCGGGAAATACCGGATTCACGACACGATGGCGAAAGTGGTCAATGACCGCGGCGAAGAACGCACGGTCACCATGGTTCAGAAATGGCCGGTCAAAGCACCGGTAACCTGTTACAAGGAAAAACTTCTGCCGGAAAACACGCTCATCACCCAGCAGCGGATCATTGATACCTTCTTCCCGGTGGCGCAGGGCGGCACGTTCTGTACACCCGGACCGTTCGGTGCGGGCAAGACCGTGCTTCAGCACGCGATCAGCCAGCATGCGGAAGCCGATGTGGTGATTATCGCGGCATGCGGTGAACGCGCCGGCGAAGTCGTGGAGATCCTGCGCGAGTTTCCGCATTTGACCGACCCCCGGACCGGCAAGAGCCTGATGGACCGTTCGGTCATCATCTGCAATACCAGTTCGATGCCGGTGGCTGCCCGTGAAGCCTCGGTTTACACGGCGGTTACCCTTGCCGAATATTACCGGCAGATGGGCTTGAACGTTCTGCTGCTGGCGGACTCCACTTCCCGCTGGGCACAGGCTCTGCGGGAAATGTCCGGCCGTCTGGAGGAAATCCCCGGTGAAGAATCGTTCCCCGCGTATCTTGAATCCCGAATTGCCGGCTTTTATGAACGGGCGGGGCTGGTCCGGCTCAACGACGGTTCCATCGGCTCCATCACCATCGGCGGTTCCGTGAGTCCCGCCGGAGGCAACTTTGAAGAACCGGTTACGCAGGCAACCCTGAAAGTGGTGGGTGCGTTTCTCGGACTTTCCCGTGAACGTTCCTCGGCGCGTCGTTTCCCCGCCATTCACCCGCTGGACAGCTGGAGCAAATACCGGAGCATCGTGGACGAATCCAAACTGCAGACCGCTCGTGAAACTCTCCGCCGCGGTTCAGAAGTCAACCAGATGATGAAAGTTGTCGGTGAAGAAGGGACAACCACCGAAGATTTCGTGGTTTATCTCAAGAGCGAGTTTCTGGATTTCGTTTATCTTCAGCAGAATACTTTTGATGAAGTGGACGGAGCCACCAGCCGGGAACGGCAGGTCTACATGTTTGATCAGGTGATTGACGTTCTGCGGACACCGTTCAAATTTGCGGACAAGGACAGTGCGCGCCGTTATTTCCTGGAATTGCGTCTGAGCTTCACCAACCTGAACTACGCGCCGTTCCGAAGCGAAAAATTCAACGAGCTGGAACAGCAGGTGAAAGCGAAAATCAGCGAAAGGGCCGAAAATGCGTAAGGTTTATCATAAAATCATTCAGATCGCCGGCAACGTGATCACGGTCGAAGCCGATAATGTCGGCAACAATGAACTGGCGGAAGTTACCACCTCGCGCGGTTCTTCGCTGGCGCAGGTGATCCGGCTGCAGGATAACAAAGTCTATCTGCAGGTTTTTGCCGGATCGCGCGGCATCAGCACGGGCGACGAAGTGCGGTTCCTCGGACATCCCATGCAGGTATCCGCTTCGGATGATCTGCTTGGACGCACCTTCACCGGTTCCGGACGCCCCCGCGATTCGCGTCCGCCGATCGAGGAGGATCTGATTCCGATCGGCGGTCCGTCGGTGAATCCCTCCAAGCGCGTGATTCCGCGCAAGATGATCCGTACCGGTATTCCGATGATCGACGTGTTCAACACGCTGGTCGAATCCCAGAAGCTGCCGATTTTCTCCGTGGCGGGCGAACCGTACAACGAACTGCTGGCGCGTATTGCCATGCAGGCGGAAGTCGATGTGATCATCCTCGGCGGCATGGGGTTGAAATATGATGACTATCTGAAATTCCGCAACACGCTGGATGAACACGGCGCACTGTCGCGTTCCGTGCTGTTCGTGCATACGGCGGCAGATCCGATCGTGGAATGTATGCTGGTTCCGGATATGTGCCTGGCGGTGGCGGAACAGTATGCGCTGCGCGACAAACGCGTTCTGGTGCTGCTGACCGATATGACCAACTTCGCCGACGCGCTGAAGGAAATTTCCATTACGATGGACCAGATCCCTTCCAACCGCGGTTATCCCGGCGACCTTTACAGCCAGCTTGCCGCCCGTTATGAAAAAGCGGTCGACTTCGACGGCGCGGGTTCCATCACCATTCTTGCCGTCACCACCATGCCCGGCGATGACGTGACGCACCCCGTGCCGGACAACACCGGGTACATCACCGAAGGTCAGTTCTATCTGCGCAACGGACACATTGAACCGTTCGGTTCGCTGAGCCGTCTGAAACAGCAGGTGAACGGCAAAACCCGCGGCGACCACCGGGTCATCATGGATACCATGATCCGTTTCTATGCGGATTACAAGGAAACGCTGGAAAAACAGTCGATGGGATTCCAGATGAGTTCGTGGGACCGGAAACTGCTGAAATACGGCAGGCGGTTTGAGACGGAAATGATGGATCTGTCCGCGAACATTCCTCTGGAATCCGCGCTGGATCTGGGCTGGAAAATTCTGGCGGACTGCTTCGATCCGACCGAAACCGGCATCAAAACCGATCTCATCAACGAATACTGGCCGAAACAGGCTCAATGAGCTGACGGAGGCGGAGTATGGCGAAAGTCAAATTAACCAAAACAGCGCAGAAGAAAGAGCGGGACAATCTCAAGCAGTACCTGCGTTTTCTTCCGACGCTCCAGCTGAAAAAGCAGCAGCTCCAGATGGAGATGCGGCAATGTCAGGAGCGGATCGAAAGAAACGAACGGCACGAAGCGGAAACCAAATCCCGGCTTGCCTCCTGGCTGTCCCTGTTCGGTTCGCAGACGGAGGCTTTCCGCGCCGCCGAACTGGTGAAAGTGGAACGGGTGGAGACCGATACGCTCAATATTGCCGGCGTGGATGTGCCGCGTTTTCAGAAAGTTATTTTCCGCAACCTGCCGTGCGACCTGTTCGGGGAAGACCTCTGGCTCGACGATGCCGCGGCGGTTCTCCGCAAAATCATTGAACTGCGGATTGAACGGGACATCATCCGGAAACAGTATGATCTGATTCAGCAGGAACTGCGGGTCACCACACAGCGGGTCAATCTGTTTGAAAAAGTCAAGATCCCGGAATGCCGCGAGAACATCCGGCGGATCGGAATCTATCTCGGCGACATGGACACCAGCGCAGTCGTGCGGTCCAAGATCGCCAAGAGCAAACTGCAGGAGTCTGTGGCATGATCGTAAAAATGAAAAGAATTACGCTTCTGTGTCTGGAGAATGAACGGGCTGCCGCCCTGGAAAAACTCCGGGACCTGGGGATCGTGCATGTCGACCGGGAAAAACGCGTGGAATCGGAAAGTGTTTCCGTTCTGGAACAGTCGCTGACCGAACTTACGAAAGTATACAATGCTCTTTCCGGCTGCCGCAATGTGCCGCAGAAAAGTACTCCGCTTTCCGGGCGCAGTGTCCTGAAACAGGCTTCGGAACTGCTGGCGCTTCAGGCGTCACTGGAAAAGGAACGCGAAAACCTGAAACGGGAAATAGATGTTCTGCTTCCGTGGGGCGATTTCCAGCCGGGACTGGTCTCCCTGCTGGCGGAAAACGGCGTGTCTGTTCTGTTCTGCATGACGTACAAGGATGAATACGACCAGCTGGAAATTCCGGAAAACATGACGAAAGTTCTGGTGAATGCCATTCGCAATGAACGGTATTTTCTGCTGATTTCGCAGGAGAAACCGGATGCTGCACAGTATCCGGCAGTATCTCTGCCGGCGGCATCGCTGACGGAACTCCGCGAGAAACTGTCTTCCGTTGGAGACCGTCTGGCGGAGATTGCGGGAAAGCTGACCGCACTGGCGGCGCATCTGGGCGAACTGAAAGAATATTTCGACGAACTGAACGCGGAATATGAATTTGTGTCCAACCGCGACGGCATGGATTCGGACGGTGCGATTGCGTACTTGTCCGGCTACATCCCGGCGGATTGTCTGGAAAAACTGACCGCCGCCGCGCATGAAAACGGCTGGGGGCTGACCGCCGACGATCCGGATGCGGCGGATCTCCGGGTTCCGACCTGCATCCGGAAACCGGGCTGGCTCAAAATCATAGATCCTCTGTTTGATTTCATCGGGATCACGCCCGGCTACCGCGAAAACGACGTGTCGCTGTTTTTCCTGATAGCATTTCCGGTCTTTTTCGGAATGCTGATCGGGGATGCGGCGTATGGTGCGCTGTTCATTGTAACGGCGCTGCTGTGCAAATATCTGCTGCGGAAGAAACCGGCGGCGCGGATGCCGTTGAATCTGCTGATTCTGCTGTCCTCGTTTTCCGTGATCTGGGGATTGCTGACCGGATCCTGTCTGGGATTGCCGCGGGAAGTTCTGCCGCGTTTTCTGCAGGGTCTGGATTTTCTGGCGGACCCGGCGAAAAGTCCGGCGGCGTCGGCACTGGCGGATAAACTGGGAATTGACCCGTCGGAAATGTCGGACAAATTTATCCAGTGGTTCTGTTTTCTGCTGGCTGCGCTGCATCTTTCCGCGGCGCGTCTGTTCAAGTATCTGACTGATTTCCGGAACTGGCGCAGTCTTGGAAATATCGGCTGGGCATGTCTGATCTGGGGCAACTTCTTCACGGCAGTGAACCTGATCGTGTTTCCCGGAACGTTTCCGAAATGGACGGGCATCTGTCTGTACGGAATCGGTCTGCTGCTGATTGTGGTTACGATTACCGGCGAAGCCGCGCTGAACCTGCCGTTCTCGGTGGTCGGCAGCTTCGTGGATGTGCTGTCCTATATCCGGCTGTTTGCTGTGGGATTGTCCGGCGTGTACGTGGCGTCCTGTTTCAACAGCATGGGCATGATGGTGCTGGATTCCATGCCGAAAAGTCTGTTCGTCATTGGACTGATCGGTCTGATTCTGGTTGCCATGGCGGGGCATATACTGGACATCATCCTTGGTTTCATGGGGGTGCTGGTCCATGCCATCCGTCTGAATACGCTGGAATTTTCCAATCACATAGAAATGCAGTGGACGGGCATTCCGTACCGTCCGTTTGCGAAGAAAAACAAATAACGTCAACTGAACGAAAACATAACAGAAGGAGAAAAGAAAAATGATTCTCGAAATTGCATCCCAGGCGGCTGCGGCGGCAGCTGCACCGGAAAACCAGGTCGGCATGAAGTATTTTTATGAAGCGATGACGTATGCCGGAGCTTTTGCGGCAATCGGCTTTGCGGCAGTCGGTTCAGCACTCGGCTGCGGAGCTGCCGGTTCCGCGGCGGTCGGGGCATGGAAAAAATGCTATGCCCAGAACAAACCCGCTCCGTTCCAGCTGCTGGTGTTTGCCGGTGCTCCGCTGTCCCAGACCATTTACGGCATGATCATCATGTTCATCATCATGGGAAAAGCCGCGGCGACTCATGCCGCATGGCCGGCTTATCTGATTGTCGGTATTGTCGGCGGTATCGCCATGGGTATTTCCGCCTGGTGGCAGGGTATTGCCGCAGGGGCAGCCTGCGACGCGTTCGGCGAAAGCGGCAAAGGATTCACCAATCAGCTGATGATCCTCGGTATTATTGAAACCGTGGCGATTTTCGTGATGGCGTTTGCCATTGTGCTGCTGAGCAAAATTGTTCCGATTGTCTGACGACACCGTTCAGCTCAAAGACAAAAAAATTCTTCCGGAATTTACATTTTTCCGGAAGAATTTTTTTTGCTCTGTCAGCAGGGAATTTACCATTCCCGCAGATAATCGGAAACTTTCCGCAGAGATTCCGGAGCGGTCATTCTGCCGGAAAAATCTTTGGTTTCGAGATTGACATACAGTTCGCGGTCTTTGGCGTCCACTGTGTTCCAGAAACTTTTCAGATCCAGATCCCCTTCGCCGATCATGGCATCCGCATAATGTTTGCCGCAGCGCTTGGGAGTGGTGTCCGGACGCGGAGAATCATAAATCTTCCAGTCCTTCAAATGGAAATGCACCACATATTCATGAAGTTTCGGGTATGCTTCCGAGATGTCTTCGGCGGTTGCCATATTGCCGATGTCGAGAGTGAGTTTCAGACCGGGGACGGCGTGAAGCACTTCCAGCACTTCCTCTGCCGTAATGATCGGACTGTTGAAATATCCCGTGCTTTCCATGGTGAGCGTGATGCCCGCTTTCTGTGCCAGCGGCAGCGCCTGGGCATAGTAATCGGTCCATGCTTTGCGGTCATCTTCCAGTGATTTCTGCGGACGGCGGGGGAAGGGCGGCAGCATCAGAACCGGCGCGCCCATGGTCCAGGCATCTTCCAGCGAATACTTGAATTCATCCAGGAAGCCGGGTTCGTGCAGCAGGAATTTTTCCTTGAGCATGGTATGCGCGGCGATTTTCAGATTCCGGTCATCGCAGATCAGACGCAAATCCGCGGGGGCAGTGTCATGGGTGGTGATCCAGTCGACCGCCGTCATGCCGCAGGTGATTGCCGCATCCGCGATCTGCACCGGAGTATATCCGTTCATCATGCAGGACATCATACACAGTTTCATGGGAAAATCTCCTCGTAGACAAGAAAAGACCACCGGAGTGTTCCCGATGGTCGTGATTCATATTGAAAAATTCGGAGGAATCAGGAGAACGCCTTCTGGAGTTCAACCTGGAATTCCTGAATATCCTGCTGATCGGGTTTGCCGGACGGATTGTCCAAACCGAGACGTCCCATCTGGTCGAGAATCCATTCCGCCGTAACACCGGAGCCGAATTTGACCGTGCCGCTGGCGACTGCGCCCGGACGTGCGATTTTGGACACTTCGACAACGGTTTTGCCGCGGACTTTGCCGTCTGCATTTTCATTTTCAGCGGGGAGAGTTTCGGGCGCGGCTTCTTCCGGGAGATCCGCCGGTTCAGCGGGAACGGCATTTTCTTCCGTCAGAATCGGTTCCGCAGGAGCGGGTTCCGGAGCCGGTTCTTCTTTTTCAGTTTTCTTCCAGACATTTTCCTCGATTTCCGAGGCGAGCAGACGCAGTTCCATAAAAGTGATATGGACATTCTGTTCTTTGAGCATATCCTGGATTTTGGAGAGGGAATATCCTTCGGGGACTTTTTCGGCGATGAACGCCTTGATCTGATTCTGATTCATGATGAAAACTATACTTCCGGTTTTACAGTGTTTTGAGGTATTTGACGTATTCTTCCTCGGTGAGCAGGTCTTCGAGTTCATCGAGGTCGATGTTTTCGAGTTTGCAGATCCAGCCCTTGTCTTCGGGGAAATTGGATACAATGCCGGGGTCGTCGTTCAGATTTTTGTTGACAGCGATGACCGTGCCGCTCATGGGCGAATGGATATCGGCAGCGGCAAGGACGGATTCCACAACCCCGATGGTGTCGTCGACAATCACATCGGAACCTTCTTTCGGCAGTTCCACATAAGTGATGTCCCCCAGTTCCCTGGTGGTGTATGCGGAAACGCCGACCGTTGCCTCATCTCCGTCAATTTTGACCCATTCATGAGTCTTTGAATAGTATTTGTTCATTTTTCGTTCTCCTCTGAAATCCGGGGTTGGAACCTGTTTCGTTTTATCCGGTAAAAAAGCATTCATTTGCCATTCTGTCAAGCGCAATATCAAAAAAAAAGCATTTTTTCTTTGATTCAAGCAGAAAAAGCCCTGGATTCATCCGTTTTTTTTGTCGTTTCCGGCTTGCGTTTCCGGCTTAAAATGCTAAATTACCGATGTTGCATACAGATGCTTGGAGACATCAGAAAGGAACAGAGCATGATAGTAGAAACTTTTCCGGTTCAGAGTGTCGGACAGAGAACGATTGACACTCCGCTGGACCGCAATACGCCGTTTGTGTCGGATGAAGCTCAGATCTTTTATGACCGCGAGGCGCACGGCGTCAAACAGGCTTTGAAAGAAAACGGCAAACTCTATGCGTTCGAGAAAGCCGGTCCGCGCGAAAAGCTCTTTTTCGATCCCAACTGGTGCAAAGCCGCAATTCTGACCGCCGGCGGACTCTGTCCCGGACTCAACAACGTGATCCGCGGTCTGACCGAGACGCTGACCAAGGTATACGGCGTTCCGGTGGTGTACGGCATTCCGTACGGATATTGCGGATTGAATCCTGCGCTGGGCTATACCCCGGTCCGTCTGGATGAAAACACGGTGGATGACATTCACGAGCAGGGCGGCACGATTCTCGGTTCCGCCCGCGGCAAGCAGGATACCCTGATTATGCTGGAAACGCTGATCCGCATGAACATCAATATTCTGTTCTGCATCGGCGGCGACGGCACTCTGCGTGCGGCGCATGATCTGGCTCAGGAAATTCTCCGGCGCAAACTCAATATCTGCGTGATCGGCATCCCGAAGACCATCGACAATGACATCTGCATGATTGACAAGACCTTCGGTTTCGAAACGGCTGTCCAGGCGACCAGCCCGATGATCACGGTTGCGCACAACGAAGCCAAAGGGGCTCCCAACGGAATCGGTCTGATTCACGTGATGGGACGCGACAGCGGGTTCATTGCCGCTTATGCTTCACTTGCCAATCCGAACGTCAACTTCTGTCTGGTTCCGGAAGTCCCCTTCACACTGGAAGGCGAACCGGATTCCTTCCTGCCGATGCTGTTTGACCGTATGAAACGCCGTCACCATGCGGTTATCATTGCTGCGGAAGGCGCGGGACAGGACCTCATCAAAGGCGAACGCAAAGTCGATAAATCCGGCAATATTCTCAACAGCAATATCGGTGTGTTCCTCAAAGACCGCATCAATGAATATTTCAAGCGGAACAATTTTGAAGTCAACATCAAATATTTCGATCCGACTTATCTGATCCGCGGAATTCCTGCCGACGCTTCCGACGGTGTGTTCTGCATTCTGCTGGCGCAGAACGCGGTTCATGCGGCGATGGCGGGCAAGACGGATATTCTGATCGGACACTGGAGCGATACGTTCACGCATGTGCCGATCGAACTTGCGGTCAAACAGCGCAAGAAAATCGACCCGAAAGGTTCGCTCTGGCGCTGCGTCCAGATGAATATCCGCTGAAAACCGAAATGCTGAACGAGGAGTTAGTTACTCATGGAAAATGAAATCAGGCAGCACACGATTTCCGTGCTGGTGGAAAACAAGTTCGGTGCGCTGGCACGGATCGCGGGTCTGTTCAGCGGACGCGGCTACAATATTGAGTCGCTGACCGTGAATCATACGCATGACCCCAATCTTTCCCGCATGACCATTGTCACCAAAGGCGATGATGATGTTATGGAGCAGATTGAAAAACAACTCCGGAAGCTGGTGGATGTGGTGGATGTGGCAGATCTCAATTCCTCGGATTATCTGGAATTGGAACTGGCGATCATCAAAGTCCGCACGACCGCGCTGACCCGTGTGGCGATTGTTCAGCTGGTGGAACTTTTCCACGGCAACATCCCGAATGTCAACAAAGATGAACTCTGCATTGTCATTTCCGGTTCGCCGCGCACGATTGAACATTTCCTGACTCTGATCAGCGATTTCAAGATTGTCGAAATCGCGCGGACCGGCAGCACCGCGGTCACCCGTGCATCGGGTCTGACCGGAAAACACCGGAAATAATGCGGGGCAATGGGCAAAGTCATTCTTGAATTTTCCGCAGGAACTCTGCTTCTCCATGAAGAAAACGGGGAAGGCGGTCTGCCGGAAGCATTCAGGGAACTGGCTGTCCGCGATGAACGGACCGGCGGTCAATGGCGTGCCGCCGCCTGCCAATATGCGCCGCTGTTGCGCCTGGCTCATCAGCATGGCATTGAAATAGATGACCGGGCGCGGAACTATGAAACTCTGGAGCTGAAAATCCATTCGCCGTTTGCTCCGCTGGAACATCAGAAACGCGCCATGGAATGCTGGCGTGCGGCGCAGGCGCGCGGAACCGTGGTCATGCCTACCGGATCCGGGAAAACCTATTTCGCCGTCCGCTGCATTGCGGCGGTCAATCGTTCCGCGATTGTGCTGGCTCCGACCATTGACCTGATGGTGCAGTGGGCGGGTGTGCTCAAAAAATTTTTCCAGACGGAAATCGGTATGCTGGGCGGCGGTTCCAAGGAGATTCTGCCGCTGACGGTCAGCACGTATGATTCTGCGGTGCTGCAAATGGAATTCATCGGCAACCGGTTCGGACTGATTGTGTTTGACGAGTGTCATCATCTGCCCGGACAGGTCAACCGCATGGCGGCGTCCATGTGCATTGCGCCGTATCGTCTGGGGCTGACCGCCACGCCGGAACGCGAAGATGACGGCGAAGAAGTGATGGCACGTCTGATCGGACCGGTGGTCTTCCGCGCGTACATAGATGAACTGGAAGGCAATGTGCTGGCTCCGTATGTAACCCGTCGGCTCCGGGTGGAGCTGTCCGAAGCGGAAACAGCCGAATACGCCGCCGCACGGAAAACATACACGTCTTTTGTCCGGCGGCATCAGATTGATTTTTCCGAACCGGACGGCTGGGGACGTTTCATTGCATTGTCTGCGCGGATTCCGGGCGGACGCGAAGCCTTCACTGCATATCTGAAACAGCGGCAGATTGCCCGCTGCGGACGCGCCAAACTGGAACTGGTCTGGAAACTGCTGCGCGAACATCGCGGCGAGCGCATTCTGGTGTTCACCGCGGACAATGACGCGGCATATCAGATGGGGGAGGCGTTCTGTCTGCCGGTGCTGACTCACAAAACCAAAGCCGCCGAACGCCGCGATTTTCTGGAACGTTTCCGCAAAGGGGAATATCCGGTGCTGCTGACCAGCAAAGTCCTGAATGAAGGCGTGGATGTGCCGGAAGCCAGCGTCGGTATTGTGGTTTCCGGCAGCGGCAGCATACGCGAACATGTGCAGCGGCTCGGACGCATTCTCCGCGCGAAAGACGGCAAGCAGGCAATTCTGTATGAACTGGTCAGCGAAGGCACTTCGGAAATGCGCGTCAGCGACCGCCGCCGTCAGAACCGTGCCTACGATCAGCGCCGGCTGCATTACCGGCAGGAATATGGAGATCCCTATGCTGACTAAAGACCTGCTGCGTTACAAAGTTTCCGGGGCGTATGCCAAACCGCAGTTCGTTGCTGTGACGGACAGCCGGCTGATGGAACTGGCGTCGCGTCTGATTGCCGTCTATGAAAATTCCGTCGGCTGTTCCCGCGAGGAGATTGAAGAGCAGCTGAACCGTCTGGCTGCCGCTTCCAATGATGTGAAGCTGGCGCGCGGCATCGCCAAAATTCTTGCCGGACGTTCGGTGTTTTCCGAATGCAGGGATCAGGATTATCCGGCGGCGCGTCATGCTCTGTTCCTGCGCAGTGCGTCCCTGCTGAATTCGGCGGAATGTCCGGAATCTCCGGCGGATTTCCGGGACCGGCTGATGGACGGAGAGGAGCTGCTGAAGGACTCGGTTTACCCGGATTTGCCGGAAAATGAAAAACTGCTGTCTGTGCGCAGAACATTTCCGAAGGAACTGCTGGAACGTTACAACATGGCATTGGTGCAGACTCTTCTGCTGTTCAGTGAAGGTCTGGATTGCCGGCTGAGTGCGGATGACCCGGCGGTTTTGCGCCGTCTGTTCAAGTATCTGAAATTTTTCCGTCTGCTGTTCCGCGCCGAACTGGTGGAAAAAAACAAAAAGACAGATAATGATCTGCCGATGATTCATCTGCGGATAGACGGTCCGGCTTCGATTCTGGAGAACAGCACCCGCTACGGTTTGCAGCTGGCGTCATTTTTTCCGGCTGTCTGCCAGGTGCGGTTCTGGCGATTGTCCTGCGGGCTGAAACTGCGGACCCGTGCGCTGCGTCTGGCTCTGGATGAATCCTGCGGGCTGGTATGTCATTACAGCAATTCGGGTGCGTATATTCCGGAAGAATTCCGCATGTTTCAGGATTATTTCAACCAGACTGCGGAGTGCGGCTGGCGGCTGATTCCGCGCGAAGCCTATCTGAAACTGGAAGGGAATCAGCTGACTTTTCCCGATTTCCGTTTCCGTTCGGATTCCGGACTGGAAGTGGACGTGGAGCTGTTTCACCAATGGCACCGCACCCAGCTGACGGAACGTCTGGACTATATGGAGAAACACCCGGAAACTCCGCTGCTGCTGGGCGCCGACCGGGTCTGTGTAAAAAAAGATGATGCTCTGAAAGAACGCTTCGAACGTCTGCGCGGAAATTTTCTGTTCAGTTCCTTTCCCGGCGTGGAAAACGTGGTCAAGGCACTGAACAGATATGCGGCGTCCGTCAAAGCGAACGGCTGAGTTTTTTCAATACTTCCGAATAGTCTCCGATGGAAGCGATCCGGACTTTTTCCTCTTTTCCGTGACAGCCGCCGCCTTCCACGCCGATAATGGCGATCGGCAGATTCAGTTCCGCGAACCAGCGGGCGTCCGTGGCTCCGTTCATCCGTCCGTATTCCGGCGTCCTGCCGAAAACTTCCGCCATGGCGTGTTCCAGTGCGCGGAGTTCCTGCGCTTCCCTGGAAACGGCGACCGGCGGACAGCTTTCCAGCAGTTCCGCATCCAGTCCTGTCGCGCGGAGTCTGTTCAGAATCTGTTCTTTTTCTTCCGGCAGAACATAACGGATATTGAGCATCATTTCAGCGGTATCGGGAATCTGATTGTGGACCATGCCCGCCTGCAGAACCGTGGCAGCCATAGTCGGATGCCAGGAATCGGCGGCGTCCGGATTTTTCCATTCCGAACGGAACTTGACATAGCCGTCGATCAGCCGGTCGACGGGATTGTCCGCCAGCCAGGGCGCGGAGGCGTGTCCGCCTTTTCCATGGGCAGTCAGTTTGACCGCCAGAATGCCTTTCTGTGCATAGCAGACCATGTCATTATCCCAATGATCCAGAACGCAGATCATGCGTTTTGCCCGGTATCCCAGCTGAACCATGTGCCGGACGGTCGCTCCGCCGGTTTCCTCATCTGCGGAAAAAACAGCTCCGACGGATGCGTTCTGATCCGCCTCGCAGAGAGCCTTCGCGATACAAACCGCATTGCCGAGACAGTCATCTGCGCCGCGGGCGAAAAGCCAGCCGTCGCGGACTTCCGGTTCAAACTGTTTTTCCGAAGCCGCGGGAACTACATCGACATGCGCGCAGAGCAGCAGGTCAGGGGTCTTTTCCGGAACCGTGGACGCAAACAGAATTTTACGGCCGTTCAGTTCTTCCTCTGTGCAGTGAAGTCCGTGGTCTTCCAGAAAACTGCGGAGTTTGCCGGTTACGCGGTTGACTGCGTCCGTATCGGCGGAAACCGGACGGAGACGAATCAGTTCTTTCAACAGATCGAGATATTTCTGCATGATGAGTCCTCCTTGCTGCAGGTTGGAATAGTGCTTTGATTTCATCCGGGGAAAGTTTGCGGGTTTCTCCGCAGGGCAGGGAACCGAGCCGGACATTGCCAACAGCGATGCGTGCCAGCCGGCGTACTTCCAGATGAAAATGTTCCGCCATGCGCCGGATTTCCCGGTTCTTTCCTTCACCGAGAACAAATTCGTAATGACCCGGACCGGCAGGGCGGATGGAACGGGCGCGGAGAGTTTCGCCTCTGTCGCGGATTCCGGTCGTGGTCAGAATATGGATCGCTTCCGGGGTGAGTTCCCCCGCCAGACTGACCCGGTAGGTTTTTTCCACTTCGTAGCGCGGGTGCGTGAGACGTGCCACAAAATCGCCGTCGTTGGAAAACAGAATCAGCCCTTCGCTGTCCTTGTCCAGGCGTCCGGCGGAGACCAGACGCACGGTTTTTGCCTGCGGAATCAAATCCACCGCTTTTTTGGCGGCATGGCGGTCTTCCAGAGTGCAGACATATCCGCGCGGTTTATTGAGCATGATATACAGTTTTTCGGCTGGCGGGGCAATGGGTCTGCCGTCGAACAGAACTTTGTCGCCGGGGCTGATCCGCATGGCGCCGCGTTCCGCCGTGACGCCGTTGACAGAGACTCTGCCGGCAGTGATGAGTTCCTCTGCGCCGCGCCGGGAACAGACGCCCGACGTGCTGAGATATTTGGTCAGGCTGATTTCTTCAGGAGCGTTCATTTTTCGGAAGCCGGTCCGTTGGAATGAATGTTGATGGCGGCATCCTGTTTTTTGACAGCCGTTTCCGAGCCGGGTTCGGGCGGAGCATCCGGGACAATAATCCGTTCTCTGGCGTGGGCCTGGTCCGGGATTTTGTAGAACTGCGCCTTGACCGTGATCCGGTAAACCGGCAGCGTGCCGTCTTTGCCGTTGACATAGGAATCCATATTATGCTGTTCCTGAATATCGCTGGCGGAAGTGTCGACCGGAGTCCAGGACGGCGCGGACATGTTCTTGACCTGATCGCTGCGGACCCGTCCGTCGAATTTATGGTCGATGGACAGCACCAGTATGGCGTTTGCGCCATGTTTGCGTGCCGTGCGGACCAGTTTCTGTTTGATTTCCGCCAGGGTGTAACTGGCAGTGGAAGCCTCGGCGGTAACATCGCCCACCAGAATGCGTTCTTTTTCCGGTACGGGGAACTGCGAATTTTCATAGTACGTTACTACGCGGATGTCTTCCGGCAGCGGCGGAAATTCTGCAGCCTGGGTGTAATCCACATTGATGCAGGCGCAAAGCAGTCCGGCAAGTCCGGCACAGCAGAGCGCGGCGAATTTTTTCGGGTTCGGATATTTCATGTGAAAACCTTTCTTTATTTGGATGGCAGATAAAAACGTTTGACGCGCGGACTGAAAGAACACAGCACATCGTACGGGTGTGTCCCTTTCCATTCCGCCCATTCTTCCGTGGAAACCGCCGCGGGACCTTCCTGTCCGATCAGCGTAACGGTTTCGCCGGGTGCCGGAGGTTCATCGCCGAACGGTTCCAGCGATACGGTCAGGTAATCCATGGAAATGCGGCCCAGCACGGGACAGACTTTTCCGCGGATAATGACTTTGCCCCGGTTGGAAATGCCCAGCGGAATGCCGTCGGCATATCCGGCGGTAACGGTTCCGACCCGGGTATCTCCGGTCAGACGGCAGGTCGAGTTGTAGCCGATGCCGTGTCCGGCAGGCATCATGCGGTGTGCCAGCAGACGCGCTTTCAGCGAGAAGACCGGTTTCAGTTCCAGATTGTTGTTGACTCCGGAAAACGAACCGTGCAGATCAATTCCTGCGCGGACATGGGTGAACGGCGGCTGATGGGTCATAGGCAGGTGATTGATGGCATCACTGTTCGCCATGTGAATTTTCCGGAAGGTGATTCCTTTTGCGGCAAGCTGTTCAATCACGGAAAGGAAACGCCGGATCTGGACAAGATTCTCTTCGTTCGGACCGCGTTCCGAGGATGGAAAATGCGTGTAGATTCCGCAGCAGTCCAGATTGGGCAGACGCAGAATTTCGGGGATGACCCTGACCGCATCCCGTGCCAGAATACCCAGACGCCCCATGCCGGTATCCAGTTTGAAATGACATTCGGCGATTCGGTTCTGCCGGACCGCTTCCTCGCTGATTTTCCGTGCGCATTCCAAATCGGTCAAACCGAGAATCAGACCATGGGCAACGGCGGCTTCCCGTTCGAAATCCAGCACCCCGCCGAGGATCTCCACCGGCTTTCCGTATTGTTTCAGGAACAGGGCTTCTTCAAGCGTGGCGGCGCAGAATCCCGCCGCGCCGGCTTTCAGCAGTGTTTCCGCAATGGGCCGGACCCCCAGTCCGTAGGCATTGGCTTTCAGGACAGCCATCACTTGCGCCGGAGCTGCCGCTTTCCGGATTTTCAGAAAATTTTCCCGCACCGTGTCCAGATCAATTTCAAGCCACACGCGCGCTTTGTCCATTGCTTCATCCATGATGAGTCTGCAACCTCTTTCCTTAAATTCATAAAATAAATGCCGCATTTCTTTTCACCGGGGCGTTCTGCGGAAAACGGCGGCGGTGCATGACCATATAAGTTATCATTTTCCCGGATTTTTTCAACTTGTTCCGTCGCTGTAACGGTTTTTTTTTGCAAAAAAAAAAGATTTTGCGGATGCAAAATCATCCGGACGGTGATAAAGTATGAGGGCGGAGCGGATTCCGCGGCATGAATTTTTTTGAAGGATGAATTATGACAGCTCAAACCGTATCTGATATTTTTACGGGGAAAGAGATTTGCTTTTCCCGTTCCTGGCGCTGGCTGCGCACGGATTTCGCCGGAGAATACGAGGAGATGATCCGTTCCGGCGCAAACCGTGAGGACAGCGGCAATGAATTCCTGTGGAACACTAAACACAAATTCGTGTTGAAAATCCGGACATCCGCCGGACGGGAGATCGCCATCAAGCAATACCGCAAACTGAGAATGTTTCCATATCTGTTCCATGCCACCCCGCCGGCACAGGAAGCCCTCAATTATCAGCGTTTTGAACTGCTCGGTCTGCCGATGGCGCAGCTGCTCGGCGCGGGGGACCGGCGGTCCTGCTTCCGTCCGCAGTCCAGCTTTCTGATTACCGAATTTGCGGAAAACTGCCGGGACGGCCGGCCCTTCTATCCGGACGGTGAACTTGCCGGGGAAACACTTTGGCGCGACGAGTTCTGCCGCCGCAATTTCCAGCTGCTGGCAAAACTCCATGACGCCAATTACTATCACCGCGGATTCACCCCCGCAAATGAACTCTGGCGGAAACGTCCCGAACCCGATTCAGAAGGCAATCTGCTGGACATTGTCTGGATTGATGTGGCGTCCTGCCGGAAACTTTCCAACGCCGGAATGAAACGCATGATTCCGGATGATTTCGTGAATTTCCTGCGGTTTTTCCATTTTACAGCGGAACAGCGGCGGACGTTTCTGGAGGCTTACTGCGCGGCGGTCAGGATCCGGCGTTTCGAACCGGAGGAATTGTTTGAAGAAGTGGAAAAACGTCTGGCTGAACGTCTTGCCGGACAGAAACCATAATAGGAAAGGAACAGCAGAATGAAACTTCAGTTTTTCTCATTCGTATCGGCAGTGGCCCTGCTGACGGCGGGCGGCTGTGTTTCGGAAGACACGGCGTTTTATGATTCCGGCAGCGGGGATTCCATGCCCGCGGAGGATTTCGTCAAACCGGTCTCCGCCGTCGCCCGGAAATCGGAAATGGCGGTCCGCTCCATGGAAACTTCCGTGCCGGCGGATAACAATTTCCAGGCTCCGGAAGGCCGGCAGATGGCTTTCACCGCACGGCTCCTGCTGAATGTCGCCGATGTCAGGGCGGCACTTCTTCAGGCGCGCGACTGCGCACGCAGCCTGGGCGGCTATGTCAAACGCATGAATGACAGGTCCATTACGCTGGCTGTTCCCGTCAAACGCGGCGACGATGCGCTCAAAGCGCTGGCAAAAACCGGCTCGCTGGAATCGGTCAGCATCGACGGGGAAGACGTCACGGAACAAACCACGGACCTTGCAGTCCGGCTGGACAATCTGGAAAAATCGCGTCAGCGCCTGCTCGCGCTGCTGGAAAAAGCCGGCAAGGTCGAGGAGATGGTGAAAGTTGAAAAGGAACTCACCCGCGTGACCACGGAACTGGAACGTCTCCAGGCACAGCAGAAAAATCTGCGCGGACAGATCGAATACATCACCATATATGTGAACTTCAATGTCCGCCGTCCGGTGGTGCTTCATACGGCTGTTTCTCCGGTTGGCTGGGTGAATCAGCTCGGTTCCGTCCTGCTGAATCCTCCGGTCATGATTCCCATGAATGCTTCGCCGGAGTCGTTCCTGTTCGGTCTGCAGCTGCCGGACGGTTTTGTGCAGAGCAGCCGCAGGACCGCGGTTTCCGGCGACGGATGCGTGATTTCTCTTCACACGCACGGCAACGCCGCCATTTCAGTCCGCTGGTATGGAAACAAGTATGCGGATCTGTCATTCTACCGGGGCATGATCGAAAAGGTTCTGAAAAACCGTTTCCAGGTTCCTGTGTCGGTCCGCGAACTGAAAGTGGACGGGCTTGACGCACTGGAATATTCCGCGGAGCCGGTGATCGGCGGGAAAAAATACGTTTACCGCGTGGTGGCAGCCGTGGATGGCGACACGGTGAACATCATCGAGGCATACGCCGGAGCGGATGTTTTTGCCGGCAGCCTTCCTGCGGATAAATGGCAGAACTTCTTGAATACAATCGAGTTCTGACCGAATCGGAAAATGCCGCGTCTGGGGATGAAAAATTTCCCGGCGCGGCATTTTTTCAGAATCTCAATGCCGGTTCATTTCATGAATCAGGCACAATCCACAGACCGCCGCCGTTTCCACGCGCAGAACCCAGTTTCCGAAATGGAGCGGCTGCACACCGGCTTCCAGCATCTGCTTTTCCTCTGTTTCCGTGAACCCGCCTTCGGGACCTACAAACCAGGCAGCGGCTTTGCTGCCGGAAACAGTTTCTTCTGTCTGTCTATGCATTACTGACCCGAAATAACGCAGTCCGCACTGTTTTCCGGAATCGGCAAGCGCATCGGCAAACTTCATGGGCGCAGAGACTTGCGGCAGGAACGGATTGCCGGATTGTTTGCAGGCTTCAAACAGAACCTCCTTCCAGCGTCCGTTGACGGAATCGCTGTCGGGCAGGGAAACGGAACGTTCGCAGAGCATTGGAACAATCCGCCAGACGCCCAGTTCCGCCGCCTGACGCAGAATCTGATCCATTTTCTGCCGCCGCGGCGGTGCAATATACATGTGCAGCATCGGAGCTTCCGGCGGCGGAACCGTTTCGAGCCGTTCGACCCGGAGCATTTTTCCCGGCAGAACTTCCGCATCCGCCATTCTGCCCGCACCATCCAGCAGACGGCATTTTTCTCCGGGTTCAGCGCGCAGGGTGCGGAAAAGATGTGCGCTTTCCTCCTTATCCAGCCGGACAGTGCTGCCGGGGATGCATTCGGCAAGCTGTTCATAGCGAAACAGACGCATGGGAATCCTTTCTCACTGCGGTTTGGCAATCATGGAATCAATCATATTCAGGACGCGTTTTGCGGCATCGGGAAATGCCAGCGACCGCAATTTTTCGCCTTTTTCCCTGAACTGTTCCGGATTGGCAAGAAACGCCTGAAGCCGCGAGACAAAATATTCCGGCGTAAGCGCCTGATCCCAAATCAGTTCCGCACCCTGTGGATCGGTCAGCCAGTGCGCGTTGTCGGTCTGGTGATCCTGTGCCGCATAAGGGTAGGGAACCAGCAGGGCATATTTGCCGAAACATGCCAGTTCCGAAACCGTGCTGCCGCCAGCCCGGCAGACCACCCAGTCCGCCGCCTGATAGAACAGCTGCATATCCGGCGACGATTCCAGCAGCAGATGCGGAAATTTCGCCGGACGGTAATAATCGCTCAGCCCGGCAAATTTGTCCGGTCCGGTGAGATGAATCAGCTGAATGGCGTCAGCCGGAAAATCCAGCGGAATGCGGCAGTTGTCATTGATTCGTGCCGCGCCGAGCGAACCGCCGAAAATCAGAACCGTGGGACGTTCCGGCGAAAAATCCGCATTCCAGCGGCGGTTGATTTCCGCCACGGCTTCCGCCTTGGTCAGTTTCTTCTGCAGCAGTTCCGGACGCAGCGGCATACCGGTCAGTACGGTTGGACATTTGCATTTTGCTTGGTCGCGGGTGGGAAAGGACAGTGCCATGGCCTTTGCCCAGGAACTCATCCGCAGGTTGGTTTTGCCCAGACGCGCATTGCCGTCGTGGAGAAACACGGGAATATGCAGAGTCTTTGCCGCCAGAATCGGCGGGAAAGACGCGAAACTGCCCATCGCCAGCAGCGCATCCGGCTGGAATTGTCTGCAGAACCGGCGGCAGCTGCGCCATCCCTGAAAATCCGTATGAATGAATTTCAGCAGTCCTCCGGGTGAATGTGCCAGCGGCGCCGCCGGAATTTTCTGCGCCGGAATGCCGAATCCTTCCGCTGTTTTGATCTGGCTGTCAGCATGTTTGCCGCCCAGCAGAAGCAGCACTTCGCCGCCTTGCTGTTTCCATTCCCGCGCCACGGCAAGACCCGGATAAAAATGTCCGCCTGTCCCGCCGCAGCTGACGCACAGTCTGTGCAAATTCATTTTTCAGAACTCCCTGTCGTTTCGGTCTGCTGTTCGTTCTGTTTATTTCTGTTCAGCAGCCCTTTGAGTTTGTTTTTGATATTTTCCGGATAATCGGGGTAGGCGGCGTCGAGAGCGACGCTGACAATCAATGCCGTGGCAATCATGCAGGCAACCAGACTGCTGCCGCCGTAACTGATGAACGGCGCGGGCATCCCCTTGGTCGGAAACGCTCCCGAAATCACCCCGATGTTGATGACCGCCTGAATCGAGAGATATGTGGTCAGTCCGAAGACCAGGAACATTCCCTGCCGGGTTCTGGCGCGGACACATACGGAAATCGCCAGAAAGCCGAAGACCAGGTATGCCAGAATCACCACGCACATCCAGATGAATCCCAGTTCTTCGCCGACAATCGACAGAATGAAGTCCGTATGTGCTTCCGGCAGATATTCCTGTTTCAGCCGGCTTTCCGCAAAACCGACTCCCGTCCAGCCGCCGGCGCCCAATGCCAGCAGCGACAGCCAGAGCTGGTATCCGCTCTTCGCCTGATGCAGTTCGGGGTCCAGGAAGGAAACAATTCGCGCCCACCGGAACGGACTGAAATATTTGATGATGAAGAAAAGTAACGGCGCCCCCAGCAGCGGAACCGGGAACAGGTACAGCAGCCGCACTCCCGCCACATACAGCATGGAAAAAACAATCAGAGTCAACAGCAGGGTCGTCCCCAGATCCTTTCCCACCATGACCAGCGCAATGATCGGTCCGCAGCAGAGACAGGACAGCACGATGAATTTGAACGGAGTGGTTTCAATGGTTTTGATTTTATCTGAACAGAGTTTCGCCATGAACAGAGCGATGATCACTTTGGCGTATTCCGAAGGCTGGATGCTGCCGATGCCCCCCGGCAGCTGAATCCAGCGTCTGGCTCCTTTGATCGGCGGAAACAGCAGGGCGGCGAACAGCAGTCCTGCAATGATGATCATGAACAGCCAGCTCCAGTCGGAAAGTTTTTTATAGCCGATCAGCAGAACTGCGGCGAATCCCGCCAGTCCGACGGTTCCCCACTGAATCTGACGGATGAAATAATAGGAACTGGAGCCGCGGATGCCGTAGGAAGTGGAATACAGCACAGCCAGTCCGAACAGCAGCAGCACCAGAGCCGTTACGCACAAGGTGATGCCTTCGCCGAGAGGCGGTTCCTGTTTTTTGCCGGACAGTTCCGGCGGTTCCAGCATATTTGAAAATCTCTGTTTCATGATGATCCTGTTTTTCTGTTTTTTTATGATACAGGTAACTTACAGCATATTTCTGAAATTTCATCCCCCGCGGCAAACTTTTTCGCCGGTTTTCAAGAGTAAAAAGCCGCGGCACTCTTCCGGACAATGCAGGATGTGGGAATTACAGTCAGCGGCGGAACGGGTTCATGGTTCAGCAGACGGAGCAGATTGGAACAGATCGCGCCGGAAATTTTTCCTGCATTCTGGCTGACACTGTTCAGATTCAGGTATTCCGCAGTCGGCGTATCTCCGAATCCGGTTACGGAAAGCTGATCCGGAATAATGATTTTCCGGTCGGCGCAGAAATTGACGACTCCCGCCGCAATGGTGTCGTTGGCACAGAAAACTGCGCTGGGCGGCTGTTTGAGTGCGAACAGTTCCCGGATGGCATGATAACCCCATTCCCGGCTGGGGTAGCGCATCCGGATCAGGGATTCCTGCGGCGTTATGCCGTATTTGCGGAAAGCGTCGAGATAACCGTTCAGACGCTGTTCCCCGGTGAAATCGTATTCACTGCCGATATGCGCAATGCGGGTGTGTCCGAGCTGTATCAGCTGTTCCGTGGCGGCAAGCGCACCGGAATAATCATCGGAAATGATCTGTGGAATGGACAGTTCCGGCAGGCGCATGTCGAAGAACAGCACAGGAATCCGGAGTTTGCGGTAATGCTCGGCGCAGAACCGGTTCGGCACGGCTATCAGGGCGGGAACTCCAGAATGTTCAAAGTAGTCCAGCAGTTCATTTTCCTTGCGCACTGAGCCGCCGGTCAGATGAACCACCGGGTGCAGGCCGTTGGACGCCGCCATGCGTTCGACTTCCGCAAAAATCCGGTAATAGAAAATTTCATCATCCGGAAAAATGAATCCGATCCGGTCGCATCTGCGTTCCTGCCGTTCCGGTCCGCCGGCGGGTCCCAGAAAACTGCCGCGTCCGGGCAGCGAATGAATTTCGCCGCGGTCCGCCAGCAGCCGGAGAGCTTTCCGCACCGTGAGGTGATTGCAGGAAAAACGCCGCGCGGTTTCCCGTTCCGACGGCAGTTTCGCTCCGGGAGCAAGCCCGGCGGAACGGATCGAATCCAGAATCTGTTCCGCCAGCTGGTCGTATTTCTGCGGTTTGCCCCGGTTCATGACGTCTCCTCCTCACGAGCGGAACATGAAATACACCGCGCCGATCATGCACAGTGCCGCCCAGATGAAATCCAGTTTGAAGCCTTCCTTCATATACAATATGGAAAAAGGTACAAACACCGAAAGCGTAATGACTTCCTGCATGATTTTCAGCTGGGCGAGCGACAGCGCCTGAAAGCCGATCCGGTTGGCGGGAACCTGTATCAGGTATTCAAACAGCGCGATTCCCCAGCTTGCCAGCGCCGCAATCCACCAGGGTTTCGACGACATGTTTTTCAGGTGTCCATACCAGGCAAATGTCATGAACAGATTGGAACAGACCAGCAGCAATGCGGTCTTCACAATTACCGGATTGATATGCATTTTGGTTTTTTCTCCTTGTTGTCATCCGGTAATATCGCAATTTTTCAATAAAAATCAAGAGCAACTCTTGCGATATTCGCAAATTTGTGGTAAATTACATGCTCACAATTAACAACAGAGTTGAACATGAATTTAGATGAACTTCGCAAAAAGATCGACTCGACGGACGCCAGAATCGTCGAACTCCTCAATGAACGCTATGCCACGGTCCTTGAGATCGGCCAGTTCAAACGGGACAACATGAAAGCCGTTTATGTCCCGGAACGCGAAAAAATCGTGTTTGAAAAAGTGACCGCACTCAATCACGGACCCATGAGCAACGAAACCCTCAAAGCGGTTTACCGCGAAATCATGTCCGGCGCGCTCGCGCTCGAACATCCGCTCAATGTGGCTTATCTCGGGCCGGAAGGCACGTTTACGCACATTGCCGCCATTTCCAAATTCGGACACAGCGTGGCGTATCTTTCCAAAAGCACGATCGATGATATTTTTGACGATGTAACCAACGGCCGCGCCGACTACGGCTGCGTGCCGATCGAAAATTCCACCGAAGGGGCAGTTACCCATACGCTGGACATTTTTGCGCAGTCCGATGCCAAAATCTGCACGGAAATCAATATGCGCGTTCATCAGAGCCTGCTGTCCAAATGTGAACTGAAACAGATCCGCAGACTTTACAGTCATGCCCAGTCGCTCGGTCAGTGCCGCGCCTGGATCGCGCGTTATCTGCCCGATGTGGAAATCCATGAATGCTCCAGCAATTCCAAAGCGGCTTCCCTCGCGGCAAAAGAACCGTTTTCCGCCGCTATTGCCAGCTCTTTCAACGGCGAGATTTACGGTCTGGACGTCCTTGCGGAAAACATCGAAGACAATCCCAACAACACTACCCGGTTCTTTGTGATCGGCAGTCAGACCCCCAAACGCACGGGCAATGACAAGACTTCGCTCTGTTTCGCTCTCAAAGACCGCGTCGGCGTCCTGTTCGATGCTCTCCTTCCTTTTAAAGAGGAGGGCATCACCCTGACCATGATCGAAAGCCGCCCGTCCCGTCAGCAGAACTGGGAATATTATTTCTTCGTGGACCTGCTGGGACACAAAGACGATGAAAATGTGGCGCGCGCCCTGGAAAAACTTTATCCCATGACACAGGCTATGCGGGTGCTGGGCAGTTATCCGCGGGGAGAGGAAGCCAAATGAACAGCGAAAACACTCCGGCTCTGCGGATCCGCAACGCCACCCTGAAACTGGAAGGCAATACCATCCTGCATGATTTCAACTGGCAGGTGGAACGCGGCGAACGCTGGTTTATCCTGGGACCGAACGGCGCGGGAAAAACCACTCTGGTCAAGATGATTCTCGGTATGGCGTGGCCGCTGTACGGCGCGGAAGTTTCTGTGCTGGGTAACCGCTATGGTTCGTGCAACATCCGCGAAGTCCGCAAAAAAGTTGCCTGGGCAAGCCCGTTCCTGTCCGCCTGGACTGCCGAAGATGATCACCGCTGGACCACTCTGGAAGTTGCGTTGTCCGGTCTGGATTCCACGGTCGGGTTCTACCGCACGGCGAAGCCGGAGGAAATCGAGCTGGCTCATGCCGCACTCGAACGCATCGGCGCCGACCGGCTGGCTGACCGTTATTATGACCGTTTGTCTTCCGGTGAGCAGATCAAAGCACTGATTGCCCGTGCGCTGATCGGACGTCCGGAACTGGTTATCCTGGATGAAACCTGCGTGTATCTGGATTTGTCCAGCCGTGAAATTCTGCTGTCCGCCATCGATGAGCTGGCAAAAGGTCCCAATTCGCCCACGATGATTTTCATTACTCAGCGGATTGAGGAAATCACCGAATCCTTCACCAAAGGAATGATTCTTGGCTGTGGCAGGGTGCAGTGTTCCGGCAGCCGTTCGGAAATTCTGAATGCGGAAAATCTCAGCGCGGCATTCGGTATGAAAATGCGCCTTATTCCGTGTCAGGACGGGCGTTTCTGGCCGGTTCCCGAATAATATTTCTTGATGACACTGTGACCCGCAGCAGATGAGTTTGTCTGTTGCGGGTTTTCTGTTTTTTTATCCGTATATGTTTTTAGACATGCCCTGTTCGAAAAAATTTTCGTTTTTTTTGCCGAAAAAGGAATAAAAACGCTTGACATTCCGAAATTGTCCGTTTATATTGCTTGTAGTTACAAGTTAAAAGGGTTGGAAAATTGGGCAAATCGACAGCAAATTGTGAACTTCTGAAACTGAGCGGACCGGATACCGAACCGCTGCATCGCCGTTTCCGCAGAAGAATTCTGGATTTGATTGATGACGGCAGCCTGAAAGTCGGCGATATGCTGCCGTCACGGAACAAGATCCGCGAAACGGTCGGCATCAGCAGCACTCCTTATCATAAAGCCGTGAATGAACTGATTATGGAGGGCGTGCTGTCCGCCGAACAGGGTAAAGGGGTTTTTGTCTGCGGATTGCCGCCGCGCATTGCGCCGGATCCGGTGATTACCTTGCTGGTTCCTGATCCGGATATTCTGGAACATATTGCATTCACGGAAGTTATAAACGGAATGCTGGATGTGATCACTCCGGCGGATTACAGTTTGAAATTTACTTTTTTCCGTCCGGACAGTTCGCCGCAGAGTTTGGAGGAAAAACTCAAAATGCCGTCCTGCCGCGGAGTTATTGTCCCGTATTCCAGCCAGATAACCGCTGATCATCTGCAAGGATTGCGGAACTCCGGCATTCCAGCGGTGCTATTGGGACGCGCCCTTCCGGAAATCAGCTCATTTTCCGTGGAAACCCATTCCGCCGGCGCTTTTGCCCGGATTGCCGGATTGTTTCGCGGACGTTCCATTTCCGCCGCTTATATCGGGCAGCCGCTGCCGCTGTTTTATGAACGGCACGCCGCCTGGTTCCGTGCGGGATGTCATGAAAACGGAGTTCGGCTGACGGAGCTGTGCCATTACGCCTGCGCCTTCGATCAGCAGTCCGGCGAAGCGGCTGCGGCGGAGATGTTTGCATCGGGAAATATTCCGGATCTGATCATTGCCGAAGACGACTATGTGGCTTGCGGTATTCTCAAAATCATGAGCCGCGAAGAACGCAGAATTCCATTGATTACGGTGGGTGGTTTTCTGAAACATCTTTATCCCTTGACGGAATTTCCGGCAGTGGATTTGAATTACCGCAAAACCGGACGGGCAGCCGCGGAATTACTGCTGAAAGCTCTTGCCGGCGAAATCCGGGACGGGCATGTTCAGATAGAGTCCAATTTCTACGAATGAGCAATTCAAATATGAAATATGAAATATGAAATAAAAACAGGAGTTGCGGACATGGAACATCAAGACAGGGAGGTCAGAAAATGAGCACAGAGGAAGAATTCAAAATCAGGAAAAACAGCAGAGAGGGGAATCATGCCATGAAAAAACAACAGTCATTGTCATCCATTTCATATTTTATATTTCATATTTCATATTTGAAGCGTAAATCGTTCCGATTTACGCTGATAGAACTCCTTGTTGTGATTGCAATCATCGCCATTCTGGCGGGAATGCTGCTGCCGGCGCTGAACACGGCACGGGAAAAAGCAAAAATGATTTCCTGCATGAATAATCTCAAACAGCATGGAACCGTTCATGCGCTGTATCTTTCCACATACGATGACGTGTTCCCCGTTTTCCGGTTCGGGGGAACCGGCGAAGTCGTCAATCAGAATCCGGAAAACAACGGGTGTACCGGTATTTTTCTGATGCCTTCCCTGTTCCTGCCGCAGACATTCACTTTCTATATGAACTGGAAAATTTCTCCGGTTCAGATCTGTCCTTCCGGAAAAATCGTAACAACATCTTCCGGAAAAGCTCTGGGCAGGGACTACAATCCCAGCTACCGTTTCCAATGCGCCGGTTCGCCCGTCCGGCAGAGCCGCCTGAAACGTTCGAAGATCATTCTTGCCGAAGGCGTCCGGCTGGAATCTTATTTCCGCGACTGGGTGTCCAGCAAAGGATTTCCGGATAAAGTTCTGGGCAATCACCGGAACTCCGCCAATGCTCTCTGGACCGACGGTCATGCGGAGAGTTACCGCCCGTATGAAATGTCCCGGCTGGATGCGGGCGTCTACAAAATTGATTGAACACGAAAAAAAATAAAACAGGAGCTGTAAATTGAAAAAAATGCTGTCATTACTGGCTGGTGCGCTGCTGTTCAGCACCGTTTCCGGAGCCGAAAATCCGCAATGCTGGATGCGGGTGAAACTGCTGGAATCCGTTCCGGCAGTGGAAGGAACCCTTCAAAGCATGGTCATTGCGCCGCGTCCGCATGTCTTTCTCCGGAAAGCCGCATGGGGCGCCGACGGCGGAATCAAAGAGTTTCCGGTTCAGTTTCACAGTGTCATCGACTGGGATGCACTGGCGTCTGTTCCGGAAGTGAAGACCGGGACATACAGTCCCTGGATTGACATCACCAAACAGGTATACAGTCCCTACCGTCCGGACAGCCGCTGGTTTGCCAAGTCCCATACGTTCGGCACTTCCATGATTCACATTGCATTCTTCAGCCGTCAGAACGACAAACGCAAGGACAGACGTCCGATATTCAAGCGGAATGAAGCCGGAAATCTGGAAAAAATCACCGTGCAGGTCGAATTTGCCGCAGAGCCGAAAGATTCCGCAGTGGTACGCACGATCCGCGAAACGGAAACCGGCAGTGTCATTTCCATATTCGCAGAACCGGAAGCAAAAACGCCGGAAGAACAGTTCGCCACCGTGACTGAACGCACTGACCGGATGCTGACCGGACTGAAAGCCCTCGGACTGAAACAGGAAGCCCTGCCGCAGAAAATTCTGACTTCCGGACGGGAATATCCCGGACATTTCTATCCGCTGTTCAGCCGGGAAGCCATTGAAAAATTGAATGAACTCTACCGTTTTCTTGGAATCCGTTCGATTCAATACAGCACAGTGGAGAAACCGGCGTCATTCCTGCAATATGCCTGGAAAACCAGCGATCCGGTGTTCACTGAGGGAACCCGTCCGGAATGGGTTGCCAATGGTCCGGCGGATTCCGGACTGAAGGAAAAAAGCCGTAATGCCGGACGCCGTATTCCGTCTTCCGGCGGCAAAGCGCATCTGATCAAATTCGGAGATGAAACCACAGTTCTGCCGGAAAAATTCCTGAAACAGCCGGAAGTCCGCGCAATGTTCACGGCTTTTCTGAAAGAACGGCAGATTGACCCGAAGACGCTGGGGGCGGAATCGCTGGAGAAAGCCGAGCCGTTCACATCTATGGAGAAGGCTGTAACGCCGGAACTCCGCAGAAGATATTATTACACGGCACTGTTCCGTTCGGAAGCGATGCTGAACTGGTATCGGGATATGATTGCCGGCATCCGGGGCGGAACGCCGGACCGTCTGATTGCCACCGGTGAAATCTGCTGGGAAAGTTCCCGCACATTCCCGGAAATTTTCCGAGCCTTTGAACTTGGAGTGTTCGACACTGTGTCCCACGAACTTTCCACCATGCTGTGGGTCATGCCGCACGGCGCGCTCTACCGTCTGATCGCCCAGCGCAGCGCAGCCCGGCGCGGGAAAACCGTTCCAGGCATACTGTACGGCAGTGAACGCGGACGTCAGCCGGATATTGTGGAGCTGGATTCCACCTCGGCATTGATCCACGGAATGCGCCATTTCTACTGGTACGGCTCTTCGCCGTTCCAGCCGGAAGGCATGAAGGAACTGCGTTATTATGCCGCGCTTCAGAAAACCAATCACCGGATTGCCCGGATGGAAGATCTGATCATTGACGGACACAGTTCCTTTGAGAAGCCGTCCGCTGCGCTGGTCAAATCCTATGCCGCGGAACTCTGGCAGCGCAATGCGCAGGATTCCCGTTTCCTGGAATTTGAACTGGCGGCGGCAGGTCTGGCGTGGAATCAGGTCGCCTTTGATATCGTTTCGGATGAACAGGCGATCCGGCATTGCGCGGAGTACAAGGTGATTTATCTGGCTTCGGATGTCGTTCCGGAAGCGGTTCGCCGCCGTCTGCTGGAATGGGTCAATGCCGGAGGAATTCTGGTGCTGACCGGGGATGCAGCCGCCACACGCAATGAATTCAATGAAGCCCTGCCGTTTGCCGAAGCCGCCGGAATGACGGAGCAGAACGGATTGCAGGTGAAAAATATCGGCAAAGGGAAAATCTGCCGGATCAGCGGTACACCAGGGAAAAATCTGCGGAACAGTTTTGAGCCGCTGGACCGTGCAGTTCCGCATCAGCAGGTTTTCCACAGAATCAGCAGAGAGGCGGCGGAACGTTATCTCGCGCCGCTGTCTCTGCTTCCGGAAGGCATTGATTCAGTCCGTCCCGCGGCCTGTTCCCGGAAGGGAATCGATGCCGGTTTCTATGAAGCGCGTGATCTGTCCCGTGCGGCAGTTCTGCTGGCGGATTATACGGAAAAAACAGTCAAACAGGTTACGCTCCGGCTGGCTCTGCACGGCACTTATTCTTCGGCATCCGATGAAACCGGCAGGAAATATCCGGCGGTCAAAGAGAACGGACGGACGATTCTGAAGGATATTCCCGTTGGCGCAAGCACTCTGCTGATTCTGGAGAAATGACCATGAAACGAGTGTTTCTTCCATTGTTCATGCTGTTGTGCGGAGTTCTTTCCGCCGACAGCCCGAAGGTGTTCTTCCGTCTGAAACTGGACCAGGTCATGCCGGAGGGGCATCCGGTGCGTGCCGCGGTTTCCATTTTTCCGGATTTCCGTTTCTTTCCGTGGATGACTTTCGGAAAATTCGGGGTGGGGAAAGAATCCGGAAAAATCCCGTTCAGCACGGAATTCGCCGCCCAGATTCCCTGGAATGACATAACCGCGCGGGATATGTTCCGTGCCGGCGAACTGTCGCCGTGGATTGACATCACGGACGAACTGGCGGTCGCCAAAGGGGAAACTCCCCGGCGGACGCCATTCCGGAAAACTCTCTGCATTGCTTTTGAGGATCCGCAGCTGCCGCTGCCCGGTCCGGGCAATGCACCGCGTCCGAATCCCATCCGCCGCGGAGGCAAGACCGACCGGGGAAATGTCCGGGGTGTGCGGGCCTGTCTGGAATTTGCTTCCGCGCCGGCGGAAAATGCAGTAGTGAAAAAGTTGCAGATTGCCTCGGATTCCAGCGTGATTTCCGTTGTTCTGGACGGTACGCTGGATGAGAAAAAGAAGCTGCGGCGGCTTTCTGAATTCACCCGCATCCGCAGTCTGGAAGAAGATTTGCGCGAAGAACTGGATTATCTTTGCCGGAATATTCCCGTTCCAGTGGAGACTTTGAAGCAATGCACTTCCGCCAGCTGGGTGCATCATGGATATCATTTCAATCTGTATGATTCCGGACTGGAAAAAATCCGGATGGCATCCCTGCGGCGGATGGGATTCAATTACATCAACTGGTACATCACGCCGCCGGAAAACCGTAAACCGGATGGACTCAGTTTCCAGTTCATTGAATTTCCCACCGGACCGGAATGGCTGCTGAAATCGCCGTATCACCCTGTGCCGGACGAGGAAGCTATCCGGCAGATCCGGACGATTCTGGACCGCTGGTTTACGGAGTACGGGATTGACCGGACGCGCGAAGTCCTTTGCCGGGTCGGTGATGAAATCAAGCTGATTCCGGAAGATCTGCTGTATGCCGAAAAGGAATGTCCGGAACGTTTCCGCGCTTTTCTGCGGGAAAAAGAGGAGGCGGTCCAGGGAACGGAAAAACCTGTACGGCGGAAAGAAATCCGGAATGCGGCAGACGCCCGGCTGTATTATTTCAGCTGCATGTTCCGGCATCAGGAGACTCTGAATTTCTGGAAAAAATACATGTCGCTGATGCGCCGTGCCTTCGGGACAACCCCCGTCCGTTTCGGCATGGAAAGCTGCGGAATTTCGTATGACGTCTGGCCGGATTATCAGGAAATGAGCGCGGTGCCGCTGATGGATTATTTCATCCATGAATTCACCTGCAAAATGTGGATTCCGCCGCATTACATGGATCTGAAAGCGGCACGTTTCGCGTCCGCCGCCAAGTACGGGAAAGAGGAAGCCGGGGCGCTGATGGCGCCGAACCGGGTGGCAACGGAAACCGGAAATGAACTGACCGGAACGCAGGCGCTGTCGCGCGGATTCCGTCATGTGTTTTTCTACATGAGTTTTTCCGAAGACAACAGCACGCGGAATGACCGGGAACGTCCCGTTGCCAGATTCAACCGGCGGTTCGCCGCACTGGAGAATCTGCTGCTGACTGCGGAATCGTCCATGAACACAGGCAGCATTGCGCTTGGTGTTTCGGAAGCGTCGGAAGTCTGGCGCAGCAATGACGACTGGCGTTCCACGCTGACGTTCAATCTGTCGCGCGGGGTGCAGACGGAACGGCATTTCCTGGCATCGGCACTGGCGCGCACCCAGCTGCCGTTCGATTATCTGACCGAACCGCTGATGGAAAAATATCTTTCGCGGTACACCATTCTGATTCTGCCCGATCCGAATTTGAGCCGTTCTGCCCGGAAATGCATGGCGGAATGGGTCCGGAACGGCGGACGGCTCCTCACGGTTGCCGGCAGTGCCGCACTGGATGAATTCAATCAGCCGCACCGTCTGCAAACCGATCTGAATGCAGGATTGTCAGATAAAGTAAAGATTTCGCGCGGAATGAGTTACGGCGAATACGACCCGGTTCTTTTCCGTAAATCCGCGTGCGGACGTCTGGCATCCGTTTCCGGAAAACCGCTGGATTGTTTCATCGCCCGTGAAGAATTGCAGGTTGAAAACGGAGACCGCGTTCTGGCTTCGTGGGAAAACGGTGCGGCCGCCGCGGTCGAACGCAAGATCGGCAAAGGAACCTGGATTCATCTCGGATTCCTGCCCGGAGCAGCAGCCGCCCGGAGCAGCAGTGCAGTTTTTCTGGAATCCATGAAACATTACTGGCAGCCGGAACTCCAAGCCGATCAGTACAGTCTGGCGCCGGAACTGATGGCGTTCTGCACATCGCTGTTTCCGGAGGAAATGAATGCCCGGCGGATTTATGCGGACCGCATCGGAGTCGAAACCGCCTTGTTTGAAAACGGGAAAAACGGCGCGGTTATCCTGTCGGACTGGCAGTCCAGCGGACGGAAAACAGTCCGGGCGTTCCTGCCGCGCGGCGTCTGGCAATCCTGCCACACGGAAGACGGCCGGGAAATCCCGCTGCGAACAGACTCGCAGGGAATTCAATATTTTGATACGGAACTGACTGTTTCCCAAGTATTGTTCCTGAACCGGGAGAACCATAGATGAAACCGGAATTGAATTTGTTTCCTGTTCCGAAAAAAGCGGAAATCACTGAATTCTGCGGCGGAACAGACCGCATTATGGAAGAAACCATTGACCGCAGTCTGCCGGATGAAGGTTACCGGCTGAGGGTCGGCAGAGAGGGTGTCCGGCTTGCCGGCGGATCGGAAACAGGATTGTTTTACGGACGCGGCACACTGGACAAGCTCCGCCGTCTTTATCCGGAAGGATTGCCCTGTCTTGAAATCGAAGACGCGCCGGATTTTCCGGTTCGCGGTTTTCTCCTTGCCGGGGGCGGCAATCCGGAAACCATGAAGAAACTGATTCTCCAGCTTGCCCGTGCCGGAATCAATGAACTGCAGCTAAAAATCCGGGATAATTTTCTGTTGTCCGGACATGAGGAGATCTGCCGCAAAACGGGTGTGGTCTGGACGCCTCAAATCCTGCGTGAACTGGATTCCCTGTGCCGTGAGAATCATATCCGGCTGGTTCCGTTCATCAATTCCTGCGGGCACTTTGAAGTTTTTCTGGAAGAGGAAAAATACCGGAAACTTGCGCTGTATCCGCATGGGGGATTCGCTTTCCCGTGGGGCGATGTTCCGGACAGCGGAACCATGCTGGCGATGAATGATGAATCCTTTGATTTCCTGACTGGAATCTATGAACAGATTCTGCCGTGTTTCAGCGCGGACACCGTCAACATCGGCTGCGACGAGACCTGGGAACTGGGTGATCGTTTTGCGGAATACTGCCGTTTCATCAACCGGATCGCCGAATGGCTCCGCCGCCGCGGGAAAAAATGCCAGATCTGGGGCGATATCCTGCTGCAATGCCCGGAAGCCGTCCGGCTGCTGGACCCGGAAATCTCCATTCTGGTCTGGGGATATAATGACGGCTATCCTTTCGAAAGGAATCTGCGCGTATTCACAGAGCAGGGACGAACTGCGCTGGCATGTCCGGGAACCAGCAGTTATCTTTCCGTCTGCGGCAGAAGCGGCACCGCAAGACGCAATATTGAAAGTGCGGCGGAAGCTGCACGTGCGGTTTCCGCGCCGGGAATACTCAATACGGACTGGCAGTTCCTGGTGCGTCCGTGGTGTCTGATGTACGGACCTCTGGCACATGGTGCAGGAGCGGGCTGGAATCTGGATGCGGCAGTGCAGGCGGACTCCATGGCGGCGGAAGCGAATCTGCTGTTCTACAATGGAAAAGAGCCGGAACTCTGCCGTTGGGTGGAACGCTTCGGTCATCTTTCGGATATTCTCGGAACGGAAATTGTGGTGGAAGACCGCAGTACGCTGTACTGTCTGTTCGAACATCGTTTCAATCCGGAAACGATTCGCGCGTACGGCATCACCGAAGAAAAACTCCGGATGTTTGACCGGGAACTCGGCGAACTGCGGAATGCTCTGGAAAAACTCCGGACCGCAACGCCGGAAGGCGCGGACGCCGTGACGGAACTGCGTCATGCGCTGGACCTTGCCGACATGGGCGGCAGAATGGCGTGGCGTCTGCTGGGCTCTGCAAAAAGCGGAACGGCGGAATTGAAGGCAAAGATTCTTTCCGATGAAGCGGCTCTCTGGAACCGTTATCATCCCGCCGCCGGACTGGAAAACGCCTTGAAATCACTGAACAGAATGATGGAGTGCTGAATTATGTTTGAACTGTTGACTGAAAACAATATTTCTTTTCCGGACGGATTTCTGTGGGGAACGGGAACTGCCGGACATCAGATCGAAGGAAACAATATTCATTCCCAGCGCTGGAATGAAGAACTGGCAGACCGGGAACGCTACCCGGAAGTTTCCGGTGAAGCCTGCGGCAGCTGGGGACGTTTCGGGCGTGACGCCCAAATGGCGGCGGAATGCGGCTCGCAAGTCTACCGCTTTTCCGTGGAATGGGCGCGCATTGAACCGGAGGAAGGTCAGTTCAATGCCGCCGCGCTGAACCGTTATCTGGAATTGATGCGCGACCTGCAGAAACGCGGCATCCGCCGGATGGTTACTCTGCATCATTTCACGCATCCCGCCTGGTTTGAGGCAAAAGGCGGATTCGGCAGACGTGAAAACACTGTCTGTTTTCTGCGTTATCTGGAATATCTGGTGCCGCGGATTGCAGAACTGACGGACGGCTGGGTGGTGTTCAATGAATTCAACGGCGATCTGATTCCGGCAGAAAACAAAGCGAATTTCCTGTATGCCCAGGCGGACGCCGCCCGGCTGATCCGGAGTTATTCCAAAGCTCCGATCGGGATTGCCCATGCCTACACGCCGTTCGTGCCGGAAGAACCGGATGACGAATTTGACCGGATGGAATGTGAACGGCGCGACTGGGCTGCCAATCGTTTTTTCTTTCACGCCATCCGAACAGGCGAAGTGGTGATTCCCGAACGGGAAGCGGAACAGATTGACGGGTTGAAGGATTCCTGCGATTTCTGGGGAATCAATTATTATACGCATCATTATGTTTCGGCACGTCATCCCGGTGCTTTCCTGCCGCGTCCGGCGTGCGACCGCGTCAAAATGATCCGGAGTGATTTTTATCTGGAAGAATGCTGTCCGGAATATCTGCTGCGCGGTCTGCTGACTCTGCGGGATAAACCGGTCTGGATTACGGAAAACGGCTGTGCCTGCAATGATGACCGGCTGCGGATTCTGTATCTGGCGCGTCATTTTTCCGCCGTGGCGGAAGCCATCCGGCGCGGTGTGGATGTCCGCGGCTTTCTGGTATGGACGCTGATGGATAATTATGAATGGGGATCGTATGAACCCCGGTTCGGGCTGTATTCAATCGACCGGACAACTTTTGAGGCACAGCCGAAACCGTCGGCGTCCTTTTTCCGCGAAACTGCGGAACGGAACGGCATAAATGCCGAAATGGTGCTGAAATATGTGCCGGAACTGAAGGATTTCAAGATTTATACCTGATACAGAAACAATCAGTATCTGTATGTGAACGGACAGCGGATCAGGTCTGCTGTCCGTTCTGCATTCTGCATAAAAAGACAAACCGCCGAACAGCCGGAAACATGAGATGTTCCGGTGGTATTCGACGGTTTCAGAAGATTATGATGTTCAGCGGGACAGAATGCTGAAAATCTTTTCCTTGTCGGGAGACGCAGCCAGGATTTCCGTCATGGTCTCTTTGTCTTTGAGCGTTACGGAAATGCTGCCGAGAATCTTCAGATAGGCTTCCTGATCCTTTTCATCGGCGGCAAGGAAAACAATCAGCCGGACCGGTTCATTGTCCAGGGTGCGGTAATCGGTGATGGGATTCCGGCACAGACCGATGATCACCAGCGGGGCGGGGAAACCCGCGACGCGGATGTGGGGCAGGGCAAGACCGTTGCCGATACCGGTGGTCATCATTTTTTCACGTTTCCAGATCGCTTCCCGGAGCTGGGTGTCATCCAGTGTGCAGCGGGTGGTGGCGTAAGTGATGATTTCTTCAAGAGCACTTTTTTTGGTTTCGCCTTCCAGCAGAAGGATCGAATCGGGCTGCAGATATTTGACGAATTCAGATTTCACGTTTTATCTCCTCTTCATATTTTGATTCAGCCGATAACATTTCGATTAATCTATCACTTTGAACTGCATTTTTCAAGAATAAATTCAGAAAACCTTCATTTTTTTTGCAAAAATAAAAAAATCAGTTTTTTTGAAAAACGGGCTTGCATTTTCAGAAAAACGGAATATATTCTGCGGTATCGAAAGGATTTTTAAGAAAGTTATGAAGCACATCGAAACATACCGCGCCTGGCGTTGGTAATACTGGCTGTAAGGTCCGTATTGAGGTTTCTCAGTGCAATCATTGCTGAATTAAATAAAAAATTGGAACTTGAATACGGATCATGCCGAAAAAAGGTGTGATCCGTTTTTTTTTGACAGGATTTTGAAATGAACATGATTTACAACAACGGCTGCTGGTGGTGCTGGTGTGGAATTCCCGAAGGTGTTCCGCCCGGTTTCACCTGCCGTTGAATCATGGCAGACCGATTTTTCAACACGGACCGCGGACCCTTCGGGGGCTCACGGTCCGTTTTTTTTGAATGAACACGAAATTGAAACAATAATCAAAAACAGGAGAATAAAAAATGTATCAACCGGATTTTGAAGAATTCAAACGGCTCGCAGGAGAAGGCGGCAAATATGTGCCGGTGTTCCGGGAATTTCTGGCGGACATGGAAACGCCGGTATCGGCACTGACAGCTTTTGCCGACGATGAAAATGTTTTTCTGCTGGAAAGTGTGGAAGGCGGAGAACGGATCGGGCGTTATTCCTTTATCGGAGTCAACCCCTATGCAGTGTTTACGGCAGAGGACGGCAAGGCATTTCTGACCCGGAGAGACGGAACCCGGACGGAACTGCCGAGTCCGGAGGGCAAACCGTTTTTTGCCTTGCGCGAACTGATGAAAGCCCATGTTACGGCACGGCCGGAGGGTCTGCCGCCGCTTTCCGGAGGAGCGATCGGCTGCATGAATTATGAGATTGCCGGAGAATTTGAAAAGCTGCCGCCGCCGAAAGGCAAAACCGGTTCGCCGGATGCCACTTTCCTGATGACGGATGAGATGATTGTGTTTGACAATCTGCGTCACACGGTCATGATCATCGTGGAAGTCAAACCCGGTGCCGATCCCGCGAAGGATTATGCGGATGCGCAGAAACGGATCATGGAGCTGCACGCCAAAGTGACTTCGCGCAAATCTCATCCGCTTTCGGAAGAGCCGGTGGAAGTCAGACTGGAACCGGTCATTTCCAAACAGCAGTACTGCGACATGGTGGAACGCGGACGTGATTACATCCGCAAAGG
This sequence comes from uncultured Victivallales bacterium, assembly GCA_934661375.1. Classification (GTDB taxonomy): domain Bacteria; phylum Verrucomicrobiota; class Lentisphaeria; order Victivallales; family UBA1829; genus SIG94. The sequence goes on from CAKUJH010000012.1 coordinate 57,832, forward strand.
CGATGTCATTCAGGTGGTGCTGGCACAGAAATTCACCGCGCAGACTCCGGTTGATCCGGTCAATATCTACCGGGCACTGCGTCTGATAAATCCTTCGCCTTACCTGTTTTATCTGAAACACGGCGATCATCTGCTGATCGGTTCTTCTCCGGAAACGATGGTCAAACTGGAAAACGGCACGGCTGCCATCCGTCCGATTGCCGGCACCCGGAAACGCGGCAAAAACCGTCAGGAGGATTCCGCTCTGGCGGATGAAATGCTTTCCGATGAAAAGGAACGCGCCGAACACCTGATGCTGGTTGACCTGGGACGCAACGATCTGGGGCGTCTGGCGGAACCCGGCAGTGTTCAGCTGCGGGATTTCATGCAGGTTCAGCGGTATTCACACGTGATGCACCTGGTGTCCAGCATCGAAGCGGTGCTGCGTCCGGAGTATGACGCCTTCGATCTGGCAGCGGCGGCATTCCCGGCGGGAACGCTGTCCGGAGCCCCGAAAATCCGTGCCATGGAAATCATCAACGAACTGGAATCCGAGCCGCGCGGAGCATACGGCGGAGCAGTCGGTTATTTCAGCAATACGGGGAACATGGATCTGGCGATTGTGATCCGGACGCTGGAAATCAACCACGGCACGCTCACTCTGGAAGCCGGAGCCGGCATCGTTGCCGATTCCGTTCCCGAAAAAGAATACGAAGAAACCCTCAACAAAGGCGCGGCGGTCATGCGGGCTCTCCGTCAGCCGGTCATTTAAGTTCGCAGGAGGATGACACCATGTTTCTCATGATTGACAATTACGATTCATTTACTTATAATCTGGTTCAGTATTTTCAGATTCTCGGCGTGGAAATGCAGGTGCGGCGCAATGACAGCATCACGGTTGACGAAGCGCTGCATTCCGGAGCGGAAGCCATTGTGCTGTCCCCCGGACCGGGCCGCCCGGAGAACGCCGGGATTCTGATTGATCTGGTCCGTCAGGCAGGCAATATGCCTCTGCTGGGAGTATGTCTCGGACATCAGGCAATCGGCTATGCCTTCGGGGCAAAAATTGTCCCGGCGCAGCGTCTTATGCACGGAAAAGTTTCCGCGGTAACGCATGACGGACATGGTTTGTTCGAAGGTCTGGAAAATCCGTTCCAGGCAGTGCGCTATCATTCTCTGGCAGTCGATAAAACGACTCTGCCGGAATGTCTGATTCCCACGGCATCCAGTGAAGACGGCGAACTCATGGGAATCCGTCACCGGACCCGGCTGATAGAAGGCATTCAGTATCATCCGGAATCGGTGCTGACCCAGAGCGGCAAACGGCAGCTCCGCAATTTTATCCGTATGGTGAAAAAATACCGCGAAGCCCATGCCGGGGAGTTTGCATCATGCTGACCGCGGAACTGGAAAAAATCCTGAGCGGCAGCGACCTGACCGAAGCGGAAATCGGTTCCGCTCTGGAAAAAATAGCCGCAGGGAATGAGAATCCGGCACAGATCGGCGCGCTGCTGACGGCTTTGCGGATGAAGGGCGAAGCGGAAAGTGAACTGGCTGGTGCCGCGCGTATGCTCCGGCGCAAATGCCGGTTCATCGACCATGGAACCAGAGAAGTGATCGACACCTGCGGCACGGGCGGCGACCGTAAAAGCGGCACATCCACATTCAATATTTCCTCCGCCGCGGCTTTCATTGCCGCCGGTGCGGGGGTATGTGTTGCCAAACACGGCAACCGTTCGGTTTCCAGCCGCTGCGGTTCCGCCGATGTGCTGGCGGAACTCGGTTTCAACCTGGATGTCGATCCCGAAGTCATGGAGGACTGCATTCAGGAACACGGCATCGGTTTCCTGTTTGCGCCGAAACTTCATCCGGTCATGGGAACCGTCGCCCCGATCCGCAAGGCACTGGGAATCCGGACCATCTTCAATATGCTCGGCCCGCTCATCAATCCAGCCGGAGCTTCGGCGCAGCTGCTGGGCGTGTATGACGCAAAGCTGACCGAACTGTTCGCCGGAGTTCTGGCGAAACTCGGAGTCCGCCGCGCTCTGGTTGTTCACGGTCATGACGGTCTGGATGAAATCTCCTGCTGCGCTCCGACCCGTATTTCCGAACTGAAAGACGGCGTCTCCGTAACGTATGACCTTCAACCGGAAATGTACATCGGCAGGAAATACCGTCCGGAAGAAATTACCGGCGGGGATGCGCAGGAAAATGCCCGTATCATCCGTGCCGTTCTTTCCGGGGAAGACCGTACGGCGCACCGGGCAATCTCCCTGCTCAACGGCGGAGCCGCCATTCTGGTGGCGGGACAGGCGAAAACTCTTGGCGAAGGCATTCGCAAGGCGGAGGAATCCATTGATTCCGGCGCCGCCATGCACAAACTGGAACAGTTGATCCGGAGTTCGAGAAATGACTGAAACACAAAACATACTTCAGCGCATCGCCGAAGCCGGGCGGGCAGATCTGGAAGAACGCAAGCGGAATGTTCCGGAAAGCGTTCTGCTTCAGCTGCTTAAACAGCGTCAGGCGGCAAAATCGCTGTCGGCGTCTCTGAAAAACGGGGATGGTGTGCGCATTATCGCAGAACTGAAAAAAGCCTCGCCGTCCAAAGGCGTGATCCGCGCGGATTTTCCGTATGAAACCATTGCGCGGCAGTATCTGGAAGCGGGAGCCGCCGCAATTTCCGTGCTGACGGAACCTCATTATTTTCAGGGCAGTCTGACGTATCTGGAAAAGATGGCGGAACTTGCCGCCGGAACCCCGGTTCCCGTTCTCCGGAAGGATTTCATTTTCGACCGGTATCAGATTCTGGAAGCCAGAGCGGCGGGCGCGGATGCGGTTCTGCTGATTGCGGCTCTGATTGAAGACGACGATGTTTTTGCCGGCCTGCTGGGGCTGACACATGAACTCGGCATGGAAGCCCTGTGCGAAGCCCATACGGAAAACGAGGTCAGCCGGCTGATTCGTCTCCATGCCGGAATCATCGGAGTCAACAGCCGGGATCTGAAAACCTTCCATACGGACATTCATCAGACTGCGCATCTGCTGCAAATGATTCCGTCCGGCTGCGCTGCGGTGGCGGAATCGGGAATCCGTCATGCCGAAGATCTGAAAAAACTTTCCGCGGATGCGTACCTGATCGGGGAAACGCTGATGCGGGCAGCAGATCCGGGAATGGAACTGCGCAAACTCCGGGAAGGCAGATGAATATGAAAACACTCATCAAGATTTGCGGAATCACCAATGCGGAAGATGCCCTGTTTGCCGCCCGTGCGGGTGCCGACATTCTGGGATTTATCTTTGCACCGGGGAGTCCGCGCTGTGTTACTGCGGAAACGGTCCGCGGCATTGTGGACCAGCTGCCGGGAAATGTCCGGAAAGCAGGCGTGTTCCGCAATGCGGAAAACCGCGACATTCACCACATCATGGATTTCTGCGGACTGGACATTGTGCAGCTGCACGGGAACGAAACACCGGAAGACGCCCTGGTGCTGTCTCTGGAATATGAAGTCTGGAAAGCCATTCCGTTCACTTCGCCGGAAGCCTTTGCGCTCAGCCAGCAGTTTCGCGATTTCACCCTGCTGGCGGATTCGGACAAGCAGGGCAATGTCTGCAACTGGTCGCTGGTTCAGCTGCCGGCACGCCGCCGCCGGGTGTTTCTCGCCGGAGGCATTACCGTTGAAAACGCCGCTCACGCCGTCGAAACGGTCTGTCCCGCCGGATTGGATGTCTGTTCCGGGGTGGAAAAGGAACCCGGTCTCAAAAATCATGAACGCATAACTCAATTAATCAACCGTGTCCGCCTGGCGGACCGAATACAGGAGGAATATCGTGAAAGATACGCATTATGACATTTACGGCGGACAGTATGTCGCTGAAACCCTCATGCCCGCGCTGGAAGAACTGGATTCCGCTTACCGGAAATACAAGGATGACCCGGATTTTCAGGCGGAAAATGAATATTTCCTGAAAGATTACGTCGGACGCGAATCCGCGCTTTACTTTGCGGAACGCCTGACCGATTACTGCGGCGGGGCGAAGATTTTCCTGAAACGCGAAGATCTGAATCACACCGGCGCGCACAAAATCAACAATACACTCGGACAGGCTCTGCTTGCCAAACGCATGGGCAAGAAACGGCTGATCGCGGAAACCGGGGCAGGGATGCACGGTGTTGCGACGGCAACCGTTGCCGCCCGGTTCGGGTTTGAATGCGAAGTGTTCATGGGGGAAGCGGATATCCGCCGTCAGCAGCCGAACGTCGAACGCATGGAAATGCTCGGTGCGAAAGTCCGTTCCATCACTTCCGGAACCGGCACGCTCAAAGACGCCATGAACGAGGCTCTGCGCAACTGGGTTGAAACGGTGGCGGATACCTTTTATGTGATCGGTACGGTTGCCGGTCCTGCGCCGTATCCGGAAATGGTCCGGGAGTTTCAGTCGGTGATCGGCAAAGAAACCCGCGCCCAGTTCCTTGCCCGGTTCGGATGTCTGCCCGATGAAGTCATTGCCTGTGTCGGCGGCGGTTCCAATGCCATGGGCATGTTTGCCGGATTCCTCGGCGATAAAGATGTCAGACTGGTGGGCGTGGAAGCCGCCGGGCTTGGTCTGGAAACCGGCAAACACGCCGCCAGCATCAACGGCGGAAAAATAGGAGTCCTGCACGGCAGCAAGAGTTACCTGCTTCAGGATGAACACGGTCAGGTTCTCGACGCCTATTCGGTGTCCGCCGGACTGGATTATCCCGGCGTCGGTCCGGAACATGCCTATCTGCATGACATCGGCCGTGCCGAATATACCGCCATCAATGACCGGGAAGCGATTGAAGCGTTTGACCTGCTCTGCCGTCTGGAAGGCATTATTCCCGCGCTGGAATCTTCCCATGCAGTCGCCCAGGCTGTCAAGAATGCGCCGAAACTCGGCAAAGACCAGTCCATTGTGGTCTGTCTTTCCGGACGCGGCGACAAGGATATGGAAAATATTCGCGCCTACAAAAACGGCAATCAGATTCTGAAGTGCAATTGAGGAGATTTTATCATGAATCGTTTTCAGAAAATTTTCGACGGACAGAAAAAAGTATCTGTCGGGTACGTTACGGCGGGATGTCCTTCGGCGGCGTCATCGCTGGAGTTCATGCGCGGCATGATTGAAGGGGGAACGGATATTCTGGAAATCGGCATTCCGTTTTCCGATCCCACGGCGGACGGACCGGTGATTCAGAAATCCTCGCAGACTGCTCTGCGCAATGGATTTGTCACGGAACAGGTTTTTGAATTGACCGCGGCTTTGCGGAAGGATTATCCGGAACTGGGGATCGTGCTGTTTTCCTATTACAATCCGATCTTCTTCCTCGGCAATGAGGAATTTGCCCGCCGGGCTTCCGAAGCCGGCGCGGACGGTGTCCTGATCGTGGATGTGCCGTTCGAAGAACGCGGTGAAATCGAACCCGTGCTGAACCGGTACGGACTGGAACTGATTCCGCTGATTTCTCCGCTGTCCGGTGCGGAACGCATGAAAAAAATCACTGCCGGATGCCGGAGCTTTGTTTATTACATCACGGTCTGCGGCGTAACCGGAACCCGCAGCGCCATGCCGTCCGATCTCAAAGAAAAACTGACGCTGCTGCGCTCGGTCAGTCCAGCGCCGGTGGCGGCGGGATTCGGGATTTCGACGCCGGAAACCGCCCGTTCCGCAGCGGAATTTGCCGACGGCATTGTGATCGGTTCCGCTTTTGTGAAGATTCAGCTGGATGAATCGCTCTCCGATGCGGAAAAACGTTCCCGTGCCAAAGAACTGGCGGAGAAATGCTTCGGGGCTGTCCGCTGAAAAAATATCATTCCGACGGCGGAGATTCATTTTCTGCGCCGCCGGATTCATAAAATCTTTCCTTTTTCCTTTTTTCACAGTTGTTTTTTGCCGGATCAGCTGTATAATATGCGGAAAAAGGAAAATTTTTTTATGCTTATCGCTCTCCTGATTCTGAATGTTCTGCTGCTGGCGGGAATGATTCTGCTGCTGTTGAAATGGAACAACCGTGAACCTCTGGATTTTTCTCCTTTAAAAGAAGAACTCAATTCTCTGCGGAACGAACTTCAGCAGCAGGAACGGAAAAACACCGAAGATTTTCAGCTCAGCCGCAAGGAATTGAACGACACCCTGCAGGCGCAGCGGCTGGAAATCAGCCAGCAAATTGCCGCACAGTCGGAACAGCTCCGGAAATCCTTTGCGGATTTCATGCAGTTCCTGATGGACTTCCGGGACACCGCCCGGAAAAACGGAGAACAGTCTTCCGCGGCTCTGACCCAGGCGCTTCAGCAGCACGGCGACCGCAACGACCGCAAATTCGGGGAATTGGTTCATGCTCTGGATGAAAAAATTATGCAGCTGAAAAACTCCGTGCAGGAGGAAAACCGCAATGCCCGCAAAGAACAGCAGGATTTCCAGACCAAATTCCAGCAGGGAATCTCGGTTCAGTTCGAGCAGAACCGCACTATGATTGACACCCGTCTGAAGAATATTCAGGAGGACAACTCCAAGAGACTCGATGAAATGAAAAAAACAGTCGATGAAAAACTGCAGGAATCGGTGGACAAGCATTTCAATGAATCCTTCAAACTGATCAGCGAACGTCTGGAACAGGTTCACAAGGGACTGGGCGAAATGCAGAATCTGGCGGCAGGCGTCGGCGACCTCAAAAAAGTGCTGACCAATGTCAAGACGCGCGGCAATCTCGGAGAAATTCAGCTGACCGCCATTCTGGAACAGTACCTTGCCCCCGACCAGTATGTCGCCAACGTTTCTACTGTGCCGAACAGTCGGGAACTGGTTGAGTTCGCGGTGAAAATGCCGGGCAAACTGAACGAAAAACCGGTGCTGCTGCCCATCGACAGCAAATTTCCCGTGGAGGATTACAGCCGTCTGCTGGAAAGTTACGAACAGTTCCCGCGCATGTCGCCGGAACTCAAAAAGGCACAGGACCTTTTTGCCCGCACGGTGAAGAAATGTGCGCAGGATATTCATGACAAATATCTGTACCCGCCGCTGACGACAGCCTTCGGCATGATGTTTGTTCCCAGCGAGGGCATTTATGCGGAAATTCTGCGGATTCCCGGACTGTTTGAACAGATTCAGCAGGAATTCAAAATCGCCGTGGTCGGCCCGTCCAATCTGGTGGCGTTCCTGAACGCGCTTCAGCTGGGCTTCAAGACGCTTGCCATAGAGAAACGCTCCAATGAAGTGTGGAATATTCTGGGGGCAGTCAAAACCGAATTCCGGAAATTCGGGGAGGAAATGGATTCGACCCGCAAGAGTTTGCAGTCTGTGGTCAACCATGTGGAAAAAATCGGAACCCGCTCCCGTGCGCTGGAACGTCAGCTGCGGGATGTTCATGAACTCCCGGCGGAAGAAGCGCAGAAACTGCTGGAAGGAACGGAAGAATAACGGAAATTTCTGAAAATATTTTCTGGAAACATGGTTTAAAATCAGGTATAGCAGATGGAGAATCCGCAGCCGGGAGAGACAGGTCTGTCATGCGGCAGACCGTTTTTCTTCCGGCTTTTTTGCGATATATTGTTTGTCCGAATCGCATGATTTTCTTTTTTTATGGGCATTTTTAATTAAAAAATCTCAAAAATTGCTGTCTTTTTTCTTGTTTTTTTTCAGAGATGTGTTATAATAAGGAAGATGCAATAATCTGAAAAGTACAGTTTTTTGCATTGAACCAAATCGGATAGGGCGGAAATGATACTGCGGTTTGTATCATTTTCCAGCCGGTTACAAACAATTATACGGAGCAAAAACATGAAAAATCTGACCAGAGGAAAAGGGCAAAGACCCGGAATTCGTTTCAACAGTAATGGAGTTGAGACACGGAAAAACATTCTGCACACGACCGGAATGCTGTTTTCGGTGCACGGCTATGCCGGTACGTCTTTCCGCGACATCACCAGAGCGTCCAAAATCGGATTGGGATCCCTGGTTTATCACTTCGGCGTGAAAGAGAATCTTTTCTATGCCACGGTCTCCAACTTTTTCCCGACTGAAGCAAGAATGCTTGAAATCGTTGAGCCGCTGACTCATTGCACAGCCGAATCCACGAAGGAAGAAATCAATGAGGCTGTATTCAAAACGGTTTCTTCTTATCTGAAAGACATGCATTGCAACCGCAAGGCGTCGTTCATGGCGAAATTTGTCGCCCGGCTGAAACTGGATGCCACCCCGGAAACCCGTCGTCTGCTGGAAGAACGCACTGTCGCCGCCAGAATGGAAGTGATCAGCTTTGCCAAACGCGTCAACCCGGCGCTAAGCGACGAACAGGCCATGGCGTGGAGACGCTGCCTGGTATCCCAGGTCGATTACACTCTGTTCAATGACAAGGAGGTGCTTGCCGAGTTCAAACTCCGCAGCTTCACTCCTGCCGCCATTGAGACGATCGCCCGCAGCATTGCGGAGATCTCCTATCCTCTGCTCCTGAAATAAAAACGGAGTCGGAAGAACCTGCCCGGACACTTTGTCCGGGCATGAATGTCCTGTTCCCGGCGGATTTCTTCTTCCGGGAACAGGCGGAACTTTTCGAATCATGCTGCTGCAAACGGATTACATCATTCTGCGGAAAATTCCTTTTCAGGAGAGCAGTCTGGTTGTCAGCGGGCTCAGCCCGGATTACGGACGGCTGGATTTCCTGCTGAAAGGGGCGCGCGGTTCGGGTTCCAAAAAATTCCCTTATGCCGGATTGTTCCGGGAGCTTGTCATCGAATTCCGGGAAAACTCTTCGGATTCCGGATTGTTTTATCTGCGTTCCCATGAACCGAAAAACAATTTTGACGCCATCGCCAACCATCCGGAACTTTATATCAAATTGTGTGAATACATTCAATTCCTGCTGAAACATACGCGTCCGATGCTGGAATTGCCACTGACGTATGAGGCTTTGGCAACTCTGCTGCGGCGACTGTCCGGAAATAGCGGCAGTGAATTTCAGCTGGCGGCGGCGGAACTGGTTTTTCTGCGGGAGTCGGGACTGGTTCCGGATGCGCCGGACGGTGATTCCGGACGCGGTGCGGCTCTGGAAAAAATCCTGAATTACGCCTTGGATCCGCAATTGCCGGAGCCGGATTTTTCCCCGGAGTATATCTCCCGTCTGATTCAATGGGTGCGTTCCCTGCGGCGGTACGCCGATTCTTTGTAAAAAAAATTCCTTTTCCGCCGAATGATTTTTCTTGCAATCCGGTCAAAATGAAGGTATATTGCTGTATATAAAACAGAAGGAAGGGAATGCTGAAAATGACCGGAAAATTTCTTTTGATCGGATTGACCGCCGCCCTGATGCTGTCTGCGGCAGCCAAAGAAACCGCGGTACAGCCGGCAGCTGTGAAATACACTGATCCGCAGGCTGCCGCGGAACTGGAAGCCCGGAAAAAAGTTCTGGAGGAAAATATCCGCAAAAAACGTCAGGAACTGCTGCGTACCGATCCCAAACTCCGCCGTATGCACGAACAGCTGCTCAAACAGATACGCGCCATTGCCATTGAACTGGATTCCAAAAAGGAAATGCGTTCTCTGAATGACGCCGCCAAAGAAATTGACGCCAAACTGGACAAACTTCGGAAATAACAACCACTGGAGAACATATCCCATGAATTATGCTGAAAAGATCATCGACGGCAAGACGATCGCCGCCGAAGTCAACCGCGAAACGGCGGCGGAAGTTGCAGCCATCACCAAGGATTTCGGAGCCCGTCCCGGACTGGCTGTCGTGCTGGTCGGCGACAATCCCGCCTCGAAAGTATATGTTTCCAGCAAGGTAAAAAGATGCCAGGAGCTGGGCATTTATTCCGAAAAAATTGTATTGCCCGCCGAAACCTCGCAGGATAAACTGCTTCAGGTCATTGAACGTCTGAACAGCAATCCCATGATTCACGGTATTCTGGTTCAGTCGCCGGTACCGAAACAGATCGACGAACAGGCAGTGGTCGATGCCATCTGTCCCGACAAGGATGTGGATTGTTTTCATGCCCGGAATGTGGGACGTCTCTGGCTGGGTGACTTCTCCGGTTTTCTGCCCTGCACCCCGTGGGGCGTCATGCAGCTGCTGGAACGTTCCGGCATCGAGACTGCCGGCAAACATGCGGTCATTCTCGGACGTTCCAACATTGTGGGCAAGCCCATGGCGGCTCTGCTTTCCGCAAAAGGGGCGGATGCCACCGTCACGATCTGCCATTCCCGCACCCCGAATCTGGCGGAAATCACCCGTACCGCCGACTTGATTGTGGCGGCTATCGGCAAACCCGAATTTCTGCGCGGCGATATGGTCAAGGACGGCGTGGTGGTCATTGACGTCGGAATCAACCGCGTGGATGCGCCCGGAACGGAAAAAGGATACCGGCTGGTCGGCGATGTTGCGTTCGATGAAGTCGCGCCGAAAGCCTCGCGCATTACTCCGGTTCCAGGCGGCGTCGGTCCCATGACCATTGCCATGCTGATGAAAAACACCGTGCGTGCCTTTCATACTGCGTTCAAAAACTGAATAACCGCGGTCCGGAAGGAAGAGTTTCATGAATATCCCATGGCTGATTGTGTTTGCCGTTTTCTTTGTCCTGATGATTCTCGTGAAAGCAGTGCTGGCTCTGTTTCTGGTGCCTACTGTGGATGGCAATTCCGGAAACCCTTCTAACCATGACGGCGAGGATGACGGCGATGATATTCCAAAAGGAAAAGTCCGTTCTTCCTGTCCCGGCAAAAAATATTCCTGGGCATGGATGCAGACTGCCGGTGCAGTGGATCTTTCGTTTGTGCGTCCGGAAAAAAACAACGGCTATCCGGCAATCCGCGGATGCGTCCGCGGTATGAAGGTTGCCGTAAGCTGCCGCCCGCTGGGAAACGGCAGTTCGACGACGGTCTGCAGGATTTATTTCAAACGCCCGTTCGCGCTCGGGCTTTCCATCTGCACGGATAAGCGGGGCGTGGAATCCGATTCCATGGTGTCTCTGCGGTCTGTTTTAGACACGGTGCAGGAACCGGAATTGTTTGCCTGTATCGGCAATGCGGAGCTGTTCCGGGAATATCTCACACCGGAATGCCGCGCCTTCCTGTCCGCAGGATATAAAGCCTATCCTTTTGTACGGATTACCGATTCCTGTTTTGAAGTGCGTTATCCCGAAATATTCGATGACCCGGATCAGTTTCTGGATCAGTTGAGCGCAGTGTTCAATGCCGCCGGTTTCTTTTCTGCCATGTCGGAAAAAATGGCAAAACCGAAACTTCAGGTGAAAACGGCTGTTCGGAATGCCGCGCCGGTTCAGGTCAATATCCCGTCTGAACCGGAACCGCCGGCGGAAGAACCGAATCCCGCGGTGCAGCCGGAAGAAGAAACACGGTCTGCCGAACCGCCGGCGGAGGAAAAGACTTCTCCTCTGGACAAAGAGACTCTGCTGCCGGAATTATGGCCGTCCAGTTTTCCCGGCGAACGGGAAAGACAGCTTTTCGAACAGTTCAAAGGGCAGACCGTTGAATGGGAAGGAACCTTGAAAACGGCATATGATTATGCTTCCGATTTTGTGTTCGGCAGCGGAGGCGGGGTGAAGGCTTCATTTGAGCTGATGGAGTTCAAACCGGCGGGTTCCGCTTTGAGCATTGCAGTCAAAGCCGTGGTCAGTCTGCCGCGGGAAGCATCTGCGGTACTGCGGAATTCCAGTGGAAAAACCTTCCGTTTCCGCGGTAAACTGCTGAAATTCGAACCTGTCGCCAGAGAAATCTATCTTTCCGGCGGCGAATTGCTGAATAACTGAAATCACCGGAGAATCAGAAATCATGGTCAAACGACAGGATACTTCGTCCGCCGCGCTGTTCGGGCTGGGACTGGACGGCAAAGACGGACATAAACGGGTCACCAATGGGGACAATTTTTATCTGGTCGGCGGTTCGGAGGAAACTCACGAACGCATGACGGAAACCGCGGTCAAGTTCAATGAAACCTTGTCCCGCCGCGGCAAGAATCTGGAAGATCTGTCCAGAGAAGAATTTACGGATCTGATGCGGGAAGCCGCCGACCGCAGCGGTTCCTGATGTGCGAACCGCCGCCGTTCCTCATCAGAAGGAAAATTCCCGGAAGAAGACGTGCAGCAGCTGCCGTCCGATTTCCACATAAAGAGTGTAAGTCTGTTCCACATAAGCAATTCCGGTTCTGCCGATGCGCGGGGGCAGGGGGGAATCCGGCGTAATGGTTACGCAGTACAGCACATTGACCGGTTTGAATTCCTTGTTCTGCGGATTCGGATAACACGGCACTGTGCCGCCGAGATTCTGCACCAGCGTGGAGTCCCGGAACGTAACCGCCACCGGATTGACCGCCGAGACCGTTCCGCCGATGCCGCGCAGTTCGCCGCGCAGTTTCACCGCAACCTTGTCTCCGATCCGGATCCGGTTGACTTCCCGGTCCATGGCGTAGGCGTACAGGATATTCTTTCCGGAAATGATTTTTCCCAGCACCGTGCCTTTTTCGAGCCAGCGTCCGGGCGACACTTCTTTCAGGGCGGGAATGAAAATGCCGTCGGCGTCGGCGGTCAGGTTCATTTCCGCTTTGCGGCGTTCCATTTCCTGATAGGAGATCCGGTTGATGCGCAGTTTTTCATATACCACGGGACTGAGGGAGATGGTTCTGCTGTCCGAACGCGCCAGATCCAGTTCCGCCTGGCTGGTGCGGATCATGGCAAGGTAGCGGCGCATACTGAAATCCAGGAAGATATTGGTGAACGGCAGAATGACTTCGCCTTTGCGCACGGGACGGGATTCTTCCGGCAGGGCAGCGGCGGCGAATCCGGATTCGCGCAGCGTGACGATCCGGCTGTTTTCCGGCGCGATCTCGCAGGGCAGGGCAAACGACCACGGCAAGGGGATGAACAGCAGGGAAAACAGCGCGCAGACTGCCAATGCCGTCAATATGGTTTTCAGAACATTCAGTTTTTTGTGGTACATGAAAATCACCTTCACTTCCATAATCAGCGGCAGCATCAGCATCGTGTAGGCTTCAATCGCCATCAGGATCAACGCCACCGCTTTGGTAAATTGAAAATAAATGATCAGAATGATCGACGTGTAAAGGAACAGTTTGTATATGAAGGAGCCGACTCCGAAACAATAGAGCGTCAGCGGCGAAGCGTCTCCGCTGTCCGGCCAGACCCCCAGTCCGAGGAACAGACGGCGGTTGACCGCTTTCATGTATTCATTGGCGCGCGACATCAGGTTTTCGATGTTCAGCAGGTCGCACAGCAGATAGTACCCGTCGTAACGGATGAACGGGTTGCCGTTCACCAAAATGGTTCCCAGCGCACTGACGGTCATCAGGTAGAACATGGTTGATTTGAGCGGACCCGGCTGTGCATATACCCAGACAATGGCGGCAAGTCCCCCGAAAATCAGTTCGCTGGCAATCCCGGCTCCGTCGCAGGCTGCCCGTTTGATGCGGGACAGCCGCCAGGTGTCGGTCAGGTCCACAAACAGCCGCGGATAAAACACAATGAAACTGATGCCCATGGAACGCACCCGCGCCCCGAAACTTTTTGCCGAGTATCCGTGGGAAAGTTCATGTACCGCCTTGGTGATCAGCATTGCCCAGAAGTAATTGACCAGATTTGCCCAGGAAAGCGAATTGACAAACGTTGCGTAAGCATCATTCCATTGCCGGAGCATCAGCAGATAACCCGCTGCCGCCGCCAGCACCGGCAGCCACAGAGTGTACCGGTTGAACACCGCCCGGATTACCGGCATGGTACGGGAGAAGAAACGGTCCGGGTAAATGGGCGGCAGACGGAAGAACATGTAGAGTCCCATCAGCCGGTTGAACAGGTTCTTTTCCTTGAAGGCGCGGATTCGTGCCAGCCGTGCGTTCATGACTCCGTAATCGGGAATCATCAGTCCGCTCTGATGCATGAACGACAGCAGTTCCGCGATTTCCTGCTGATCGGCGTCAATTCCGGCGTCGTTGACTTTTGCCAGAAATTCCTCCAGCGGATAATTGCGGTCCAGCATCCGGAGAATGCGGCAGGAACGATCCGTCAGCTTGTAATAATGCTCGGACAGCGGATCATAGAGCAGAGGATACGGACCGTGTTCGCCCGGCGGAATGAATTGAATATCCGTCCGGAGCGAGCCGGTCTGCTGCTGCCGCTGTCCGCCGCTGCCGGGCGGAGCCGTATGAGTTGCCGGTTCCGTGCGTTCCATCTTACAGCCCGCGATACCAGAGAACCAGACTGCGGAACAGGTAATAGCCCAGTTTCACTTTTTCACCGGAAACCCGTGCCACACCGCGCATTCCGTAGCGCAGCCCCGGCACGTTTCCCTCCATTTCCGCTTTCAGGTTGTAACTGTAAATATTCTGTTCCGTGAGTTCCGGATAGAAACGCGTGGAAATGATTTTGACCTGAATCGGCAGTTCCGGACGGGTATGCAGAAACAGCAGTATCCGCGGCGTGCCTTCCAGCACCGAGGCGTCTTTTTCGTTGACCATGATTTCCGCAATCATGCCCTGGTCGGACAGGATGTCAAACTGCTTTTCGCCTTGACGCAGAGCGCGTCCCGCCAGCTTGTCGGCACTGCCGTCTGTCAGCGCGACAACGCCGTCCACCTGCGCCTTGACTTCACTGTGCGCCAGATACCATTGGGCTTCGGTGATGGCAATCTGCGCCTGTTCGCGTTTATGCGCCAGAATTTTCAGTCTGCCCAGACGTTCCCGGTCGGTGAACGAGGCCTTGCTTTCCTGTTCATATTCGGCATCGGATTCCTTGAACGACGCCTGCGCCGCCGCCAGCTGGAAACGCATCCGGTCGGTATCATACCGCAGAATCACATCGCCTTTTTTCACTTGATCGCCGTCGTTCACCAGACAGTTTCTGACCACACAGTCGAACCAGGCGTATGAACTGAACACGGATTTCGGACGAATCACAAATTCCGCCGAGACCGTATGTTCGACAGATACCGTGAACAGCGAAATGATGAACACAGCCAGCAGAACCAGGAAAACCCGCATGAAAGTGATTTTCCGGAGCTGCCGCGACCAGCGCGACCAGCCTTTCTGCGGAGCATGACTCCACAGCGCACCGCCGAAGTCCGCCGAGAGCAGGGCGAGAGTCGCCGCCACATGTCCGGGTATGGAGTCCCGGTACTCCAGCACCCAGACGAACGGTTTTTCTCCGGCGTTTCCGGCTTTGCCCGAACGCAGCGGAGCAATCATCAGCCGGCGGCCGTCTCCGGTCAGATATTCCCATGCCTTGCGGCCTTTGGCGGAAAGTCTGCCTGCCGGTTCTTTTTCCGCATTCACTTCAAACGGAGCATCCCCGATTTCGATTTCTCCGCAGAATGTCCGCAGAGCCTGCGCGTATTCCGTATGCTGATTGACCTCGGTCTGCGCATATTCGGCGATGATCCGCGGAGTACCGCGCAAATCAACCAGCGCAGAACGGTCGTATGCCAGCAGGGCGCGGGAGTTGTTGACAATATGGACTCCGACGGCAGTCAGATCCGCTGCGGCAAAGGCGTCGCGGCCCAGACGCAGAATCGCGGCAAAAGCCCGCAGTCTGGCTTTGAGTTCGTTGTTCTCCTGCTGAAGATTACTTTCCATTGCCGCCTCCGACTTTTACCAGAACGCCGGACATGCCAGCCTTGAAAACATGCTGCCGGTTGTCGATCAGCACTTTGATTTCAAAGGTTTCGCTGCGGTGGTCGGCGCGGGAGGCGATTTCATAGATGCCGCCCGTTACGGTTTTTCCGTTTTCCGTAATGCGGACCGTAACCGGCATTCCGATGGAAACTTTGGTCAGCGAGGCGGAAGGCAGATTCATGACCGCCAGCAGCTGGTTGTCGTCAATGATAGCCAGAACCGGCTGTCCGCTCCGAACCATTTCAAATTCGCGGGTCAGCATTTTTTCCACAGTGCCGTCGAAAGGCGCGCGGATGGAGCAGAACAGCAGATGCAGTGCAGCATCATCGCGGCTGATTTTGGCTGCCTGCTGGCGTTCCAGCGCAACGTTGTAGTCGAATTTTGCGCGGATGACTTCGATTTCGCTTTGCAGGTCGTTCTTGAACAGACGCTCATTGTCCGCCAGTTTCTGTTTAGTGAAGTCGACGTTCAGAGCAGTTTCCCGCACCTGGGATTCCGCCCGGTTGAATTCGTTCCGGTATTTCCGGTCGTCCAAAGTCAGCAGAACATCATTCTTCCTGAAACGTTCGCCCGCCCGGAAATTGTACTGGGCGATCATGCCGTCAATCATGGTGGAAAGGGTTGCTTCCCGGATGGGGAACAGCACGGCTTTCACCGGCAGGGAATTGTAATCCGGATCAGCTCCGGCAACGGCTCCGGCGGTCAGCAGCGAAGCCAGCAGAATGGTCAGTTTACGAATCATGAAAAACACCTCGCATATTTTCGATGACTATATCGCGCAAATCGGGAAAATGCAAGCGGCAAAAAGCCTTGCTTACCGTTTTTCCCCGTTTTTGACTTTGTCCCACAGCCGGTTCATTTCTTCTGCGGAACAATCTTCCACGCGGCGGCCTTCCGCCCGCAGCATATTTTCCATGGCAGAGAAACGCCGTCTGAATTTGGCGGTCGCACGCGCCAGCAGCAGTTCGGCGGAATCCCGTTTGCGGAAACGGGAAAGGTTCGCCGCGGCAAACAGCAGATCCCCCAGTTCCTCGTCAATGTGATCTTCATCGCCGGATTTCATGGCTTCCCGGAGTTCGCCGTATTCTTCACCGATTTTATCGGCAATCTGTTTCTGTTCCGTCCAGTCGAAACCGACTTTCGCCGCTTTCTTCTGCACTTTCTCTGCCTGAAGCAGCGCAGGACAATGGTTTGCCACGCCGTCCAGCACGGATGCATCCGGTTTCGGCGCATGATTTTTTTCCTGCGCCTTGACCCGTTCCCAGAGTCCCGCCACTTCTTCCGCCGACTGCACGGATTCCGTGCCGAACACATGCGGATGACGGAAAATCATTTTTGCCGTAACTGCACGCACCACATCGTCGAAGGTGAAAGCCCCGCGTTCTTCCGCGATGACCGAATGCAGGACGATATTCATCAGCACATCGCCCAGTTCCTCTTTGAGGTTTTCATCATCTTCGGCGGCGATCGCATCCAGCAGTTCTCCGCATTCATCCATCATCCCTGCCATCAGCGAATGATGCGTCTGTTTGCGGTCCCACGGACACCCTTCCGGCGACCGCAGTTTCTTCATGACGGCGACCAGTTCATCTATTGATTGAGACATATTGTCATTCCTTGTTTTTTTGCGGTTGTTCCGGCAGCACCGCAGCCGTAACCGCAGCTTTCCCGGAGAACAGTTCTTTCAGACGCCGGTTGAAATCATTCAGCGTCAATGCTTTCAATGCCTTCTGCCGGTTCCAGCTGTATTCCCAGCCGACCCCGGTGAATTCCGCGGAAACCAGTCCTGAAAGCAGATCGCCCGGACACTGCCGCAGGTTGTCCAGCTGGAAGAGCATCATCCGTCTGGCGTTGTCAAAGTCTTCCTGTGAAAAACCGTTTTCCGCCAGACGCTGTATTTCATCCCGGAATATTTTTTCCAGTTTCGGCACTCCTTCCGTGGAGGTGGCTCCGTAATATCCCATGCAGCCGTCGAATCCGAATCCTGGCTGATGCGTGAAGCCGGCATAGTAGACCAGTCCGTTTTCATTGCGGACTGTCTGGAACAGATGGGACGCCATGCTGGAGGCGTCCGCATGAACCAGTCCCAGTACATCCATGTCAGAAGACGATACCCGGATTCCCGGCAATGCGGTCAGCACCACTGCCTGCTGACGCGGCAGAGTTGTTTCCCTGCGGATATCCTGTGTCGGGAAGATCGGTTCCGGCTGAGCTTGCGGCACGAATTGATTCCATTTACAGGAATTTGCCAGCTGCACCGCCAGTTTTTCCGCATCCTGTCGGGTCAGATCTCCCGAAAAACCGAAAACGGCACACGGTGCGGAAAGGCAGATATTCCGATAGAAATCGCGCAGTTCGTCCACCATGATTTCCGGCAGACTTTTCAGCAGAGCGGCAATACCCGTCCCGAACGCATGACCGGCAAACATGGTTTCCCGCATCAGACTGTCCGCCACAGACATTGGCGTCATCTGTCTGGTTTTGAGTGATTCCAGCAGAGCAATCCGTTCCCGTTCAACAATTTCCGTTGGGAACAGCGGTTCCGGCAGCATGGCGCAGAGCAGGCTGACTGCATCGGAAAGCTGTTCCGCCGGACAGTTCAGCGAAATTTTCAGACCGGTATTGCAGGCTTCGATTCCCAGATCAATCGCCCGGCTTTCCAGCATCCGGTTGAAGGTGGTTTCATCATATTGTGCACAGCCGCCCGCCAGAGTTTCCGCCAGCAGACGCGTCAGCCCGTGCCGGTCCGTTTTTTCGTTGAGCAGTCCGCCCGGCAGCAGAATGGACACATTGGCGAGCGGCAGAGCATGATCTTCCAGGCAGATGACTTTCTGTCCGGACGCCAGACGGAACGCCACAGGGATATTCTGCGGAATTTTTGCGGGGACTGCCGCACTGTGTTCTCTGGATTCCGGCGGATACTGTTCCACAATGGAAGCGGCTTCCGGAAGGAAATACTGTTCGCCGACCCGGATCAGATCCTCACGGGTCAGTGCGTCCAGTGCCGGCAGATAACGGTCGGCGGCATCCGGTGATCCGAAACGCAGAACGCTGCGGCCCAGCATTTGCGCAATCCCTTCATTGGTCTGCATTTCGCGCAGATATTCCGCTTTCTGGACAGTACGGAGCCGGTTCAGTTCTTCGTCGGTCGGTCCTTCTTTGATGAACTTGCGGAGAATATCGAAAGTCCCTTCGGCAAGCGGTTTCATCTTGCCGGGTTCCGCAATGGCGACCACTCCGGAGTAGCCGATGGCAGAGACCGCTTCCGAATAAAACAGCAGATCCAGAGCCAGCTGGCGGCGGTTGACCAGTTCCTCATACAGCCGGGAGCTGTCTCCGCTGCCGAGAATGCCGGCAAACGCGCTGACCGGCACATAATCCGCATGAGCTGCGCCCGGCGACTGCCAGCTGGCGGCATAATATGCCTGCGGGGAGGGGAATTCAATCCGGGCGCGCCGCTGGAACAGACAGGGCGGTTCCTGCGGCAGACAGGGTTCATCCATGCGTCCGCGCGCCCAGCCGGCTGTCCGTTCCCGCAGAATATCAAATACTTTTTCGGGTTCAACGTCTCCCACCACCACATAGACTGTGCGTCCGGGGGTGTAGCGCAGGTCATGATACTGGCGCATGATTTCCGGCGTAACGTCCGCCAGCCGTTCGGCATATCCGCCGATCGGGAAACGCACCGGATGCATCCGGAAAGTTTCCTCGCGGACTTTTCCGAACAGATTCTGTACCGGCGAATCCTTGTACATTGCCAGTTCCCGCAGAATCACATCGCGTTCCGAATAAAATTTTTCTTCCGGCAGCAGCGGTTCCCGCACCATGTCGTCGAGCATCGTCAATCCTTCGCGCAGACGTTCCGACGGCAGATTTATGTAGAAATACGTGAATTCAGAGGAAGTTGCCGCGTTGAGGCTTCCGCCGAATGCCGCGATTTGTTCGGACACGGCATTGCCGGGATATTCCCTGGTTCCCTGAAACAGCATGTGTTCCAGAAAATGCGACAGTCCGCAGCCGAGATATTCACCTTCGTGGATGCTGCCCGTGGCAACCCATGTCTGCACAGTTACCGCTTTAATTTCATGACGCGGAAGCACATACACCCGCAGTCCGTTGTCCAGCAGACAGGAATGAATCCGGTCCGCCAATATGGGAAATGAAGTTTTGTTCAAAGCTGTCTCCTGTATAAAAATAAATCAATCCAGAACCGGCGGAGCCGGCGGCTCCGGAAAATCTGCCGCATCTGCAATCCGCTGCCGCAGTTCCGTAATCAGTTCCGGATGACACTGAAAATCCTTGCGGGAATCCTCCGGTCCGGCGGAAAGCAGTCCGGCTCCGATCATGTTGTAGACAATGTTTCCGACGTCTTCCCCTTGTTGGACGCCCCATTGTTCCAGTACTTCCGGTGCCAGAAATCCAAACTGGATGACCGCATAATCCATGGTTCCTTCCACCAATTCCTGACCGGATACATGGCGGGAACCGCGCGGTTTGCGGTCGCGTTCCAGTTTCCGGGCGGTGTACGTTACTGCCGCATTGACAAATTCGTATGCGTCCGCCCGGTACCGGTTGTCATGCCCCATGATCTGTTTGACAGTCTGACTGAATTTTTCATCCATGAATCTGATTCAACCTCCGACATTTTTTCATTCCGTAATATACGGCAGGGATGTCAATATTCAAGAATGATAACGGGAAAACTGCCGGATGTTTTGCGTTTTTGCGCCGCATGTGTCGGGAATGCGGTTGAAATGTTGAAAAAAAACTCTTTTTTATTGAAAAATATCTTTGACTTCTTTGTTTTGTCTGCATTTGAGTGTATGTTACAGAAAAAATAATCAGAGGAGATTTTTTCAGTCATGAGTGAACGCAGAATCGTAAAGATCGGTATGATCGGATTAGGTCCGCGCACGGAAACCCTGCTGGCTTCCATTTTTGTGCTGGCGCAGCGCGGCGAAGTGGAAGTAACTGCGGTCTGTGATCTGCAGACTGCCCGCATCGACAAAATTCACGGTATTTTCGATAAACATCAGGTGCGGCGCCCCGCCGCATATACCGACTATCATCAGCTCATCGCCGATCCGAATGTGGATGCCGTTCTGGTACCGACTTCCTGGAATTCGCATCTGACGATTGCCGGCGATGCCATGCGCATGGGCAAATATGTCGGCATTGAAGTCGGCGGTGCCGCTTCCACCGAAGAACTCTGGCAGCTCGTTCATGCTTCGGAATCTACCGGGGTATCCTGCATGATGCTGGAAAACTGCTGCTACGGACGGGACGAACTGATGGTGCTGAACATGGTCCGGCAGGGTATGTTCGGAGAGCTGATTCATTGTGCCTGCGGTTACGAACATGATCTCAGCGACATGGCGTGCAAGATTGAAGAAAAGCAGGAACGTTCCATTCACAACCTCCGCCGCAACGGGGATCTTTATCCGACTCACGGTCTCGGTCCCATCGCCAAAATTCTGGGCATCAACCGCGGCAATCGCTTCCTCAGCCTGACATCCACTGCTTCCAAAGCCCGCGGGTTCGCGGCATATGCCCGTGAACATGACTGGAAAGGTGCGGGCGGCAACCGGGTTTTCAATGAAGGCGATGTCATTACAACGGTTATCCGGTGCGCCAACGGCGAAACCATCCAGCTCACGCACAGTGTTTCGCTGCCGCGTCCGTATTCCCGCGACGGTCGGGTGCAGGGTACGAAGGGAATCTGGCTGGAAGAAGCCAAAGGCATTTACGTTGAGGGCATCAGTCCGCGTTATGACAAGATTGACGCGGCGGGAAATCCGTACCTCGTTCATGAATGGACGCCGGTTCAGGATATGTATGAAAAATATGATCATCCGATCTGGCAGGAATGCCGCGACAATCCGGTCGGCGGACATGGCGGCATGGACTCTCTGGCTCTGCTGGCATTTTTTGATGCAGTTGCCCGGCGTGTGCCCACTCCGATTGACGTATATGACTGCGCTGCCTGGATGAGTGTAACCTGTCTGTCCGAACAGTCCATTGCCATGGGGAGTATGCCGGTAGCGTTTCCGGATTTCACCAACGGGAAATGGATCAGCCGCACACCGGAAGAGCCGAGCCGCTGGTCGTTGAACGAAGTGTACCCGGAATGTTTCTGACCGCTGCGGACATAAGCGGAAAACCGTATTTTCTCTGTATTATGCGGTTTTCCGCCGGTCTGAGTGCGGAGCAAGGCAAAAATTTTGAATAAAAAATAGAATCAGCCCTTGCAATATTCGAAGATACGGGTATATTACATCTCATTGATTCGGGGCAGTAGCTCAGTTGGCTAGAGCACCACGTTCGCATCGTGGGGGTCGTGGGTTCGAATCCCATCTGCTCCACCATTTTTATACTTAAATCGCATCCCTCCTCCCTACTTCATACGGTGATTTTGTATGTAACTTTGTATGTAACTTTTTTCTCCGGAATTGGCATTGAAAAACACAACATAGGAGTATGTTTTAGTATGAAAAAAAGGACGGACATTTCTGCCCGTCCCAGAGGAAAGAGGAGCGTTTTTTTACTTGAAACGCCCCATGGAATCGCGTCCGCGTCTGCCAAATTCGGCGATTTCAACAGTCGGAAGCATCCCCCGGTGATCCCGGAAGTCGCGTCCTTCCATGCGCCGCCGTCCGGCATAATCTCCGTCGTCCATGACGTGTGAACGGAATGCCCGCCGGTTGCCTTCGCTGTATTCCAGCATTTCAGCATACTTGGAAATGGCTTCTTTTTTGGCTTGCATTTCCAATTCTTCCGGAAGCATCTGCGTGTAGCCCTTCATAGCCATGCACAGTTCGGTGAACTCCTTCACCGCGTCAAAAGACTCGTCCTTGCAAATCTTGTTGATGAGATTACCGGCTTCACGGCAAATCAGACATTTGATGTCCGATTCACTCAAGGACTGCCCGATAATTTCGCCCAGACGTTCCTTGACTTTGCACAGGTATTCTTCCTGATCTGCGCCGCTTTCGCGCGCGTAGCTCCGGTAAGACTGCCCGACGCCGGTCATGCGCCGCCCCAGGTCGTAACTGTGGATCATCCGGCCATCCCCGGAATTGTCGCGGTAACGTCCGGCGTTGTATATCCCCCCTGCATAACGGTTGCGATTCTGCCGCAGTTCGTTTTCGCTCTGCCATTCCGGTTCGCCTTGAACTCCGTCGTACATTTTCTGCACCAGAAAATTCAGCATCATCCAGTTCATTTTTTCCGGATCGGCATTCCTCAATTCTGAAAGAAATGTTTCCTTGTCCCGGTATTTCTCCGGTACTTTGTCCATCATTTCCTTCAGTTGTTTTTCTTTGTCGTTTTCCATGATAAAAGCCTTTCTCTTTATCTTCCCATAAATCCTCCCATCATAGGGTTGAATCCACCCATCATTGGCGGCATCCCGCCTCCCATCATGCGCTGCATCAGACTTTGGAGCATTCCCTGCGGATTCTGCCGCATCTGCTGCAATGTGTTGATGAAATTCGGGTCCCTGAACTGCTGGTCCATCGCCAGAATCTTGGTTGCGACACGCTGGTCGATCCGATTTCCGTTTTTTGCCTCGGCTTCAAGGATTTCCAGCGTGTAAGACTGTCCATCCTGACCGGGAATAATTCTGATTGTCGTGTACCCATGCGCAGTATTTTTCGCATTGCTTGCGTTTCCGTTTCCGGTTGCGTTCTGCCCCTGCGCATTCAAGTTGATTTGCTGTTCTGCCATCTTACTTTCCTCCGTGCAAATTTGATTGTATGTGATTGATTTGCGGAACTTGCGTATTCAGCGGCATAATGGTCGGCGTCTGGATATAAGGCAGCGGCGGCGCGGGCATGATCGCGGATGCCTGGAACAGCGGCGGGCTGTACTGCTGAAACATCGGCTGCTGGTAATATCCGCCGAACGGATTCTGGAACATGTTCGGCTGCGCTTGCGGCTGTCCCTGTTGAGGTTGCGCCGGATTTTGTGTCGCCGTTTCCTGCCTGGAATTGGCAATCATATTTTTCAGCTCATCAAAACCGTTTTTCAGACTGTTCACCTCACTGGAAAGCTGTTGCACCGGATCTGATTCCGCTTCCGGTACGGCGTGGAATCGCCGCCGGATTTCCTCTATTTCCTGATTGAGCGCAGCGAAATGTTTTTGATACGCTTCATTTTCAAGGCGCAGCTGTTCATTTCCCGTGTCCGGAGTTGACGCCTGTTCAGATTCAGTTCCGGATTCAGATGTTTCAGCCGGTTCCTCGGTATTGAAAACTTCTGTAACTCCCTGTTCTTCAACAGAGACAGCCGGGTTTTCTTTTCCAACGTTTTCTTCCATGATTGCACTTCCTCTTTTTGTTTCTGCTGCAATATGCACCCGACCTCTATGTTCTCCAAAAAAATAAAAATCAGAGGGCAGTTGATACGTAAATTTATTTTTTTTGGAGAAATCAGAGGGCAGTTTTAAATTTCGTTCAGCAGTAAAATTCCGGAATTTGCGCTGCATACGAACGAACAAAAAAAACAACAAAACCAACGAAAAGGAGTATCTATTATGGATGCTGTTCCTATCTACAATGTGAACCCTGCGGCAAGCAGCGGATTCAACGGCTGGGAGGCTATGGCTCTCCTGAACAACAACAGAAACGCTAACGGCTTCGGCGATGGCTTCGGCGGCTGGTGGGCATGGATTCTGATCCTGATCCTGTTCGGCGGCTGGGGCGGCGGCTGGGGCGGCTTCGGCGGAAACCGCTGCGGGTGCAACAGCTCCGGAAACGGGGCTCTCGGAATCGATCTCGCCATCAGAGACGCGGCGAACATCGCGGAACTCCGCGCCGGCGCAAATTACAACGGTCAGGCAAACGCCACACAGATCAATCTGGTCGGGCAGCTCAAAGACCTTGTCGCCGGCGGCTTTGCCAATGTCAGCAACGCCATCACGCAGAACGGCTATCAGACCCAGCTCGGACAGCGGGATCTGCAAGCCGCACTCGCGCAGTGCTGCTGCCAGACCCAGCAGAACATCGCCGGGGTCAATTACTCCATTGCCACCACCGGCGCGGCAATCAACAACAACATCACCCAGCAGACCGCACAGCTGAATTACAATTCCGCCATGCAGACCTGCGAACTCAAACAGGCTATCGCCGCGGAAGGTCAGGCGACCCGCGCGTTGATTCAGGCGCAGTATACCGCCGACATCGAACGCAAGCTCGCCGAAGCCAATCAGCAGTTGTTTGTCCTGAACAAGTTCGGTCAGTATGCAGGCGGAAATTGCAATTGCAACAATTCCTGCGGCTGCGGAAGCTCCTGCTGATTGATGTTTCAACCTCTCCTGTTCGCAAGAGCAGGAGAATTTTAACCGTAAATCGCTCAACATAGGAGTTTTACATCATGGCTTACTGCTGCAACAACACAAAAAGAATCAAACGGTATGCTCTCGGCGCGCCGGTTGTCGGTTCAACCAACGTGGTTTATTCCATCAACGCCTGCTTGAAGTGCCTGGTTCGGGACGATCTGTTCATGCTGGTCTCTCCCGTTTCGACAACTTCAACGCTTCCGCCCGTCGTCCAGCTGAAAAACGGTCAGGTTCTCCCGGTCGTTTATTCCAGCACCACGGCGGCGGCGCAGGCTGTTGCGCTTACCGGAACAGCCGCATATCTCGCCACTATCATCACAGTCAACGGTGTTTGTACGCTGAACATCCTGAACGCGATGAATCCGGCGACGACAGCCGGCTGATTTGATTCCGATTTCCGTTTCCTCCGGCCGTCAAACGCCGGAGGTTTTGCCAATACCTAAAAATCATTCAGGAGTTCGATAATGTGTCATTCTTCAGAATCCGGTTTCGAATGCGAAATTGTTTTTCAGAATCGCCATAAACATAACGCTGTGAATGAATTGGCGATTCCTGTATCTATAACTTGTCCGGGGTGCCATTGTCGTATTCAGGATTGCAAGGGAATCATTGATACAGGCGCAACATCATCCATGATTGCGCAGAAAATCGCCGCAGATTTGGAGTTGATTTCGCACGGTCAGACTGGCATTTCAGGTGTTCACGGAACGGAGCGCGCCAACCTGTACCGCGTTGACCTTATTCTTGGACAAGGGTTCATTTTACCGGACATTGAGGTTTCAGAAGCCGGGAATGACGCCGGATTTGATTTCCTGATAGGCATGGATATTATCTCGCACGGGAAAATGATTTTCCTCGGCGACGAGCTTTCCGGCTCGGTATTCAAGCTCTATCTCCCGCTTGCCGTGCGCTTTACGTCTTGAATTTTGCTTCCAGCTTCCCAATAGCCGCCTTGAGTTTTTCAACCTTCCCGCGATCCGGCCGGTGTTTCGTCCGATCACCGCTGCAACTGTAATTCAAAACCGTTTTCCACGCAAGACAGTTTGTGCAGATTCCGCTTTGCAATTCGGACGGATTAAACTTTTTTCTGCATTGGTAACAGCAGCGTTTCCCCTTGTCCTGCTGTCGTCTTTTCCGGTTCTCATCCAGTATGATTTTTGAACGTTCCACATGTTCCGGAGAATACAGAAAACGTTCTCCTTCGTTGTACTTTTCCATTGCGTCCGGATTACCCAGAATTTTTCTTGCGTATGCAGGACTTTTCAGCCCCATTTTTTGAGCAGCAGTACGAATGGAATAAAACTTTTCTTTCCCCTGCATGATTGATTCCCCCCAATTCTTTTTTTACAGAATCAATCGTGCGTGGAATTGCAAATCATGCCCGTGTCCGGGTCTATTCGCACCGTCGGGACTTCTCCGCTTCCAGCATCATGCACCCGGAGAAAGCGGATTTTTGTCCGCGGTGTGTCTTCTGGAGTTTTTGTTTTCTGGTAATCGGCGTTGAGCCATGGAGCCGGGTCTCCGTCGTCAACGTTCGGCATGATCTCCTTGCGCTTCCGGATTCGTTTCATGTATTCAGCGTGTAAAGACGTGAGATTCGGTTCAGGTCCCAGTTTTTCGCTGTTCCAATAGTCGATTTCCGGATGTCCTTCAGCGTCGCTTCGGAATGTAAAATCTTTTCCGGTCTGCGCGTCCGGAAACGCGCTCTGAATCATTTGTGCAAATGTAGCCGCCATAATCCCCCCTTTGATTTGGCTGTGGTTGTAATGTAAAAGCCGGGCGGCGGATCGTTCCCAGCCCGGCGTAATTTTTATTTTGGAATTTCTCTGTTCTCCGCTTCTGCTGTTGCTTCTGCTGATTCCTGCCGCGCAATGACTTCCGCCACTGCTTTAATCGTTGCAGGTACGTCTCCGGCATCGGTCAAGGTGATCGCCAGAAAACGCTTTTTGGTGATGCTCTGCGCGTTCCAGATGCTCGCCGCACTTTCCTCGCGGTAACTGATTGCATTCGTACCGGCTTTTACCGTCGCAATGTCGCCGGAAATAAACGTAGTTTTCAGCTCCGGAATCTTCGTTTCCACGTTCAGCCCGACGTGCGAATCAATGACCGTTCCATTTCCGGAAACGTTTTTGGTCGTGATCCCCTGCGCCATGGTTTCGGTTGCGGCGCATCCGCCGCAGAACATCATCGCGACCCCGGCAAAGACAAACAAACATCCTGCCGCCATCAATTTCGGTGCAATTTTCAGCATCTTCTGTTCTTTCTCTGTATAGTTCATGGATTGTTTCCCTTGTTCAATATTCCATCCAGTACGGCGATTTTTTCGGAGTTCTTGCGGATTTCTCCCCACAGATTCCGGATTTCATCGCAGTGTCCGTCCATCGCCCGGTTGCAGTCGTCTTTCACGACAAACTCCTTCAAG
Organism: uncultured Victivallales bacterium; assembly: GCA_934661375.1. Lineage (GTDB taxonomy): Bacteria > Verrucomicrobiota > Lentisphaeria > Victivallales > UBA1829 > SIG94. Next base: position 85,225 of record CAKUJH010000012.1, read on the forward strand.
TCGTTGCGCATTCCTGCGATACTGGATGCCATCCAGCCCATGATCAACGTCATGACTGTCAGAGCCGCTCCGATAATGGCAATCGCCCAGTTTTCGTTCATGCGCCGCCTCCCGGTTTGATTTTCCGGAACCCGTCCCAGCCGAAAAGCTGACAGTAATTCGCCCAGCGCCGCGCCTTGTTGAGCCAGGCATACCGCAAAGGCGACCACCACGGGTATTCCGCTTTCACCAGCCGGTAACAGTTCCGCCGGAAACGCTCATTTGCGTCCGTAAAATCCTGCCATGTTCCTCCGATGTCATATTCCACATCGTGGATTACCGCCGCCGGTTCGAATATCCCTGCGCTTTCCGTTACGACCTCCCGAAGCCAATCCGGAAAGCTGTCAGGACCAATGCCGTTGTAGATTTTTTGAATCTGGGCAAGGCTGAATCTGTTGAGGATTCCAACCCCTTCCAGATTCATCCGTTGTGCCTTCAGCACAAGTTCAATTATTGTCATAATAAAAAACTCCTTCCTCTGTTCAATAAACGCTGTCAAGTTGACTGCATTTTCCGTATGATTTCATCTGCTTCTTCTCCGATTTTAGTTGCTTTTGGTTCAAGCAAAACCTGCCGGACAAGAGGCAGACAGCACACCGCATACAGGATTTTTCCCATTGTCATATATTGGTATCTGTGATACAATTCATGCACGATTGTCCCGGCAACTAAGCGCACCCAATCAATGAGAATCCGTTCGTATATCCTTGGTTTATGAATTGGTTGTGCAAAATCGGAGTTGTAGTATTCTGCAATATACAACGTGTCCGGATGAAACATAGAAAATGCGCCTAAAACGCCATTCTCCACGTTCATTGCATAACAATATCTATACTTGCAATTCTGCCAATCCGTCTTTTTCAGCCATGCAAATTTTGGCTGTTTTTCCATCTGTCCCAGAATCCTGAAAATCTCCTGTTCTGCAATAGTCGGAACAGGATAACTCTGCTGTAATGCGCGAAATGTGAACATGGTGAACATTCTCCTTACGCTTGCAACGGTATCACACGCTGATACAAAGCGGCTAATTCTTCGTAATCTTTCATTGCATCCAACCTCATTCTGTGGGTAGATACTCTGCATACAATGCCGCCACTTCCGCTGCGCTTAAAACTCTGTTGTAAATACGGAATCCTGCGATATAGCCGTTCCATGCAGGCTGGTCAGAGTTTCTGTACCCGATTCTGATGTTGTTCATTGTGCCTGTCTCATACGTTTTTACGGACCCTATCGCCACACCGTCAAAATAGTATATGGAATTGCCACTGCTGGGAATACTCCAAACACAATGGTGCCAGTCTCCTATTGCACCAGTTCCTATTGCTGTATCTGGCGAATATAACCTAAACTCATTACCTGACGAATAATACATCATAGGAGAACCACTGCTACCACTACACCAGAGAGCCTTTTGTGCTACAAGAGGTGCAGCCCAGATACTGACTGTCATCGGGGAAATAGAAACTGCGCCAGTTTCGGCTGTGATATAAGTACCATTAAGTTTAACACACGCAATTCCCTTATAAGTAGTATAAGACACCTTTGATGGATTGCTTGCAGTAAGCACCTGCCCTGTATTGGCGGTAGCATTGTCCGCGCCTAACGGAGCGAATAGCACCAATCCATCCACAGGTAGCCCTGTGTACATATCCAGAATCTTAACCAAAGCATCCTCTGTATAGATACCCCCTACAACAGGCTTCACTTTTGAATAGCTCAAACCGGTTGTCGCTGTATCTGCAAAGCTGTACTTCCCGTCGTCTCCCTGCGTCGCCTTGTAACCGCTCCATGATGCAGGTGTCGCAGCTGATGCTTCCGAAACTGTCCATGTGAGGGTATATAACATCCCGTTCTCTTCATACGTCAGTTCGGACATGTTCCACGGGTCTGCCGGTCCATCACTGCCGTTTTGGTCTGCTTGCCAAACGTTAGTTGCGCTGTTCGATGCGGATGTGATAAACCACGTACGCGCCGAATCGTCAACATCAGACCCCGGAGTTTGCTCTATGTAGACCTTTGCCTGCAAACGGAGCGTCCCGTCTGAACTCAACCACGTTCTTTCCCAGCCCGTCTTTGTGGTGTCTTCCATCGTAAACGACAAATCCGCAGTTTCAGGTGTCATGCCATCCATCTGGCAGACCCCGTGAAAACTTATCGTTTGTCCCTGTACTCCACCTTCACTCGCCGCCACCAGTGCTGAACATTTGTAAAACTCTCCTCCCGGAATGAAATCACCGCCGATCCCGTTCACGAAATACTCTTCTCCGATTTTCAGAAC
>CAKUJH010000013.1 GCA_934661375.1 uncultured Victivallales bacterium
ATATATATCGTGTCTTCCCCAACAAACCCCGCCAGGTTACTTTTTATAAAGACAGCGATGACAACATTTCGGACCGCAAGGATTTTACGGCCCGATCTGTTGCGCTGTCGTAGGCTCTGATAGTGTCTCAAAAGTCAAGCTGTTTTCTGAAGTTTTTTTGTAAATAATTCCGGGGTATATCTCCGATTAGCAGCGACCATGGCTCTCAGGATAGTCAGCATCTTCCGCATGCAAGCGCATTTTGCAGTCTTGGGAGATTTTCCGTTTACGATGAGCCGATGATAAAATTCAGCCAGGTATGGATCAATTTTCACTGCCTGAGTTGAGTCCAGATATAGAATCTTTCTCGCCAGCGAAGACCCGGCTTTACTTAACTTTGAACGATGAATACTGGTCCCGGAAATCTTCTGCTTTGGGTTGAGTCCGCAGAATGCTCCGATTTGATTTCTGTTGGAAAAATCACGGAGAGGACCAATCTCCGCAAGGATAATTGATGCTGATAATATTGCGATACCTGGCATTGAAACCATGATTTCTGCCTGCTGCCTCAGTTCTTCATGCTCTCTGACGAATTTTTGAATTTCACGGGTAAGATCATCGATCTTGCTGTTCAGCATTTTGATTGTCGCTGTATTCATTCGTTTCAGCATGGGCATTTGCAAAGACTCATAAAAGTTCTGCAATGCCCCCAGCTGAGTGACATAAAGTTCACGAAGACGGCACATCTCAGCAAGTGTTCGATAAATTTCAGGATTTTTCTGCCGATATTCCGGTTGCCGATCACTTCCATAATAGGCAATACCTTTGGCATCCAGAAAATCAGTTTCATTCTTGAGATTCAGACTCTTGCGGTAGGAATGGATCAGAGCAGCATTTTCAATGATCGGCTTAAGAGTCGGTCTGGTTTCAAGAATAAAACCTTCAAGTTGACGGGAATAGCATCCCGTCGATTCCATCAAAAAATGATGCTCAACGATATTTGCCGGTATATTATTCTCCTGGCAGTATTCCTTTGTCAGTCGATCAATCCACCTCAGCATTTTTTTGACCCCGACAAGTGAATTTTCAAATTCAAATGCCGGAAGATCCGCAACTTTCCGTCTGGAGAATGAAGACCCAGCTGTGGGGAAATCAACAGCAGCCACGCAGTTTTTCTTTCCCACATCGGTTCCGATCCAGATGTCTTTCTTTTCCATTTTTGTTTGCCTTTCTTTATTTAAGGGTTATAGTAAAATGCCGTTCTCCGATTGCCAACCATGTAAATGCAGACTTTTATGTCTATGATAGTAGTTCGGCACTTAAGGAGCCCGGTAGCGAGGAATTCGTATCCTCAAAGCCTCGACCTTTTATGATCACTGGCGAGCACATACTGAATTCCTCGCGGTCGGTCCCGGGAGCTGGCCGGGATCGGCCTTTTTTACCGTAGCTTTTATTTGTTCAAATGTCAAGTCCAAGCCCCGGCAGCTCCTTACCCCTTTGCTCCGACGAGTTTCAAGACCCATTCTCGCAAAGGGGGAGCTGCCAAGTTAAGGGGAGTAAGATACATGGCGGGCCTTGTTGGGGACAATGGATCGTGGCCGTTTTTTTTGCTGCGATACATCAGTCCCTCAAGGTTCGCAGCATGAAGCATCTACGGAAAACAATCTTTTTCAAGTTATTTTTTTATCTGCAGTTTTTATTATTGCTGATTCCTGTTTTTCTGCGGTGCTGCTGAAAAATCTGAATTTGATAATCTGCTACTGGGAAATCCCGGTAAAGCGGATGTTGTTATTGACAGACGGGGATTTGCGGTCGGATTTTCCAATAAACACCGGCAGCCATTATGGATGATTTACAAACTCACCGCCACAGAATTACAAACTGAACCACATAAGCGGTCAAACTGTTTCAAGCACGATCCTTTGATTCCCTGTTCAGCGTCCCCTAAAGAATATACCCGCAGCGGCTTTGACCGGGGACATCTGGCTCCGGCAGCAGATATGGCGTTTTCACGGCAAACGATGCTTGATAGTTTCCTGATGAGTAATATGTCGCCGCAACTTCCGGGATTCAATCGGGGCATCTGGAAAAGATTGGAAGAGTTGGTGCGGGCGATCGCTCTCAAAGAAAAAGAGATTTATGTTGTTACCGGAGCGATATTTCCGCCTGCGCCTGAAGCCAAATATCTGCCATCTGGCAAAATCACCATTCCCAAAGCGTTTTACAAAGTCATTTATGACCTGACTCCACCAGTAAAAATGATCGGCTTCATCATTCCGCACCGTTCTTCTGACCAACCATTGCAAGTATTTACCGTCAGCGTTGACGAAGTGGAAAAACAAACCGGTCTGGATTTCTTTTCCAAACTCCCGGATGATTTGGAGGAACGGCTGGAAACGGTATTTTTAATAAAAAAGTGGGATTTTTGTGATTAACAATATTTTTAAAACGGGATGTCATCATCGTTTTCAAAATCATTGTTGTAATTGGCGGGACGGGGCTGTACCGGTTGTACGAAGGACGGCACTTGCGGAGTGTTCTCCCGGCGTTCAGAGAGGAGGACTTCAAAGCGGAACTGCAGAACACCATCTTTGTTTTGTGTTTGGGCGGGAAGTTCATTGACAAAGAACTTATCAACTAATAATATCTGATTGATGCAAAACGTCCTTCCGTGCTGCTGGAACATGTGCAGAAACCGTTTGGCGGTTTTCAAATGATGGAAAACCGTTTTGAAGGCCTGCATATCACATCGCAGTGGATTCTGGACATCAGTGGGAAAGCCGCCGTACTGAAAATAACTGCCGCCAACCGGAATGACCGGGGAAAAACAATACCGGTACGTCTGAAAGTACAGTCTTTCCCCCGGATCGGCAGCAAATTCGGATCCCGTTTTGCGCTGGGTATTCTTCATGTCGACGGCCGGACTGTGTCTTCCGAACTGGAAGCCAATTTTATTTTGACCGGAAACGGAAAAAAATCCGGAATGTCCAACGCCCGGATTCCGGAATATCCGTGGCAGAATCCCGGACCTGTCTCCATCTCCGCCGGACCTGATGCTTATCAGGAAATCCTGACCGTCGTTCCGGATCCTAAATGCGCAGCATTCTATACCTGGCGTGGGGACAAGGAAATGACTGTGGAATTCCTGACGGAAGAAACTATCTTGAAACCGGATGAACAGATTTCATATGAATTCGGTTTCGCTTATGATATAAAGACGGTCAGAAAAAAATAACCGGCTGCATCCCCGTTCTCTCTTTCACGGAGAGACGGGGAAATACGCCTGTATCCATTCTTTACCGTTGTTTGACTTCAACAGTACATGCTGCACTGCGGCCGGTTGTCATAACATCCCGGCCTTCAAGATTCAACATTCCGGACATATCGTTCAACGCAAAAAACGTTCGCTCATTTTTCAACGCCTTCTATCAGGACAGCGCGCCAGGGGGCAAGCGGAGGCAATTCCAGTACGATCTCATCAGCCGTCTGTGAGAGGACTTTCAATTCCAGCGGTTCGGCAGCCTGCCGCTGAAGACGGTATTTCTCAAATGCCGGCCGGCGCATGGCAATGCGCAGCACCGGAGTATCGCCGACGGCTACGTTGAGCAAAAAGGCGCAGGCGGCTTTTCCATCGGCAGTCGTATGGGCAAAGGTACATACTGCATATCCGGAGGTCAGCAGACGCACTGCCATCCTGCCGGGGACAGTCTGATCCAGCGCATCAAGAATGCATTCTCTACGGTATCCGGTCCAGCCATGCCAGATATTGAGGAACTGCACCAGCACGATTTTGCCGCCGAATCCGGACGGGATGATTGCCGATGCCCCGATATTCTTATCACTGGTTCCGGCAACAGAGCTGGTCAAAATGACATCGGGCGCGGTTTTACAGATGACGCGGGCAACCCCCTCCGCCTGATACTTCCCATGAAACACCTCCGTTGCGGAATCGTTAAGCATAAAAAACTGCATGTTCGGTTTTTTCAGCTGGATTTTCCGTAAAAACTGCAGCTGCGGGAACTTCCGGCCGATGATCTCCAATGCGGCGATATCCATCAGCACCGGTTTTGAGAAACAGACTTTCAAATCATCTTCATTCAGTGATTTTGCCGTGCGTTCATTGATGGCGAACAACTCCGGCGAGGCGCCAGGCAGCGACATCGGCAGGCCGTTTTCCAACAACCGTTCTTCGGTTTCATCAGTCGCTTCGAGCCATTCCGGCAATGCAAGATAATCCTGTCCTTCATAGAGCGCACATCCGGCGAGACCTGTGTCGGCGGTTGCTTTCGCCACCGCCTCGATAAAAGGACGGTGATTCTGAAGTGTCCGCATAAAAAATTCGTAATTTTTCTCCGATTCCTGATTCATCGGGCTGTGCCAGTAGAGCGAGGCATATTTCGCTCCGGCAGCGATATCGAGAGCCGCTTCTGTCATCAGCGTCCCCGGATTTTTCTGAACGGAGACATGGGGATAACTTTCGCATTCGCTGCAAATTCCTCCCCGGAATCCGTTTGCTTTGAAGCGCGCCGCTTCGCGCCCCACGTCAAAGGCTTTGCGGATCATATCACGGGGAAAAAGATCATGATAGAAACCGCCCCCGGCCCGGATGGAGATAATCTCATTGCGTTCTCCGGCAAGGCCATGGCTGATCTGACTGCCATCCTCTGAATCATATTTATGCGTGGAGCGGCCCTTTTGCAAGCCGAGCAGACAAACTGGCTGTACCGCATCAATCGCCCTGCGATATGCGGCACAGCTTTCCCCCAGCATCCTGCCGTTGAAGTCAACCCATTGCTTGCGGGTCTTCAGGGAAGGATGTTCGCCGAAAAGCTCTCCGGCAAGAGTTTCGCGAGTGAAGTGATTGTCTGTTTCCATGTTGAATCGAGCCAGACAGCGAGGGCAGAAGCAAAGACTGTCGCCTTTGGCGCCGAGGCGCATGTCATCATCGGGCCAAAGTGAATCGGGCTTCAGTACCTCCAGCATGATTTTTGCCGACTCTTCCAGATAGACGTGAACTTCCGGGGAAGAAGGACAGAGACAGCAATAGGCTTTTCTCCCGTTTTTGTCTTCACACCAGGCATTCTCAGAGAATGGATACCCCTGAGGCGGCGGGACTTCCTTCGGGGTATGTCCCAGTGTACAGCATTGAATGCCGACTCTGATCCCGCGCTTGCGGCACATCTCCGCACAGGGTTTCAAGTTTTCCAGATAACGGCGAATCTCTTCTGCCGACCTGCAGAAATACCATACGTCTGCGGGCAGCCAAATCTCATCGACACAACCGGGATGGCGGTCAATCTGTTCAAAGATCTTTTCCAGATAACCGGGATACTTTTCGGGATTGACGGCTATCTGCCTCAGGACAATCAGCGGAAATTTTTTGTGAACAGTCATCTTATTTTTCTCCCTGGACTTGATGCCGGAGGCTCCGTATATGGTTGCTGCCGCAGAAGACATCCCCGCGACCGCCCGCGCCGAATTTGATGTTTCCCATTTTGAAACTCCTGTTTATTTTACTGTTCGGTCAATTAAATATCGTGCGCATGACAATCACTTCCGCCGGCACAGGCCAGAGAGCGAATCTGCAATTTATTCAATTGCCGAATCCATATTTTCAAGCCAGCCGGTTTACAGACGCCGCTCCGGATTTCCGGAACAATGCCGTTTGCATCGGACTTGAATCCGGTTTTCTGCCACTTGCCGTCCGGGGCAGACGCCTGCACTTTCTGCGGCATTTTCAGCCGATGATGGCGTTTTTTTCCATTTCCGTTCTTCCTTTATCTGGCGCTATGGATCACTTCGAAGGATTTCAGTTTTCCCTTGAAGTACTGCACGCAATTATTCCGGGATTTTGTTCCATCGCCGCCAAAACCGCCGACAGCAACCCAGCGCGGAATTCCTTCCGTCGGGAAAGATTCCGTTTGGCCATTGAGGGTAACGGAAATCTTCCGCATATCGTATTTGAACTCGATTTTGTTCCACTTCCCTTCCACAGGATCAAGGCTGGTCTTGAAAACAGTGGAATCTTCCGGAGCATTGGAAGCCTGGCGACGATAGAAATCCACCACCAGCCGCTGATCCTCCGTGCGGAGCCGGAAACCGGCGATGTCATGTTCCGCATGTACGAAATAGACCTGATCTCTATCCACATCCAACGGCAGGACTTCAAATCTGACAGTGTATCCGGACCGTTGCGGAAAAAGGGACGGCGGGAATCCGATAAATTCACCCTTCCCGGAAAAATTCAGGCAATAGGTCCCGTCAGCCGATTTTTCATATTCAGGTACAACGAGGCGCTTTTCCCCAGCCCTGGGAGCCTGCCGGAACGAATACGGTATGTCATAAACGGAACAATGATACCCTTCATATCCTGTCGGGACCAAATCGTACCCGCCAAGATTGCCGTAAAACTCGCGGCCAGCCGCCGTTGTAAGAATATTTCCCGCATATGCAGGATTGAATCGGTATTGAATGTGCGGTACACGGTTTGCAGCGACCGGCAGATCGTAAGCTCCTTTTTGATTGTGATAAACGGAAACAGTTGCTTTTTCCCCGGAGCCGGAACGTTTTAAAACATGGGGTGCACTCCACCAGACTTTCCCTGTTCTGGAAACCGCCCGTGCCGCAAGCACTCCATCAGGATATCCGGTATGGAGTTCCGCCTCGAATTCCGCAGAAGAATTCATGACCGGAAGCGGCAGACGATCCAAATGCTGCGGGATCTCCAGCGCTATCTGAAAACCGTTTTCAAAAATCTTATTGCAGACCCCCGCGGCTTTCAATTTGGCAAGCGGAAGCGTCCAGGCAAAAGTTCCGCCCTTTTCCGGACCGGAAAGATAGGTTCCGCTGATCTCGAAAACAGCCTTGTCAAATTCCGTTTTTTTGAGCGAAATCATTCGAGCGTTGCGCCAGGAAGACGCGCCTGCATTTTTGATATGCGGATGTTCGGCAAAGGAATACTCATTCTGCTTGACGCTGCAATTTTTCAGATAGCTGTAGGATGGATCCTGCGGGGCAGCGAACCAGGTCGCCGACGGAGCATTCTTCATTGCCATCGTCGCATTGAATCTGCCGAACGGGATCATTTCCAGGTGATAAAAAGTCAATATGAGATTGATTCGACCGGGGTCATTCTGATGGAATTCATTTTGCGGATCGTAGGAATAACGGATATCCCTGCCGTTCTGAAGGACTTCCAGAGAGTTCAGCGGATCGGGGAAAGAAAGCTTTGCGGAAACGGGGACCTCTATACGTTCCGCCAAAGCGCCCTTTGGATGTATGACTTTTCCAAATCTCAGTTCCGCCTTTGCCGGGAAAAGAACATTGCGCAGCGGAGTGGAATACCATGTATTGTCACAGGCAATCGTCGGACGGACCACTGTAAAGGGAAGCCCTTCCTGTATCACTTTTTTATTCCCCTGATAATCAATCGACAGACGGGTGACAAGAACTTCGGAATCAATGTAATCCTCGCCGGGAATATGCAGTGTATATTCCTTGAATTCCGCGCGATTGAACTGCAAATCTTCCTTAAGGAGCACTTGCCCTTTCTCATTGACGATCTCTGCCGTTACCATGCAGGGTTCAGATGTGCCGGAATCCGGGATATGAAGAATTTCAAGCTCATAATCCGGCCCGCAGGAAATCTGCTTCCGGTGGGACAGGATCAGATTGGGAAGTGAAAGGTCGTCTCCCGGATTAGGCGTCAACCGGCGTTTATGGTTGGTGTCGTTCCAATACTTCAGAATCCGCTGATAAGCCATTGGCTTGTTGACGGTAGGCTGGAAGTGAGAATCTTCGTTATATTCGTCCCATTCAAATGCTTTCAGAATATCAAGATTGAAACGTTTACTGATTTCAAGATATGCACGGAGCGTTTTCGTGCCGTTCGCGGAGAGACGCTGACGGCCGCGATAATTATTGTAGCCGGTCAGGATTTCCAGTCCGCAGAGTTTCTTTCCGTTATACTGCTCCTGCGCACAGACGGCGGCAAAAAGCGGAACGATGATCTCATTGTAGTAACTGGCATGCAGATTTCCCTCGGGGTCATCAAGATAGTTGGCATATTCAATGCCGGCGCAATGCTGCAGGACTTCCGTGAGAAAATCAAACCAATGGAGCAGACTGGATGCGGGAACGCCTTTCCCGGCTGCATAAGACAGATAGGGCTCCGCACATCCGGAAACCGTACCGCAGCTGTAAATCAAGCCGGCTGGCTCGCCCGTCATTTTTTCCAGCTTCCTGATGAATTCCTTCGTTTTCGGAATATCCACCCATCCCCAGCAAAGATAGAGCACCTGACCATTTATGCGCAAGATACGGGGATTGCCGGAAATCGTTTTCATCATTTCCTGCTTGAGCGGTCCGTTGTATCCGGGTGGAGTGACGGTTGGAATCAGTTTCAAGTCAGGATTTGCCGAACCGAGAGCGTCCTGATAGCGCAGAAAGCTCTCGTAGTAAACGTAGGCATTGAAAGCAGAGACCCCGTAAAGTTCAAATATCTCATAGGTCTTCCGGTATGCTTTCTGCTGATACTGACTCGGTCCGCCGGTCCAGAGATCGCGGGAGCAAAAAAGCTGACGGTCTGTGTAGTTGTAGTCTGTGTACCACATCCTGCCAGCGGCGGAAAGCGTTTCAAAAGAGATGATTGGCGTCGGTACGGCGGGCCGCTTTTTGGCTGCAAGTTTACGGATTTCGACCATCAACTCTTTGCCAAGGCGGTAATCCTCCGAGGAAAGTTTTACGGTTTTCGCTGTTTTGGTTCGGATTTCATTGAAAAGAGGCTCTGCCGCCCAAGCGGATTGAATCAGCAAAAAAGAAAACAGAAACACAAAAAAACTTTCAGACAGGCAATTTTTCATGTTGGCTCCTTTGATATGAAACAGAGCCTGATGCAAAGGATTCGGCTCCCGGTTGTTGATAAGTGTTTTTTCTGCGTCCAGACATTTGACGTGCCTTTTGCGGTTTTTCCCTGGAACTGAATGGGAAATCATATTCCTGAATACTGGTTTCCCCTCCTGTTTCCGGCAGTTGAAAAAATCAAGCAGGAAAAAGGATGTGAGACAACTTGAAGCAAGTCTTGCCTCACTTCCCATGGAAAATTGTTTATTTAACTGCAGGATCAATGACTGTTACACAAGGATTGATCATTTCAAACCTGCTGTTTTTCCCGCCCTTCCAGTTCACGAGAACCATAAAACGTACATACGCGACGCCGGGCCAAATCTTTTTTTCGACATTGCGCGGTGGATTCGTTGTCCCGGGTTTTGTGTCGATAAATGTGTAATACATATAGCCGCCGTCGGCATGAGTACGGACTCCGATCCCCTTGGCAAGATCTCCTTTCAGCGCAGAAGCAAAAGTGACTTTCCAGCCATTGCCCGATTTTTCAACGGAGGAAATGCCCGGCAGAACATTGTAATTGGGTAAATCACCGTAATCGGGTTTTGTGTCAAAAACCGCAATACTGTTTTTCGTCCACCGGGAAGCATCGGCGACCGTGATGCTGGTATCCCCGGCTTTCGCGTCTGCTGTCAATACCGTATCCGTCCCCGCAATGGGGCGGATATTGTGATGTCTGATTTCCTTGCGGTTTTTGTCGTAAGTGCGGAATCCGATATATACTGTGTCATTGGCTGTTCCTTCCTCTGCACGGAAAGTTCCGGTAATTTTAAGATCTCCGCCTTTCGGCAGCTTAATCAGTTTTTTGCCGATCAACATTTTTTTCCCGGAGATGAGCAGCGATGAACCGGACACTTTGATTGCATCCGGCTGCTGCCATGCCTCGGGTTTGGCAAAACTGATTTCATCTCCAGCCATAAGCTGAAAACAGCAGCAAATTCCTGTTGCGAGGGTAGCGATGTTGGTAAAATTCATCTTTCTTTCCTTTCTTCGTTCAGTTTGGAATTGAAACCCCGGCAGAGGATATTAACGTGTCCCTCTGACCCCATTTACAAACCATCTTTCAGGATGTTTGGTAAAAGTTCCGATTTCACCATCATAAGGGGTGCTGAAATGAGCCTTGAATGAACCCGCGTGACCATCGTAAAGCAATGCGTTTACGATTTTCTTTCCATTATGACGCGGCAAGGGAAATCCCCAGTTTTCATTGACACCCCAATTGGTTCCGTCCATAATCTGGAAGTATCCGACAGAGCCGTCCGCGGAAGTGGAGTTCCTGGTGTCCATCGCACAGTAAAGACGGGATGGAGCCTTGACATGAACCATCTTTGCACCCAGATGAAAACCTATAGTTCCATCGCCGTAATATGGCATGCCGTAAGAGGAATAAATGGGAACCTTCTGGGTGTATGCGGCCAGAGACTCAGCGGTTTGTGTCGTGTTATGGGACGGACAGTAATGGACCTTGGGCAAAACACCGGCATAGTCGACCAGCGCGGTTTGCCATCTCATTTTATTTGTTCCTCCAGCTTGCGGTTTATACGGGAAAACTGCCATCGGGGCATATTCGTTGTAGGTGCCAACATACATATGAATGCCCGTCCCGATTTGTTTAAGGTTGCTCATGCAGTTGATGGCGCGGGCACGTTCACGCGCAGATGACAATGCAGGAAGCAGCATCCCCGCCAGAATCGCAATGATCGCTATCACCACGAGGAGTTCTATCAAAGTGAAAAACACAAAGCGGTTTGACCTGAATCTGAATCTGAATTTCAATTCATTCATTTCTGTTTTCATTTTCCTCTCCGATGATGTTGTCCTCAAACTTGGCAGAGTGCCGGTCTTGCATATAATTATATCTCATATGCGTTAAAAGAACAATATGGAAAAACAAACAATACATAACAAAAACGAATATTTTTTCTGTTATCGTAAAAGCCGCAAACATTTATTTCAGGTAACCTCTGCCTATTCGAAGATTTTCGCGGATGACTTGGGGCCGTATACGCTTATGAACGCAAAAGCAATGCCGGATGCAGCCCGTTCGGTGTTGCTGATAATGTTCAAGATTCTGATTCTGCCGTTTGCCAGGGCTTGACCTGACACCGGCCCCCTTTGCGATTTTACGGAAAAAACGTTACACAGACTGACCGGAGCGGCAAAAATACATGAGTTTTCACCAAATCAATAGAGGTTAATTTTCCTCTTCACAATAAACGGACCTTGAGATTCGCCCATATATTTTCCTGCACTTGAATCTATGCCGTTATTTCAGTTCTTCAAGATCGAATGAATTGATGATCTTCCGGCGCGGCCAATGTGATTCCGTGTCGGAACCGGAGGCTATGCGCAGACGATAGGTGCGCGGCGTTTCTCCCGTGATATGCAGAAAAGTTTTGCAGAAATGACTGCTGTCATGAAAGCCGCACTCTATGGCAATTTCCGTCAGAGTCAGCTTCTTTTCCGTCATCCGGCTGACCGCGTAGGCGATTCTTTTCCGGATCATATACTGTTTCGGCGAATAGCCGGTAATATTTCTGAAATGGGTCATGAAACTGCTCCGCGACATGGCGGAAAGTTTCAGCAGATATTTCAGGTCAAAATCCTCGAGATAATGTTTGTTCAGATACTTGACCGCCATTTCAATGCTTTCCTTCTGCGGCCGGTTCTGCGGAAGATTCAATCCGGCGGAATAGGACCGGATCAGATGACAGAGCAGATTCATGAACAGTCCCAGCATGGCACTCCGGTATCCGCTCCGTCCGATTTCATTTTTCTCGGCGCGCATCAGATTGATGATTCGGACGGAATGCTGAAACTCTTTCTGCTCCAGATGAAATTGTAAAAAAGGCCGCACGGGCTGTTTTCTGTTCTGCGGAATCAAATCGTTGAATCCCACCAGTTTTTCCATGTCCTGAAGCGGCATGTTCAGTTCGAACGGATGGAACAGGATATTGAACATATTCAGATTACGGGTGTCAGGAAAAGCATGAGTCTGAAGCGGCTGAATGACAATGACGTCACCTGGATGCAGCACCCGGACATCGCTGCCGCATTCATGGGTGGCACTCCCTTTCAGGATGATTCCGATTTCAATGCAGTCATGGGAATGATGCGGCGTATAGGGCATATCCCGGGAAAAAGAAGTGGTAAGAGGAAAATAGAACGGCAGGTTTTCCGATTTGGTTTTTATGATATACATTCTGCGGTCTCCTTCCGGCATATCCGTTTTCTGCATTTCAGGTATAATGCAGCCGGAAAAAAATTTTTCAATCCCGGAATTGAAAGTTTTGGATTATTTTACAAGATTTTCGGCGTTTCGGAAAAGTTTTTCCGGAAAAATGTTTTATAATAATCTCATGAAAACGAACACGGCAACGACAGGAGGTGTTTTTATGATGATGAAAAAAATGGCAGTCGGAGGAATCATCGGGCTTATGCTGATGAACTGTTTCGCCGACTGGAAAACCGAAAAACAGGGAGAAGATGCGATTGTCCTGTACAATGACGCGGAAGACGCCGTGAAAAACGGCAGGATGAAAGTCCTTCCCCTGATCGGCGGCAATGTGTGGATGAGCAAGACATTTGACCTCACCCAGCTGCCGGAAGAATGGCGCGGGCAGATCGGATCGGCGGCTTTGCGGATTTACATGCAGGCAGCCGACCAGAGTGTCGCAGTCCGGAAAATTCCGCGGAATGGTCTGACCGAACAGCTGAAAATTCTGGTGAACGGTCATGAAATGATTTTGAACACCTCCGACTCGCGCCTTCCTTCCGTCAAACGCTGGACCGACATCGCCATTCCGGCGGAATGGGTGAAAGGTGATAAGCTGGATGTCAAAATCCATAAAGTGGAATCCAAAACCAATGACGACTTTGTCTATATGGGAGTGGATACCTCTTCTGAACCGGGATTCAGCAAAGTCAGTGTGAACGGCGGCAACAGTTTCCAGTTTGAAAGCCGTTTTCTGGCGGGACTGAAAGGCGAATATATGATTCGTCTGGTGCTTTACCGGACCCAGCAGGAAGTTTCCGTGGATTTCAGTAAAAAAAAAGATATTTCCCGGGTTGAACTGAAGGACGGTGCGGTGATCAAAGATCAGGCTGCGGTGTTTGACGGAATGAAGTCCGCCGCAGTCCTGCGGGATTCGGAAGGTCTGAACGTCACAGAAAAAGGTCTGACCATTTCCGGAGTGGTCCGCATGGAACCCTGTGCCGCGAAAAAAGATCACAACATGCTGATGGCGTGCAAGAAAGGCGCATGGTTCATCGGCAGAACCGGCAACCGGGTCAATTTCAGTTTTTCCACGAATAACGGCGGCTGGAACAATGCCGTGTGGGGAGGTGAGTACCCTGAACTGGGGGAATACTTTCACTTTGCCGCCGTTTTTCAATATGTCAACGAACATGCCCAGGGAAATGTGGGCTACCTCTGTTCCGTATATCTGAACGGCGAACTTGCCGGACAGAAAATGTTTTTCTATATCAAACCCTCCCCATCCAAATATCCGGTAATCATCGGAAACGGCAATGTGGAAGGACATGCCTTCAGCGGCTCCATCGCCTCGATCAGAATTCTGTCCCGCGCCTTGAATGCAGGGGAAATCGCCGAACTGGTCAGGACCTCCGGTCGGCTCAGTGCTCTGCCTGCCGGATTTTTTGCCAGCACTCCGGATCTGAAGAAGCAGCTGGAAGCTGCGGCGAAAATTGCAAAGCATAAGGAAACCGTCTGGATTGTCAATTCACTGAAACGGGCGGCGGAAACCGGTTATGACCAGAACCGGATGAAGGAAATTCTCCAAAAGACGGCGAACGTCATTGCCTCCGGTAAAAAAGGAAAAGAACTTGCGGACTTCTGGAACCGGGAATGTCCGGAAATACAACTTATTTCCAGTTCAAAAGGTCTGCTGATGATTGCCGCCGGACAGAACCGCACCAATTCCCCGGTGATCGGATTCTACAATTCCATGACCGGAACGGATGTGCTGGATGGCAGAGGAACGGGCTGGACGCTCAATTTCGACGGACGCCAGTATCATGACCGGAGCAGTGGCGTAAGCTATACCGTCAGTCCGGTGAAAACAGAAGCGGACGGCGGAGCTTTTCAGGTGGTCTGGACAAAGCCCGGTGATTTTTCCTGTATTTCAGATTTCACGTTCACCGGCAGCCGTCTGGAGCAAACTCTGGAAGTGAAAAATCTGAACAAAGCCAATATTCTCAGCAGTGTGGATTTTCCCCGTTTCTTCATTCGTAAACTGCCGGGCGGAAACGATCAGCTGGCGTATCCGCGATTCATCGGGATTCTGGCACCGAATCCGGCGGTCGGTTTCGGAGAATCCGCGCTGTACCCCACGGCAAACTGCACAATGCAGTTCTGCGCTTATTTCGATCAGAAACAGAATGGCGTTTACGCGGCTTTCGAAGCCGTGGACGGTGCGGTCAAAACCCAGAGCGTAGTCGGCAGAAACGGTATTGTGGAATATAAATGGATCAACCCGGTCGCGGTGCCGGGCGGCGGAAACGGCTTCAAGACGTCCGGTCCCGCTGTGCTGGAAACGTATCAGGGCGACTGGTTTGAAGCGGGACAGATCTATAAAAAGTTTGCGGACAGCAAACCGCCGTGGCGCGTGAAGGAACTTCCCCGCAAAGACACCCCTGCCTGGTATCACAACAACACCTTCTGGATTGCATCCAGTCCGAATTACATCCGATCGCTTGCCTATCTCCGGGATTATTTCGAACTGCCGTATGCGGTGTGGCTTTGCGCCTGGGAAGACCGTCAGAAATCAGATTGCGAAAACATGGTGATCATTCCCACGGAATATGCCCGGAATGCGGTCAGGGAACTGATTCCGCAGGGAGTCTATCTGCAATCCTATATCAACGCCCGGCTCTGGGGTTATATCCAGCGGGTCAGGAAAAGCGATATTTCCGATTCCGCAACCGTAAAAAAATATGGAGCCCGTCAACGGAACGGAAAGGCATACAAGGAAGACTACGGAGAAGGCGTTCCTTTCTCGGTGATGTGCACTGCCACCGAGTTCTGGCAGAAACAGCTGGTGGTCATGGCTGGCTATTCCGCCAAAAACGGATTCAACGGCATTTACTGGGATCAGCTCCCCTGCTCTTCTCCGCGAATCTGCTGGAGCAGTGAACACGGTCATGCGCCCGGCGATCCGACCGCATGGGTCCGGGGATACCGCACCATGCTGAAAAATCTGCGTGCCAAATATCCGCAGATGGCGCTGGACGGCGAGGATCATTCCGAAGTATACAATGATGTGCTGGACGGCTATATGACCTGGCGTTCCACGGAACCCAATCACATTCCGATGTTCCAGTCGGTGTACGGCGGCGGCAGAGTTCAGTTCACCGCACGGGCATTCGACACCTTCGGCGGGAAGAGCGGTTCGTATGAAGCCTCCTTCGCCAAACTCGGCGAACAGTTCACCTGCGGGGAACAGCTCGGCTGGATGCACATGTACGACATCCGGCACGGCGATCCGCGCCGGCTTTATGCCAAAAAGCTGATGCATCTGCGCAAGGCTCTGCTCGGATATTTCAATGAAGCGGATATGCTCCGCCCGCTTTCCTTCAGTCAGCCGGTTCCGAAACTGAAATGCCTCTGGGGCAACTCACGTTCCGTGCAGACTTCCGACAAGGTTGCCAGTGCCGCCTGGAAACGGCTGCGGGACGGCAGAATTCTGCTGCTCTTCACCAATACAGTCGATGAAACCATCACGGTTCATCCGACGACCCGTTATCCGGGAATGACCAAACTGGCAATCTGCGCCGAAGGTGAAAAGGAAGTCCGTTATGTTGATCTGGAGCAGGAAGAAAATCCGGAAGTGACGCTGGCTCCCTACACCAGCTGCATCTGGCTGCTCGGCAAAGATTACGACCGCAATGAAGCGGAAACGATTGCGGAGACGACCTGCCGCATTGCCTCGTTCACGGACGCCGGCAAAAGCATTCCGGGCTCGGCACCCCAGTTCAAAGTCAGCCGGAAACTGCAGGCGAAATCCGGAAAATGGATCACTCCGCAGGATTCGTCCTGGCTGCTCTTTGCGTTCAAGGAATCCAACCCGTCTGTCGAGTTCCAGCCCAACGGTCCGGCGGAATACCGCTCCAACTGGATCCGCGCTTCGAAAGGCGCAGTGATCAGTTACGGAGAAGTGGATTTCGGCAGCAAGGCTCCGCGTGAGCTGGAAATCGAATTGGCGGCTTCCGCGGAAAACGCCGGCGGAGAGGTGAAACTGTATGACATCACCGGAGACAATCAGCCGGATTCCGTGCTGGCGGAAATCACGACCGAAAATACCGGCGGCTGGCTCAAATGGAAAACGTTCAGAGTTCCCATGAAGAACGTAACGGGAAAACGCCAGATCGTGATCCGGGTGGACGGCAGGGACTGCAATATCCGCTCCTGGAGAATACTGAACTGAAAACTGAAAACGGCAAAGGGAAGAAAAAATCTTCCCTCTGCCCGCAGCAATTATAAACATAACCGAAAGAAAGGGTGACTCAAATGAACAGAAAACAGAACAGAAACAAGAAATCCGCAGTGAATTTTACATTAATAGAACTCCTCGTCGTTATTGCTATCATTGCGATACTGGCGGGAATGCTGCTGCCGGCGCTGAACAGCGCACGGGAGAAAGCCAAAGCCATTGCATGTCTGAACAATATGAAACAGGTCGGATATGCGGTAACTCTCTATGCCGGCGACAACAATGACATTGTCCAGATGGCATTGCGTTCCGCGGCAAAAGTCAACACGGTCTATCTCAGCGGCGCGCTGGTCATGGGATGGGTGGACTGGCTCCCGGATAACCGCAAAGCCGGATACCTGCCAAGCTACAAACCGCTGGTCTGTCCGTCCGGAGCTTCCGATCCGCTGTATCCGCCTTCGCCGGAGACGTATGATCAGGCTGCCGCTGTAACCACGTTGTATGCGGTTTCCTATGCCGGTGGATATTATGAAACCTTCAAGATGCTGAGCAGCCAGAACACCGGAGCCATGGTAAAGACCAACAACTCTTCCACCGGGTATAAAATGGTGCTGAAAAGCGCAAAACAGCCTTCTTCCCTGCCGGTGTTCACCGAAGCACGGAATGCTGAAAAGAAACCGTACTACTACTGGTCGCAGTCCGGCAGCAACCTGCTGGATTTCCGGCACAGCAATCAGCTGCATATTCTGTGGGCTGACGGACATGTCAACGCCAACGGGCTGGGCGATCTGCGCACCCTGTGGAAAAAGCCGTCCGGCTGTTCCGTCTACTATAAAAATGTGGCTATTCCCTTCTGAGGTTTGCAGACGCGATCATGAAACAGGCAGATTTACAGCAATTCCGTGCGCCCGGGATCGAGTTCCGCGGAGCGCCGTTCTGGGCATGGAATTCCAAACTTGAAATACCGGAACTGCTTCGCCAGATCCGGCATCTGAAACAAATGGGCTTCGGCGGTTTTTTCATGCACGCCAGAGTCGGGCTGGACACGGAATATCTTGGCGATGAATGGTTTGAATGTATTCGCGCCTGTGTGGCGGAAGCGGAAAAGCTGGGCATGAATGCGTGGCTGTATGACGAAGACCGCTGGCCTTCCGGCGCGGCGGGCGGCAAAGTCACCAAAGATGACCGATACAAGATGAAGGGGCTTTACTGCGAACCGGCAGCAGATCTCCGGAAAGTGGAATTCCCGGAAAATACACTTGCCTGGTTTGCGGCGGCAGCCGATCCGGAAACCAGGACGGTTTCAAGTTTCCGCAGGATTCCCGAACCGGAGCGAGGCGAACTTGCCGCCGGGGAACAGCTGCTCCGTTTTTACTGGAAAAACGATGAACGGTCGTCGTGGTTCAACGGGGAAACGTATCTGGACACCCTCAATGAAGAGGCTGTCCGCAAATTTGTTGAAGTTACGCATGAACAGTATCTCCGGAAGACCGGGGAGCAGTTCGGCAGGACGATTCCCGGCATATTCACGGATGAACCCTGCTATTCGCATTTCGCCTATGACGCTCTGCCGTGGAGCCTGCGCGTTCCGGAAGAGTTCCGGAAAAAATACGGATATGACCTGCTGGATCATCTGCCGGAACTGTTTTACCATACCGGCGAAGAAGTCAGCCACGCCCGCTGGGCGTATTACAATCTGATTACGGCTATGTTCGTCCAAGCCTTCGCCGGCACCATCGGGAACTGGTGCGGAGAACACGGATTGAAACTGACCGGACATATTCTCGCGGAGGACAGCCTGACGTCCCAGACTGCCTGTTCCGGTGCGGCGATGCGTTTTTATGAGCACATGCAGATTCCGGGAATTGACCTGCTGACGGAGCATTGGGATGTTTTCGGCGCGACCCGGCAATGTGTGTCCGCCGCCCGCCAGTTCGGGAAACCGGTCCGGCTTACGGAGATCTACGGCTGCACCGGCTGGGATTTTTCTTTTGCCGGTCATAAGGCGCTGGGAGACTGGCAGTATGCGCTGGGGATCAATTTCCGCTGTCAGCATCTGGCATGGTATTCCATGAGCGGCGAATCGAAACGCGATTTTCCCGCCAGTATTTCCTGTCAGTCCCCGTGGTCGGAGAAATATTCATTGGTGGAGGATTATTTTGCCCGGATCGGCAGTGTCCTGACCGGCGGCGCGGAAATACGCGAACTGCTGGTCGTTCATCCGCTGGAATCGTTCTGGAGCGTCAGTCTGCGTCATCCGGAAGTGGTTCCGGAAAAACGTTCCGCCATGGATTCGGATTTCGAATGGATCACCCGTGAACTGCTTTCGGAAAATCTGGATTTCGATTACGGCGACGAGGAGATTCTGTCCCGTCTGGGCAGTGCCGGACAGGAACAGCTGCAAGTCGGAAAAGCCGTTTACCGCTCAGTGCTGATCCCGCAGCTGAAAACCATCCGGAGTTCCACGCTGGAACTGCTGAAACAGTTTGCTCTGAACGGCGGACAGGTCTGCTATCTGGGAACCGCCCCCCGCTGTGTCGACGCGGTTCAGTCCGGCTGGGCGGAAGATGTATTCACCCGCTGTTTCACTTCCGTGAACCGGGAAAATTTCATTGAACAGCTGTCCTGCCGCAGCCGCCGCGTTTCTCTCAAAACGCCGGACGGAAAAGAAGTCCGACCCCTGCTGTATCATTTTGCGGAAAAAGAGGATTTCCATTCGCTTTTCATCTGCAATTTCGGGAAGGAATTTTCCGAAGACATGATGCAGGAAGACCTCGTCCGCAACCGGACCATGTCATTCCCCGAAGTCGCGGTGACAGTGAAAATGCCGCAGAGCGGAAAAGTTTACGAACTGGACCCGGAAACGGGAAATGTTCATGCCGTTTCCGCGGTTTATTCCGGAGGAGCATATCATTTCAAAACCTCTTTCGGACCGCTTGCCTCCCGACTGTTCCTGTTCACGGAAAACATGCCGGCGGAAGAAATATTGCCAGTCCGCGCAGAACCGGTTCTGCGGAAAGCAGAAACCCTGCCGGCGGAAGACTGGGGTTTTCAACTGGAAGAACCGAATGTGCTGGTACTGGATCATGCGGACTATGCGGTGAATGGAGTGGAAAAAGGGAAATCCCGTCTGATTCTTCATATCGACAATGACCTCCGGGAACAGCTGGGCGCGGTCCTGCGCGGTGAAGCCATGATTCAGCCGTGGGTGCGTCAGCCGGACCAGGAACAGAAAACGCTTGAGCTCCGGCTGAGCTGGCATTTCTCCTGCGACTGCGTCCCGTCCGGCTGTCAGCTGGTGCTGGAAAATCCGGAACTGTATCAGGTGTCGTTCAACGGCAAACCGCTGAATCTGAACAATTCCGGCTGGTGGATCGACAAAGCGCTGCGGACTGTTCCGATTCCTGCGGGTTTCATTCAGAACGGAGAAAACGTGATCGAAATGCGCAGTGTGTATTCCACGGAACAGCCCGGACTGGAAAACATTTATCTGCTGGGAAATTTCGGAGTACGAAACGACAGGATCACTGCCATGCCGTCCAGGCTTTCCGCCGGCAACTGGTGTCCGCAGGGTCTGCCGTACTATGCCGGCAATCTGACTTACTGTTTCCCGTTGAAAAACTTACCGGAAGGCAGATTGTTTGCCTCTTTCCCGTCCTGGCGCGGCAGCACACTGGGAATCCGGGTCAATGACAGTGAAGAAAAACTGCTGGCATGGGATCCGTTCCGGCTGGAAATCACTCCGCATGTGAACCGGGACGGCAAAGACCGGCTGTATGTTACGGTGTACAATCATCGCCGGAATGCGTTCGGTCCGTTTTATCTGCGGGACTGCTGGCCGTACTGGACCGGGACCAAGCAGTTCAAGATTTGCGAAACAGATGAAAAACAGACAGTACCGATGGGGCTTCTGACGCCGCCGGTACTGGAAACAGGGATTTGAAAAAAGGGTAGTTTTTTATGCTGACAGTGAAACGTAATTTTCCTCTGCCCCGGATTCAGACGGGGGCATTGCTGGGAAACGGGAAAACCGGGGAAATGATCTGGGGTGCCGGAAATATTCTGAACATCAGTCTGGGCTGTGCCGATCTCTGGGATCATCGCGGCGGCATGGAATGGACAGAAAAACAGAATTTCAAAGACATCCGTTCCGCTTTGGAAAAACGGGATGCCGATGCCATCCGGAAAATTTTTGCCACGCAGAAGACAGGTACAGTGAACCGTCCTTCGCTGATTCCGGTCGGACGGCTGGTGATCGCTCTGCCGCAGGAAGCAGAACTGCTGCGGTATGAACAGATGCTCCAGAAAGGCAGAACCCGCATTTATTATGCGTTGAGCGGATGTGAGAAATATCTGGATTTTTACGCCGATATGTCCATGCAGAATGCCCTGGCATGTTCCGGACTGGAAAACTGTTCGCTGCAGCTGAAATCCTCCTGGGAACTGTTCCGGGGTGTCGATTACAGTTCATCGGAGCTGAGCGAACATAACTCGTTGGAAGAACGCGGATTTGCGCCGGTTCAGGAATATTCGTATGAACACGGCGGAGCTTTCATTCAGCCCATGCCAGCCGATCCATCCTTTGCCATGCTGTACCGCCGGAACGGCACTTGCGCCGTGGTAAGTTTTCATCGGGGTCTGAATGGAGAACAGGAACTGAAATCCCTGAACACCCGGTCTTTCGAAGAAATCCGGGACAGCGCGGAACAGTGGTGGACGGATTACTGGAAGGAAATTCCGGGCATCACTCACGACGATCCCGCGATGGAGGAACTGTATTGGCACGGCTTGTACAAATATGGGATCATGACCAATCCGCGCGGGATTCCTCCGGGGCTTCAGGGTCCATGGATCGAGGACGACCGGCTGCCGCCGTGGCAGGGAGATTACCATTTCAACATCAATGTCCAGCTGTGCAATCTGCCCGGACTGAAAGCCGGAAAATTCGCACACCTGAAAAAACTGTTTGACCTGGTGCTGTCCTGGCGCGGCAAACTCCGGCACAATGCGTGCTGTTTCGCGGGAATCGAAGACGGCTACATGCTGCCTCATGCGGTGGACGACCGCGCCCGCTGCATGGGTAATTTCTGGACCGGAACCATTGACCACGGCTGTTCCGCCTGGATCGCCATGATGATGTTTGATTACTGCGATTACTCCGGAGATATGGAATATCTGCGCAGCGATGTTTATGATTTCATGAAAGGTGTGATGAACGTTTTTGCGGCCATGCTGGAAACCGGAGAAAACGGTTTGCTGTCTCTGCCGGTCTCGGTCTCGCCGGAATACCGCGGGTCCGATATTGACGCCTGGGGATGCAACTCCAGTTTTCAGCTGGCCGCACTTCATCGCCTGGCGGAAAACCTGCTCAAAGCAGCGGAACTGCTGGGAGAAACGCCCGATCCGTTCTGGTTCAAGGTCCGCGAAAAACTGCCGGAGGCGTCGGTCATGAACAATGAAATCGGACTGTGGGACGGTCTGCTGCTGGAAGAAAGTCACCGTCACCATTCGCATCTGGGCGGGCTCTGTCCTTTCGACACCATTGATCCGGAGTCGCCCCGCTGGAAGGACATCATAGCCAACACATTGGAACATTGGGTGTGTCTGGGAATGGGGCAATGGACCGGCTGGTGCATGCCGTGGGCGTCCCAGATTTTCACCCGGGTGGGGAACGGCGATATGGCGAATCTGATCCTGAACATCTGGAAAGCCAATTTCACCAACGAAGGCGGCGGCTCTCTGCACGACGGCAGGTTCAAAGGATTCACCATTTATGCCGACATCCGCGGCGAAATCATGCAGATGGACGGCGGCATGGGTGCGGTTACGGCGATTCAGGAACAGTACCTGCACTGTCAGAACGGCATCCTGCGGGCATTTTACGGCACGCCGTCTCTGGCACGCAATCTGACGTTCGACAACATGTTTGCCGCCGGTGGCTTCCGGGTCAGCGGCAGAAAGATCTTCGGCAGAAAGACTTCATTGCGGATTCTTGCAACCCGCGATCAGACTCTGAAAATCCAGATGCCCGGCACTGCTGTTTTTGAAAGGACCATGAAACGGGGCGAAGTTCTGTATCTGATCCGGGAACAGGACACTCTGATTCCGGCAGCTCACGCAGACTGTCCCGATTACCAAGACTGATTCATATTCACATTGAGGGAAAAATGAAAATAACAAGCGGAATTTTTGAACACATGGTCATGCAGCGCACTGCGGACAATGTGTGTGAACAGAAAATCTGCGGCGAAACCAGACCGGACTGCGAAGTTGCGGCAATTCTGCCCGGCGGCGGAAAACAGCTCATCGCCCGCAGTGATGAAAACGGTTTTTTCTGCGGTTTTCTGAAAGGATTGCAAGCCGGCGGACCTTACCGGATCACTTTGACCGATGGGATGTCCGATGCAGTTTTTACGGATCTGCTGGTCGGGGATGTCTGGATTCTGGCGGGACAGTCAAACATGCAGGGCGTGGGCAAAATGAGCGGAGCATTGCCTCCCCGCAATGATGTCCGGGCGTTTTACCTGGATGACCGCTGGGATACTGCCAGAGATCCGCTGCACAATATGAATAAAGCGAAAGCCGAAATTCACTGGACTCTGAACGGCGGACATCATGCCTTCGACAACTGCCCGGAAATACCATTGAAGGGAGTCGGTCCCGGAGTGGCTTTCGGTCAGGCAATGGCAAAAAAAACTTCCGTGCCGCAGGGATTGATCGCATCCGCTCACGGCGGCACAACCCTGAAACTGTGGAATCCGGAACTGAAGGACAAAGGGGAAAATTCCCTGTACGGCGCAATGCTCCGCCGGTTTGTCCTGAACGGGGAAAAAATTGCCGGGGTGCTGTGGTATCAGGGCTGCTCGGACACCGCTGACGAAGAGACCGTCGAGTCATACAGCCGCAATACCCTGAATCTGTTTTCCGCCATGCGGAGAGATTTCCGCAACCCGGAACTGCCGATTGTCCTTGCACAGCTGGGACGGAATGCTGTCGAATATGATTTCGCACGGAACCGCCGCTGGAGTCAAGTCCGGGAACAGCAGCGTCTGCTGGCGGAAAATCTGGAAAACTGTGCAATGGTGCCGGCCATTGATCTGGAATGCGATGATGAAATTCATCTGAGCGGAAAAGCACAGGCGATTCTGGGAAAAAGAATGGCGGATGCGATGGCTTTTCTGAAGGGATGCCGGAATGAAAAACCGCCCTTGAAAATCGGCAAAATTGAATATGCGGAAGACACGGAACTGCATGAATACCGCACCACCATTCAGGTTGAAAATGTGGTCGGAGTTCTGCATTGCAATCATACTTTGCCCATGACTTTTTCCCTGCACCGTCCGTGCTGCGGCAGCGAACTTGCCGCGCCGCCGTTCCGGTGCGAGCTTGATGGCAGCCGGATCATTGTTTCCGCGGCGGTTGCGTTAGGCTGTAAAGTTTCATACGGCTTCGGCTGCAATGGATTCGGCAATGTTTATGATGAAGCAGGAAGAGCTTTGCCGGCTTTCGGACCGCTGTTCTCGCACCAAGTTTTCAGATCGACTCCGATGCTGTCAAAAGTGGAAGTATCGGAACCAATTATGGGAGAAGACCGTTTTCCGCTCCTTCTGCCGGAAAAAACAAAAATGGAACAGCTGCATTTTTCCGAAGCAGTTACCAGTGATTTTTATTTTACGTTTGAACGCATTTTAGAGAAAGGCGATTATTACCGTTTTGTGAAGTGGCACTGTTTCTGCCGCAGAAAAATAAATTGCCGGCTGCTGCTGGGTTCGGATTCCAATTTCCGGCTGCTGTGCGACGGCAAGGAGATTTTAAGTTCTGATTCCGTGGAGAACCCCATTGTTCCTGACGAATTCATGCAGGATCTGACATTGGATACAGGTGAACATGAATTTGTCATGGGGTTGAGCGGGAAAGCGGGGAACGCCTGGGGATTCTGCTTCCGCATTGTTGATACAAATGACATTCTAACGGAAGATTCAGAAAAGTATGAATCGGAGAATTTACCGGTATTCATGTAAGAAAATTCTCTTCAAACGCCTGATGCAGCTCTCTTCCGGTATACGGGATGGAAGCTGCATCTTTTTTTCCCATCACACACAAAGAATCAGCTTTTTTCTTCACTTATGCGGCTTGATTTTTCACGAAATGAAATTATATTAAAATAGTTCTATACAGAACCATTTTATTTCATATCAGGAGAAAAATCAAATGAAACAGATTGTGTGCAAAGGATTGATTGCCGCGCTATGCGGTTCATTGACAACGATTTGGGGAGGTGAACCATCCGCTCCGCCGCCGGTGGTGTACGTGGCGCCTGTACGTCTTGCCGCGGAAGCCACGCCGAAACGCTATGCGGGAATTGTGGAATCCATCGAACATGTTGACATCATGCCGCGTATCACCGGCACGCTGTTCAAGGTCAATTTCAAGGAAGGTTCACTGGTGAAAAAAGGCGATCTGCTGTATGTTCTGGAAGATACGACATACCGCGCCGCTGTGGACGGACTCAAAGCGCAGAAGGAACAGCTGGAAGCCGCGCTGAAATTTGCCGATTCCGAATATCAGCGGAATCACCGTCTGGTTGCCAGCCGTGCCGTGGCGGTTTCCGCGTATGACAAGGCAGTGCTGGAAATCGATTCCGCCAAAGCCAAAATCAAGGAAATCGCCGCATCGCTCATCAATGCGGAAAACAATCTTTCCTACACCCGGATCTATGCTCCGATCGACGGACGCATCGGCATCAACATTTATCCTGCGGGCAATCTCATCACGCCGTCCGCCGGTAAATTGACGGACATCGTCATGGTTGCCCCGATCTATGTCCGGTTCAGCATCAGTGAACGGGTCTTCCGGCGTGATTTCGGCGGTCTGGAAGGCATCCGGCAGCGGGCGGCAGTCCGAGTCCGTCTGGCGGACAATTCCACGTATCACGAAGTTGCGCGGATTACCATGGTTGACAACAAAATCAGTTCCTCGACCAATACCATTACACTGCGCGCCACGTTCGAAAACAAAGATCATCAGCTGATTCCCGGCAGTTTTGTAACCGTGCTGCTTTCCGCCAAAGCGGACAAACCGTTCATTTCCGTCATGCCCTCCGCCCTGGTTGCAGAGTCCGACGGTTACTATGTTTATGTGGTGGATAAAGACAACAAGGCTATCCGGCGTAAAGTCCGGACCGGTCAGACTGCCGGCGGATACCAGATCATTCTGGACGGACTGCACGAAAATGAACGGGTCATCGTGGACGGCACTCACAAGGTGCAGCCGGGCATGACCGTTTCGCCGGTGGAAGCGCCGGCAATGAAGTGAGGCGGTCATGTTTGCAGAAATATTCATCCGGCGGCCGAAATTTGCTTTTGTCCTTTCCATCGTAACCAGTCTGGTCGGACTGCTCTGCATGTTCCGTCTGCCGATTGCGGAATATCCGGAAATTGCGCCGCCGACAGTGAAAGTTACAGCGCAGTATCCGGGCGCGACCTCCCAGGTGATAGCAGAAACGGTCGCCAGCGTGATAGAGGAACAGGTCAACGGCATTGAAGACCTGCTCTACTTCAAATCGGAAAGCGACAACAACGGCAACTACACATTGACTCTGACCTTCAAGCCGGGCATCAATTCCGACATTGCCCAGGTCAACGTGCAGAATGCGGTTCAGCGTGCCGAAGCCCAGCTGCCGGACACCGTGAAACAGATCGGCGTGGTCACCAAAAAACAATCCACGGATATGGTCGGCGTATATGCCTTCCTGACCAACGGGAAAAAACTTTCCCAGCTGGAACTTGCCAATTATGTCCGCATGAACGTGAAAGACCCGTTTGCGCGTCTGCCCGGCATGGGATATGTGGAAATTCTCGGAGAGCGCAATTACAGTATGCGCATCTGGCTGGACCCCATGAAGATGGCTGCCATGAACCTGACACCGGAAATTGTCATCGGCAAACTGGCTTCGCAGAACATTGCCGCAGCGGCGGGTTCAGTCGGAACGGAAAAAGCCAACCCGTATCTCCAGATGAAACTGGATGTCGCCGGACGGCTGAAAAACACGGACGAATTTGCGGGGATCGTCATAGCCACCGGACCGAAGGGGGAACAGGTTACGCTCGGCGACATTGCCCGGCTGGAACTGGGAGCGGAACGCTATACGGATGAAGGTTTTTTCAACGGAAAACCCTGTGTCGCCATGGCGATTTACCGGCAGGACGGCGCAAACGCCGTGGAGCTGGTCCGCAATGCGAACAAGCTGCTGGATGAACTGCGGACCCGTTTTCCGGAAGGCGTGCAAGGATTCATTTCCTATGACCCGACCAATTACATCATGGTGAACGTCAAGGAAATTGCCGAAACACTGGTCATGACTCTGCTGCTGGTCATCGCCATCACCTACATTTTTCTCCAGGACTGGCGCGCCACGATCGTTCCCGCGCTGGCGATTCCGGTATCTCTGCTGGGTACATTCTTCGTGATGGCCCTGCTGGGCTTTTCCATCAATGTGCTGACCATGTTCGGTCTGATTCTGGTGATCGGTTCGCTGGTGGATAACGCCATTGTCGTAGTGGAAAACACCATGCGCATCATCCAGGAGGAAAAACTTCCGCCGGCGGAAGCCACGGTAAAGAGCATGAAGCAGATCACCAGCCCGCTGATTGCCGCGACACTGGTTTCGGCGACGATTTATGCTCCGATCGGTTTTTACGGCGGCATCGTCGGAACCATTTATCTCCAATTCGCCGTGACCATGTGCGTGGCGCTGTGCATATCCGCATTCAACGCCCTGACACTGAGTCCCGCGCTCTGCGCCCTGATCCTCAAACCGGCTTCGGAACAGACACTGTCCGGGCGGAAATCTTTTCTGTTCCGCTGGTTCGACCGGTCCCTGGATGCCACGAAAAAAGGATACATTTCTTTTTCCCGTTTCATGCTCCGCCGCTTTTACCTGACCATCCTGCTGGTCGGCGCGGTGCTGGCGGGAGACTGGTTTCTGATGGGACGTCTTCACAGCGGCTTCCTGCCGGACGAGGACAAGGGAGTGCTGATGTGCGAAGTGGAGCTGCCGCAGGGCGCGTCGCTGGTACGCACCACCGCCGCCATGCAGGAATTCAGCAGCAAAGCCAGACAAGTGCCCGGCATCAAGGAAATGATTGCAGTTTCCGGATTCTCCATCATGAGCGGGTCCAGTGAAAACCTGGGCTTCTGCATTGTTCAGCTGGAAGACTGGAGCAGGCGGAAAACTTCGGAACTCTCGATCCATGCGCTGCGCGCGAAACTCATGGAACTGGGAATGACGGTTCCGCAGGCGCAAGTCCGGGTGTTTCAGCCGCCTGCCATCATGGGACTCGGCGTAACCGGCGGAGTTACCTTTGCTTTCCGCACTACCGGGAATGATACTCCGCAGCAGTTTGAAAGACAGGTCGGCAGAATGCTCGGTATGCTCAACGACAAAAAAATCATGCCGGACGTCATGTATGCGTTCAGCGGATTCAGTGCGCGGACGCCGCAGCTGTTTCTGGATATAGACCGGCAGAAAGCCGAAGCGCTCGGCGTACCGGTCAGCCGCATTTTCACGGCATTGCAGAGCGGTCTCGCCAGTCTGTATGTGAATGATTTCAACCTCAACGGCTATTCATTCAAGGTGAAGCTCCAGCTGGATAAGCCGGACCGTTCGTCGCCCGAAGAACTGGAGGAAATCATGGTACAGAACGATGCCGGGGATATGGTGCCGCTGACTGCCGTTGCGGATGTTCGTCTTATGCTCGGCGCGCGCAAGATCGAACGTTTCAATCAGAACATGGCGGCGACCATTACCGTGATTCCCATGCCCGGCGCGTCATCCGGAAAAATCATGACGCAGATCGAGCAGCTGCTCCGGAAAGATTTTTCCAATGAATATGACATCGGCTGGACGGATATGAGTTATCAGGAAAAAAACAACGACGGACAGCTGGTCCTGCTGATCGTGCTTGCCGTGCTGTTCGGCTACCTCTTTCTGGTGGCGCAATATGAGTCCTGGTCCATTCCGCTGCCGGTGATTCTGTCGGTGGCATTTGCGGCATTGGGCGGAATCTGCGCACTGCACCTTGCCGGAATGCTGCTGGATATCTATGCGCAGCTCGGACTCATCATGCTGATCGGGCTGTGCGCGAAAAGCACCATTCTGATGGTGGAATTTTCCATGCAGGAACGCGATGCGGGCAAAAGCATTGCGCAGGCGGCGGTCAACGGAGCCAATTACCGTTACCGCGCCGTGCTGATGACGGCATGGAGTTTCATCATCGGGGTTCTGCCGCTGGTGTTCGCCTCCGGTGCAGGTGCGGAAAGCCGGAAAGTCATCGGCGTTACCACCTTCTGGGGAATGCTCTGCGCCACTCTGCTGGGCGTGGCATTCATCCCGCCGATGTTCGCGGTTTTCCAGAAAACGCGAGAAAGCATCAAGCGTCTCTGGAAAAGAAACTGAAATCGTACAGAAAAAAAACGGCGGCTCCGGGTTCGGATGTCCGCCGTTTTTTTGAGGTGAATTATTCCTCAAAGTCCAGACACAGACGGGTCTGGGTGAACGGACGCACTTTTGCGTCGGCAACTGCCGTATGGGCTGGATGCACGGAATAATTCTTCAGTGCCGCGGCGTCGGTGAACGCGGAATCCAGCATGACATCCGCCGTGGAACTGGGCAATCCCGTTGTCCGGACCTGAATGGCGGTCAACCCCGGCACAACGCCGAGCAGACCTTCGAGTCCGGCTTTGATTCCAGCTTTGACTTCCTTTTTTTCGTCTTCGTTCAAGGTGTCTTTCAGTTTCCATAAGATAATGTGTTTTATCATGTTGCGAATCTCCTTCCGCAGTTATTGTTCAATCCGGCGGTCCTTGTAATAAAATTCACGGTCGCGCTCGGAAATCGGGCGCAGCACCCGGCAGGGATTTCCCACGGCAACCACATTGGCGGGAATGTCCTTGGTCACAATGGAACCAGCCCCGATGACCGAATTCTCTCCGATGGTAATTCCGGGCAGGATGACGGCTCCCGCGCCAATCCAGACGTTATTGCCGATCCGCACAGGAATATTGAACTGCGCCACTTTCCGCCGCAGTTCGGGATCGACGGGATGTCCGGCAGTGGCGATGGTAACGTTCGGACCGATCATGACCGAATCACCGATGTAAATATCGGTATCATCCACCAGAGTCAGGTTGAAATTGGCGTACACGTTGCTGCCCAGATGAGTATGACAGCCCCAATTGGCGTGCAGAGGCGGTTCGATATAACAGTTTTCGCCTACTTCCGCCAGCAGTTCCCGGAGCAGTCTGCCGCGCAGTTCCTGCTGCGTCGGCCGGGTCTGGTTGAAATCGTAAAGACGATCCAGACATTGCAGCTGTTCCTTCATCAAATCCTCATCGCTGCAGAAATAGACTTTTCCGCTTTTCATCAATTCTTTGGCCGTGGACATGAATACCTCATTTTATCAGGTGAAAAGTGTTGTTTCCGGAAATATATCACAGCTCCGGATTTTTGCAAGCAAGGTTCTCCGATCGTTTTTTTTCGTAAAAAATTACAATCACCCCCTTGACAAATTCAAAAATTTGAGTATAATAGTTAATATTACATCTAACATGAACCAAACAACGAAGATAATATGAATTTATACCAGACAATCAGCGGAGAACTGCGGCAGGCAATTACGGGCAAGCTGCTGAAACCCGGCGACCGGATTCTTTCCATCAAGGAAATGAAGGAAAAATACGGAGTAAGCCATATTACCGTACTGCGCGTCTATAAGGAACTGGCGGCGGAAAAACTCATTGAGTGCCGCCACGGACAAGGCTATTTTGTCTGCGCACCAGCCGCCCGGCAGCGTCCGGTGTTCGGCAGATTTGCGTGCTTTGTGCGCGCCATGCGTCCTCCCCGTCTCACGGACAATTATTTCAATGAGATCAACATGGGAATTCAGATGGAAGCCGCCAGCCGCCGGATTGACTTGCAGCTGTCGCACCGGACCGCGCTGCTGGATGCGTATATTCCCACGGCGGAAATACAGAATGAACTGAAAAACGCCATGCTTGCGGCAGCGGAAAACACTGACGGTTTTCTGCTGGATGAACGGATTTCCGATGAGGTGATTGCGGATGTCATTGAAAAAACCCGGAAACCGATGGTTCTGCTCAACCGTCATACAGATCTGCCGGTCAATATCGTGCGCCCGGACAACGAATCCGGACTGCGTATGCTGCTGGATATGGGACGCAAAATGAAATATTCCCAATTTGTTTTCTGCGCACAGGCGACTCTGGGCGAATCCTACAACCCGGTTTCCAATTACAATGCCATGATCCGGGATGCGGCATTCCGGGAACTGGTTCCGGATTCCGAGGGAGAAGTGGTGAATGACTGTCTGCAAGTTCCGCTGGAAGTCTTTCTCAGAAGAATCAGCACCGTGTATCAGCGGCGGCGGAAAAACGGACGGGTTCTGCTGATCTGCACCAGCGATACTCTGGCGGAAGGTCTCTGCCCGCATTTCTGTCCGCAGGGAAAAACGCCGGACGACCTCGGCATTGCCGGCATGGACGGTCTGGATATCTGCCGGTTGTGCCGTCCGGAGCTGACGACCATGAAAACCGATACGCTGGATATGGGACGCAAAGCGGTGGAACTGCTGCAAAGTTCGGTCAACGGCACCGATTCCTATGCGCCGTCGACATTCCTATCTCCGATGATTTTCACTCCCGGAGGTTCCATGAATTGAATTGAAAAATCGCAGAACGAATTGAAATTATGTTAACTCCAAAACAAAACGAAGGGAGAACCAGACCATGAACAGGCAGAAATCATTTTTATCCATTCCATATTTCATATCTCATATTTCAAATTTGAAGCGTAAATCAAAACGATTTACGCTGATAGAACTCCTCGTCGTGATTGCCATTATTGCCATTCTCGCGGGTATGCTGCTCCCCGCGCTGAATGCAGCCAAAGAAAAAGCCCGCGCCATTTCCTGTGTCAGCAATCTGAAGCAGATCGGACAAGCCATGCTTGCCTACACCATGGACTGCCGCGACTGGTTCCCCGGCGGAACCATCGGCAACAAAATTTACTTCGATCTCATGCCTTATACAGGGGTCGACCCCGACAAATATAAGTATACGCCCTGGAAGAACCGGAAAATCTGGGCTTGTCCCTCTGACAGTTACCGCGAAAAAATCTACAACGCCTCCCCTTCCAGCGAACAGTACCATATTCATGGCAGCTACGGATTCAATTATTATACCCGGAATGACCTGACGGGAATGGGACGCGACATGCAGTGCATGGAAAAGATCAGCATGATCCGGAAACCGTCGGAATATATCTACGGTGCGGATTCCCAGGACCTGAGGGATGGGAAAGCTCTGCTGTATACGACGCTTACGGTTAACACGTGGCCGTTCAAGACATCTGCCCAGAACGATACTGGAGTTCATTTCCGGCATCAGGGCAATGCCGGCACGCTCTGGCTTGACGGACATGTCACGCAAACCCGTCTGAATGAATGCTTCGGCAATGGAACCCTGCTGTATCAGGCTCCATAACCCATATAAATGAATTGAAAGGAAAGGTCCATCCCATGAAACGAATCCTCCCGCTTATTCTAATCTCACTGGCTGTCGGTCTGACGGCTGCGCCGCCGGAACGTCCGGCGCGTCAGATCCGGATTCAGAAACAGATTGCCGCAGCCGCAGCGGCGGAAAACACGGAAATCGTCATCGCCGCCAATGCGCCGAAGACCATCCGGTTTGCCGCCAAAGAACTGCAAGGTTTCCTCCGGGAAATTTTCGGAAAAAATATTCCGGTGGTGCATCAGCCGTCAACAGGGAAAGTATCATTCATTCTCGGTGTGAATTCCTGGACGCAGGAAGCCGGACTGGATACAGGGAAACTGGTGCGGGACGCTTTCATTATCCGGACCATCGGCAGCCGCGTTTACATTGCCGGACTGGATGATCCGAAAGCGGATCCGGAAAAGGAAATTGCCCGCGGCGGCGTCTGGGGACAGCTGTATGAACGAGGTACGCTGTTCGGTGTGTATGATTTTCTGGAACGCATTGCCGGAGTCCGCATGTATTTTCCCGGCGAACTCGGCACGGTAATTCCGAAGGCAGCAGAACTGCAGATTCCGGAAATGGACATTTATGACCGGCCGGATTTCATACAGCGTCGGTATTCCGCTTACTGGGACGGCACGTATTTTGAAGGGGAAAACCGGGATGCCGTCATTCATCCGGCAAAGAATCTGAATCAGTACCGTCTGCGCATGGAAACGGAGATGATTCCCTGCGCCCACGGGCTGAATTCTTTCCGCTATATTCAGCGGTTCGGGAAAACGCATCCGGAATACTTCGCGCTTCAGAGCAACGGCAAGCGCAGCAATGATCCAGCCATGCCGCATCCCGGACAGCTCTGCTATACCAGCGGCATTGTGGAGGAAATCTATCAGGATGTCCGTTCGTATCTGAAAGGAGAGAGCGCAGAAGTCCGCGGAATACCCGCGCCCGGCAATACATCCGGATACGGCTGGGGACCGAACACCTGGGGAATCAAGGGCAAGTACGTGGACATCATGCCGCAGGATGCGTTCTCCGGCTGCTTCTGCCCGAAATGCCAGGCGGCATATAAGAAAGGCGATCCGCAGTATGCCTCGGAAGTGATCTGGGGCAATACGCTCGGCATTGCGGAACGGCTGAAGAAAGAAGGCATTTCCGGATATATCACCATGATGGTATACACCCCGTACCGGCGGATTCCGGCACAGAAAATCCCGGACAATGTCATGGTCATGGTGGCGGAAACCGGACCGTGGTCAAAAGGAAATCCGGAACAGAAACAGCGCGACGACAACGAAATCCGCAGCTGGAGCAAAAAACTCGGACACAAAGTATGGCTCTGGAATTACGTCAACAAATACGGTGCGCTGCAAATGCCCGGCATTCCGCAGATGAGTCCGCGTGCCTACGGCGAATATTACCAGAATCTCGCTCCGTGGATTTTCGGAGCATTCGCGGAATCGGAAAATGACCGCTTCATTTACAATTACCTGAATTACTATGTCTTTGCAAAAATTGCATGGGATAATAAAACAGATCTGAAAGACCTGCTGGATGAACATTACCGTCTGCTGTTCGGGAAAGCCGCTCCGGAAATGCGCAGCTTCTATGAACTGCTGGAGGACAAATGGGTCGGACAGGTTGCGGGTCGTGTCAGCGACACCCCGCTGGGACCGATGACTGTTCCGCCTTCGGATCAGGTGCTGTGGACAGATATTTACTCCGCCGATGTTCAATCGACGCTGAATGACCTGCTGGTCCGGGCGGTCAAAGCTGTTCCCGCCGATTCGAAGGAAGCCGCGCGAATCGCGCTGATCCGCCGTGAATTCTACGAACCGCTGCAGCAGGCATACCGGAAATGGCGCAGCACTACGGACAAAGTCAAAGGTCTGAAATTTCATCTCTCCGCCGAACCGGAAAACAGGATTCGTCTGCATCCGTTCATCAAACCCGATGCTGAATGCAGGAAAACAGTCGAAACGGCGGTCCGGGCGTGGAAAACTGAAACGGCTCTGCACATCCGTTTTGAATGCGCCGAACCGGAAATCGGGAACATTGCCGCGATCAGACGCAAAGCAGATGACCCGGACATCTGGCGGGACAACTCGGTGGAAGTTTTCCTTAATCCGTCCGGCGACCGCAAGACCTATTATCATCTGCTGATGAATTCCGAAGGTTCGCTTTCCGACCAGAAATGCGTCCGGCTCGGAGCAGGTTCGTCCAGTGATTTCTCCTGGAATTCCGATGCTTCGGTCAAAGTGGAAAAACTGGCGGACGCATGGATTGCCGAAATCGCTGTTCCTCTGAAGAATCTGCCCGGAATGAAAGCGGAATTTCCCGCCAATTTTGCGCGGAACCGGATTCTGAAACATAACGGCAGGTATGAACCCCTGTATCAGTGGAGTCCGTTCACCCGCGGTTTCCATGATCTGGAAAATTACGGCTCGCTTTCCGCAGAACCGGACAGAAATCTCATCATCAACAGTGATTTTTCCATTCCAGCCAAACACACCAACCGCCATTTCGGTATCTGGAAAGGATATGAATGGCAAGGCGGATGGATCGGTGATGCCGCAAATCCGCCGGCCTTGGACAACGCCGTCTGCATCAGTCTCCCTGCCGGTCTGCGTCTTCAAGGCAAGGATGTGCAGATACAGCAGTCGCTGCCGAAGCTGAAGCCGAATACCAGATACCGGCTGTCGTTCTATGTGAAACTGACGGATGTCAAGCCGCTGACACGGGGCGGCGGAGTCTGCGCCAATATCTGGGATGACGCAAACCGCTGGTTCCCCGCTCACAACTGGATGACCGGGACAACGGACTGGACATTCCAGAGTTACGAGTTCACCTCCGGCAAAAAGACCAATGCAGAAATCACGTCCTACATCCGGCTGCGGATTCTGGGCGCGGAAGGAACCGTATGGTTTGATGACGTCCGTCTGGAAGAAATCTGAAACACCATCAACCTAATGAAAGGATATAGAACATGAAAAAAATGAATTGGCTCATCACGGGTCTGATTCTGTCCGGCAGTCTGCTGGCAGCCGAACCGGAAAAAAGCGAAGACCTCATCATCAACGGGGATTTCTCCATTCCCGCCAAACACACCAACCGCCATTTCGGTATCTGGAAAGGATATGAATGGCAAGGCGGATGGATCGGCGACGCCGCCAACCCGCCGGTATTGGATAACGCCGTATTCGTCAGCAAACCCGCCAGTCTGCGCCTTCAGGGCAAGGATGTTCAGGTTCAGCAGTCGCTGCCGAAACTGAAACCCGATACCAAATACCGCCTCTCCTTCAGCGTCAAATGCAAGGATGTCAGAATCGCGGATAAAGACACGGGAGTCTGTGCCAATATCTGGGATGACGCCAACCGCTGGTTCCAGGTCAAAACCGGCAATGGCACCATAGACTGGACTCCGCAGCAGTTTGAATTTGTTTCCGGCAAGAACACCAACGTAAAAATCACGTCCTACATCCGGCTGCGGATTCTGGGCGCGGAAGGAACCGTATGGTTTGATGACGTCCGTCTGGAAGAAGTCAAATAACCCGGAATGCTGTTTTGCAGGAAGCCGTCTTTCCCGGACGGCTTTTTTGCCGATTACTTCATCAGGAGCGGCAGAACTGAACCGATTTTTTTCGGACGCAAAGTCAGCTCCAGACCGTCGTTTCTGACTTTGACGGACTGAATCACTTCCGCAGCGGCTTTAAATTTCGGATCATTCCGCAGTTTTTCAATCTGATCTGCCAGCAGAGAATCGGCGGTTTCCGGGGAAATCGGCAGACGTCCCGCCCGGCAGGAACGGGTCCGCAGGGTCAGTCTGCCATTTTGGAAATCCGGCACCGCCGTCAGTTCCAGATTCAGAGCCAGCCCCCATTTCACGAAACGGATTCGGGGCTGCAGTGCACCGTCTGTCCAGTGTACCGCAAGATCTGGCGGGTTGGCTGTCCGCGCCCGGTACTGCTGAACGGCAATCCGCAACAGAGAATTGAGTTCCGGAGCGGTCAATACAATCACCGCAGTTTCCGGTACCGTTTTTCCTTTTCTCGGCATCATTACTTTCATCACCTTGCCGCTCGCCTGCTGGATATTCATCCAATCCTGCACGGACAAGGCTTCGGAAGACGGGCTGTTCCCCGCCGGTTCCAGCAGCAGGAATGCCGCGGACAGCACAAGCAGCAGAACAGCCGCCATCAGACCGAGCAGCAGGAACAGACATCCTCTGTGTTTTTTTTTCACGGGAGCGGGTTCGGTATTTTCAGCCGGATTCATGGTACAGTCTCCTTTTGATTTCAGTTGCGGTTCCAGAGCGCGCGGAGTTCGCGGACGCATTTGCCGATGTCCGGAGCCTGCGAAATTTCCGTAACCATGGCGATCAGATGCGCTCCTTCCTGAAGCAGTTCGGGAATATGATGCGCCTTGATTCCGCCCATGACCGAAAAAGGGATATGCAAACTGTCGCGGGTTTCGCGGATGATTTCCAGACCGAGCGGATGAACCGGCGTATTTTTGGTCTGTGTCGGGTAAATCGGTCCCAGATTGATGTATGCCGCACCTTCCGCCTGCGCTTCCAGAGCCTGTTCGCGCGAATGGGTGGAACGCCCGATCAGCAGTTCCGGAGCAAGCTGCACCGCCGGAGCCAGCGGCAGGTCCTCCTGCCCCAGATGTACACCGTCCGCTCCGCACATCAGCGCGATGTCGAGATGGTCGTTCATAATCATAAGAATGCCGTAACGGTCGCAGATTCTGCGGAAGGCTTCGGCTCGCCGGTAAAGAGCTTTCCCGGAAAGACTTTTCTCCCGCAGCTGAACAATCCGGATTCCGGCGTCCGCCGCTTCCTCCAGTACACGCAAAGAACCGCGTCCGGCAGTGAATTCATCCGTAATGACTGCATACAGATCCGCTTCCCGCAGTTTCTTCAGCCGTTGTTCTTTCCATTCGCCCATGATATGTTCCTTTTTTGAAGATTACTGTTATTTCGCCAGAGCCAGCAGGATTACTCCCAGCAGAATCAGCCCCAGTGCAAAAGCCTTGCGTCTGACATTCTTTTCATGAAACCAGAATACTCCCACGAAAAATGTCACCAGACAGCTGCACCGGCGCACCAGCGAGACCACGGAAATATAGGTATCCGGCAGACTGACCGCATAGAAATAAAGATAGTCCGCCGCAATCAGCAGGATGCCGGTAAGCGGAATCGACCAACGCCATTGAAATGAATGCCGATGTCCGAACCAGAAGGTACGCACGGCATATGCCAGTCCGAGAATCCAGACCAGGTCCACCGAAAACCAGAACTGCACAATGCCGCGCGGAATGTGCAGCATTCCCAGCAGATACTTGTCGTATAACGCCGAACAGGCTCCCAGCAGCGTTCCCAGCAGAATCAGATGTATGCCCCGGCTTCTGCGGAAAGAAAATCCTTCCAGTCTGCCGAATACGGAAAAGAAATAATACCCGGCGAAAATGGAAATCATCCCCGCTGCCTGCAGAAGAGTCGGCACTTCGGAATACAGCAGCAGACTGCCGAAAAAAGTCCACAGCGGTGAACTTGCCCGGATCGGCGACGCCAGGGAAACCGGCAATTCCCGCATGGCGTAATACACACATACCCAGCTCGAAGCCACCAGCATGGATTTCAGCAGAACCAGCAGCCAGTGGGCTCCCGTACAGAATACGTCGGCGCGCCAGTCCCCGAACAGCAGAGTCATAACCACAAACACGGATGATCCGCAGAGCGTGGCAAAAAACAGAACCGGCATGACGGAGTTTTCACGCACTGCATGTTTTTTGCAGAGATCGTAGAAACCCAGTCCCAGTGCCGACCCTATGACCGGCAGCAGCCATAACGGCAGTTCATGATTCATCGGTCTTTTTCCTGCGGGAAATTTCTGTTTCAGCTTTCATGGATAGCGTTGTACTGCACCATGAGCTGTTCCAGTTCCGCCGCGGATTTTTCCCATTGTTCCGTGGCGGAAGCAATATCGCATTCCAGTTCTGCCAGACGTTTCTGATTGGCGGCAAAATCAAAATTCGCCTGCGGAACCATCCACTGTTCCATCAGTTTGTCTTTTTCTGCTTCGGCGTCCGCTATGAATTTTTCCAGACGTGCCGTCTCGTTTTCCAGACGCCGTTTGTCGCGCGACAGTTCCTGACGTTTCTGGGCGCGTTCCCGCCGCTGGTCTTTTCTGGAATCGCCGGAAGACGGATTATTTTCATTGGACAGTTTGGAATTTTCCGCCGTATTCTGTTCCGCCGCAACACGTTCCATATAATAATCATATCCGCCGAGATACTGACGGACTCCATCGGGACGCATTTCCACAATGGTTTTCGCCGTGCCGCGAATGAATTCGATGTCGTGACTGACCAGACATACCGTTCCGGCAAAATTGTTGATCGCCTGCTGTAAAGCCTCGCGTGCCGCAATATCCAGGTGTGTTGTCGGTTCGTCCAGAATCAGGAAATTGGGCGGATTCACAAAGATGCGGGCGAAACAAAGACGGATTTTCTCTCCGCCGCTCAATACGGCACAGCGTTTTTCCGCACTCTCACCGGAAAAACCGAAAGAGCCGAGAATTTCCCGGATGCGCTGCGACGGAACCAGCCCGCCCGCCGCTTCCCGGACGATGTCGAACGCGCTCATTTCCGGAGTCAGCAGTTCGGCAAATTCCTGCGCCTGATAACCGGTAACCACCTTATGCCCCAGCGTGCGGGTTCCCGCAGTCAGCGGCATACGCCCCGCCAGAACTTTCAGCAGAGTGGTCTTGCCCATGCCGTTGTAACCGATGATGCCGACTTTGTCGCCGCGCTGAAGCGCCAGATTCACATGCGAAAAAATCATGCGTTTGCCGTCATATGAAAACGAGGCATCTTCCAGCCGCACCGTTTCCGCGCCGGAATGCGGCGGATCGGGTATGCGGATCGTTCCCTTGAAATGAAGATCCTGCGGCAGATCGGCGTCTTCCAGTTTATCCAGCATTTTGATCCAGGACTGCACCTGCGCCGCTTTGGTGGCTTTGGCGCGGAACCGGTTGATATTGCGTTCGAGTCTTTCCCGTTCACGGTCGATGTTGACCTGCGCCGCTTCCGCATGACGCTGCCGCTCCACACGTTCACGCGCGTAGTAGGAATAATTGCCCGGATACCGGGTGATATGCCCGCTGTTGACTTCCAGCGTGATGTTGGTGATGGAGTTGAGCAGGAAACGGTCATGCGAAATCATCAACAGTGTTCCTGCATATCCTTTCAGTCGTTTCCGCAGCCATTCCACGGCGGGCGTATCCAGATAGTTCGATGGTTCGTCCAGCAGCAGGATGTCGGGTTCCGCCAGCAGTGTTTTTGCCATACAGGCGCGCATCTGCCAGCCGCCGGAAAAGTCATCCATTTTCTTTTCCAGATCGCGTTCCTGAAAACCGAGTCCCGCCAGTGCGGCGGCGGCTTTGTGTTTCAGGTCATAACCACCCTGC
Source organism: uncultured Victivallales bacterium (assembly GCA_934661375.1). Classification (GTDB taxonomy): domain Bacteria; phylum Verrucomicrobiota; class Lentisphaeria; order Victivallales; family UBA1829; genus SIG94. The sequence goes on from CAKUJH010000013.1 coordinate 39,377, forward strand.
GCCTCAAAAGCACTTTGCAGATGCCCCAGTTCATTCAGCAGAGACGGTGAATTTTCACCGGAACCCAGCCGTTTTTCCAACGCATGAATCTGTTCGATGATGCGTCCCAGCTCCCCTTCGGCAGTACAGACAAATTCAATCAGTTTGTCTTCCGGGTCATAGTAATCCAGCTGCTGCCGAAGATAACCGAGCCGGGCTTTTTTGGGAATGACCACATCCCCTTTGTCCGGCGAAACTTCCCCGCTCAGAATCTGGAACAGCGTGGTCTTGCCGGTTCCGTTCGGACCGACAATACCGACACGCTCCCCCTGATTGATCCGGAAAGAGACATGATCGAAGATGTCCTGTTTCCCGTAACTTTTGCAGATGTCATTGAAATCAATCATGGGGTGCGTTCCTGTCTGATATGCGCTGCGTCAGTTTCCGCCGTTTTCCGCTTTCGCTGCGGCGGCCTTGGCGTAACGGATTTTCTTGCGTTCCATTTCCGTCAGATATTTTTTGCGCAGACGAATGCTCTTGGGCGTAACTTCCACATATTCATCGTCGGCGATATATTCCAGGGCTTCTTCGAGGCTCATTTTGGACGGAGGAGCCACATGGACATAATGGTCGGATCCGGCGGCGCGCATGTTGGAAAGTTTTTTGGCTCGCTGCACATTGACTTCGATATCGCCTTCCTTGCAGTGTTCGCCCACAATCATGCCTTCATAGCAGTCTTCCCCGGCACCGACAAAGAACGTGCCGCGTCCCTGCAGACCTTCCAGAGCGTACTGAACGGATTTTCCGCTCGCCATACTGATCATGACCCCGTTGATCCGCTGCGGGATGTCGCCTTTGAGCGGTTCGTAATGGTCAAACAGATGCGACATGATCGCTTCGCCGGAAGTAACGTTCATGATTTTGGTCCGCAGACCGATCAGTCCGCGGGTCGGGATATAGAACTGAACCAGCTGACGGCTGGCGTGGGGTTCCATGCTGATCATTTCACCGCGGCGCATACCGACCTGTTCAATAACCTTGCCCGCCGAGCCGTCGGGGGCGTCGATGGTGAGCAGTTCGACCGGCTCACATTTTCTGCCGTCAATTTCCTTGACAATGACATGCGGCTGGGAAATCATGAGTTCATAGCCTTCACGCCGCATGTTTTCAATCAGAATGGAGATATGCAGAACGCCGCGTCCGCTGACGTTGAACGAATCCGGACCGAGCTGCACCACACGCAACGCCACGTCGCGTTCCGCTTCCTTGAGCAGACGTTCCTTGATGTGCCGGCTGCTGATGAATTTGCCTTCCTGTCCGAACAGCGGAGAATCGTTGACCATGAATGTCATGGACAGCGTCGGTTCGTCGATGGCAATCGGGGGCAGCGGCTGCGGATCCGCCACACTGGCAATGGTATCGCTGATGTCGATGTTTTCCACACCGACCAGCGCACAGATGTCGCCGCAGCGGACTTCCGGCACGGCTTTGCGGGTAATGCCTTCAAAAGTGAAAAGCTGTTTGATCTGCGCCGGTTTGGAAGTACCGTCGCGTTTGATGATGACCGCCGGTTCGTTGATTTTGAGAATTCCGCGGTGAACCCGGCCAATGCCGATACGTCCGACATAATCATTGTAGTCCAGGGTGGAAACCTGAATCTGAACCGGACCGTCGTTGAACGACGCGGGGGGAATATATTTCAGAATGGCGTCCATCAGCGGCAGGATCGAATCATGTTTGCCATTCTTGAGATCTTCAGTTGCCCAGCCGTCGCGTCCGCTGGCATAAAGCACGGGGAAATCCAGCTGATCTTCGGAAGCGTTGAGGTCGATAAACAAATCAAACACTTTGTTCAGAACTTCATCGGGGCGGGCGTCGGGACGGTCGATCTTGTTGATGATGACCACCGGTTTGAGATTGAGTTTGAGCGCCTTGTCCAGCACGAAACGGGTCTGCGGCAGAGGTCCTTCCGCTGAATCGACCAGCAGCAGCACACCGTCCGCCATATTCAGCACACGTTCCACCTGACCGCCGAAGTCGCTGTGCCCCGGAGTGTCGATGATATTGATTTTGCAGTCTTTATAAGTAACGCTGATGTTTTTGGCGAGAATGGTAATGCCGCGTTCCCGTTCAATGTCATTATTGTCCAGGAAACATTCCTGCATTTCCTGATTGTCACGGAAGATTTTCGCCTGTTTGATGATCTGGTCCACCAGGGTCGTTTTCCCGTGGTCGACGTGCGCGATAATCGCGATGTTTCTGATTTCCTGCATAATTTTTGTTTTTCCTCTGCTATTACGATAACTTATTAATATAGCACAGCCAGGAGAAAAAAACAAGAAAAAAGGCGGTTTTTTATAAAATTTTGCACCTGCCGGTGAAAGTTTCCTCCGGCAGGTGCAGTTTCAGACAGTCCGTTCAATCAGTTCTGCCCGGCATCGCCCAGATCCGGCTCTGCGGAAAACGGAATTGCGGCGGAATCCAGTTTCTCCAGCTCGAACACCACAATTTCATTGCGTCCCGGTTTCAGCAGCGGGGACGGCACATAGAGCCGTTTCTGCGGACCGCGCTTCCAGTAACGCCCGATATTGAACCCGTTGATCCAGATGACGCCTTTCTCGCCCGGTGTTTCAATGAAAGTTTCGCCGATCTCCGAAACCTCAAAACTGCCCCGATGGAAAGCGGCGCAGCCGGGAGCCGCATTGAATGTTCCGTAGTTCAGTTTCGGCGGATTGGTCAGCGGCAGTGTGCGGTACTCCCAGCCGCCGGTCTGAATCTGGAATTCCAGGGCAACAAATCCGGCAATCCCCTTGCGGTCAAGTCCGACATACGGTCCGTAATTGATGCGTCCGCAGTTTTCCACCAGCAGTTCGAGATCAACGCCTTCCGGACCGCAGGTAATCATGAACGGGTCCTGTCCGTCCGGACGCCAGCGATACCCCTGATACTTTCCGTTGAGATAGACCTGCGCATAATCGTTGACCTGAAACAGGCGCAGTCCGATAGGAACAGTCAGAGGACCCGCAAGGTGTCTGCGGTAATAGATGAATCCGGTCGTGTCCGGTGCAAGTTCTTCCATCGTGGGCGGAATATCTGCCTTGCCTTCCTGATGCGTGATTTCCGGAAGTGCTGTCGACAGCGGAAGCGTTTCTGTAAGGCAAACTGGACTCGGCACACACTTTTTCGACGGTGTAACCGGACGAATCTTCGCGCCGGTGCAATCTGCAATCAGTTTCTGGAACGCCTCAAACTTCGGAGCTGGATCACCGGCTTCACTCAAGGGGGCGTCATAGTCGTAACTCGTGGTTGTCGGGGCATAATCCGTCAGAAAGTTTCCGTTCGCGCCTGCCGTGAAGCCGAAATTGGTGCCGCCGTGGAACATATACATATTGACATGAGCACCGGAATTCAGGATCGTTTTCAATTCCTCTACGGCACTCTCCGCATTGCGGTCATGATGCTGTTCGCCCCAATGGTCAAACCAGCCGAGCCACCATTCCATGCAGAAGTCCGGTCCTTTCGGCTGATAAGTGCGGACCCGTTCAAAATTCGAAAGGCTGGCACTGCCGAAATTGGCTGTGGTCAGACAGCCGGGACAGCGTCCGCCGTTGAGATAATGATTGCTGTCCGCTCCGTCGCTCGTGAACAGTATTGTCCGGTCAAAGCCTTCGCGAATCATCAGATCGCGGATATATTTCAGATATTCCGTGTCACAGCCGTAAGAGCCGTATTCATTTTCAACCTGCGCGGCAATGATGTTTCCGCCATTGCAGAGAAGATGTTTGCGCAAACGGGGAAACAGTTGTTTGAAATAACGTTCAACCGCGTCCAGATAAGGTTTGTTTTTTACCCGCAGACGGATTCCGGGAACCGCCGCCAGCCAGCCGGGAAATCCGCCGTTTTCCCATTCCGCACAAATATACGGTCCGGGACGGACGATCGCATAGAGACCGCGTTCTGCGGCAAGGTCCAGAAACCGTTCGAAATCCAGAATCCCGGTAAAATCAAACTGTCCCGGTGCCGGTTCATGAAGATTCCAGCAGAAATAAGTTTCGATTGCATTCAAGCCGCAGGCAACAGCTTTGTCAAGACGGTCTTCCCAAAGCCCCGGATGCACCCGGAAGTAATGAATGGCTCCGGAAATAATCCGGACGGTTTTTCCGTCAATCAGAAATTGACCGTCTTGAATCACAGCATTGGACATAATAAAACTCCTCGCAATGGAAATTCTTCCTGTATTTATCAAAGATTTATAATGCGGTTTCATGAGACAAGCCGAAAAAATGCTTACTTTCCGCAATAAAAATCCCGGCGAAAGTGTTACTATAACGGCAAACAACGTTTTTTCAAGCCGCATCTGTCAAAAAACAGCGGGAGTGCGCAGTAAAGTCAAATGCACTATTTCTCTCAAACTTTCACAAGGAGCATTTATCTTTACTGCTCACATTGAAGGATTTGGCTGCACAGCCGCCCGATTTCCCAGACAATCCTTTCGTAAACCGGAGATGGGTGCAGTGCATTCAATTCACCGCATAAGGTTTTTGCTTTTTCCGGCAGCATGGACGCCAATTCCAGCAGTTCGGTCAAAATCATTTTTGAATTCAAATTACATTTGACAGCCATTGTCTTGAAATGAGACTGTGTCATTTGTCCCATGCGGTTTTCACCACCGATTTTCATGGCAAAACATTTGCTCATATTGTCATAAATCATAGTGGAAAGGAGATCATATGCAGGGGCAAACGCTGGTCTGCCGTTTCGATATAGGACGGCATAATTTTTTGCATGTGCATCGCAATTTCCGATGAGGAAATTAAAAATCACGAGCCGAATAAAATGTATGCGATCCATTGCCGGCATGTGCATCTGCGACATTTTTTCAATGCATTCCTCAATTCCCGGTCCACCATCTTCCTGATACTTTAATTTTGGCGAAATATTCAGGACCTGACAGAAATCCTCCTGATGCAAGCGATATGTTACTTCGTTTTTCTTCACTCGGTCAAAACGCTCAACAACGTAGAAATCTTCCTCATTCAAGTGCAAGATGAAACATTCCGCTACCGGAATTCTGCAGATTTTTGCCAGTTTCATGCAAAAAAATTCGTTGTAAACAGAATCGGGAATCCCTGTAATGGCAGGCTTGATGATATGCGTGGAAGGAGTTCCGTATAACGGCAGAGACACCGTTCCCGCGTTGACACATGCGACCAGTTTTTCCTGCGATCCTGCACCGGAAATCCGAACACCTTCATCTCCGGCATCCAGAGGACAAAGAGCCAGATTATCAAGAATTGCATATGCCTCGGAGTCCGACAATGTTCGATAGACCGGCTTCGTCAAAGCGGCTGGTACATTGCCTGCCGGATAAAAAGAGACTGCTCCGGCACAATCGGCACCAATGCGTTTCAGCAGACCGAAGGTGTTGTCAGGAGATGTCCCAAGCACCATGGCAATAGCATTGCGCATCCGTTCGTCCGGCAGTAAATTGGAAAAGAAATTTTCCAACACAGGATCAGTGAATTCCATATCCTTCAGCGGCAAGCTCTGCGACAGCGGATAAGCGGAAGGGTCATTCAGAAATTCAGGAGAATAGCGGAACGACATCACTCCATTGGTTTCAGAAAGTTTTCCTATTCTTGTTTCATTCAGAAAAACATCCAGTTCATCGTGCAGTTTGGCCATTCATCACTCCTTGTCATAAGGGCTATGGATATATACGCAGACACCAAGTGCCGAAAGAACCCGCAGCGTTTTTCCAAGATGACAAGTCTCCTTGCCGTTTTCCAAATCTCCGACAAAGCGGATGCCGGTATTGGCAAGCCCCGCCAACTGCGCCTGAGTAACTTTCTGAGCCTTGCGCAATTCCCGAACCCGCGCTCCGAGTTCCGCACTGGTCAACAGTTCTTTGTCTTTCATATTTTTCTCCAGAGACTGATTTCTTACCGTTCGGTATTAATATAACTCTGTATTGCCAAAAATCAAGCTTTTTCTTACCGTTCGGGAATAATTTATAAAAATTCATAAAAACAAGGAGCATGGCAAACTTTGTCTATAATCATATTTACCAAAAAACCGGACGCGGCATTTTTCATGCGGTCCGGTTTTTTTGAAAAAAATCAGCGGTTATTTCTGAAATTTCTTCAGCATCTCCTCCACTTCTTCCGCGCCGCGGCAATAGAAACCTTTTTCCGACGGCTCCAATTCATGCAGCAGACGCAGAAATTCCCCGACATGAACCCGCTCCTCGTCGGCAATGTCCTTGAGAACCGTTTGAGTGCGCTTGCAGTCCGTGGAATCATACAGCTGCATGTAGAGTCCGATTGCTTCGTACTCCGCGGCAATCATGAAACGGATCGCACGAATCAATTCTTCCTGTGTCAATTTGGTTCCGGCTTTCGCCGACGGCAATGATGTACAGAATTCAGGCATGGTCTATCCCCCCTCTTTTTTGATGAGACGTTTCTGGTGCGGAAACGTCTTCCCCCTTTACAGATATGCACCGGGAGTAAAGACATGCCGGACAGCGGAAAAGTTCCGTCGTTTCTGTTTTTTCAGATCCGGTTCAGAATCAGCATACAGTCGCCGTAGCTGAAGAACCGCATCCGTTCGCGAACCGCATAACGGTAGGCTTCCATGACCAGTTCAAAACCGGCGAAGGAGGAAACCAGCATCAGCAATGTGCTTTTCGGCAAATGGAAATTGGTCAGCAGCATGTCGGCGGATTTAATCCGGTAAGGCGGATAAATAAAAATCGAAGTGTCCGTTTCCTGCGCATGGAAAAGACCGTCATCCCCGATCACCGATTCCAGCACCCGCAGCGAGGTTGTCCCGACCGCGGCAATCTTATGCCCTTCCTGCCGAGCCCGGTTGAGCTGTCCGGCGGCGTCCGGCGTCAGAATGAAATGTTCGCTGTGCATGGGATGGTCGGCGATATTCTCGACCGTTACCGGCTTGAAAGTCCCCTGCCCCACGTGCAGGGTCAGTTCCGTTTCGGTAACCCCTTTGGCGGCAAGCTGTTTCAGAATTTCCGAAGTAAAATGCAGTCCGGCAGTCGGAGCCGCCACCGCGCCCGGAGCTTTGGCGTAAACCGTCTGATAGCGTTCCGCATCCGGCGGTGTGTCCTCGCCGCGGCGGATGTACGGCGGCAGCGGCACATGACCGCACTGACGCAGCGTATTTTCCACATCCGGTTCACAGAAACGGATCGTGCAGTTGCCGTTTTCCTGTTTGGAAACCAGTTCGACGCCGAAAGAGGAAGGTCCACCGTCACGGTTCAGCAGAGTCAGATGCGTTCCGCATTCCGTGCGCCGGGTATTCTTCATGAGACAGCTCCAGACGGAACCGTCCACCGGAGTCAGCAGCAGGATTTCCAGTTTGGCACCGGTGTCCTTGCTGGCGTAAAGCCGGGCACGGATCACGCGCGTATTGTTCAGCGCCAGCAGATCCCCGGCGGAAAAATACTCGGTGATTGCCGCGAAAGGACGGATCACCATGGTTCCGGCGGCGGGATCCAGAACCAGCATTCTGGAGTCGCCCCGTTTTTCCGGCGGATGCTGCGCGATCAACTCCTGCGGCAGTTCGTAATCAAAATCACTGGTGTGCATCATGATACATCTTCTCGTACTGTGCAGCGGTATGGTTCCAGGAAAAATCTGCGGTCATGCCGTTGCGGCGCATGGCGCGGATTGCGTCCGGAGATTGACGGTAGACGTCCGCCGCCCAGCGGATGGTATTGCGCAGGGATTCCGGATTCAGATCCCAGAACACAAAGCCGGTCGATTCGTTCAGCGTCTCCGGCGAATAATTCTTCACGGTATCGGCAAGACCGCCCGTATGCCGGACCACCGGCAGAGTTCCGTAACGCATACTGTACATCTGATTCAGACCGCAGGGTTCGTAACGGGACGGCATGACAAAGAAATCCGATCCGGCTTCCAGCAGATGGGAATCCGCATCCGACGCATAGCCGATATAAACGGAAAAACGTTTCGGATAACGGTTTGCCAGATACTGGAAATGCCCTTGCAGACCGGGGTCGCCGGAGCCGATCAGCACAAACTGACTGTCGTCATGATACAGCATGTCTTCCAGCGAGGCAGCGAAAACATCCAGACCTTTCTGATATGCCAGACGGGACAGCACGCCGAAAACGGGAACATCCGGACGCACCGGCAGACCGAATCGTTTCTGAAGAGCCGCCTTGCACTGTTTTTTTCCGGCAGGATTATCCGCAGTGAATTGCGCAGGAATCTTTGCATCATCCGCAGGATTCCAGACCTGAATGTCGATTCCGTTGGGAATGCCGCAGAGACGTCCCTGACTGGCGCGGTGCCGCAGAGAAGGATCCAGCGAAAAACCGTAATCCGGCGACAGAATCTCCTCGGCATAAGTCCGGCTCACCGTGCTGACCATGTCCGCACACATGATGCCGCCTTTGAGCAGATTGATGCGGTCATAGAATTCCAGACACTGATAATTGAAATAGTCCCAGCCCAGACCGGTCCAGTAGATATTCCCCTTGTCGAACACCCCCTGATAACCGATATTGTGAATGGTCATGACCGAACGGCAGCGGCGGAAGGCATCAAGTTCATTGTACAGCGAACTGCGGAGATACACCGCACACAAGGCGCTGTGCCAGTCGTTGAGATGCAGGATGTCGGGAGTCAGTTTCATTGCCAGCACGCACTGCATGGCGGCGCGGGAGAAGAAAATGAAACGCTGCGCATTGTCCGGATATTCCCAGCCGTTCCAGTCATACAGCGTTGCACGGTCGAAATATTTGTTGTATTCAATGAAATAATATGTCAGATTCGGTGCAATTTCCTTGTAACGCACCGCCGCCCATTCCGTACCGCCGCCGAAAGGAACTCCGAGCAGATCATGCCGGCCGTCGAATTCCAGATGAAGCCGTGCGAACTGCTGCGGATAATACGGCATGATGACGCTGACCTGATGTCCGCGTTCCGCCAGAGCAGCGGGAAGCGATGCGGAAACGTCCGCCAGTCCGCCGGTTTTGGCGAACGGAACTGATTCACTGGTTGCCCATACAATATTCATAGTCCCCTTCCTTCAGTTTTTACGGTTCATCTGTTCGCGCACCCGTTCCAGCACCTTGACCTCTTCCGGAGTCAGGCTGTTGATTCCCGTGCGGGAAAGTTTATCCAGGATCCGGTCAACTTCCTGCCGGCTGATATCCGGTTCATCCGTGCGCCGCTTCGGACGCGGGCCGGCGGTAAATTCATACGGGACGGGACGGGCGCGTCCTTCTTTTCCGCCGCCGGTCAGGAAATCCAGCATGTCCCATTCCACCAGCCGGCGCAGGAACAGACGCATGAACAGGTAGCCGCCCAGGAATCCGCCGACATCCAGCAAAGCAAACGGAGTCAGACTGCCCATCAGCAGATTCAGCAGCATGAACACGACAGCCATGGTCCGCAGTTTGACCGGGAACAGAATGAACAGCAGATACAGCTGCAGGTTCGGAGCCGTCATTGCGCTTGCCATGATGATGCCGTTGACCGCTCCGCTGCATCCGAAAACATACGGGCTGCCGAAACGGGACGACAACGCCAGCCACAGGAGATTGCCCGCCAGTCCGCTGAACAGATACAGTGAAAGAATTTTCCCCGCGCTCAGACGCGGCGTGATGATCGTTCCGAAAATATACAGGGCAAACATTTCAAAAAACAGGTTGAATCCGTGAAAATTGACCAGCAGGGAAGAGAACAGACGCCACAGCTGTCCGTCGCGAATCGCAGCCGTAGTCAGAATCAGCAGCCCCAGCAGTGCTCCTTTCTGGAATGCGACAGCCAGAAAAAACAGCACGTTCACACAGATGATGCCGAACAGCATTTTGCGAGATCCGGTATCCGGACCATCCTGTGTATAATTATTGAAAAAACCCATGTTGCACCTCAATTCTTATATTTTCCGGCAAGTAATATACATCTTTTCCCGTAAAAGTTCAACCGGAAACGTCTTTTTTATGACAAAGACTGCCGGAAATCATTTGAAAAAACAATCCGGTCATCTATATTATTAAAGCTGCTTTTCAACTTCAAGATTCAAAAAGGAGTCTCTTCATGAGCAGAATTCTGCATTTTCATTACGACTGGGTCTCGCTGGACGATAAACAGTTTCCGCGGATTGTCCGGGAATTTCTGGACAACGGGGCAGACCATTTCGTCATCACCGAAGATCTGCTGCTGCAGATGATTGAAAATCCGGAACGCAAGGATTTTCTGCATAAAATATGCAAAGACATGAATGTGCATTTTTCCACAGTCCATGCGTTGTTCGGGCCGAAATGGGATTTGAACATTCCGAATCCGGCAGACCGGGAAAAAATGCTCCGGCATCAGAAAAAAGGAATGCAGATTTCCCGTGAATTCGGCTGCGTCACCTATACCATTCATGTGGGTGCATACCATTACTGCTATGACCGCATTCCGCTGGAAACGCTGCGTCCGCTGGCGCATCAGGCTCTGGAAACCCTGATCCCCGAAGCGGAAAAACTCGGCATGATCATTGCTGTTGAAAACAGTTTTGAAATGCCCAATTCCGCCAAAGAAGTCATCGGACTGACCGATCCCTTCATGTCCAGCCCCGCCATCGGACTCTGTTACGATACCGGACATGCCAACTGCATGGCGTCCGCACCCTGGAAAAAAATGGAGGAGTACGCCCCCTATTTCCCGGTCTGCTGGTGGGAAAACGGCGTCATTCCGGAAGACGGCGCACTGGAAAAAATGAAAGACCGCATTGTAACCTGTCATATTCACGACAACAACGGCTATGCGGATCTGCATGACATGCCCGGCGATGGCACCATCGACTGGAATGCACTGGTTCCTGAACTGAAAAGCTGTCCGAACATAAAAGAATATCAGACGGAAGTCGGGCTGGTCGGAGGCAGGAACTGGGCGGGCGTTTCGGCGGCTCCGGCGGGCGGATATTCCATCCGGCGGCTGGTCGATACTTTCCGCAAACTGGGTTTCTGACCCGCGGAAGAAGCGCGTTTTCGTCCGGCATGAAAGGAAAAAAACGCGCTTTTTGACTTTTACATTTGCAAAAACGCATCACCCGTGATACATTGATGTTTATTATTTATGTCAGATAAAGAAACGGAGAAAGAATATGCCGGGAAAGAATGATTATTCCAAGGTCAAAGCCCTGATCATCACGGGCGTGGGTTTGAACTGCGAAAAAGAAACCGCGGCAGCGTTTGAAGCCGCCGGAGCAACTGCTGAACAGATTCATCTGAATGATCTGCTCCACGGCAAACGCTCCATGAAGGATTTCCATATTCTGGCTTTCATCGGCGGATTTTCCTTCGGCGACCACCTCGGCTCCGGAACCGTTTTCGCCAACCGCGTCAAATTCCGTCTGCACGGGGAACTTCAGGAATTTGTCAAAGCGGGGAAACTCGTCATCGGCATCTGCAACGGTTTCCAGACCCTGACCCGTTTGGGACTCGCCCCTGCCCTCGACGGCAAATATTTCGAACAGCAGACGGCGCTGACACATAACGATTCCGGCGTGTTCCGCGATGACTGGGTCTCCCTCAAAGCCAATCCCGCGTGCCCCTGCGTTTTCACCAAAGGCATTGATGTGTTCCGTCTGCCGATCCGGCACGGCGAAGGAAAATTCGTGGCGGAACCGGAAGTGCTTCAGCGCATTGAAGCGGAAAATCTGGTTGCATTGCGTTACTGTGCCGCTGACGGCTCCGCGCCGAAAGGATTCCCCGAAAACCCGAACGGCTCACTGAATGACATCGCGGGCATCTGCGACACGACCGGACGCATTTTCGGTCTCATGCCGCACCCGGAAGCCTTCCTTTCCCCGTACAACGCGCCCGACTGGCAGACCCAGAAACTCAACGGCAAGCTGCCTGAATGGGGCGAAGGCAAAATCATTTTCGACAACGCGGTTCGTTTTGCCGCGGAAAATCTGCTGTGAACTGAATATAAACCACGGAGTACTGCACCATGAATCCGAAATCCATTCTCTGCATCGGCGCCGGTTATGTCGGAGGGCCGACCATGGCCATGATTGCCGCCAAGTGTCCTGATTATAAAGTAACGGTGGCGGATATCAATGCCCAGAGAATTGCAGGATGGAATTCGGACAATCTGCCGATCTACGAACCGGGTCTGAAAGAACTGGTGGAACAATCCCGCGGACGCAATCTGTTTTTCACTACGGATGTGGAAAAGGGCATCAAAGAAGCCCATATCATTTTCGTGAGTGTGAACACGCCAACCAAAACTTTCGGGTCCGGCGCCGGCAAAGCCGCCGACCTGCAATACTGGGAAAAATCCGCCCGGCTGATTGCGGAAATCGCGGAAGACGACAAGATTGTGGTGGAAAAAAGCACTCTTCCGGTGCGCGCCGCGGAAGCCATTCACCGGATTCTGCAGTCCAATTCCAAAGGACTGAATTTTTCCGTGCTGTCCAACCCGGAATTCCTCGCGGAAGGGACTGCCGTTTCCGACCTGGAAGCTCCGGACCGCGTCCTGATCGGTTCCATGGTCACGCCGGAAGGACACGAAGCGCTGGAGGAACTGGTGAGCATTTATGCCCGCTGGATCCCGCGCGAACGCATCATCACGACCAATGTCTGGAGCAGTGAAATGTCCAAGCTGGTTTCCAATGCCATGCTGGCTCAGCGGATTTCTTCCATCAACAGCATCTCCGCCCTGTGCGAAAAAACCGGAGCGGATATTTCGGAAGTTTCCCATGCGGTCGGACTGGACAAGCGGGTCGGCTCCCGTTTTCTGAAAGCGGGCGTCGGATTCGGCGGTTCCTGCTTCAAAAAAGACATTCTGAATCTGGTCTATCTGTGCGAAACCTTCAATCTGCATGAAGTTGCGGAATATTGGGAACAGGTTGTCCGGATGAACGACTATCAGGAACGCAGATTCGCGGAGCGGGTGGTGAAAAATATGTTCAACACCATTTCCGGAAAAAAGATTGCGGTGTTCGGGTTCGCGTTCAAAGCGGATACCGGCGACACCCGCGAATCTCCGGCGATTTATATTTCGCGTCTGCTGCTGAACGAACACGCCAACCTGGCGATTTACGATCCCAAAGCCATTCCCAATGCCCGGATTGACCTCGGCGATGTCAAAGCCGGTGTGGAATACTGTTCCGATCCGTATGAAGCCGTGCGCGGTGCTCATGCCATTGTCCTGATTACGGACTGGAAGGAATTCACCGCCTATGACTACCGCAAAATCTTCGACTTGATGGAAAAACCGGCATTCATTTTTGACGGACGCAATCTGCTGGACCATGAAAAACTTTATGAAACCGGCTTCAATGTCTATCCGCTCGGCAAACCCGAACTGACTCATTTCGAATAAGGTTTCAGCTGCTTGTGTTTTCCCGCCGGGAAATGACTGCTTCGGAGCATTCTTTCCCGGCAAATTTGTATGTGGTCAGACTTTCACGGCACGGGTTGCCCAGAATGTCTGAATCCCGTGTTCATGAAGATTTCCGCTGCCGCCGGTATCGCCATAGATTCCGGTCAGCTGAAATCCGGCAGACAGCTGTCCGCCGATCAAATCGTCTATGGAATGGGAAAACTGATAACCGCCGCCGCTTTCCGCAAGGGCTTTCCGGTGCAATTCATTTTTCAGCGGGTTGAACGGCAGGGTATATTCCAGTTTTGTTTCCGTTTCGTCAAAAGCAAAACAGAAACCGTTGTCCATTCCGGCAAGCAGAACTCCGCCGGTTTTCAGTACCCGGCTGCATTCTTTCCAGATCGGCAGCATGTTTTCTGCATAACAGTTTGCCACAGGGAAAAAAATCAGATCAAAGAAACTGTCCGAAAACGGCAGAGTTTTTGTCATATCCCCATAAACAATATCTATCGGATATTTTTCTCTGGCGGCAACCATGCGTTCCGTTTCCAGCTGTGCTTTGGAATAATCCAGAACCGTTACTTTCGCCTGAAGCGCAGCAAAAACCGGCATTTGCTGTCCGCCGCCGCTGGCAAGACCAAGAATCTGTTTTCCTTTGACGCTGCCGATCCATTCATGCGGAACGGGCCGTGTGGGAGTCAGCAGGACATTCCATTCGCCGTTTTCAGCCGCGGCATACACTTCATGGGAAACCGGAATGCCCCACGCCCAGCCGTTTTTGCACCAGCCGTCAATAATTCCGGCATTGACATCCTGATAATTCATGTGACTGATCCTTCAATGAAAATTTCCGTTTCAGGAACTCATGCGGCGGATAAATTTTGTCCGGAACGTCATTTTGACCGGTTCGGACGGTTTTTCATCCACGATCGAAACAATGGCACGGTCCAGTTCCTCCACGGGGTGTGCCACCGTACTGAGGGAAGGATAGAACAGACGTCCGCTGATTTCATCGTCAAAACCGATGACGGCAATCCGTTCCGGCACCGGAATCTTATGCGCCGCCGCATAATGAAGAAATCCCAGAGCCATCCGGTCCGTATCGAAAAAAACCGCATCGGCATCGGTCCGCAAAATACCGGGAGCCTGTGCCAGACCGTCAATGAAAGTGCCGCAGCCTTCCATGCGGATCAGTTTCGGGCGTTTGTTTTCCGGAGTGGAAGCGAAAGCTTCCTGCAATCCTTTTTCCCGCGAGTCCAGAGAACCGCAGCGGAGAATACATTTCTTGCCTTCTGCAATCAAAGTGGAAATGGCGTCCCGGATACCGGTGGCGCGGTTGATTTCCAGTGCATGACCTTTCACCTCGCGTTCCTGATCCACATAGATCGGAGTCAGCGGATAACGGTCAAACAGTTCTTCCAGCGAAGTGTCTTCCGGAGTGGGTTTGAACATAGTGACAACCACGAAATCCACCACGCCGGACCACTCGGCAAAAAGTTTTTCCAGCGTACCGGGATTGGTGTCATAGCAGCCGACAATCGGGTAATAGCCGCGCGATTCCAGACGGATTTCCAGATCCAGCAGTTTCTGCATGAAAACCTCATGCGTAATCCGGGAACAGAGAATTCCCACGAATTTCGACCGGTTCAGCCGTAAATTGCGCGCTGCCATGTTGGGGGTGTAATTGTATTCACGCGCCAGACGCATGACCAGTTCCCGTTTGTCGTCCTGGACATGTGCCTGGTTTTTCAGAACACGGCTGACCGTCCGGATGGACAATCCGGAAAGTTCAGCCAGCTGTTTGAGCGTAACTGCCATATTTTACAGAGTCACTCCGTCTTTGAACAAGGCGATTTCTTCGAAACCGTGTTCTTCGTTTTTGGCAGGTTTTCCGGACGCCGTATCCATCACCAGACGGAAAAATTCGTCTGCAACCGCTTCGGCGGAAGTGCCGTCTTCGACCAGACGCCCCGCATTGAAATCGATCCAGTGTGGTTTCTTCGCCGCCAAAGCGGAATTGGAAGCGATTTTCAACGTCGGAACAACTCCGCCGAACGGAGTGCCGCGTCCCGTGGTGAACAACACAAGGTGCGCACCGGCGGCAGTCAGCAGAGTCGTGGCGACCATATCGTTGCCGGGTCCGTTCAACAGGTTCAGACCGGGTTCCACAACGCGTCCGCCCATCGGCAGAACGTCGATCACCTGTGCGCTGCCGGCTTTCTGCGTGCATCCCATCGACTTGTCTTCCAGAGTGGAAATGCCGCCTTCCTTGTTGCCGGGCGACGGATTTTCATAAATCACCTGATTGTAGCGCATGAAATACTTCTTGAAACTGTTGATCATATCCACGCACTTGTCAAAGATTTTGCGCGAAACACAGCGGTTCATGAGAATGGTTTCCGCACCAAACATTTCCGGCACTTCCGACAGAACCGTCGTGCCGCCCAGCGCAGACAGCCGGTCGGAAAACTTGCCGACCAGCGAATTTGCCGTAATGCCGGAAAGCCCGTCCGAACCGCCGCATTTGAGACCGACCACCAGCTCTCTGGCGGAAATTTTCTCCCGCTTGTCATGCTGCGCGATCTCCGCCAGCTCAGTCAGAATCTTCATGCCGCTTTCAAATTCGTCTTCGCCGTCCTGTGCAACCAGGAAACGGATGCGTTCCGAATCATATTCGCCGAGTTCCTCGCGGAACCGCGCCACGGTATTGTTTTCACAGCCCAGCCCGACCACCAGCACAGCTCCGGCGTTCGGATGACGCACGAAGTCCGCCAGCAGCAGACGGGTCAATTCATGATCCGCGCCCAGCTGGGAACAGCCGTACGGATGCGTCAGAGCCACCGCGTGATCCATGCTTCCTTTCGGGAGCAGCTGCCGGTTGGCGGCATTGGCAAGATTGACCGCGAGACGGTTCACGCAGCCGACCGTCGGGACAATCCACAGATTGTTGCGGATGCCGACGCGTCCGTCTTTGCGGCGGAAACCTTCAAAGAAAACCTCCTTCTGCGCCGGAACCGGAGCATGGGCGGCTTCCGGTTCATACGTGTAGTCAAGCACGCCGGAAAGCGCAGTGCCGAGGTTGTGGGTATGTACTTTGGCACCGAGGGCAATATCGCATTTGGCAATCCCGATGGGCATTCCGTACTTGATCACCTTTTCCCCTTTGGCAATGGGACGCAGGGCAAATTTATGACCGCGCGCGATGTCTTCCGTCAGCTCGACAATCGCCGTTTCTCCTTTATGCAGGTCTTCCAACGCCACGGCAACATTGTCCCGCGGATGAATCTGAATGTAACGCATGGACTGTATTCCTTCCGTTCAGAGCAGAGTTTCCGCTGCGGCGCGAATGCCTTTGCTTTCGATCAGCGCGAATTTTTCCGTCACATAATCCGTCATGCCCGGAATCGTGTTCAGGTCCATGCCCCAGAACGCGGTGCTGCCGAGAATTTCACGGACCGCTTCTCCAGCCGACGCGGCATCTTTCAGACGCGGAGTGCGTGCTGCAAAGAAATCCAGCACTTCCGGAGAATCGTTCACCGGATAAGTTTTGCCGTCCGCACATCCCTGTGCCGCGCCGTCCTTCATTTCGATCATGTAGAAACGGATCAGTGCAGCCAGAGAGAATGCCAGGCATTTCGGCAGGGCTTTTTCCAGGCTGACGTAATCCAGCAGACTGGGCAGCACGCGGACTTTCCACTTGGACACCGAGTTCAGCGAAATGGAAAGCAGACGGTGCATCGCAAACGGGTTTTCAAAACGTTCCATCACGGAATCTGCAAAGAAGCGTTTTTCCTGTTCCGGCAGATTGACCGTGTGGTAAATTTCATCGTTGACCGATTTGCGGACAATTTTTCCGAACACCGGATCCTTCATCATTTCATCGACAAAGGTCAGACAGGCAAGGCTGGAAGCCAGCACGTTAGCGGTGTGTGCGCCATTCAGGAAACGCACTTTACGGGTGCGGTACGGAGTCTGGTTGTCTGTGATGACCACATGGAGACCCGCCGCCTGAAGGGGCAGTTCCTCTTCCAGCGACTGCGGACCTTCGATCACGAAGAAGTGGAAGACTTCACCGCAGTCGATCAGCTTGTCCTCATAACCGAATTTCTTTTCCAGTTCGGCGGCTTCGGTGCGCGGATATCCGGCAACGATACGGTCCACCAGCGTGTTGAAGAAAGTGTTGCTGTCCTTGACCCATGCGGCGAATTCCGCGGGCAGATTCCACAGTTCAATATATTTGAGGATACAGGCGCGGAGCGTGGCGCCGTTTTTGTCAATCAGTTCGCAGGGCAGGAAATTGAGACCCTTGCGGCCGGCTTTGAAACGTTCAAACAGCAGGCTGGTCACTTTGGCGGGATAGGTGTTCTGACATTTGCCGGGAGTATAGGGTTCTTCCTTGAATTCAATGCCGGCTTCGGTGGTGTTGGAAAACACGAACCGAACCGATTCCTCGCAGAACGCGGCAACGGTGTCCGCCCACTGATGATACGGATTCAGACAATCCTTGACGGAACGGATGATTTCATGATTTTCAATCACTTTGCCGTTTTCGACACCGCGGAGAATCAGGGTGTAAAGACCGTCCTGGGCATTGATCATGTCGCCCATGCCTTTTTCCAGCGGCTGAATCAGACGGACCATGCCGTTGAACTTGCCTTGTTTGTTCATTTCGTTAATCATCCAGTCGATGAATGCGCGCAGGAAATTGCCTTCTCCGAATTGCAGGACTTTCACCGGCAGATTTGCCGGAGTTTCACGTTTCAGCAGAGCCATATTAACGCCTCCAAATGTTTTTCAGTTTTATTTTTCCGAACTTTGATACTGTAATGCCAACGTTGGCAAATACAAGTGAAATTCTGAAAAAAAGCCTAAAAATCCTGCATTTCCGGATTCCGGCACAGTTCTTGCAGCTGTTTTTTCACAGTTTCAGCAGCTTCGACAGCGGAACGGAGCGGTTCAGTGCGCGAACCCCTTCCAGTTTCTGTTCGTAGGAATTGGAAAACAAACTTTTTTCCGGCGCAGATATTGTCGTATCGGACGTTTCACAGCCCATTGCATCCAGCAAGGAATCAAAGATATGGTCATTGATGAAAATCTTGCCGCTGTTCATTTTCAGATTATTCAATTTTTCCGGATAAAGTTCGCTGTAACGTCTGGACAGCATAAAGGCACAGGGTATTTCAAAGAATGCGGCAACATTTCCCAGCAATGAACGCGATCCCCGATAAATTCTGCCGGATGGATCCTCTCCATGATCGGAAACATAACAAATAAAAAACGGCATAGAAATCTTTGATTCTGCAATCCGGCAAATCTGCGCCAATAACCGATCGGTATATTCAATAGTCTGAAAATAGTAAAACTCCTTGTCCGTATACCCGTTCCGCGACAGTAAAGTCTGATAATGTTCCGGTAATCTGTTCCGGAACGGGAAATGTGAACCGAACAGGTGAAGAACGATCAATGCCCCACGCTCTGAATCCAGCTGATTCAGAACATCTTCCAATGCAGGGAGAATTATTTCATCCGGAGGCGTGATCTTATCCAGCAATGCGCAGTTTTTCAAAGGATTGTCATACGGAAAAATTGTTTTATCCGCAGAATATTCTATTTCCGATATGGAAGTTCCTTTTGCCGGCTGATTGGAAATCATCCAGGTCGGTATTTTCAAGAAACGGCAGATGTCAAAAAGAAAAATACTGCGCGGCACAGACAAATTGCTGACATGATCGGAATTGGAAAGCATGGGATGATATACATACGTGGTAAGATTGTCCAGCGCATAACTGTTCCGCACTAAAACCAGGTCTCCGGAAAATGCAGATGTCCGGCCGGAAAGGAACGGCGTATTCTTCACCGGTCCGCCGTAACACTCCATTGCCTGTGCGGCAGCCGATTCCCCGACAATCAGAATACATACGACCGGTTTTCTGTTTGCGGACAGACGGCAATCGCTCTGCTGCAGGAAATGCGCTGCATATTTCCGTCCGGCGGCAAAATCACGAACCAGACACCGGGTGCGCATTTCGCCGCCGATATACTCTTTCAGCAATTGCCGCGGATAACGGATGCCGATCAGACTGCCTTGCAGCAGCGTAACACATCCCAGCAGGGCGGAAACGACATAAAGCAGCCGCAGGGAACAGGAAGACAGCTTCAAATCTTCCGGCAATACCCGGTTCAAACACCGCGATATGAGTTCATGAATCCCCAGGAGAAGCACCACCAATATGCCGGAAAAAATCAGGAGCAAATATTCCGGAGTCAGCAAAAATTCAAAGAATTCATTCACTCCGCTGTCGCAAATCAGCGACAGGTCGCCCATTTCAAACTGCCGATGAGTCAAACGGTAACAGAAAAATATACTTAAAGAAAGAAACACCGCCGCGGCGAAAATGCACTTATATATATATATATATATTGCTGCACTCCAACGAGTTACACAAATATTCCGCAATTTACAAAACAGAAAAACAGACACCAGTCCAGCCACATCCAGCCATGGAATCTTCTGAAAAAAAGAAGCACTCAAAAAGAATACCGCACAAAATAAGATTACAGGATAAAGCAGGAAATATTCTTTCATTGCAGTCCGGAACCATTTTTTCATATCCACATATTACTCCCATTATATTACATCAGTCATATAATATAAATCAGCCTGCGGTGTTTTTCAACAGACATTTCAGATTTTCATGTATATCATTTGGGAAATCAGTAAAAAAAAAGGTTTTCTTCAGGGGCAAGGTGACGCAGTGCTAAATCCTTGCCGGCGGCAACAGTCCGCAAGTAAATTTTTTTCTGTAAATATGATTTCTTTCCACACAGAGACATTGCAAATCCCGGGAAACGGGGCTATATTCCGGTCAGACATTTTGAATCAAGACAAAGGAGAGTTCTGTCATGAAACAGGAAAACATCGACAAATTTTTACAGATCCCGCAGCCGCCGCGGGAATCGTTCGGGTTCATCGAAGATATTAAAAGTCCGCTGGAATATCATTTCCGGAAAAACGGAGGATGTCCGGCAGGAGCAACCGCGGACTGCATGAAAAACGGAGTGGAATTCCGTCTGGAATTTCCCCGGACCAGCCGTTTTCCCGATACCGCATTTGTGTCGCTGCGCCGGGTATTGAAAGCCAAGGGCATTGAGGAAAAACAGGGCGGTTACCTGATCCGTTTCATCAAAGATTCCGCCTTCGGACACGAAGAATACGAAGTCTGTACCGCGCCGGAAGGAGCAACGGTGAAGGCGGCGGATTCGGACGGTCTGCGCCGCGCCGTTTATTTTCTGGAAGACCGGATCTGTGAAGCGGAAGGGCCTGCCGTTACTGCCGGATGCTGGAGACGCAAACCGTTTGTCAGACACCGTATTTCCCGCTGTTTCTTCGGTCCGACCAACCGTCCGCCGTTTTTCATCGACGAACTGACCAATGACGTGGATTACTATCCGGAAGAATATCTCAACAAACTGGCGCATGAAGGCGTCAACGGCTTGTGGCTGACCATGTATTTCCGGGATTTGCCGTCCTCGATTTTCCCCGGACGCGGCAAAGATGCGGAAAAACGTCTGGCAAAACTGCGCCTTACAGTGGAACGCTGTGCCCGTTACGGGATCCGCATCTACGTATTCCTGAGCGAACCGAAACTGTTCGGCAGCAGCCATTTTTCCGTTCCCATGGAAGATGCGAAAGACCATCCGGAACTGGTCGGGGCTTCCATAGCAGACGGCAGGTTCGGGACATTCTGCACTTCGTCTGAAACCGGGAAAAAATATCTGGCCGAATCCATTGCGCAGATTTTCGAAGCGGTTCCCGATCTGGGCGGTGTCATCAACATCATGCTCGGCGAAGACAACGGTTCCTGCGCCGGATTCCTGGCCACCTACGGCTCGGAGAAGAAAGAAGGACAATGCCCGGTCTGTTCCAAGCGGGACACCGCCGACATTTTCTGCGAACTGGCGGAACTTTTTACGAAAACAATGCACCGGTACAATCCGGATGCGGAATACATCGGCTGGTTCTACGCGCCGGGACAGCGCGACAACTCGGATTACATGAAACGTCTGCTTCATGTGGCGGACAAATGGCCGGACTGCGCCACGCTGATGTTCAATTTCGAATCCGGCGGAACCTCCTGGCAGCTGGACAAAAAACGGATCGTGTTTGATTATTCGCTGGCATACGTCGGACCTTCACAGCTGTTTGCGGAATCCGCGGACAAGGTGTCGAAATCCGGGGCAAAACTGCAGGTGGGCTGTTCCCATGAAAACGCTTCCGTGCCGTTCATTCCGGTTCCGGAAAATCTCTATGACAAATATAAATTCATGCACGGACACGGGGTTTCCGCCGCCATGCAGTGCTGGTATTTCGGCAATTATCCGGGGCTGATGAACAAAGCCGCCGGAGAGCTTTCCTTTGAACCGTTCCCGGAAAACGGACAGGATTTTCTGTCTGCGCTGGCGCGTCCGGACTGGGGATGCAATGCGCCGAAAATTGCTGAAGCCTGGAACTATTTTTCCCAGAGCTACCGCAAGTTCCCCTCCAATCTCGCGTTTGAATGGTACGGTCCGCTGCATCACTGCATTGCCTGGCCGCTGCATCTGTTCCCCGTGGATCAGCCGATTCAGCCCAGCTGGCTGCTGAAAAACTTCCCCGAAGTCAGCGGCGACCGCATCGGTGAATGTCTCGGTTACCAGCACACGCTTGCCGAAGCGCTGGAACTCTGCAGAGAAATGAGCAGCGGCTGGCAGAAAGGCGTCGACATTCTGGAGTCGCTCCGGAATGAGTATCAGGACAATCCGCCGCGTCTGGCGGACATCAGACTTGCCGCGGCGGTCGGACTGCAAATGAAAAGCACGTACAATCTGCTGCATTTCTATTCTCTGCGGGAAGATATGATTTACTTCCGCAACGATCATCTGGAGGAAATGGAAAAAATCGTGCGGAACGAAATCGAAAACACCCGTGCCATGCTGCAGCTGTGCGAAAAAGACAGCCGTCTCGGCTATCATTCCGAAGCGGAAGGCTATCTGTTCTTCCCCGAAAAACTGCGCGGACGCATCCAGCTTCTGCAGGAACTGCTGGACGAAGATTTCCCGAAATTTGATCTTTCCGCGGCATGGATCGACGAATACACCGGCAGAAAACCGCAGGGAGCTGTCGCCAGATGTCATCGGCGCGGAGCGGTTCCGGCGGAATCCCACGACATGGGCGGCGGCGCATCCTGGAGCGCATCGTACGATGACCGGAATCTGTATATCAACTTGACACAGGTCAGCGGAGCGGATTTCGCTCTGGTCATTGAGCCGTGCCGCATGTGGACTCCTTTCCGGATTGATTTCACCTCCGGCGGCGATCATTATTTTTACACGCAGGTGTTCTCCGATCTTCCGGAGATAAAAATCGAAAAATCGGGCAGCGACGTCAGCGTTACCGTTCCGTTGTCTGCATTCGATGGTTTCCGGAGGGAAGGTTTCCCCATGCGCATGAATATTTTCGGCAGCAGATTCCACTGGGTTGATCCGCAGAAATGGCCGGTCCGTCTTCAGCACGGCGACTTCAACCCCGCAGGCGCGGGCTGGCTGTTCCTGGAATAAGCAAAAGGCAACGCCCGGAAACTTGACTTGTCTTCGGGCGTTATGCCGCCGGACCGGGGGGAAAAAATCACCGGACCGGTTTGGTATTCAGAACTGTGTTTCCCAGGAATTTCCCGGAGAACGGACAAATTTCACTTTTTCGCCGGTCTCTGCCGTTATCCGGAAATCATCCAGCACAAGACCGCGGACATAACGGGTCTGGAGGGGCGTATCCTGACGGATTACGCCGCTGAAATTCCGCAGGGAAATATTTTCAAGAACGGATTCATGATTTCCGCACAACGATACCGGAAAACCGGAATCGATCTGAAAATTGCTGAACTCAATCCGGCATATTCTCCGCAAGGCGATTCCGTCTTCGCAGAAAAAACGGACAGGATAGCCGCCCGAAACGATGTCGAAATCCCGGAAGGACAGATCGCTGATGTCAACATATCCGGTGCATTCTCTGCGGAGATAGGCATACGGATGCGCACTCAGAACCGCCGAACCGTTTCCCCGGAATGTTATGCCGCTGAACCGGCAGTGCCGGATTGTGTCATCGCTGGGACAACCAATGCGGATGCCTTGACAGGGGCTGTTCAGCAGACAGTTGGACACGGTAACATTTTCACAGATGGCAGGAATGTTTTTATCCCGGCGGATCGCACGGAGAACCAGACAGTCATCTCCGGTTCTGAAAATACTGTCACTGATCACAACATTGCGGCAGCCGTCAATATCAATTCCGTCATTATTGATCATCTGCTGACAGCCGCTGACGGTAATGCGGCTGATGAACACATTTTCACAGGCAGCCAGCCAGCAGGTCCACCCCGGAGAGTCAATCAGCGAAATATCCTGAATCCGCACATTGCGGCAGCCGCAGAATTGAATAAGCCGGGGACGCGGCCAGGGCGGTTTTGCAAAAAAATCACCCGGCGGCACATTGCGGTCATAGAATTCCGGTCCCTGCCCGTTGATGATGCCATTGCCGGTAACGGCAATGTTTTCGCAGTCCGCCGCGGCGATCAGACACTTGCGGCTGTTCTCCGGCGTTACCGTGTCAAAACCGGGATGCCGGAAATCGTCATAACGCTCCGCTTCAGCATGTCCGAGCAGAACTGCACCGGCAGGGATATGCAGCTCCACATTGCTTTTCAGATACAGAGTTCCGGAAAGATGCACCCCCGATTCCAACACGACTCTGCCGCCGCCCGCCGCCGAAGCGGCATCAATGGCAGACTGAATTCCGATATCCTGTCCGGCTTGAATGGAAAAATCCATATGTCAGTTTACTTTCTGCGGTTCGTCCAAAGCAGCCAAAGCCTGTTTTCTCCATTCCGTGCGGGACAGTTCACACTGCGGACTGACCAGCTGCTGATAGAGTTCCCTGTTCCTTTTCTCCAGCAGCCAGAGCAAGGTATAATCTTCCAGACCATCCTTGATGGCTTCACTTCGTTTGGAAGGAATCCATTCTTCCGGCTCTCCGCTGTAAACCACGGAATAACTCTGACTTCCGGACGGTTCCCAGTCCGGGGAACGATCCGCAAAACACCAGTAGGAATATCCTGTGAATCCTTCGCGTTTCAGCATACGGAAATAATTGCGCAGCCGGTCCGCAGGATAATTCCGGTTCTGAACATGATAAACCCAGAGTTCTTTGCCGGTATTGTGCAGCAGTTTCAGCATGACAGGATTCAAGGTTTCCAGTTCGGGGTCAAGAATATCCAGCACTTCTCCCAGCTTCTGAATGGATTTGGCGGAGAGGGCATAGTGATAATTGTTGCATGTCCGGAGCTTCGGATCTGCTTTGCGGACAGTGCGGACCGCGCGGACAATATATTCGGCATCCTTTTCCGAGGGTTCGTCGCAGAAATTGACATAAAGCCGGTCATATCCGATCCCGCGTTCGCGGAATCCCCGGACCAGTTCCCGAATCCAGAGAATGAGACGCCGTTCCCACTCCGGCGAACCGGAGACAATCGGCTTGCCGTGATCCTTGCCCAGTGTCTGCGTCAGATGCGGATCCTGTTTGACCGGCAGAACAATCATGACGCTTGCCGGCTGTGCTTTCATGGCAAGATGCCGGTCCGTTCTGCTCCAGTCCATTTTTTCCGGACACAGATCGCCGTTTTCATTGAAAACCGGCAGCGGCGAATGAAACTGATACGGATGAACCAGGTTATCATGCATGGTTTTCATCATTGCACGGGTTGCCTCAAAACGTTTCGCCATGTAGTGCGGATGATCAAGATAGGCATAGGAAAACGACAGTATCGGCAATTTTTCCGGCAAAGCCGTACGAACCGGCATCAGTTCGATTCTAAACGTTCTGTTTCCCAGTTCAAGCATCCCCGCCGCCGGCTGTTTCAGTTCCGCAGTGAAATAAAGCTGACGGGTCATTCCGGCAGGAATATGCAGTCTGTATTTGCCGTCCGCCGCAGGTTTCAGCTTCACCAGCGCGTCATCGACAATCCGGAGAACATCCGTTTCGACATGAACCGCCAGACTGGCAGTCATGTTCAGATTCTGCGGCAGCTGGAATTCCAGGATTTTTTCTTCCGCAGCGGCATTCGTCACATTGACAGCAAAACTTTCCGGTTCATTTCCAAGACCACGGAGGGTGATTGTTTCCGGCAGCTGCCCGGCGGGAATCCAGAAGGCACTCTGCGGAGCAAGGGGATCGCCGACCGGAGAAAAAATCAGTTCCTGTCCGGGGAATTTTTTCCGCAGATACCCGCTGAACAAAACGCCCAGTTTTCGCTGCGGAGCAAAAAACGGCATTCCTTTCCGCGGATCACGCGGAGCCGGACGGTAATCCGCAATTTCTTTTTCCAGCCGTTCCAATGCCGGAGACATTTCCGGAGCAAGACTCCGGACTTCCTTTATATCATTCCGGATCAGCTGTCTGGCGCGGGACGCCAGCCGTACCGACTTCAGTTCCGGAGTGTATTCATAGATTTCCACATTGTCGAACCAGACAGTCCCGGCGGCATTATTCAGGTACAGCGTAACCCCCAGTTCCCGGCTGTCTCCGGAATTGAAGACATTGCTTTCATAATGTTTCCAGTCATGCGTCCACGGGTCGGGAACCTGATTTTTCAGCGAGTCCAGTCCCGGACCGAACTGGGTGATCGGATATTGCAGATCGCCATGCGGACCGATGAACATTCTGGCTCCGCCGCGGCGTTCCGTATGGATGTCTTTCCCCTTGACCCAGCAGGAGGCAATGTAGCGGGTATGCGGTTTGCACGGAATGCGCAGCTGATCGACACGGGTATAGAGCCACGGATTTCTGTTGGTTATGCGCACGGAACGTCCGCCGCTTCTGCTGACGGTTGAATCCAGAGCGACTTCGGCATCTTTGGAAAGTTTCGCCGGCCAGATTTTCCAATGGGCAATGCTCCCGTCCGCATTCCGTTCCGTGAACTGTCCGTTTTTAATCAGATTGTCCGCCTGAAGAATACCGCAGCACGAACACAGCAAAAGCAGAAGTTTTTTCATTTGAACACCTCATAATTATATTGATCAGAACCGAATCCATAATGGGAAATGGAACCGTACCGGTATGTTGCGGCGGCTCCGTCATACGTAACGGCATTGCTGGCTTTCAGAAAATTATGCGGCACGATCCGGAATCGTTTTGCCGCATCACGGTAGAATGGTCCAGTCAGCGTGTATCCGCCGTTGGGATTGCCGAGAACCCGCCAGTCGCCATAACCGTCCGCAGAGAAAATCAGTTTGTCCGGATGCCGCAGACGCGACAGCATGAAAACTTTCGGCCAGTTTGCGCTCCGGTAGTACACCACATTGATTCCGTAAGAAGCCGGATGTTTGTTTTTCAGTGAAGGATCACGGACGATATTATCCGTCGGACATTTGAAGACTTTGGCATTTTTTGTATACTCATAAATATTCATATCCCAGGAAGGACCAGGCAGTTCTGAAGTGCCGGCAGTGTATTGCAGACCTTCCATGTGATCTTTGTAATCATTGGCATACATCATCATGGAGGTTCCGATCTGCTTGAGATTGGAAACACAGTTGATCGTTCTGGCTTTTTCCCGCGCCGCATTCAATGCCGGGAGTAGCATTCCCGCCAGAATGGCAATAATCGCAATCACGACGAGGAGTTCTATCAGTGTAAACCGCAACGGGTTACGCTTCAAATATGAAATATGAGATACAGAATATGAAATGGATGGCAGCACCTTCTGTTTGTTCATGGTCGGGTTCTCCTTTTGGTTCTTCTTCCTGGCAATGATGAAATTCCGGATTTGGTTCTTCTCTGGTTTCGTGTTTTTCCTTTTCTCCTTCTTTTATCTCATATGTGAAGCATTTCATTTCAGCGGCACGGGTCCGGCAGTTTCTCCTTCTTGAACCATGGGCTTGATCCGGTGTAATCCGGGTTCCATTTTTTCTCCGCGCAGACATTTCAGCAAACGGTTCATGCCGTAACTAAGAATTTCATTTTCGTTGAAAAACACTCCGGAAACAATGTTGATCAGCTCATCTTCATTAACCGCAGGCTGGGCATAATGACAAACTGCCATAAGAGAAAGATCTTCCGGAATCTTCATGCCGGCTCTGACCGCAAGCGTATGAAGTTTTCTGAACAGCATCGACGAAGTAATGATTGCAGTCGGCGGCTCCGGAAGGGAAAACCAGTAACGCATCGCCTGTTCCGCATAAAGTTCCAGGCCTTTTTCTCCGTAGAGACGTTCTAATCTGAAAAAGTCGGGCCGGACATAAATCAGATCGGGATCAAAATCGCGCTGCTGCCGTTCCCGCATAATCGCAGCAGCCAGTTCCGGATACCAGGCGTAATCAGCACTCCGCGGATGCTCCAGAAAGGCAATCCGGCGATGTCCGTATGCCAGCAGACGATCCAGCAACAGATTATACCCCGTGTCGTGGTCGCAGTCAACCTGGTCAAGCCACGGATGATTTTCCATTCTGGCACAGGAAACCACCGGGATCCGTTCCTGCCGGAGCTGTTCCGCCTGACGCGCGTTCAACGAAGAAAAAGTGAAAAGAAAACCGTCCACCGGAAAATTCAGCAGCAGCCGGGGATTGCCGGACAGCAGTTCTTCATCCAGAGTAATGCCGATCGTGTTATAGCCTTGAACCTGGGTAATCCGGTTGAGCTGTTCCAGCAGCTGGTGCCGGTCATTGAAATTATAATAACGGCGGATAAAAGCGATGGTCCGGAACCGTTCGCGCTTCCCCGTCTGGGGCGGAATCACAAATGTTCCCCGGGTCCCGCGCACACACAGCCGGCCTTTGTTTTCCAGAATCCGGATAGCTTTGGCAAGCGTAACATGATGAACGCCAAGTTCTTTGCTGAGTTTCAGCATACCGGGCAGACGACCGATAATCCTGTGACCGGCAATATAATCTTCCAGTTTTCTGCTGACATCCATATAGATGGGTTCGATCATGATATCCTCCTTTTCAGATGCTATTATACGCACTATTACATATGGGTGTCAAGACCCCCCGGACAAAAAAAATCGTTTTTTTATTAGTGGCAGCAGGAAAAAATGAAGCGGCATTGCTGCTGATTTTCACCAAAAATCCGGAATTTTACCCCTTTTTTGCCCGGAAAAATGCAATTTTCTGCTTTTACCCTCTTGACAATTTCATTTTTATGAGTTATAATCTATTATGTTCAACATAATCAACAAAACGGGGATACGATGCTCGGTGAAATAAAAACGATAACCTTAGCGGACGGAGTCGAGAACCGCCTGCTTGCTTATATCCGGCAGGCACAGATTGTGCCGGGAGATCTGCTTCCGGGGGGAAGAACAGCTGGCAGACGACCTGAATGTCAGCCGGCATATTGTCCGCGAAGGAATCAGCCGTCTGAAAGCATTGGGACTGGTGGAATCGCGCAAAAAACGCGGCATGGTGCTGAAACGTCCCTGTGCTTTTGAAGGAATGCGGAAACTGGCGGAAGCCAAACTGTTTCAGAAACAGGATCGTCAGGAGCTGGTGGAAATGCGTGTTGCGCTGGAAATGGGCATGACGGATTTCATTTATGCGCACAGGACGCCGGAACGGATTGCGGAACTCCGCAAAGTCGCCGGGATACCGGATTCTTCGGTGCAGGATTGCGAAACGGAAATCAACTTTCACTCCACACTGATGGCGTTTGCGGAGAACCGGATGGTCATCCAGTTCCGGGCAATTCTCACCGAAGCGTTTGCTCCGCTGTACGAAGGAGACATGCAGCCGGATTTTAAACGGAAGACTCCGACTCACAATGAGATCTGCGATGTGCTGGAAAACGGCACTGCCGATGAATTCCACAGTATCATGCGGAGTCATTTCCGACCCTATATCGATTCTGAAATCATCCGAAAAATAAATTGACAGAAGGGAGACATTATTTATGAACAAAATGCTGTTAGGGGTCGTCTGCGCAATCCTGAGTTTTGCCGGACTCGGCGGGGAAGCTCTGCAGGCGCAGCGACTGAACGGAAGTATTTACCTGGACGGGAAGCTGGATGAACCGGCATGGCAGAAGGCACCGGTATATACGCGCTTCTTCAAAGCGGGTACGCAGACTCCCGCCAGAAGCCGGACAGAAGTCCGGATTCTGTTTGATCTGAATGCGCTGTACGTAGGCATACGATGCAGTGAACCGGCAATCCATGAACTGGTTGTCCGAGATACTCCGCGCGACGGTGGTCTCTATCAGCAGGATTGTCTGGAAATAATGCTGGATCCGGGAGTCAGCAAGGAACGCTATTATCATTTCATGGTGAATGCCGCGGGACAGCAGTATGACGCCTTCCGGGAACAGGGCGGCGGTATTCAGAATCCGTTCTGGAATGGAGTATGGACCGCCAAAACATTTATCGGCAAAGATTTCTGGAGCTGCGAAATCCGTATTCCGTTTTTCAATTTCAGCAGCCGGGACGCCAGTTCCGGAGACTGGGGAATCAATGTCTGCCGCGGACAGCGCACCAATCCGCGCGAAGATTCATCGTTCAGCGGCGAATATCACAAGATGGATAAATTCCTTACAGTCAAAGGAATACAGACTGACATGACACCGTATCGGCTGGATGTGGAAAACCCGTCCGGAAAAATCCGGCTGGGCGGCGGGGAACGTATTTTCGTGGAAAACAGCGTAGCGGTCGGAAATTTCAGCGGGAAGGAACGCTCTCTGTTGGCTGATTGCTGGCTGACCGCTCCCGATGGTCAGGTCTACACCTCGCCGCAGACCCGGTTCACGCTGAAAAACGGTGAAACCAAAACCGTTGTTCTGCCGAAAGCAGAAATCCGGAAACAGGGCAAATATCTGAATTCTCTGCGGATCACTGATCTTTCCGGGAAAACGCTGGCATACCGCGACGTGATCCAGAACATTCTCTTTTCTCCGATCTCAATCCGGCTGTCTGTGCCGTGGTACCGCCACAGTATTTTTGAATCCCAGAAAATCAAGACAGTCGAATTTGCGGTCCAGCTCGCCATGGAGCCGGCAATGCTGAAAAACAAATCACTGGAAATCAGCATCGGCAATGCGCAGCAGACCGTCTGGAGCAAAACGGTCCGTCCGGTACTGCCGATACAGCAGTTCTCCGTACCGAACGCAGAAATTCCGCATGGACGTTATACGATTCAGGCAGTATTGAAAGACGAAAACGGCAAAAAGATGGATTTCTGTGAAGCCGCGCAGCCGTTGTGGAAACTGCCGTTCAAAGCAAGTGAAGTCTGGAAAGGTCAGGACGGACGCTGGTTCATTGCCGGAAAGCCGGTCTTCATCAACTCGCTGTGGACCAGCGGTTACGGGGAAAAATTCTACAATACGCCGGCGCATAACATGCTCATGACCTATCATGACAAATGGAAAAATCTCAATCCGGGAGTTTACGCCATCTCCGCCAACGCCATCTTCGGCATCCTGAAAAAACCGGGCGTCCTCAAAGGTCTGCAGTCCGGCAGTCTGGACAAAAAAGAGCTGGATCTGTACCGCGAAAGTGTCCGTGCCGACCGGAATGCGCCGAATCTTTTCTGCTACTATCTGGCGGATGAACCGTCGAGCCTGAGCATTCATCCGGATGCGCTGGTGCAGGTATATGAGACGATGAAAGAGGAAGATCCATGGCATCCGGTCATGCTCAGCGATTCGCCGCGCAACGAATATATTCTGGCGTGCGACATCAATGTGCATCACCCGTACCCGAACACGCTGCGCAGCGTCAAAGCCAACGACTGCACACCGATTGTGTCAGCTCTGGACAGCGGCAAAGTGAAACTGGGCAGCGGCTATCACCAGACATCGTTCATCTTCATGGACATGGGATTCAACAAGTTCGACTTCGGACTGGGAGACAAGGACGGACGCATTGCCACATTTGATGAATTCCGCGACCATATGCTGATGGGACTGGCGGCGGGAATGAAGGGGCTGATGCCATTCATCAGTTCGAGTACCTGTTATCCGGAATGCGTGATCGGATTCCCGGCTCTGGCGCGGGAGGGAGCATGGCTGGGCGAGGCAGTGATCGGGCCAGATACGCCGTTCCGTCCGAAAGCAGATTTTGACAAGGTCCGGTTTATTTCGAAAGACCGGCAGGGCGATACCGTAATCATCGCGTCGAATGTCAGCATGACTGCCCGGAAAGTGGTTTTCAGCGGACTGCCGACGAACATCCGTAAAATCAATGTAATCGGCGAAGATCGTTCCATTGAAGTGAGAGACGGTGCGTTTGCCGATTTCTTCAAGGAATGTCAGGGACATGCCTACACCACAGGAAAACTGCCGGAACTGCCGACAGAAGCGGAAGTCAATGCGCAGATCGAAGCGGCATGGCGGAAACTGGCGAAACCCGGCAATCTGCTGTTCCAGCGGTACAAGGATGACACGGTGCACATTACGGCGTCATCGGCTTTCGTGAATTTCAGCAACGGCGGTGCGGAATCCGCCCTGTGGCATCTCTGCGACGGCGACACCCGCCCGGAAAAAGGTTATTTCCTGCAGTTCTGGAGTTCGATTCCCGGCAAACTGCCGGCATGGATTCTGTTTGAACCGAAAAAGACGCCGCTGACAGTCGGCCGCATTGTGCTCTATCCGTATGAACAATCGGTCAAGGGAATCAATGTGGAGATTTTCGCAAACGGACAATGGAAAAAAGTCTACGAAAATGCGGACGCTTCCGGACTTGACCGCATTGAGGCGGTATTCCCGCCGGAAAAAATCACCAAATTCCGCATCAATGTGCTGTCGGCTGCGCCGCCGAAAAGAAAACTGCGCGACAAGGAAGTGGTTCGCGCCCGGATCGTTGAAGTTGAAGCCTACGGAAAATAAACATAACTGAGGAGAATCGAAATGTTGAAAAGAAATCTGAAAAATCTGTTCGTGCTGTCCGTTCTGAGCCTGCTGCCCGCTCTTGCCGCGCAGGAAACCGAAAAGAAACTGGTGGCATACTGGAATTTCGATGAAAAGGATGGTGAAATCTGCCGGGATGTCTCCGGCAACCGCCATGATCTGAAAATCGCCAACAATATGCGCGGCGTCAAACGGGTCGAAGGCCGCAAGGGAATGGCTCTGCATTTCATCGCGGAAAAGAAGGGCGAGCGCAATCAGGCGGGCGCCGCTTCCATGATCAACAATTTCAATGTGGATTTCACAAAGGGATTTACCTTTGAATGCTGGGTGAAAATGGATGCAGACGCTGAATGGCCGCGCCGCACTTACAATATCTACACAAACGCACCCGGCAATTACGGACCCGGCTTCATTGTCTTTTTCAACTGGCGTTACTATACTCTGCTGAACGGTCCCGGCGGCAAAGACGGACACAAGACCAAATGGGAAGCCGCCGCACTGACTCCGGATCTGCGCGGACAATGGGTGCATCTGGCGGCAACCTACGATGGCAAGCGCGGCCGCATGTACGTGAACGGGGAATGCAAGGCGGAAACCAAAACGGATGTTCAGGCGTATGGACGCAAAAACAGCTGGCCGACCATCGGCTCCGGCTGGAATGGACTGCAGAACGGTTTTCCGGGAATCATTGACGAAGTCAGAATCTACAATTATGCGTTGACGCCGACGGAAATTGTGCAGCACGCGAAACTGGACGACTGACGTATTCTGAAACAGAACAGCAGAAAGGCAAATACTCCATGAGAAACCGACACCTGCTTTTTATTCCCGGATTCCGGCATACTGCGCGGAAGTTTACACTTATAGAACTCCTTGTAGTTGTGGCTATTATCGCAATTCTGGCGGGAATGCTGCTGCCGGCGCTGAACAAAGCGCGGGACAAGGCAAAACAGATTAGCTGCACCGGAAATCAGAAACAGATCGGGGTTGCCGTGCAGATGTACCGTCATGACAATCATGAATTCTATCCGGTTCACCTGAGCGCAGACAACTATGCCGCGCAAAGCACGACGGGAGTGCCGCTTCATTTCCGAAGATGGGATCTGCTGATCGGTCAATACCTGTCCGGAAAAGTGCCGGACACGAAAGAAAAACAGCAGGCGAACCAGAAATCCCTGTTGTGCCCGGCGGAAATCAATCCGGTGAATGTTGTCTGCGGAGCAGTTACCACACAGCCGTGGCTGGTTTGCGATTACGGAATCAACTGGTATAATTTTGACGGTTATGCGTACAGTGTCTGGAACGGTTTCAACCGGTACGGGGTCCCGTATCTGAAAAGCACGAAACTGAAACCGTCCGCCATGATGTTTGCCACCGATGGACGGAACGCCAGTCAATACGTAACCGCCAATATGTTCAATCCGGCTCATGCCCATTATGCGAAATACAGTCCGTCCATTCTGCGGCATAATCAGGCGACAAATGTTCTTTACGGAGATGGACACTCTGGCAGCAAGCGGGAAAAAGAAGTTCCATTGAAGATTGGAATCAACGTGATGACCGCTGATGTGACTCCGGGCAATCTGTTCTGGTTCGGCGTGGAACACAACTGAAGACACGGGTTCGGTAAACTCAAAGATAAAAGGGATATGAGCAATGCAATTTGAAAACTGGAACGGCTGGATGGTTCTGTCCGGACTCGAACTGCCGCCGGACGGCGGAATCAAGGCGGAACTGATGATAAACGGACGCTGGGAACCGGCGTGCCTGTTTCCGAATCTGTCCGAAGAAATATTGTTTGAACCGAACAACAATCAGGACTGGAACTGGGCAACCGAATACCGCGGACTGGTGCCGGCTTCCCTGATCCGGGATGACCGGGTTTACTGGAATTACTGCGTCAATTTCGCCGGTGTGCCGAAACCGGGCGGACAGTATCTGCGGATTACCCGGTTTGCGGCAGGCGGACGTGTCCTTTCCGTTTCCGAACATGAACTTTTCCCGGAACCGGGCAGCACCGTCATTCTGAACAACTGGCGGGAATGGGAAGGTGCCCCGGTTCATACCTATAACGGAATGGAGCCGAACCGGCAGCATGACCCGGCAGACGCTGAACCGGGCTGGACAGTCGCCAACTGCACCTTCGGACAGCCCAGGCTGACTTTTTTCGGCACAGCCGAAGTGCCGCCGCTGTCCTACTGTCCCGCTCTGGACGGGGAATACGAACTGTATCTCTGCGTCAAGGAGGAACTGCTGGAATGCACGCTGGAACTGCCGGGACAATCTGCGCCGGAATGGGTATATCTCCGTGCCGGAGTGATTCCGTTCAATAAATTCTGGAAAGAAATCCGCATCGGCCGTTATCAATTCCATAAGAATGACCGGATCACAATCCGCCGTTCGGAAACCAGCCGTTTCAATGCCCTGCGCCGGTTCGGGGATCTGTTCTATATCAAACTGATTCCCGTGGCTTCGGCTGAACCGGTGCGGAATAATATGAAAGTGCATTGTCCGAACATCACTTTCTACAGTGAGCCGTACAGTCTGGCGTATCTTCATCTGCTTCAGAATGAAGAAATGGCGAAAACGGTTGCGGACATTTATGCTTCGCTCGGCGTCAAACGGATCGTGGCACAGATGGGGCGCATCGGTTCCTTCACGCTGTATCCCAGCAAAGTCGGAGCGCGGGGACGCGCCGGAGCCATCAAAGGGGATGACCAGCAATATTCCGACGGTGCGGAGGAAATGATGGTGCATCTGGATATTCTGGCGCTGCTGCCCAAACTTTGCCGGGAACGCGGGATTCTGTTTTCGGCAAACATGGCAGTCAACTCGCCATACCGGGGCAGTCCGATGGAAGCGAAATTTTCCATGGAGCATCCGGAATATTTTCATCATCACCTGCTGGATTTTGAACGTCCGGAAGTGGTGGACTTCGCGGCGGAACATTTCCGTGAAATGGCGGAGTATGAAATTGACGGGTTGGATGTTTCGCATACCCGCTGGCCGTATTACCAGACAACGGAATCCATCATTGCGTTTCACCGCAGAATCGTGGAAAAAATCGGCTGGAAACGCCGGAAGGAACTGGAATTGAGCATGAGCTTCACTGCCGACGATCCGGATTATTACCGGGCGGTCGAAGTGCTGCTGAAAGAAGACCTGATTGACGTGCTGACTCCGGGACGGCTGATGTGTCTGTACCCGGAAGTGAATCTGCGTCCGTATCTGGAACTGGCGCACCGGTACGGAAAGAAAGTCTATGCCCTGCTGGACGGCTGGGGCTATTCATATTCCGGAATGAATACCCAGATTCAGCCGCGTCCGGACGAATACCGCAGACTGGCGGAAACATACCTGAATCAGGGAGCGGGCGGCATTTATTTTTATCAGAGTGAACAAATTCTGAGCAATCCGTTTCTGAAACGGGTGATCCGGGAATTGAACGAGGAGTAAGCGGAAGTGAAAACGGAACAATGGATCACAGAAGGCTTCGAGGCATTCCGCCGCGGAACATTTGGAAACGGCGGGCAAAATCTCTACGTATCGGCAAAAGGCGTTCTTCAGCGCATTTACCAATATGACCTGACCCGGAACGGCTATTTCGATCTGGTTTTTGCCAACTGCCAGAATCATCACGAATCGGCGGAAAGCTATGTCTATTCGCTGGACGGCACACGGATTTCCAAACTGCCGGGTCAAGGCGCGCTCTCCGGATTTGCTGCCGATCTGGACGGCGACGGACAGCAGGAACTGGTGATTGCAGGATATTATGACATGGCGGCGCCGTATGCATCCACAGATATTTACTGGGGCGGCAGCGGCATCTGTTCGGAAAACTTTCACAGCCGTCTGCCGACACCCTACACGGAAGACTGCTGCGCCGGACGTTTCAACGGCAAAGATCTGACGCTCGCCTTTGCCGAACCGCTGTATCATGCAGTCCGGCTGTTTACCCGGACGGAACTCGGTTTCGAGTGGGACCTCTACACAGATTTTCCTGCCCAGGCAGATCTGGTCTGCGCGTGCGATCTGGACGGCGACGGCTGCGATGAACTGATTGTCCGGCTCAAAGACTCCACGGAAACCACGGTCTACTGGGGCGGGCCAGACGGTCTGAATCCAGAACGCAAGACGGTCTGTCCCCCCCTGCCGGATTCCGAAATTCTTCAGCCGGAAGAAGAAAAGACTTTGCAGAGTGACATGGAGAAAAAATTCCCCGCTCCGCGGCTGCTGGAAAATGTCCGCTGGAACGGACGGAATGCCTTCACGTTGTCAACCGGAAAGAAAGTGATCTTTTATTCCGCGGCGGCAGACCGGAAGCTAGAACGGATTCTCGAACTGGAAGTGCCGATGGCGCTTTCGGTGGCAGTCGGCGATCTGGACGGCGACGGACTGGACGATATCGCGGTGGCGTCTCAGGTACGCAACAGCGGGAATGTCCACAAACAGAACAGTTTCGTCATCTGGAACAGCCCGGAAGGTCTCGACCGGAAACCGCGAACCGTCATTGATACTCAGCAGGCGTGCTGTGCCGCCATTCACGGACGGCATCTGCTGTTCGGACAAGCCAGTGCGGGACGGCGTTACACCAATTATGCACTGCTGTTCACCTGGCCGGATTTTGAGACGCCGCGCAAATTCGAATCGGAAGATTCACGCCGCGCCGGATTTCTCATTCACCCGGAAGGCGAACCGGATGTGTACGTCATCAACCATTATTCCCGTTCATCCGTGGGATATGACAAGGCGTTTGTCTACACCGGCGGACCGGACGGTTTTAACCCGGAACGGCGTCTGGACGTGCCGGCATGGTGCGGAGTGGATTCGCTTTCCGCAGATCTGGATGACGACGGCTGGGCGGAACTGCTGATCGGCAACAACTCGGAAAATTCCCTGCATCTGGATCCGGGTCATCATCTGCTGCATTTCGGTCCGGAAGGATTTGAGCCGGAAAAGACACGAACGCTGAAAACGGATCTGGGCTGGGGTGTGCTTGCCGCCGATTTCAATCATGACGGCTGGCTGGAAATCGTAACTTCCTGCAATCACTGGGAAGATCTGCGTATCTATTACGGCAGGGACAATTACGAACGGTATGAAGACATTCCGCTGAACGGCAAGGGAAGTCCGCGCTGGATCTGCGCCGTGGACATCAACAGAGACGGCTGGCTGGATCTGGTGATACCGCTCATCACCAGCGGACGTTCGCTCATTTTATGGGGCGGGCCGGAAGGTTTTTCGCTGGAACGTTCGCAGGAATTGTCAGTGCTGTACGGTGTCTCCGCAGCAGCTGCCGACCTGACGCATAACGGATATCCGGACATCATCATCGGCGGACATACCGAGACTCCGAAGAACGGGGAAATGATTCCGCATCATCCGCATCACAGCTTCGTCTACATTTACTGGAACGGTCCGGAAGGATTGAGCGAAAGCCGGAAGTGCGTACTGCGCGGCGATGCGTCCTGCTCGCTGGCGGTGGCGGACTTCAACAACGACGGCTGGCTGGACATCTTCACCGGCAGTTATCACGGAGGCAAGGACCGCGATGTGGACTCGTTTCTGTACTGGAACCGCGAAGGACAGTTTCACGAGCTGGACCGTCAGCGCATTCCCACGCATTCCGCATCCGGCTGTGTTGCGGCGGACTTCAACCGCGACGGCTGGGTCGATCTGGCTGTCGCCAACCATAAAGTGGAAGGCGATCACGCCGGATATTCGAGTGTCTGGTGGAACGGTCCGCACGGTTTCAATCCGGAGCGGCGAACCGATCTGCCTACTTTCGGTCCGCACGGCATGACTTCGGTGCAGGTCGGCAATCAGCTGGACCGGGGACCGGAAGAGTATTACGAATCCGCCCCCTGCCGGGCGGCGTTTGACTGTCAAGTGGAGAAAACGGATTTTGAAGGCGAAATTCCGGACTCGACCTGGGTGAAGATTCATCTGCGCAGTGCCTCGTCGCCGGAAAATCTGGCGAAAGCGGAATGGCAGAAGCCGGAAGAATTTTTCTGCAGACAGGGCGATGTCATGCAGTACCGTTTGACTCTGGGCGCAGAACTTTCCCTGCGTTCTCCCCGGATCACCAAAGTTGCCATCTCTCTGAAACAGACATCTGACAGGATTGAAAAATGCTGAACGGCTGGAAAAAAGGCGCACTGCATACTCACAGTTTCTGGTCGGACGGCGAAGCATTTCCGGAACAGGTGGTGCTTCGTCATCTGGAACGAGGCTATGATTTTGTCTGCCTGACCGATCACAATAATCTGGGACTGGATCCGCAGCACTGGCTGTATGTGATTCAGCCGGAACAGGGACCGTTTCCGGAAAGTCTGCCCTATATCGGCGGCTGCACCTGGCAGACGGCGCTGGAACGGTATCAGACCGATTTTCCCGGAATTCCGGAAACCAAAACCATTGCCGCCAGAAAATATGTCCGCGTCCGGAGTCTCCCGGAGGTAAAGGAAATTTTCCGGGAACTGCAGAATTTTGCGGTGATCGGCGGAGAAGAACTGACCACCCGACTGAAAACGCCGAACACCCGATATCAGCTGGACATGGGAGTCCTGAACCTGAAACAGCAGATGAATTATCTGTCCGGCGATACACTGCCGGAAACATTGAGACTGAACAAGGAGCTTTATGACCATCTCCGCAGTCAGCAGGAACAACCCACGCTGTTCATCGTGAATCATCCGGGCGGATATTATTACGATCTGGCTCCGGAAGCCCTGATTGTTCAGGATGATATCCGGCATTTTGAACTCTGCAACAGCAATGTGGACGGTGCAGACGGAGAAGGTTCGTTCCGCCATCCGCTGCTTTATGACAACGAAAAATTCTGGGATATTGTCAATGCGCACCGGGCAGAAGACGGCAAGCAGCTTCTTCTGGGGGCGGCAAGCGATGACGCTCATTTCTATACTCCGGAACGGATTAATCTGCGGACCGGAGTCGGACGCGCCTGGGTCATGGTATACTGTCCCGGAAATTTCAATGAAAACACCGTTATAGACGCGATGAACCGCGGCGATTATTATCCGACGCTGGGTGTACTCTTTGAATCCATCGTGTTTGAAAACGGCACATTGCGTGTCCGGATCAAAGCGGAAAAAGACCGGAAATATACGATCCGTTTTGTCGCGACGAAACGCGGATTTTCCCGTAAAGTCAGAACACTCGATCTCACGGATGACCGGCCGCGGCCTCCGCGAACCGTTTCGCTGTACTCGGATGAAATCGGACAAACCGTATTCGAATGTTCCGGCACGGAAGCGGAATACACCATGCAGCCGGATGATCTGTACATTCGTGCGGCGGCGGTCTCCGATAAACCGGTCCGCTGCCGCAGTTCCCGGCATCCAGCCTTTGAAACAGCCTGGACACAACCATATAAAATAAACTAATTTTCCCGAAAAATAAAGCAAGGAGAAATTTTTCATGAAAAAAGCAATCAGTGCAACCGTAACCCCGCTTAATGAGGACATGAGTCTGGACAAAGCAGGAATGCGCAATATTTTTGAACGCAATATCCGCCATGGACTGGACGGCGTTTTCCTGTTCGGCTCCATGGGCGAATGGGGCAGTTTTTCCGACGCGTTCAAGGAAGAAGCCGTTGAATATGCCGCTGAAATCATTCAGCACCGCATGGAACTGCTGGTCGGCATCAACGCAACCAGCGAGTACCGTTCGCTGGAAATCATGAAACAGTACCGCAAATATGATTTCGAAGCGTATGTTTTCATGCCGCCGGGAAAAACTTCGGCGCTGAATCCGGTCAAATCCGTTCTGAAAGTTCTGGATACCGCAGACCGTCCGGTTTATCTGTATCACTGCCCGCCAAACAACGGCATCAATTTCACACTTGATGAATTCGAAACTCTGATGAAGCATCCGAATCTGAAAGGCATCAAGAATTCGTCGTCGAACATGTGGCTGCGGCGCGAACTGCTGCTTCTGCGCGAGGAAAAGGGATTCCAGACCCTGTTCTTCGAAGGTCAGGAATGGGCGGCGGACGAGGCGCTGATTGCGGGCTGCGACGGCATGATCTGCGGCATGGGTGCGCTCTGTTCCAAAATGATGAAGAAACTGGCGGCTCTCGTGGAAGCACACGATATCCCCGGTGCAGTGGCGGCGCAGAACAATATGATCCGGCTGTTCCACGGCGTCTACGGACGCAATATCGAAAACTGCTGGAACGGGCAGAAGTACGCATTGATGAAACTGGGGCTGATCGCATCTCCGCTGACGCTTGCACAGGAAATGGATTCCCTGACCGATGCCGCAAAAGCCAGAATTGAAAAATGCCTGGCTGAATTCCGGGATGAACTGGACTGAATCATGCTGCGATATCAGGAAAACAACGAACTGCACCGGGATTTTCACGGAACCACCAACATGACGCTGGATTATGTGGCGGAACATTACGGAGTGGAAGTGCTGAAGGAAATTCTCCGCAAAACCGGACACGATGTCTATAAATCCATCCGCGTGAAACTGGAAAACAATGACACATCGGAACTGATCGAACATCTGAACTGGTTCTTCCACCGGGAAGGTTCACCGTATCAGCTGACGGTTTCGGAAAACGAGATCCGGTTCGAATGTTTTGAATGTCCGGCGCACCGGCATCTCCGCGCACTGGGGCTGCCGGTTTCCCGGTACAGCTGCCTGCAAACCAGCGAACTCAACGCCGGAATCTGCGCGGGAACCCCCTGGACCAGTTCCGTGGAACACATTTCCGACGATCATTGCATTCAGATTTTCAGAAGAAAGGAGTGCCGATGATTCCGAGCGACCATTTTGTCCGTTTTTACAACGAAGTGTTCAAGTATCTGGACAGCCGAAACGGTCTGGCGGAATACTACGGGGAAATCAGCCGTCATCAGGATTTTCACTGTCTGGAACTTTTCCGGAAGAAAGGACTTGAAGGGGTTCGCGAATATTACCTCAAAATCCGGAAGGAGGAAAACTGCGATCTGGAAATTCTTTCCGGCGACCATGAACTGATCCTGTTCATGAAACGGTGTCCGAGTCTGAGCAAGGCTCTGGACAACGATGCCGGGGCGTGTCCGAAATACTGTCTGCATTGTCCGGGCTGGACCTTACGGGTTTACCGGGAAGCGGGACTGTTTCAGATCTATGATCTGATGGGACTGGAAAATCCGCAATGCTGCGAATATATCTTTGATGACCGCAGCATGGCGGAACGCAGATACCGGGAACTGGCAAAAAGCCGGGACGCACAGAATCTGCGGATCAATTTTGAAATGCCGGAAACGCTTTGACCGGTATTCAAGCTCAACCGCTCCGGAGTTTCATTTTCCGGAGCTTTTTTCTTTTCGTGCCTGCCGCAGAAAAACAGTTACCCGTTTCCGGAAAGTCTGCAGAGCTTCCTCCTGCGGTTCCTCCGGAGCATAGCGCAGACGTTCGTAATCCCGGCACAAATCCGACGCGGCAGTTGCGCCGTAAAATTCCATCAGGGATTGATGCGCCGGACGTTTCCTGCCGGAAACTGCGGCATAACGCCGTTCAAAACGGGCAAAATATTCCGCCAGCCGTTTCCGGTTTCCGGATAGCCCGCCGCGGGAACTGTTCCGAAGACGGAATTTCCGGCGGATACGGATGACCAGCAGAATACCGGCAATCAGACATACTGCCATGCCGGGAAGAGTCAGGAAACCCCGGAGCAGCAGACGACCTCCGCCGGACAGAATATTCATGACCGCCTGGGCAAAATGTCCGCGCCGGACATCGGCAAACAATTGCTGAAACAGCAGTTTCACGGAATCCCCGAAGGCGGAAAAAGGTTTATCCGAAGCCGTGCGCATGTCTTCCAGAACCTGGTCTGGCGTCAGGTCAACAGCCGTCCAGCATCCGTTCAGGAAAGCCTCGCACCAGGCGTGAGCATGAGAACTGCGGATCAGATAATATCCGGAAACGGGATTTTTTTCACCGCAGACAAATCCCGTTACATAACGGGCGGGAATTCCGGCGGCACGCAGGAGCAGGACTGCGGCACTGGCAAAAAATTCACAATGCCCGGCATGGCTCCGGGTCAGAAAATATTCCAGCGGATCGCCGTCCTTGCCGGAATTGACATTGCGCAGAGTGTACGCGAACCGGCTGAAATAATTCCGCAGAGCAGCGGCTGTTCCGTCTGCCGAACCATCCGCCCCGGCTTCCCGCAGAATCCGCAGCAGAACCGGACGCAGATGCTCCGGAACGTTCAGCATATACGGAATTTTTTCCGGAGAAGACGGTTCATGCCAGCTGTTTTCCGCCGGCAGAAAATAAAAAGTGCAGCCGCCGTCCGCGCGCCATTGCCGGAGCGACACCAGTCCCGCGCCGGAAATTTCGCCGGAATCCGCCACCGCATCCAGTGCCGTCAGACTGCCCGGCGCCGGAATCAGCCCGGAAGTCCGCAGTCCGGCAAAAAACAGTTCCGCTTTTTCCGGCGGTGAACTGCTTTCCCGCACGGTGAAAGTGGTATAGGACACCAGCCCCGTCCGGCGTTCCGCCGCCAGCTCCGTCCGGACGGAATCCGTTTCATGCCGCAGCCATTGTCCCCGGTCATAAATCTCATATACTCCATAACGCAGATATTCCGGCGGATGAAGCGCTTTCAGCCGCAGCAGAACGGTATCCCGGAACCGCGCCGATTCCGGCGGCAGCGGCAGGTTCAGGTTCACGGAAGAGGACAAGGACTGCGGAGAATGCCGGGAAGGCAGATATTTCTTCATACCGATACGCAGAATGTAGTATTCAACGGCACGCATCAGAGAATCGTTGGCATAGTAATACCGTGCCACCGCCAGCGCAAACACCGGAATCAGCAGGAGACATCCGCTCAGCAGCATCATCCGGAAAAACTTGAAACGCCGGGTTCCCGGTTCAAGCCGAACCGGCATTCCGGCGACGCCGCAGACCGGAATCAACACAGACACCAGAGCCGCCATGCACCAGTAGGTCCCGGCATAATGCCGCAGAGGATAATTCAGAAACGGCTGCAGGGTATTCGTCAGCCCGCCGGAATTGAACCGGTCGCCGCAAATCGCCATTGCCCCGACCACACAGGCGGCGGTGAATCCCAGACGCAGCCGGTGCGGCTGAAAGGCACAGCTCAAAGCGGCAA
The DNA here is from genome assembly GCA_934661375.1 of uncultured Victivallales bacterium. Taxonomy (GTDB): domain Bacteria; phylum Verrucomicrobiota; class Lentisphaeria; order Victivallales; family UBA1829; genus SIG94. The sequence goes on from CAKUJH010000013.1 coordinate 82,782, forward strand.
GATAAGTCAGCAGCGGAACCACCAGATTGGAACGCACCAGCAAATCAAACAGCCCGTTGCGCGAATCATCAATCACGATCAGCATGTCCGGCAGAATGGTCAGAACCAGCGCAGCGGTAACGCTGTAAATGATGGGACGGTCCCGGTATGGCAAGCCGTTTTTCCGGAATCCGGCAAATGCCAGCAGAGCCGCGGCAATCAGCACATAAACAGGCGAATCTGTCTTGACCGTATACAGGAACGCCGGCGGCAGAACCAGAGCCGCATTCAGCAGGATATTCCGGAAACGATGTGTTTTTTCCGCCGGACAGTTCACAGTTCACTCCTCCGGTTCTCCAGAATTTCGGCACTGGACAGCGTTTCCGCCCATGCCGGGACTTCATCGGGCGGGTCCAGCAGGAACACCCGCAGACTGGTTCCGCGTTTCCGCAATTCCCGGCAGAGTTTTTCCGACTCCGAATCCAGATGAAGCAGAATCAGGAAGACCGCCCCCGACGCCGCAATCCGGTTGAGGTCGGCGGCGGCAAGACGGTTGAAACGGTTTTCCGCGCGGGAACATTCCAGCGAAGACAGCAGATCCAGAAAAGATTCGAAAGTCATCGCACGCCTGCCGGTCCGGAAATGATGAATCTCCGAACCGGAAGCAAAAACCTCCACCGTAAAATTCTGCGCCGCCAGTGAATGCGCAATGGAAGCCGTCAGCGAAACCGCAGCCTCAAACGGAAGATCCGACGGCTGCAATGAAAACGGTTTGAAGGTGAACATCTTTTTCAGCACCGTTTTCAGATCACGCGCCGGAGACGGACAGTAATTGTCCAGGACAATGGCGGCGCTGGATTGTTTCTCTTCCTGAAACACCTTTACCACCAGACGATTGCGCCGAGCACTCGCGCTCCAGTGAATTTTGCGCGGGTCGTCGCCGGCATGGTATTCGCGGCATCCCAGAAAGTCCAGACTGTCTCCCGCCGACGGTGTGGAATTCATGCTCTCCTGTCCCTGCAGACGAGCCCCGGACGGCAAGGTCAGACTGCGGAACTGTGTATATGCCGGATGACAGATCAGTTCCTGCCGAAGCTGTCCGCGCTGGACCGCTTTCATCAGCCGGAACGGGAACACACCTTCCGCATTTGCCGGCGGCAGATCATAAATACCGCGCCGGGTCAGCAGATACTTCTGCCGGATCACCTGTCCGGAATGCGGCGGCAGACAATACAGCACCGCCGGTTTGTCCAGTGGTTTCAAGGCGGAATGCAGGTTGGAATTGAGAGCAAAATCCCAGGCGGGCAGGAAGGAATCATTACGGATTTCCGTGCGGATCTCAAACGGGACACCGCATACCGCCCGCGGCGGCGGCAGACGTTCAATCCGTATCCGGCGCGGAAAAAACAATTTGAACAGTCCATCCAGAAGAAACAGACCCGTCAGCAGCAGGAACAGCAGAAATGCCGGACTGCGGGTCAGCAGCAAAGCGAAAAAATCCAGCAGGACATACGCCACCAGCAGGACACGTCCCGATGCAGTGAAAAAACGTCCAGCCAGACGATCCAGCCAGCGTGCAGTCTGAAGGGTCGGTGATACATATTGCTGTTCTGCGCGATTCCGCCGAACCGCATAGGTGTCGGAAAAACTCCAGGAGCGCCGCGATTTTTTCCGCTTCATGGGAAGCCTCATGCCGGGACTTTGATCTTTTTCAGAATCCCGTCCAGAATTTCACCGGGGACAAGACCCGCATGTTTGCTTTCCAGCGTCAGAATCAGACGATGCGCCAGCACCGGATGCACCATACGGTGGACGTCCTCCGGCGTAATAAAGGAACGGCGGTCCATCCAGGCGCAGGACTGAACACAGCGGGCAAGTGTCAGCAAAGCACGCGGGCTTGCTCCCAGCCGGAACTCCGGCACTTCACGGGTCGCCTGAATGATCCGGAGCATGTAATCCGTTACACTGTCTTCCATGGCGACTTCACGGACTTCCGCCGCAATCCGGCGCAGATCATCCAGTGTCAGTACCGGCTGCAAACCGTCCAGAGGGTCGGACTTCCGGCGGTCCAGCAGAAGCGCACGTTCCGATTCGGCATCCGGATATCCCAGGGAAAGCTGCACGGCAAAACGGTCCAGCTGCGCTTCCGGCAGCGGGAATGTGCCGTAATATTCCACCGGATTTTCC
>CAKUJH010000014.1 GCA_934661375.1 uncultured Victivallales bacterium
GGCGCGGCAGCATATCGCCGTTCTCCGTCAGATAATCCAGACGATTGTCTATGTCAAATAATCCGTTCAGCATCCTGGCCTCCTGTCATTGATGCTGTAATGTACATCCTCTCGTATTCCTTTGCCAGCGTCATCTCAATTTATCCTCGAATAAATAGAGATGCCCTTTACTACGTAATACGTATTACCCTCTTTTCTCTATATTATAATCGAAAAAAAAAAATTGTCAATACCTGGAAAGAAGAAAAATGCTTTTTTTTTCTGTTTATCGCTTTTCAAAAACAAATGCGCGGAGCAAAAACATGATGAGTATTAAGTCCGATAATCGTAAAGAAGAATTTGCAACGGATAAAAGCCGTTTTGGTATTCCCATTTGGATAAGCGAACCTCCTTATAAGAGGTGCCGTTTACAGATTTTTCAAAATGATATCGGGGAATAAAGTTGAAAAGCTGCTGAAAAATGCTATAGTAATACATCGTTGGTTCTCCTGCGCTCAAATTAAAGTTTTTGATTGTCTTTAAGATGGCGCAGAAGTTGATATTGTCAATCAATTTCGGTATTTTTTGCCGGACAGCAGAATTTCCCCGTTGAAAAAAACTCCGGGTGTGGTATTGTAATGCACACCGGAATTTCAGCCGGAAAACAGAAAAGAAACATAGAAACTCAGGAGACAGAAAATGAGTGTTCCTTTCAAGATTGATCTGAATGGAAAAACCGCAGTCGTGACTGGCGGCGGCGGGATTTTGTGCAGCAGTATGGCGGAAACCCTGGCGGCATGTGGGGCAAAAGTCGCAATTCTCGACCTGAAACAGGAAAGCGCACAGAAAGTTGCGGATAAAATCAATGCCGCCGGCGGGAAAGCCATCGGTCTTGCCGCCAACGTGCTGGAAAAAGAAAGTCTGCTCGCCGCCCATGAAGAAGTCAAGGCGAAATTCGGTCCCTGCGATATTCTGATCAACGGTGCCGGCGGCAACCATCCGAAGGGAACCACCAGCAAAGAATTTCTCGAAAAAGCCGATGCCGAAGGTTCCGTGGAAGGAAAAGTTTCCTTCTTTGACCTCGATCCCGCCGGTATTTCCTTTGTCTTCAATCTGAATTTCATCGGAACCCTGCTGCCGACTCAGGTTTTTGCGCGTGATATGGCTCTCAACGGCAAAGGCGTCATCATCAACATTTCCTCGATGAACGCTTTCCGTCCGCTGACCAAGATTCCCGCATACAGTGCCGCCAAAGCCGGCATCAGCAATTTCACCCAGTGGCTGGCAACTCACATGGCAAAAGTCGGTATCCGGGTCAACGCCATTGCGCCGGGATTCTTCCTGACCAATCAGAACCGCACCCTGCTGACCAACCCCGACGGTTCCCTGACCGCCCGCGGCAACACGATTCTCACCCATACTCCGATGGGACGTTTCGGCACACCGGATGATCTTTCCGGCACGTTGCTCTGGCTGGTGGATGACGGAGCTTCCGGATTTGTCAACGGCACTGTGATTCCTGTGGACGGCGGTTTCGCGGCATTTTCCGGAGTGTAATCGCAGATCATGAGTTTCATTGCGCTGATTGATTACGGCATGGGAAACCTGATGAGCGTTTCCAAAGCCCTGGAATACGTCGGAGGGAAAGTCCGGCTGGTAACGTCTCCGTCGGAAGCCGACGGAGCGTCGGGGCTGGTTCTGCCCGGCGTCGGAGCGTTTGGAGACGGCATGGAGCATCTGAACGCGGCGGGATTTTCCGGTTGTCTGCGGGAAAAAGCCGCCGCCGGAATGCCGTTTCTGGGAATCTGTCTGGGAATGCAGATGCTTCTGGATTCCAGCGAAGAAAGTCCGGGTGTTGCCGGACTTTCCATCTTTCCCGGAAAAGTGCTGCGTTTCCCTGAAAACGGTGAAAAAATTCCTCAGATCGGCTGGAATTCCATTGTGCCGGTTCAGAAAAACAATCCGTTCCTGGATGGAATACAGAAAGATTCATTCTTCTACTTTGTGCATTCCTACTATGTTCAGCCGGAAGCCCCTGCGGCAGTTGCGGCAACGTGTCATTATATGATTGATTTTGCCGCAGCGCTGGGACGCGGCAACATTTTCGCCGCGCAGTTCCATCCGGAAAAAAGTCAGGATTGCGGGTTGACCATCTTGAAGAATTTTGTAAATATTTGCAGTAAAGGAAATTGAACACATGCAGATTTTTCCCGCCATTGATATGAGAAATGGACGCTGTGTCCGTCTTTTTCGGGGCGACTACAATCAGGAGACCGTGTACGGGGAATCCCCTGCGGATCAGGCGGAAGTCTGGCAGAAGGAAGGCGCATCGCTGATTCATCTGGTGGATCTGGACGGCGCCAAAGCCGGACATCCGGTTAATGTGGATTCCATCCGCAGAATCTGCGAAACGGTTTCCATTCCCTGCGAACTGGGCGGCGGAATCCGGACGGAAAAAGATGCGGAACAAGTTTTTGCACTGGGGATTTCCAGAGTCATTCTGGGAACCGCCGCCTGCGAAAATCCGGAACTGACGCAGAGTTTCATCCGGAATTTCGGAGCGGAACGTCTGGTGGTCGGCATTGATGCCCGCGACGGCATGGTCGCCTTGCGCGGCTGGCTCGAAACCAGCAAAGTCAAAGCGCTGGACCTGGCACGGAAAATGGCGGATCTCGGTGTTCGCCGCATTATTTTCACAGATATTGCCACGGACGGCGCGTTCACCGGTCCGAGCATCGGTCCGACTTCGGAATTATGCCGGGCGGTTCCGGAATGCAGAATCATTGCATCCGGCGGAGTCGCTTCGGATGAAGACGCCGCACGGCTGGCAGCCTTGCATCTGGACAATCTCGAAGGAGTGATTGTGGGCAAGGCGCTGTATGACGGCAGAACCACTTATCAGGCATTGGCAACTGCGGCGGGGAGGGAATAATGCTTCTTTTTGAAACTCCATTCAGTGCAGACAGTTACGATACTCCGGAAAATTATCCGCGCAGTGTGTGGGAATATCTCACGCTTGGTACCCGGCTGTCCTTTTATCTGCGTAATTTCGCGGTTTTTGCCAAAGTCGGCAAACTGTGTCAGCAGGGAAAACTGACTCCGGTTCTTCAGGCGGATTATTCCGTCAAAAATATCCGGATCACTGAAAGCTGCGGCGGCAGAGTTCATTTGCGCGGGCTGGACAATCTTTCCCGTTTTGCCGAACCGGCGGTCATTATCAGCAATCATATGAGTCTGCTGGAAACTGCTGTCATGCACGCATTTGTGCGTCCCCGGCGCGATTTCTGCTTTGTCATCAAACGTTCACTCTTGGATGTGCCGTACTTCGGCGACATCATGCGTGATCTGAAATGTATTCCGGTAGACCGCGTCAATCCGCGGGAAGATTTCAAAACGGTCATGGAAGTCGGGACCGAACGGCTGAAAGAAGGAAAAAGCGTGATCATTTTCCCGCAGTCCACACGTTCGGCTGTCTTCGAACCGCATCAGTTCAACACGATTGGAGTCAAACTGGCGAAACATGCCGGCGTTCCGATCATACCGCTGGCTTTGCGCACCGATTTTCTGGTCAACGGCAAACATTTCAAGGATCTCGGTCCCATCCGACGGAAAAATCCGGTCTGGTTTGAATTCGGTGAACCGATCATGAAAGTCAACGGGACCGGTAAAGAAGAACATGCCCGGATTGTGGAATTCATTTCCAGCCGGATTCGGGAATGGGGCGGACAGGTTGCCGAGGTGAAGGAATGAACCCGGAACGCTGCATTCAAGTGGAACTGGGCGACCGTTCCTACCCGATCTGGGTCGGACGGCACTGTCCGCTGGAACATCTGTTCCCACTGATCCGTTCCAGAAAAATTCTGCTGACGGCGGATTCCAACACGGCGGAACTGTTCGGTGAGGAATGCCGGAATTTTCTGATGAAAGCTCCGGCGGAAGTAACCCTGTCCGTTTTTGAGGCAGGGGAACAGTCCAAGCATCTGAGTACAGTGGAACAGATCTGCCGGGATGCGGTTCGCGCCGGACTGGACCGCTCATCCGTGTTTATTGCGCTGGGCGGCGGAGTCTGCGGCGACATGACCGGGCTGGCGGCTTCGCTTTACATGCGCGGCACCCGGTTCATTCAGATTCCGACAACCTTGCTTGCCATGGTGGATTCATCTGTCGGCGGCAAAACCGGGGTTGACCTTCCGGAAGGAAAAAATCTGATCGGAACTTTTTTCCAGCCGCAGGGGGTGGTGATTGATCCGGAACGGCTGCGTACTTTGCCGCAGAAACAGCTCTCCAACGGTTTTGCGGAAATTGTCAAGACAGCCATGATCCTGGACGGGGAACTTTTTGAAAGACTGGAACTCGCGGCGGAAAATCTGTTCGCGTTGTCTGCGGAGGCTCCGGTGGAGGAAGTGATTGCCCGCTGCTGTGAACTCAAGGCGCAAGTGGTTGCCGATGACGAAAAGGAACACGGCCGCCGCGCCATCCTGAATTACGGACACACATTCGGTCATGCGCTGGAAGCCGTAACCGGTTACAAAGTGTTTGAACACGGGGAAGCGGTTGCCGTCGGCATGTGCATGGCGGCGGATCTGGCGGTAGCGCAGGGACTGCTTTCCGCAGAGGAAGCGGAACGGCAGGAGGCACTGCTCAAAGCATTTCACCTGCCGGTGTCGGCGGAAGGTCTGGGGCTGTCTCCGGACAATCTGCTGAAAGCGATGCGGCATGACAAGAAAAGCACGGGCGGACATATCCATATTGTCCTGCCGGTGCGGATCGGTCATGCCGATGTATTCAGCAGTCTGGAAGCCGGACAGCTGGAGGAGGCGCTCTGCGGCCGAATATGACCAACCGCGAAGCCTATATCATATTGAACATGATGAGCGGGATCGGGCCAGCCCGGCTTTCCGCTCTGCTGGCGTTCTGCGGCGAACCGGCGGAAATATTCCGGACGTCCGCCAGCGATCTGGCGTCTGTTCAGGGCATCAGTGCGGCTATGGCGGAAAAAATTGTCAACTGGGAGAAAACGGTCAATCTTTCCAGAGAACTGGATCTGGCGGAACGCGGCGGCGTGCATATCATTACGCGGGATGAGGATGAATACCCGGTTCTGCTGTCGCAGATCCATGATGCTCCGATCTGTCTGTATGTCCGCGGCAAGCTGCCGGAAAATATATCCACGCGTTCTCTGGCGATTGTCGGGACACGCAATGTCACGGTTTACGGACAACGTATGGCGCGTCATCTGGCGGAAGCCGCCGCCTATTCTTCATTCACCGTGGTTTCCGGTCTGGCATACGGTGTGGATGCCGCGGCGCATCAGGCTGCATTGGATGCCGGCGGGGAAAGTGTCAGTGTGCTGGGCGGCGGTCTGGCTCGGATTCAGCCGCAGGAGCATGTGCCGCTGGCACGGGCGATTGCCCAGCATGGCGCGGTCATCAGCGAATTTCCCATGGAATTTGCGCCGACCCGTCATTCGTTTCCGATGCGCAACCGGATTATTTCCGGTTTAAGCCAGGCGACTCTGGTCATTGAAGCCGGACTCAACAGCGGCTCTCTGATTACGGCATCCTTTGCCATGGAACAGGGCCGTACCGTTTTTGCTGTTCCCGGACAGGCGGACAATCCGCAGGCGGCAGGCTGCAACCGGCTGATCCGGCAGAATGCCGTTCTGACGGAAACATTCGATGATATTCTGGAAGAGTTTGATTTCCTGCCCGGTTTCGGACATGCGGAACACCGGATTCAGGAAGAAAACGCGGTGGAAAGTTTCTTTGAAAAATCGGTCGGCGGTTCTCTCAGCACTTGCGCTAAAAACATTCTGGATTTTCTGGAAAAAGGCGATGCGTCCGTGGATGACATTTCCTGTGCTTTGGATATTCCCGCCCATGAAGTTTCCGCTTCACTGATCGGTCTGGAACTGCTGCACCGGGTCAAGAAAAACGGTCTCATGTACCATAGGGTGCGTTGACCGGGGCTGGGGGTTACCGCCAGCGGTCCGGTTTTCCCGAATCCGCCGCGGCACTGCGGAAACGTCTGCTGCCCGGACGATCCAGCGCCATCACCATATACCGCAAGGCATCCATGGCATGGTCGTTCAGCTTGACCGGTTCCTCCTGTGCATTCCGGGAATCGGAGGAGACCGCCCAGCGGTAATCATAGATTTCGGACAGTGTTTTTTTCAGATTGCGGAAGAACAGCAGTCTCGGTTTGCCGTCGTCCTGAACCGCCAGACGGTTTTTGACACATTGGATTCCTGCGGAAACATCTTTGAATGCGGGGTCCGTATGAATTCCGGCGGCAGTCAGTTCCGCCCGTTCTCCGGCGTCATGATCCGCCACAGTGAAAAGATACCGTTCTTCTCCGGACAGGTGCAGAATTGTCTGCGCGTGTTCCGCGGTCCGGACAGCCGCCCGGTAATGTTCCCGGTAAAGATAGAGCCTGCCGTCGGGATCCAGTGCGCCCCAGAGACATACGAACGGATTGGTGTATCCGAAGTCAATGGCGCGAACCCGTTTCCAGTCGGCAGGCAGTTCAAAAGGCTCGACGGTGTGAATATCCTCGTCGAATTCCGAATATACTGCGCCCTGATTGTCGCGCCAGATTCCGTTCAGCATACGGTCGCGCATGACTTCGGGCAATGCTTCCAGCGCGGCGAGATATTCCGGCGGCAGATTTGCCCGGTTGTCGTATGCCGACCAGCTGAGCCGTGCCCATTTTCCGGCATCCGGCAGAACCTGTTCCGTATCCGGATCCAGCTGCCGGACTCCGACGTAATGCAGCCAGTGGCGCGGACCGCGCGGATTGCAGTCCAGAATCAGTTTCGGAACAGCCCGATGTCCCTGGGCATTGACTACATTCTGCGCCAGCCGCGTGGCAGCCATCTGCATGGCTTCATAGGAAAGCTGGGTTGCCTCGTTCAGAAACACCGTGATATATTCATTGCCGAGAATTTTTTCCATGCGTTCGGCATCATCCAGACCCCCGACCATAATCGTTGAGCCGTTGCGGAACCGGACGGTCAGTTCACTTTCCTGGAGAGTGTACCAGCTGCGCGGCAGATTGGCGGCAAGGTAACGCCGGAAAGTGTCATTCCACAGCGAAGACTTGGCATGAATACAGTATTTCCGGGCGGCGAGCTGCCGTGATCCCGGATAACGCAGCGCTCTTCGCACCAGATATTCGGTGATCAGTGCCGTTTTCCCGGAACGCGATCCGCCGTCAAACAGAAAACGTGTCTTATTCTCATCCATAAGCAGTCCCCATGCCTGCTTCTGTTTCTCATTGAATTTCAACCCCATGAAAACCTCCAATTTTTTTTATGGAAGACGGAACGTCAAATGAAAATAAAGGTTTCTGAAAAATTTTTTGAGTTCAAAACAGGAAAAAGCTGAAATAAATGCAAGGCATCTGCTTGAAAAATCAGGAAGTTGTGATAAATTAACCAAATCCCGATGCGGGAGCCTTGATCCAGAAACAGGATTCGACGCCGTCCGGCGGAAGCCGGAATAAGCTCAACAGGAGCATGTACGGCCGGCCCGGAAGGTTCTGACGATGCGCTGCTGACAGCGCAGAAAGCGGTGCGGATGAATGCCGTGCCCGTCGCATACACTTCCCGGCGAATCCCATTCCTGTCAAGACTGTCCGGTACGGTAAATTACTAAACACCATTATAATGGGAGTGATCTGCGATATGGAAGGGTATGCCAGAGACATCAAGCTGTTCAGTGGAACCGCGAATCCAAAACTTGCCGAGGCAATTGCACGGCACATGCATTTGGAACTGGGACATGTGAACATCGAGCGTTTTCCTGACGGCGAGATTTTTGTGCAGTACCGGGATATGTTGAGAACGTCGGACGTGTTCATTATTCAGCCGACCTGCAATCCGGTCAATGAAAACATTATGGAACTGCTGATCATGCTCGACGCCGCGCGCCGCGCCTCCGCTGCCCGGATCACCGTGGTGATTCCTTTCTTCGGATATGCCCGGCAGGACCGCAAGGACCGTCCCCGTGTGCCGATCAGTGCGAAACTGGTTGCCAATCTGCTGACGACCGCCGGAGCCAACCGTGTGCTGGCAATGGATCTGCACGCTCAGCAGATTCAGGGATTCTTCGATATTCCGGTGGATCATCTGTATGCGTTCCCTGTGATGCTGGCGTACATGCGCGATCATCTGAAACTTGATTCCGAAACGGTGATTGTCGCGCCGGACTCCGGCAGCGTGAAACTGGCGCACTCCTTCGCGGACCGTCTGAACTGCGGCTTTGCCGTGGTCGCCAAACGCCGCGTCAATGCGACAACCGTCGAATCTTCCCATCTGGTCGGCGACATCAAAGGACGCGACTGCGTGATCTGCGATGACCTGACTTCCACTGCCGGTACGCTCTGCGCGGCTGCGGATCTGCTGAAACGGGAAGGCGCCAAGAAAGTTTATTCCGTGGTTTCCCACTGTCTGCTGACGGACGCCGGCTACGAGCGTCTGAAAAACAGTGCGATTGAAGAACTGATTACGACCAACACGGTTCCGCATGAAGACCGTGCCGGCTGCCATGTTCACACGCTGTGTGTGGCTCCGCTGCTGGCGGAAGCAATCAAACGTATTCACGAAGGTGATTCGGTGTCCTGCCTGTTCGAGGCAAATCCGCCGGAAGACCTGCTTCTCTGAGTAGATAAAAACATTGCTGTATAACCTAAAAAGGAAGGTAAAAAATGGCAAAACAGAAACATGTATTGAATGTGGTGACGCGTACCGAACTGGGTTCGGCTGCGGTCAGACGTCTCCGTGCCGCCGGGCATATTCCCGCTGTGATCTACGGTCATGGCGAACCTGCCAAAACCCTGTATTTCTCTGCTGCCGAGTGGGAAACCCTCCAGAAGTTTGAATTGAATCTGCTCTCTCTGAAAGAAGGCGATCAGGAAATGCTCGCGCTGATCAAGGAAGTTCAGAATGACTTCATCCGCGGCAAAGTGAAACACGTCGACTTCCTGGAAGTCCGCCGCGACCAGATGATCCGCGCCACGGTTGCCGTGCATCCGGGTCACGAAGCACCTGCCGGTGCTGCCCTGGGCGGTATGCTGGAACAGGATATTCACGAATTTGAAGTGGAATGTCTGCCGGATGCTCTGCCGGAACACATCGAAGTCGATGTGAGCGCGCTGGGTCTGGGTGAAGGTCTCCATGTGTCTCAGATCAAGGCTCCGGAAGGTGTCAAGATTCTGAACGACGGCGAACTGGTCGTTTTCCACGTGGTCGATCCGTCCACGATCGTGGAAGATATTCCGGAACCGGTTGCTCCTGCTGAAGGTGAAGCTGCTGAACCGGAAGTCATCGGCGAAAAGGAAAGAGCTGCCAAAGCTGCTGAAAAAGCCGCTGACGAAGGCAAAAAGAAATAATAAGCCGGTCCGGTCTGATTCCGAACGGCGGGGTATGCGGTCATGGGAATGCCAGATGATTTTGGAACAAGAGTTCTCATCGCGGGTCTGGGTAATCCGGGAGTGGAATACCGGGACACCCGCCATAATGTCGGATTCATGGTGCTCGACCGTCTTGCCGCCCGTTTGCCGAAAAAAAACTTCGAGGAGATTCACGGGTGTTCTTCGCACTATCTGAAAGGAACGTATGCTGGAAAGCCGTTGTTTCTGCAGAAGCCGGAGACTTATATGAATCTGAGCGGAGAAGCGGTGTCCTCGCTCATGAAGCGGGAAAACATCGGGACGGACGGTCTGCTGGTGGTCTACGACGACATGGATCTGGAAGTCGGAAAACTGCGGATTCGCGAGAAAGGCTCCTGCGGCGGACATAATGGAATCCGTTCCATCATTGAACATGCGGGAACCGAAAAATTTGCGCGGATCCGGGTCGGGATCGGGCATCGCACGGGAACGGGAGCCGATTATGTGCTTTCCCCGTTTGAGCCGGCGGAGCGCGAAATCCTGGACAAGGTGCTGGATGCCGCCGCAGATGCAGTGATACTGCTGCTGCGCAGAGGAATCAGACAGGCTATGAACGAATACAATCCGCTGGATTTTTCAGCGGGAACAGATGATACGGAAAAAACGAACCGTTGAACAACATAAATACACCAGGAGGTGTGACCTTGAAAAAGTACGAGGCAGTGTTCATTCTCGACATGAGAAAAGTTGAGGATGAAGGGAAGGCCTTCTCCGATGAGTTCGCGAAGAACCTTCAGAGTTGGGGTGGCAGCATGGTCGAAGCGATCGCCATGGGACGCAAACAGTTTGCGCGCGAAATCAACAAACGCAAAGCCGGTATCTACTGGAACTACATTTTCGAGCTGGATCCGCTGAAAGTGAAAGAAATCCGCGACAAATATCGTTTGGATGAAAGAATGATTCGAATGCTGATCATCAGCTATGAACGTCCCGAACAGGTTCGTTCCACGATGAGCGTTGCTCCGGAAGCGGCTGAATAATCTGAATCCAGGAAAGGAGTCCTTCAATTATGGCATCCTTGAACAAAGTGTTGTTGATGGGAAATCTGACCCGGAATCCGGAAATCAGATATACTCCGGGCGGCAGCGCCGTCTGCGAATTCGGAATGGCGATCAATCGCCGTTTCATGCAGGCGAACGGACAGGAGAAGGATGAAACCTGTTTTGTAGACATCACTGTCTGGGGAAAACAGGCTGAAAGCACGTCCCGCTACTTGCAGAAGGGCTCCTCTGTGTTCGTTGAAGGCCGTTTGGTTTTTGACCAGTGGACCGAAAAAGATACCGGCAACAAGCGTTCGCGTCTGCGGGTTTACGCAGAGCGGGTGCAGTTCCTGGACCGCCGTGATGCCGCAGGGCAGCAGGGCGGCGACCCGGATGGAGCCGTTGCACCGTCTTATTCCCAGGCACCGCAGCAGGGCGGGTATTCCCGCTTCCGCAATCAGCAGCCTGGCGGCGGTCCTTACGGCGGTCCGGTTCAGCAGCAGCCCCGGCAGCAGTATCGCCAGGCGCCTCCGCCTCCCGCGGCTCCTCAGCAGGAAGCCCCGCAGATGCCGGAGGAACCGCCGTATGAACCGGTCGAAGGCATCGACGACGATATTCCGTTCTGACCAATTGCATTCAAACATAAAAAAACAGGAGAAAAAACATGGCTATGCAAAATAGAAAACGCCGCGCGAAACGGCGTATTGCCAAACCGAAAATCTGCAGACTTTGCGAAAATAAGATTAATTTCATTGATTTCAAAGACGCTGATCTGCTGAAAAAATTCCAGACGGAAAAAGGCCGCATTCTGCCCCGCAGAATCACCGGAACCTGTCTGAAACACCAGAAGATGCTCAGCACTGCCATTCAGCGTGCCCGCATCATCAGCATTGTTCTCTAACCTCTAAAGAAAGGCAACTATCATGGCTGCTACTATGAATCTGATCCTGCTGCAGGACGTGGAGGATCTTGGTCTGGCCGGTGATTCCGTTCATGTTTCGCCTGGCTTTGGAAGAAACTACCTGATCCCCCGCGGTCTGGCCGCTCCGGCTTCTGCCGTCGCTCTGCGTCAGCTCGAAGCTCAGAAGGAAAAAATCGAAGCCAAACGCAAAGCGGATCTCGAAGCCGCTCAGGCTCTGGCTGCGAAAATCGCCGAAATGTCTGTCGAAATCCCGATGCAGGCTTCCGATGACGATCACCTGTTCGGTTCCGTTACCGAACGCGTGGTCTGCGAAGCCTACGCCGCCAAAGGTGTCCAGATCGAACATCAGCGCGTCCGCATGGACAAGCATATCCGTACTCTGGGCGAATATGACATCAACATCAAACTGCATCAGGATGTCATTGCCACCGGCAAAATCGTGATCACCCGGGCATAACGGATCATGGCTGTCGAAGAAGACATGCAGGAATTTCCGGTCGGAGAGGAACTCGTTTCCGCTCCTCCGGAAACTCCGAGAAGAACGCGGAAGACAGCTCAAAACAGCTCTTCTGCGCTTCCTGTCTATGCCGATCTGAAAACAGAACGCGCAGTCATCGCCGCTCTGATGATCGAGCCTGCATGTCTTTCGACAGTGGTTACGATTCTGGGGGGACTTTCGTCTTCCGCCGCGGGAAACACCCGCAAAAAGAACTCCGCTTCCGACCCCGACGCCTCGAAGCGGGAGATGTATCACAGTCAGGCGTCGATGATTTTTTATGACCTGAAGTATGCAGCAGTCTACGAGGCTGTTCTTGAACTCAGTGAAAAAGGAATCGCGGTCGACATTCTGAGTCTGACCACGGTTCTGGAACAGAGCAAGCGGCTGGAAGCTATTGGCGGACAGGATTTTCTGATTGATGTGCAGTCTTCCATCGCCAGTACCGCGAATATCGAGTCCTGGTGTTCCTCGCTGCGGGATTATGCCATGCTGCGGGAAATGCTGCGCACCTGTTCCGGCGCAGTGGATATGTGCCGCAATTTTCAGGGAAATGTCAAGTCGCTGCTGGACAATGTGGAATCTGAAATTTTCAAAGTCCGCAATAAATTTGTTCAGCCGGAAATCCGAGAACTGCGTGATCTGCTGGGAATCACTTTCAAAGGATTCATGGACTTGATTGACCGCAAGGTCGAACCCGGCATTCCGACCGGTTATCCGGATCTGGACCGTTTGATCGGCGGCGGGCTGAAACCCGGTGAAATGTTTGTTCTTGCCGCCCGGCCGTCTATCGGGAAAACCGCTATCGCTCTGAATATCGTGCGCAACATTGTCATGCGTGAAGTCAACGGCGTACGCAAGAATGTACTGTTCTTCAGTCTGGAAATGAGCGCGGAACAGGTGGCTCAGCGTATGCTCTGTACGGAAGCGAAAGTTTCGCTGTCCTCCATCATGGACCGCAACCTTCAGAAAGGGGATATTTCGCGGCTCACGCAGGCGGTGTCATCCATGAAGGAAGCCCAGCTGTCTGTGGACCCGACTGCCGGCATTTCCGTTTTTGAACTGCGGGCGAAAGCTCGCAAAATCAACGATCAGAAGAAACTGGATCTGATTGTGATCGACTATCTTCAGCTGATGAAATCGGGCGAACCCGGCGGAAATGAGAGCCGGCAGGTGGAAGTCGCCGCGATTTCCGGCGGACTGAAAAAGCTGGCGAAAGATTTGGGGCTTCCGGTGCTGGTGCTGGCACAGTTGAACCGTGAATCGGAAAAAGGACAGGAAAACAATGCCAATGCCCTGCCGAAACTGAGTCATCTGCGCGAATCCGGAGCCATTGAGCAGGACGCCGACGTGGTGGTGTTCCTGCACCGCAAACGGGATGAATCCAAGGAACAGAATCAGGAAGCCAACCGGATCGGAGTTGATGCCAAACTGATTGTGGAAAAGAACCGTCAAGGAAAAACCGGTATTGTCGATCTGAAGTTTTTCCCGTCCCTGATGGAATTCCGGAGCATCGATCACCGTTATTCCGATGCAGACCGTTCCCCGAATGAAATTTCGGATGGAAATTTGCCTAAATAATTTGATTTTTCAAAAAAACGGCGTTATAGTTTCTATCTTTATAAACGGAAGGCTTTGAAAAGTGTTTTTGATAAAAAATATGAGCAAGACCCGATGCGCCGGCTGGCTGGGGGTGCTTCTGGCGGTTTCCGCCTGTACTCTGACGGCAGAGGAGATATCCTCGGTGGTGTTTCAGCAGGGAACCGATTATAAGTTCGAGGAAGATATTCTCCGGGCCAACGTCCAGAGCCGCAAGGGCGGGCATTACAGTGAACGCGCGGTCAATGATGACATCAAGCGGCTTCATGCCATGGGCATGTTTTCCGATGTGGTATCCGAAACCCGCAAAACTCCGGACGGCAAGATTGACATCATTTTCAAGCTGCTGCCCAAACCGGTGGTGACGGAAATCCGTTTTGTCGGCAATAAAAAATATCCGGAGAAAAAACTTCTGGAGGAAATTCAGATTGTACCCAACGTTCCGCTGAATGACCTGGCTCTCCGCAACAGCGCGGATGCTCTGCGCAAATTTTACCAGTCCAAAGGACTGAATGACGCCATCATCGAGCCGGTTTTCGAGAAAATTGACGACCATCATATCCGCATTGTTTTCAAAATCAAGGAAAATCTGCGCATCCGCGTCGGCAAGGTGGATTTTCAGACCGCCAAAGGCGAAGAAGTCAAAGTTTATGAACCTTCGGAACTGCGTGACAGCATTGCCAACCGCCAGTCATTTCTGAGTCATCCGTGGTTCAGCTGGATATTTGATTACGGACTGCTGAACCGGGATGAACTGAACCGGGACAAGATCCGGCTGCGCGAAATGTATTGGAAGAAAGGGTATCTGGATTTCCGCGTGCTGGATGTGAAACTGACCGAAGAACCGGGAAATCCGGAAATCATGAATGTGGTTTTTCAGGTGGAGGAAGGCGAGCCGTACAAAATCGGAAAAGTTTCGTTTTCCGGTCCGGAACGTTTCAAGCCGGAAGAACTGGTTCAGCTGATTCCTCTGAAAACGGGGGAAACGTATTCCAGTGATACGGAACGAGCCTCCATGGATCTGATTGACCACAAATACAGCCGGCTCGGTTATGCGGATTTCGGGATTCGCCCGATGCTTTCCCCGAATTACAAAACCCACACGGTGGACGTCAATTTCGATGTGAAGGAAGGTCCGCTTTACCGGATCAACCATATTTTCATTTCCGGCAACCGCTATACCAAAGATTATGTGATCCGCCGGGAACTGCCGATCATCCCCGGTGATCCCGTTGACAAAAATATGGTCAAACTGTCCCGCGACCGTCTGATGGGAATGGGATATTTCAATTCGGTGGACGCCGTTTCCATCCGTTCGGAAAACGGTCCTGCCGATACGAAAGACATCGATATCCGCGTGGATGAAAAACGATTCATCGATGCCCGCATCGGTGCCACCTGGTCGGATTCCGACAGCCTTTCCGGTATGCTGGAAATCACTCATAAGAACATGGATATTCTGGACCCGTGGAACTACTTCACCGGCGGCGGACAGCGTATGCGCCTGCTGGCACTGATGGGTCTGGAACGCTACAATTTCGAGCTGGACTTCACCGAACCGTGGCTGTTCGGCATTCCGCTGCGCTGGGATGTTTCCGCATATTTCCGGAATGTGGAATATGATGACTGGGAAGAACGCCGCATCGGATTCACAACCAGTCTGACCAAACGCATTTTCGATGATTTCACCACCATTTCCGGCGGTTACACGTTTGAACAGGTGCGCGTGCATCACATGGACAAAGACATGTCCGAAATTTTCCAGAGCGAAAAAGGCGATGAATATGTCGGGCGGCTGCATCTGTCATTGGAACGCGATACCCGGAACAGTGCCATGGATCCGACCAGCGGCTACAGCATCAGCGGGCTGGCTTCGATTACGTCCAAAATTTTCGGCGCGTCCAACAACTATATGCGGCTGGAACTGAAAGGAACTTATCATTACGCCTTCTTCAACGACTGGTTTGTTCTGAGTCTCGGCGGCAAAGTCGGTTTCCTTTCCTCCATCGGTACGGATGAACGGGTGCCGATCTTTGAACGCTATTTCCTGGGCGGCGGCGATTCCGTGCGCGGTTTCCCGTACCGGTCCATCGGTCCGGAAGACCGGAATCATGACAATTACGGCGGTCAGACCATGTATATTTTCTCCGCCGAGCTGTCCCATCCGATTTACAGCATTGTGCGCGGTGCGTTCTTCGCGGATATCGGCGATGCCGGTCCGGACCGTTTCAAATTCAATACGGTCAACATCGGTGTGGGTTACGGCTTGCGGGTGAAGCTGCCGAGCATCAATGCCCCGATCCGGCTGGATCTGGCATTCCCCGTGCTGAACAATCAGGACGGCGTGAGCAATTCGCTGCGTTTCCACTTCAACATGGGAGCGTCCTTCGGTCCGCGCTGATTCTGCTGAATCGGAAAATACGGGTTCTGTTCTCAGTGAATGGTGAACAGAACCTTTCTTTTTGCCAGATAACTTTTTCCCTGATAAGAGATAGTGGTCAGAAAAACGGCGTGAACCGAATCATTGTAATGCAGATTTCTCAATGCGGCGGCGAGATCGTCTGCGGAATTGATCATGTGGGAGCCGAGTTTAATCAGCAGATCACCGCGTTGAAGTTCCGGCAGCGTGTCCGGCATAATGCCGGAGATCAGCAGACCGGTTTTTACGGAATATCCGGCTTCCTGCGCCAGCGTCGGCGTAACAGGGGTCAGTTTCAGTGACAGTTTGCGCTCGGCTTCCAGGAAAGGGTCTTTCAGGATTTGTCTGCTGACTTTCAGACGAAATGTTCCGGCGGAGGTTTCCAGCACGACAGGGGCATCCAGCTTGAGATGCATCAGCATACGGCTTACCGTGAGCAGATCCTCGACCGGTTTTCCATTGATCCGGAGCAGCTGAACATTTTTGGGTATTTTCGCCAGTGCCGCCGGTGATCCCTGCAGCGTGTTGGCAATGACAATCCGGCGGACGCCAGATTCATTTTCCTGCCAGGCGGGAATGATGCCCAGGATCACCGGGCCGAAACGTTCCGGCAGCATCCAGGTCGCCAGCACATTTTCAATCCGGGAAAGGGGAATGGCGAAACCGATGCCCGGCGCGTTTTCGAACACGGACATGTTCATGCCGATGACATTGCCTTCAATATTGACCAGCGGGCCGCCGCTGTTGCCGGGGTAGACAATGGCGTCCGTCTGAAGAATATCGGAAAAGATGGTGCGTCCCTGCCAGACGAACCGACGCCGGGTGCCGCTGAGAGCCCCCACGGTAATGGAACTGTCCAGCCCGAACGGATTGCCGACGGCAATGACGGTTTCGCCGAGGAACAGTTTCCCGGAATTGTCGCAGCGGATGGCTTGCAGTCCCGCGGGAGGATTTTCCAGTTTCAGCAGGGCTATATCATTGAGCGGATCGTCCGCAATGATCCGGGCTTCACAGTTTTTCCCGCCGTTGAGCGTGATGACGATTTTGGAAGCCCGTTCGACCACATGGGCATTGGTTACAATCAGACCGGAGGAATCTATGATGAATCCGCTGCCGAGCGAATAGCTTTTGCCGCTTTTCTGGGAACGCAGGAATTTGTCGAACATCTGCCGGAACGATTCATCATATGCGGATTCCGGCGTCTGGGAACGGATGATGTGTTCCGTGCCGATATTGACTACGGACGGCATGACTTTTTCAATGGCGCGCACTACGGCATTGCGGCGTTCCGGAGCTGGCTGTTCCGCCGGTTCGGAGGATGCCGGCTGCGGTTTTCCCGGACGCGGACAGAACAAAAACAGGATGAAAACCAGAAATATTGCGGAAAACAGCAAAAAAGAGCTTGCTTTTTTAGTAATCATGTGAAATATTCTCCTTGTTGTATTCAATAGCATAACAGCCGGACGGAAAAATGCAAACAGAAAAAGAAAATATTCCGGAATCTTTTATGATCCGCGACCCGGAAGCGGTTTTTGAAGCGGCGTTTCAAGCCAGCTGGGACAAACTTGCCGACGGAGCTGTTCTGACGGATACGGAAGGAACACGGGTTCAGATTCTTTCGCGCGGCGAATGGAACCACGAAGCCGGACCGGATTTCCGGAATGCCAAAATCCGCCGTCATGGAAAAATTCTGCGCGGCGACATCGAACTGCACCGGAAAAGTTCCGATTACATCCGGCACGGTCATCTTGCCGACGCCGCATATGACAACGTGATTCTGCATGTGGTTACAGAAGACGACCTTGCAGGAAAAGTCAACGGGACAGCTCTTGCCCATATCCCGACCTGCCGTCTTTCCCCGGAAGCCGCCGAACGCCGGGCGGGAACTGCCTGCCGCTGCCGGATTTTTCCTTATATGTGCAGAGAACAGCTGCGGAATTTTTTCAATGACGCAGGGCAGGAACGGCTTCAGCTGAAAAGTGCTGTCATCCTGGAAAAAATGATTTGCAGCGGAACTGGGCCGGCATTCCGTCAGGCATTGTTCCGGGCGGCGGGATACAAGCGCAATCAGGACGAATTTCTGGAACTGTTCCGGCGTCTGGAAAAATATCCGCCGGAAATTTTTGAAACCCATTTTGAAGCGCTGCTCTGGGGCGAATCCTCCCTGCTGCCGGATCCGGCAAATGAGGAACTGCCGGAATGCAGCCGTCAGCAGGTGCGCCGTCTCTGGGATGAGTTCTGGTCCATCCGGCTGGAAGCGGAAACGCCGATTCACTGGCACCGCGATTCCGTCCGCCCGCTCAATACGCCGGAACGGCGTATCGCCATGATTGCGGCATTCGTCCGGAAATTCACCGTGGATCCACTGCCGTCATTGGCTGCGGAGCTGGCGGCATCCGGGCGGCGGGATTTTCTGGACAGACTCCGGAAAAACATGTCGTTCACCGATCCGTTCTGGGATTGCCGCTGTACCTTCCAATCTGCGGAACTGCCCCGGAAAGCCGCCGTGCTGGGACAGGACCGCGCGGAAACGCTGCTCATTGATGTGGTGACGCCCGCCCTTCTGGCATACGCAAAACTGAACGGGACAAGTCTGCCGGAAAACCAAGCCGCCGCGCTGCTGCCGCTGCTTGCCGCCCAGAGGAACAACCGGGTGTTCAAGAATGCGGTCCGCCGCTGGCTGCCGGAAAATGATGACCGGCTGAAGATTTTCGATCATGCCGCCGCAGTGCAGGGATGTCTGCACATTTACAAACAGTATTGTGCCGACACCGCCGGCGACTGTGTTTCGTGTCTGCTGGCAAATTCGCCGAACTGAACAGGTTATTCTTTGCCGAACCAATGGTAAATGCGGAACAGTTTTCTGCGGAATCCGGCGGGGAGTCTGCGGAAAAGCGCGTTCAGTTTGCGGAAAAACGGCACAGGGGATTCTCCGTCCGGAAGGGGTTCGATCCGGTAACGGGCGGACTGTGTCTCATACTGTTCCAGTGCCGCCGTCAGACTGCGGAGTTCTTCCGAACCTGCCGGATTCTGCAGCTGATTCAGATCCGCTTTGCCGTCGATGATCTGTACGGTGCGGAAGCCGCGGGCGCAGTACCAGCGGAACGCCGCTTCGTTGGGTGTCAGCACGGCATCCGCCAGCTGCAGGACATGATCCAGAATCAGCCAGTTCTGCAAACTGCCCGATTCGAGTTCGGCATGAGGCGGAGCTGTCCGCAGAAGCCAGGCTTCGGCTCCGGCATCCCGGATTGCCAGAATATCCCAGACCAGTTTTTCCGGGTTGCAGTCATCCGCACATAGAATGACCGCATCCGGTTTCTGCGCAGAGATCAGCCGGGACCATTCCTGCCAGCGCAGTTCAGAAATCTTCGGTTCTTCCGGCGCAATGATTTCCGTTTTCGCAGTGAAAGACACCTCTGTTCCGGGAACAAGACCGATTTTCCGGAAGGGGCGGGCATGACTGTTTTTTTCTTTTTCCCCGGTAAGCATCTGCGGCAGAGTTTCATCCTTGTCCTGGAAAAAGGTGCGGAAGGCGCGGAACAGCGGCAGGGGATCCCGGCAGTTCTGAAACAACGCAGCAAATGCCTGTATGCGGTCGGATTCCCGCAAATACCGCATCCAGCGCAAAACATATTCATACAGCAGTTTCTGTTCCTGCCGGTCAAACAGTGCGCAGTACCGTTCCCATACCTGCTGCTTTCCCAGAAAACTTTTCACGGTCCGGATTGCACAGAATGGAGACTGCCGGTGCAGAAATTTTTCCAAGGTCGTTTTCCCTGCACTGGATACCCCGGAATCCAGCGAATAGAGATAGCCGGTTTCCTGCAGCGGCACATAGCTTTCCGCAAAAAAGGACAGCATGGAAAAAAGACAGAAATCTTCCGCCATGGTGCAGTATTCCTGCGGCAGAAACGGCATGGCGCGATGACACAGATTCGCACGGTACAGCTTTCCCCATACTGACCAGGAAAAACGGTTTTCGCCGAAACAGGTTTCAAAAATCCGGCGACCGGTCAGTTTTTGCGGAAACGGTTTCAGATTTTTCCGGACGTGCCGGATATACCGGGCAGGCAGTTCCGCATTTCCGGCATCCGGTTCCGCCGCGAAATGAACAATGTCCGCCTGTTCCCGTTCCGCAGTCTGAAATGCTGCCGCCAGAATTCCCGCGTTCAGCCGGTCATCGGAATCCAGGAACAGAATGTATTTCCCCGTGGCGTTGGCAATACCGGAAGCACGGGCTGCCAGCAGACCCCGGTTCTGCGGATGGGTGATGACCCGGATTCGGGCATCCCGTTCCGCATATTGCCGGAGGATGGCGGGAGATTCATCCGTGGAAGCATCATCAACCGTGATGACTTCAATCTTTTCCAGCGGCTGCTCCAGCACGGAGTCCAGACAGCGCGGCAGAAACGGTGCCGTGTTGCAGACCGGAATCAGAATGGAAATATCAGGCATGGTCAGTTCTCCCCCGGTCAGAGTTTCTGCTCCTCGTCCTTCCACGGATGGAACGAACGGTAAATCCGTTTGGCGCGGTACAGACAGTCCAGCAGACATTTCAGCTGTCCGAACAGCAGATTGGCAGTGAAGGAATCTTTCCGGATCAGTTTCTGCAAGGCAAAATAAAGCCGGATGACACAGCCGAACAGAATATTGTTTTTACGGCGAACGGCGATTTCTTCATTCAGGATACTTTCCCGGTAAGCGGGTGAACACTGCATCGCGGAAATGCCGGTCAGGATTTCATTATTCTGCAAACGAAGCATTGCCAGCTGCTGTTCCGGAGAGTATTCGGGCAGGGCGAGTTCCGCCGGCTCTGCGCCGTTTTCCAGATACTGAAACAGCCCGGTCCAGCGTCTGCCGACCGACGCATTGTCAAAATGACGCAAGGCTTCGGAAGCCTTCCGGCTCAGGATATGCAGACGTTCCGGATTTTCGAACAGTTCCATCACCCGCTGCGCCATGGCGGCGCAGTCCTGTTTGGGAACCATGAGTGTGCCGTATTCCTCTTTCGCGGCTTCCAGATACGGCATGGAGAAGGCAATGGTCGGAACGCCGTACGCTTTGGCTTCCATCATGGTCATGGGATATCCTTCCACGGCAGACGGCATCAGATGAATTGCCGCACGGGAAAGATATTTGGCGACTTCCCCAGTGAATCCGGTGAACTCAACGGTTTCTTCCAGTCTGTGCGAACGGATATATTCCCGGATGAATTTTTCATATTCGGGATGCGGGAACGCCCCCAGCATCAGCAGCCGCACATCCGGATATTTTTTCCGCACAATTTTCACCACTTGCAATGCGGCTTCGACTCCTTTGCCGGGAATCATGCGGGCTATGAAGATCAGGGTTCTGCCCTTCTGTTCCGGCTGTGGGAAATCCTTCTGCGGTTCAAAAGTGAGCGGATTCGGCAGGTAACGGGCATGAATGCCGCGCAGATTCCACAGATACTCATCCGGACGGGAAAGGCAGGTTACAATATCCGCGCCGGAATAGACTTTCTCCCGCAGCGTCAGCAGTTCAGGTCTCGCCCCGTAATATACGAAGGAAAACGTGTTGTGTTCCATGGCGATGGTGCGGATACCCAGCTGACGCGCCGCCAGCAGGTCATAATACGTGATTTCCAGAAAATGGTCAATAAAAATACAGGTGTCAACCTGCCGTTTCCGCAGCTGTTCCTGCACGGAATGCCAGCGTCTGTAATAATCCGCCGGCAAAACCACCGTCTCCGCCTGCTCCGGCAGCGGATAATCACCCGCTCTGCGCGGACTGCACTGAAACAGCGTGATTTCCAGTCCGGGATTCTGTTTCAGCCAGAGTTGAATCAGCAGAGATGCGCAGCGTTCCGCACCGCCCGCCCGCAGTGCCCAGCAGAAAACCGCGATCCGGCGGACTGGTCCCGGATGCGGCACCGGAGACGGCAGCGGCGGCAGGGTCAGCAGCTTTTCCGGATGCCGCGTGAAAAAATTATGCAGGACCAATGACAGGTCGAACCAGTTCCGCAGCTGTTCCAGGGACGCTCCCGTTTCCAGTGCGGCGTCCATCAGGGAATCTTCATACCGCAGAAAGCGGCTCAGCAGGACATTCCGATCCGGGAAAGTCTGTTTTTTCAGCCAGTCTTCCGCCTGGGAACAATTGCCGCAGACCGCCGCAACCGTCTCCGGATCATAATGTCGGTTTGTACGCGCAATGCAGGCGTTCACCGGCAGGAACAGCATCATCGTCAGATCGGGACAGGGAGTCTGCATCCAATCCGGAATTCCGTTTTTCAGCAGTTCCAGCAGCGCGGATTTGCGGAGCAGCGCACCGTTCAGCAGAGGCGCAATGCGGTAACGTTCCATCAGTTGAGGAAGCGGCAGAACCACGGGTTCTTCCAGCTGTTCCTCTTTTTCACTGGCGACATGCGGCAGCGGCAGGATCAGTTCCGCTGTCCGCGGCGCATTTTTCAGCATCCGGAGAACGCGCTTTTCATTGACGTCTTCCCCTTCCGATGCGAAATACAGGAACTGCCCCGGCAGGGAACGCATTTGTTCCGCCGGTTCCAGCCGGCGTCCGGCTGAATTTTTCAGGCGGACAACTGAAAACGGGCTGCGCATGGCGGACTCCTTTCCAACGGTTTCTTACCGTCCGTTGATACTTGCAGTGTAATCAAATGCCGCCGATGCCTGGTAAGGCATACTGACCACACCGGCATTCTGGAACGGACCTTCAATTGTTTTCATCAGTGCGGCGTTCATGACGTAATCCAGTATTTCACCGTCTTTTTCCGCATACAGATTAATGATGTACTGATCCGGGTAGAACGGGTTGCGCGGCAGACGGAAACAGACTTTGTTCGAGCCTTTGCCGAAACGGGAAAGCATTCCCAGGTTCCGCAGGTTGATGGAAGCGACCCGGACATCCGCGGAAGAATAAACTGCGGCTTCGATCTGCACGTCGCCTTCCAGATCCCGCTGACATTCGAACTCGATTTCCATGACCAGTTCCTGCCCCATCGGCAGCAGTGCGGCCTTGACGCCGGACCCGGTTCCGATACGGCAGCCGGAAAAACGCAGTGCGCCCGTGCCGCTGCGGTCTGTCCGTTCAATCAGCGGCATTCCGGTGAACTGTTCCCGTTCCTCAATATATTTCGCGGCGGTTTCCGCAATGCCGCCGAAGTGCATCATGCGTCCATGATTCAGCAGCAGTCCCTTGTTGCAGAGCAGCTGAACTGCGCCCAGATTGTGGCTGACAAACAGGATGGTCCGTCCGCTGTCGGATGAAATATCCCGCATTTTGGCAACGCATTTTTTCTGAAATTCGGCATCGCCCACAGACAGGACTTCATCGACCACCAGAATTTCGGGATCCAGATGTGCCGCCACTGCAAATGCCAGGCGTACATACATGCCGCTGGAATAGCGTTTGACCGGAGTATCCAGAAATTTTTCCACCCCGGAAAAATCTACAATCGCATCAAACTTCGCTTTGATTTCCGAACGGGTCATTCCCAGAATCGAACCGTTCAGAAAAATGTTCTCGCGTCCGGTGAGTTCCGGATGAAATCCGGTGCCGACTTCCAGCAGAGACGCCGCCCTGCCGCGCATGGTGATCCGTCCTTCCGTCGGTGTGGTGATCCGGCTCAGCAGTTTCAGCAGAGTGGATTTGCCCGATCCGTTGTGTCCGATAATGCCCAGACGATCCCCCTGATTCAATTCGAACGAAACGTCCCGCAGCGCCCAGAAATCTTCCAGCTCCAGACTCACGTCATAGGGCTTGAAGGGGTTTCTCAGCCGCCGGAGAACGGTTCTGCCGATTTCGGTCAGGTACTCATTGAACCGGGCATACTCGCTGCTGCGGTGTCCGATGATATATTTTTTGCCGAGATGTTCCGTTTTGACTGCCAGCATAATGTTGTCCCCCGCTTAAATGAAATCGGCGAAATCGTTTTCCATTTTCCGGAAAAACCAGATGCCCGCCGCAAAGATTACCACTGAAAACACCGCCGCGCAAACCACCGGTCCGGCGGTCAGCGGAGAATCGAACAGACACCAGCGGACGCCGTCCACAATGCCGACCACCGGATTGCAGGCATATGCCGCGCGCCATTTTTCCGGAACCACGGAACTCGAAAAACCGATCGGGGAAATATACAGTCCCAGCTGCACCACAAACGGAACCACATACTGAAAATCCCTGTATTTGACGTTCAGGGCGGATACGATGTAAGTCGTTCCCAGCGCGAGCAGAATTCCCGGCAGCAGGAACAGCGGCAGGAACACCACATGCCAGGACGGCAGAAAACCGTACCACACAAACAGCAGAGCAAACAGCACTGCGTTGATCAGCATTTCCACCAGTGCCATGATGATGCGCGCCGTGGGGATGATGATCCGCGGGAAATACACTTTGGAAATCAATGCCTGATTGCCCACCAGAGCATCGCTTCCGGTCAGAATCGTCCCGCTGATGAACTGCCACGGCAGCATTCCGGCAAACACCATCAATACATACGGTACTCCTGCATCAGACGGCAGTTTGGCGATTTTTCCGAAGATGACCGCAAACACCGCCATGGTTGCCAGCGGCCGGATCAGCGACCACAGAATCCCTACGGCTGTCTGTTTGTAGCGGACTACAATATCACGCCATGCCAGAGTGAAAAAAAGTTCCCGGTAATTCCAGAAATCGCGCAAATAAAGCATGTTGGCGTTCTTTGCTTCGATCAGCAGCACATTATCGGATTTCATAAGCTCCCTTTTGATTTCGATTCTCAGAATATTTTCGGTTAATATACACCGGAACCCCTGCCAATACAAGCCGCACCCGCCGGATTCGGCCGGTTATCTGCCGGATTTTCACGCTTTCCGTTTGATTTTTTTCATCCGCACATTATCTTACTGTATTTTGGAAAGGATTTCTGTTTATGCTGAAAAAGATTGCTCTGATACTTCTGTTCTGCTCTCTGGTCCCGCTGACCGGCTGCCGCTCCTGGTTTCAGGAGGACGACCGGCCGGTTCCGACCGAACCGCCTTATGCCGTTTCTCCCGCGGAAACGGAAAAAATCTATTCCGAAACGGATGCTGTCAACGCTGCGGTCAGCGCGGTTTCCCTGCGTCTGGCGGTTTCCGGCACCGGTCCCTTTCAGGTGCTGCCGGTGAACGGCAGAACCACTCCATTGGGATTTCAGGTCATCCGTTCTTTATATAATATGAAACAGGCGCAGTCTTCCGCCCCGCACGTTCTGAATTGGGAGGATTCCCGCAATGAACAGGGACAATGGCGGATCCGGCTGGTACGGGATGGACGGATTTTTTTCGAAAAAATTTTGCAGATAAAGGAAATGCAGCATGGAAAATGAGAAACAGACAGCCGGAAAAATTGTCCGTGTGCTGAAATCCGGAACGGCGGCGGGAATTCTTGCCGCTTTGGCAGTGCTTGCCGTGTTTATTCTGGCGGCGACGTATTTGAGATCCCTTTTCTTCGGGATCATTCTGGCGATTTTCCTGCTGCCGCTCGAAAAATTTTTTGAATGCCATGTCTTTCAATGGCGCTGGATGCAGACTCTCTGCGCGGTTCTTGGCTGGCCGTGGCTTCAGGTCAGCAAACTGATTGACCGGGTTGCCGGAAAAGTCCCGACTCCTGCGGAAATCGCCGAACGGCGGCGGAAACGTCTGATCCTGAGTTCTTCGGTCTGCGCTTTCGCGGTTTTCCTGATTGCGCTGACTGCGGTTTCCTGTCTGGTTTTTGCCGGCGGAAAATTTGCCGCAAGCAATATGAAGGAGAAAATGACGGATTTCGGCAAGGATAATCCGCGCATTCAGAAAATTGTGGAGCAGGGGTCCCGGATTTTGGTGCAGATTCTCCCGGATGTTCCCAAATCGGATTCCGGCGGAGAAACTCCGGAGATTACCTTGCAGAGCCTTTGGAAAACCGCGCTGGATTATGTCAGATCGCATATCCGGGAACTGGCGAAACCGATCCTGAGCAAAGGCGTCAGCATCCTCTCGGCAGCTGCCGCAGTGGTTGCTTTTCTTGGTTCTTTTGCTCTTAATCTGCTGCTGGGTATTTTCTTCTTTTTCTTTTTTCTGCAGCACATGGCATTGTTCCGGACCGGTGACAGCGGCGGGGAGAGCATCGGACACTGGTGCGTCCGCGGTGTGTTCGGTTCGCGCTGGATGCCGGCTGTTTCCAGCACCGCCAAGACGGAGGCTGTGGAGATTATTGACCGGATTGTCCTGATGCTCAATAAATGGATTCTCGGTTATCTCTGGATCATCATCATAGAAACAATTCTTTATACAGGACTGTTTTACCTGTTCAGTGTTCCTTACGCACCACTGCTGGCATTGCTGGCGGGTCTGACCATTCTGCTGCCGTTTCTTGGGCCCATCGGCAGTTTTCTGCTGACGGTAACGGTCTGTCTGCAGTTCTGTGCGCCGGGGGAGCGTGCGGGAACTCTGATCGGGGCTGCATTTTCCTATTGTCTGATCAACGGACTGCTGGAACAGTTTTTCCTGTATCCGAAACTGATCGGCAATGCCATCGGGCTGACTACGCTGGAAACCATTATCGTGGTGCTGCTGGGCGGTCTGGCGGCGGGCATCCCCGGCATGATTTTCGCGATTCCCGCGGCGGGATGCCTGAAATATCTGATTCCGAAAATCTACCATGCAGTTCATGTTACTGTGAATCAGGACCTGCCGAAAGGAGATGTTCCATGAAATTGGTTCTGCTGATCGGTGCTGCCGGATTCATCGGTACTTTGCTGCGTTTCGGCTGTACGCGTATGGTGGATCATCTGCTGCCGGGATTTCCCTGGGGAACGTTGTGTGTCAATATCGCGGGAGCATTTCTGGCTGGCTTTCTGTTTGTGTACTGCCGGGCAAGATTTCAGCAGTATGAAGTTTATTTCCCGGTGGTGTTCATCGGTTTCCTGGGCGCGTTCACAACGTTCAGCACGTTCGCCCTGGAAAGCATACGTTTCCTGACAGATGCGCAGTACATCCGTTTCTTCGGCAACGTATTGCTGCAGAACGGGACGGGATTATTTGCCGCCGGTGCCGGCTTTCTGCTTGCACGGCATCTGGTTGCGTGAGACGGGAATGTAAACAGAAAGCGGGGGTCGGCGTGAAAAAACATTGGAAATCGGTATTGTCTGTTTTTTTTCTGGTTCTGCCGCATGTTCTGATTCTGTCTCTGGATCCTGCCGCATGGCGTTCCAGATATAATTGGGCAGCGTCCTTTGCCGGAACTTTTCTGTTCATGAATCTGCCGACATGCCTGTGTCTGTTCCATTGGTTCCGTCCGGACTGGTTCAAATCAAAGAAAACCGGACATCTGTCGCTGCTGAAATGTCTGGGCTGGACAGTTGTTTTTTCCGGTCTCTGCTGGGGCTTGCTCATGGCGGCATTGTGGATTTCCATTCAGCTGCATCGCGGACCGGACAACGGAATGGCAACAGTCTGCCTATTGGTATTGGGCTGGGCATATTTTCCTGTTTTCCTGATTCCCGTCGGCACGGTTTATATTCTGCTGCGGCTCTGCGGAAAATGGCTGCATCACTGCCGGATGAAAATTCACCGGAAATGATTTTTTGTTCCGGTGGAATAAAAAAACGGGACCGCCGGCTGAATGGACGGTCCCGCGTATTCATTACGGTTCACGGATGGATTCATCCAGTGCTTTGATCAATGGATAAATCAGATATTCTATGATGCGTCGTTTTCCCGTTTTGATTTCCGCCTGGGCTTCCATGCCGGGGATCAGACGGAAATTTTTCTTGACATGATCCAGATGACCGGAAACCACAATTCTCGCCCGGTAATACGATACCGGAATCTGCGACTGCTGTTTCTGCAAAGTGTTTTCTGAAATGTTCCGGACTTTGCCGTTCAAGGTGCCGAATTTCTGGAACGGGTAGGCGTTGAGCTTGATCCGGACATCGGACCCAATTTCCACTTTGCCGATGTCCTGCGGCTGGATTTCCGCTTCCAGTTCGATGTTGCCGACCAGCGGAACCAGGGTGATCAGCGCTTCGGCTTCCCGGACAGCGGATCCGACGGAAAACGCCGCGATCTCATGCACCACGCTGTCGCACGGCGCACGGAGTTCCACATATTCGATCAGCTGTTTCACTTTGTCGTAATCTTTCTGGGTGGATGTCAGTTCGCGTTCCACTTTGACCAGTTCCTCCGAAATGTTGTTGCGCCATTCCTGAATGAAGGTCTGCTTGGATGACAAGGTGCTTTCGCGCTGATGTTTGAGTTCCAGCAGACTGTTCTTCAGTTCATCGATGCTGGCTTCCATTTCCATGCGGGAAATGGATGCGGAGAGCAGTTCTTTGAGCGACCCCGCCTTGAGGTCATGCAGCTTGACGAACATATCTTCGATTTTCTTGATGGCGACCAGGCGTTCCTGCTGATTTTTCAGGGTATCTTCGCGGGATTTCCGGGAAGCGTCCAGCTGCTGAATGCCTTCATCGTAATACTTGTTCTTTTCGCTGAAATACCGGGAACGCTGTTTGAAAATCGCCAGCTGCAAAGCTCCGGTTTCGCCGGGGGCAGGCTGGTAATCTTTGCCTTCAAATTCCGCCAGCAGACGCGCATACTGGGCATTGAGAATGCTGAGTTCCTTGGTCAGGCGTTCCGCTTCGGCACGGTTGATGGTGGGGTCGAAGGTGATCAGAACGTCGTCCTTTTTCACGATCTGCCCGATTTTCACGTGGATTTTCTGAATGACCGTGCGTTCCAGCGGTTTCATGACGATGCTGGAATCATCGGTAACCAGTTTGCCTTCCGCCTGAACCACAACGTCAACTTTACAGACACATGCCCAGATGAGTGCGCCGAGGATGAAAACCACGGAAAACAGAACGCTGTACCGGATCCACAGCGGCAGCCGTTCATTTTTGATTTCGAGGGCGTCCGGCTGGAATTCAATCGCTTCGGGTGCGAGTTTTTCAGCGGATTGCGTATTGCTGTTGTCTTGATTGGATATGGCCATGATTCAGTCTCCCACTTCCATTTGCTGTTTCCAGAAATCCCGGTAGGTGCCAGGCTGTTTCAGGAGTTCTTTGTGCGAATCAAATGCAGTTCTTTCCCCGTTGTCGATCACGAGAATCTTGTCTGCGGAACTGACAATGCTCAGCCGGTGTGAAACGATCAGCACCGTGCGGCCGCGGGAAATGGCGCGCAGATTCTGTTTGATGACCTGTTCGCTTTCCGGGTCGAGCGCACTGGTGGCTTCGTCGAAAATCAGAATCGGCGGGTTGGTCAGCAGGGCGCGGGCAATCGCCAGACGCTGTTTCTGACCGCCGGACAGGTTCGATGCGTTTTCTTCCAGAACCGTGTCATAGCCGCGCGCCTGTTTCTGAATGAATTCATCCGCGCCTGCCAGTTTCGCCGCGTAGATGATTTCTTCCAGCGAAGCGCTGCGTTTGGTCATGCTGATGTTTTCACGGATCGTGCCGCTGAAGAAATAATTTTCCTGAAGCACCACCCCGATACTCATGCGCAGATGCGCTTTGTCGATTTCCCGGATGTCGATGCCGTCGATTTTGACCACACCCTGCTGGACGCTGTAAAGTCCCTGCAGCAGTTTGGTCAGCGTGCTTTTACCGGAACCGGAACGCCCGACAATACCGATGGTCATGCCCGGCGCCACTTCCAGAGACATGTTCTTGATGGCTGCCGGCAGGTCGGGACGGTACTGGAAGGTAACGTTTTCAAAGGAAATGCCGCCGTGCAGCGGATTGCGCACCCCACCGCCCGCAGGTTCCGTCGGGGTGTTCATGACCACGCCCAGCATCTTGACCGACAGCGCGATCTGCTGGTACTCGTGAATCAGGCCGACCATTTTCACCAGCGGTCCGGTAACGCGTCCGGAGAGCATCTGGAAAGCAATCAGCGCGCCGATGGAAAGTTTCTGGTCGAACACCAGCAGCGCACCTACCCAGATCACCGTGATGGTCATCATCATTTCCAGCACCTGACTGATGCTCTTGGCGGTGATGGAAATCTTGCCGACCCGGAAATACGACTTGATGGCGTACGCCGTGGTGTCATCCCAGTGCTGTTCCTCTACCGGTTCCAGCGCAAGAGATTTCACGGTACGGACTCCGTGAATGGATTCCACCAGCATACTCTGCCGTTTGCCTTCCGCCTGATAGAGTTCGTTCAGACGGGTCTGGAACGGCTTGATCAGACAGGCGATCACCAGTGCCATCAGCACCGAATAGCCCAGCACAATCAGGGTCAGCGGGATGCTGTAAAGCAGCAGGAACGGGATGAAGATGCAGAGTGCGCAGACGTCCAGAATGGTGAAGAACAGATTCCCGGAAAGAAATCCGCGGATGCGTTCGGTCTGCTGCATGTGCTTGAGCAGAACGCCCGACGGAACCCGTTCGAAGAAATCAATCGGCAGACGCATCAGATGCCGGAAGGTCTTCGTCGCAGTCGAGATGTCGATTTTATTGGTGGCGAACAGCAGGAAATAATTGCGGACAAATTCCAGAAATCCGTTGAACACCACCGCGGCAATAATGCCGATTCCCAGCACGTTCAAGGTGTTGTATGCCTTGTTGACCAGCACCTTGTCCACCACGATCTGGAAGAACAGCGGCACAATCAGCGACAGCAGCGTAATCAGCGCGACCGTCAGGGCAATCTGTCCGAAAATGCCGCGCAGCTTGATGAATTCGGGAATGAACCAGCGCAGACTGAACGGCTGTTCCTCATCCGCCAGACGGTACGTTTTCTTGAGCAGAATGGTGCGTCCGGAGTATTCCGCTTCGAACTGCTCCCGGTTCAGAAATTCAAACGGTGTTCCTGGCTTTTTATTTTCCGGATCAATCACCGCCAGTTCCTGTCTGTCTTCCACGGTGCGCACACCGCAGAGCAGGATTTTTCTGCCGTTCTTCTTGACGGCTATGGCTGGATACGCCTTGCCGAGCTGAAGCAGTTTTTCCCAGTCCAGTTTGCGGAATTTGCATTTGAACTGGTAATCCGAGGCGATCTGCTGAAGCAGCGCATCGCGCGGTTCCTCTTCCCCGATGGCATAATCATGCATGACCCGGCGGATGTCCATGTTCACACCGTGATGCTTGGCGATGTTGCAGAGACAGTACAGCGCGGTCTGCTTGGCGGAATCCACTTCCTGAAGGTTGCGGAAAAAGATGGCGGCTCCGTCGAATCTTTCCCGGATTTCCGCGGATTTGACCCGCAGGGCGCGCGGCGGATGATTCGGGACCGGTTCCACAATGACCGTGTTCTCGTCGGCAAGCTGACGGATGTTCTGGAGCAGAATCCAGTGGCGTCCCCCCAGACGGACCAGCGCGGGGCCGGACGCCTGCGGCGGCAGATTTATCAGCTCCTTCAGTTGTTCCGGTTCGAGTTTCTGCGCTTCGGAAAGCTGCAGCAGAACCGTCAGTTCTCCTTCGGCGGTTTCCGCATTGCGGACCGTTTCATCGGTGAGGAGCGCATTGAAATTGACTTCCCGTCGGACCTGGGAGAATAAGATCCGCAGACATTCCAGCGCGCTGCTTGATATGATAGAAGGCATTCGTGTCCTGTTCCTTCCTGTAATGTTTTGTATTCCTGTTATTGTGCAGTATCTTTATTAGTTTACGCTAATTTGTTAACATAACCCGTGAACGGGCGGTTTTCAAGCAGAAAACAGAATTGTTTTCATAATATTTTCCGTTTCATGCGCCCCGTCCGAAAAAAGAAGCGCACCGGAACCGATGCGCTTCTTCCTTAGCCGAATGTTTTCCGGATCAGACCGGACCGGCGAGACTGGTTTTCCAATCGGACGGCACACTGCCGAATCCTTTCCATTCCAATCCGTCGGTATAAACCATGACTGCGGCAAGGTCGTTGCCGTTGCGCACCCGCAGATCGTCAATGCCGTCGCCGTTATAATCGCCGATGGCTTCGACTGCCATGGAAGTCGGGAAGTCGCAGAAAGCTTTCCAGCCCGTGATTTGACCGTCTTTCATCAGCCATGCACCGTAGGAGCCATTACTGTTGAACAGAATATCCGCCGTGCCGTCGCCGTTGAAATCGCCCAGCCCGACAATCCGGTTGATTGAGCCGACATCCGCCAGCCCCTGCCAGCGCGGACCGTTGGCACTCATGAGCCATGCCCCGATGCTGTTTCCATTGCGCAGAATCAGATCGGCAGTTCCGTCGCCGTTGATGTCGCCGACTCCGACCATATTCCAATTCAGCGGAAGAGGAACTTCAAAATGTTCACCGGTTTGATTCATGTATGTCCCGATTGCGCCATTGCTTCTGCGGTACAGCACATCAGTCAGACCATCGCCGTTGAAGTCGCGGGTGGCAATCAGATCACAATCGGCTTCGAGCTGACCCCATGATTCCCAGCCGGGAACGCCTTTTGCGTTCATGGTCCAGACCCCGAAATCTTTATTCACTGCGTCATACAGGAACACATCCGAATAAATGTCGCCGTTGGCATTGCCCGTATCGAACAGTTCCCATGTGCCGGGCAGTCCGGAGAGTCCGAGCCATGACGGATTGCCTTTTGCATCCAACAGCCACGCTCCGGCATCCGAAGCAGGAGAATTTAACATGACGATATCGGCAATGCCATTGCCGTTTATATCGTTGCGAAGAGCCGTTGTTTTTGATTTTGAGGGGAATTCTGTGTTCCAGTCGCTTCTCGTATCTCCGAATACAATACATTCTACGGAATTGTTTTTGACTATGAGCGAGGCAAGTAGATTACCGTCGCGGATACGCAGATCATCGATGCCATCGCCGTTGTAATCACTGATGAATTCAATGTTGACCGGATACGGCAGATCCATAAGGTTTTTCCACTCCGCAATGGAACCGTTTTTCATCAACCATGCTCCATAATTGCCGTCTTGACGAATCAAAACATCTTTGGTCCCATCGCCGTTGAAGTCGCCGAGTCCAATGATTTCTGCAGAACTGCTGACATCGGACAGCGTAACCCACCTGGGACCGGCTGCATCCATCAGCCATGCCCCGATGGTGCGGTCCTTTCGCAGAATGAGGTCATCGATGCCGTCGCCGTTGATGTCCCCCGTTCCTTGAATGACAATGTCTGCCGGCAGTGCAACAGATTGATTCCATTGTTTTCCGGTGGCAAACTGAATATTGACTGCGCCGTCATTCCCCCGCAGAACAATATCTGTAAATCCATCTCCGTCGAAATCGCCCAGCAGCTGTGCTTTGACATTTGCCGTAAACGGATTGAACGCCATCCAGCCGGTAACGCCAGTGGAACTTGTGGTCCAGATGCCAATCTGGTTGCTGACGGCGTCATACAGATAAATATCCGAGCAGAGGTCGCCATTGGCATTGCCTGTTCCGAAGACTTTCCATGAGCCGGGCAGTTTGGAAAATCCGAGCCAGTTCGGAATTCCGTCATGAATTGTCCATGCTCCGGCATCGGAACCGTTGCTCATCAGAACATCGGCAATGCCGTCGCCATCGAAATCCCCGTTGACCGGTTTTATTGCCGGAGCAGCATAGGGGCTGTCTATTTGCAATGATATAACATCAGTTGTTTCGTCAAGTTTCAGTGTAAGGCTGATATCTCCGTATTGCAGTGACTGGTTCAAAGCCAACGCTCCCCATGCGGATCCATTGTCTCCATGAATCGTGAGTGTTTTATTGAAATTTCCGGCATTGCCGATCAGTTGGTATTCTCCAGTACTTTGCCGGGCGGAAACAGTAACGGCATAATTTCCCCCGCCGGAAACTTTTGTCCAGTCATTGAGCAATAACCCGTCATTCGCCTGCCGCACGGAAATATTGAAATCTATGGTTCCGTTGTTGACCAATTCGCCATCGTAATCATGTCCTAAATCATCTTTTATCGTGATGTTGCCTGCTGCAGAAGCGTTTCCGTTGAGAACCATTTTCCCCCCGAAAATATATATGGTATCCGTACTGGTCTTGAATTCACAATCCATTAATTCCAAATAACTGGATGTGTAAATGGCCCCGCCTTTAGATGCTGCATTCCGTGAAAAAACGGCATTGTTTCCGATAAACATGCTTCCATAAGGATTGTAAATAGCCCCGCCTTTGGAAGCTGCGGTATTTCTAATAAACACCGCGTTACTGCCAATGGTTGTGGAATTTCCAGCATTGATTGCTCCACCCGCGGAAAAAGCACTGTTGCCTATAAATGTAGCATTATCTCCAATAGTTCTCTCTCCTATACTCCCCCAAATAGCTCCTCCTGCATTATCTGAAAATGTGGCATTGTTTCCGATAAACATACTTCCCCAAGCGTAAATAGCCCCTCCAAATGATGCATTATTTCCACAAAACGAAGCATTATTTCCAATTTCAATATAACCACCATGATCAATAGCGCCGCCATGGGAAGCGCTGTTGCCACAAAACGAAGCGTTATCTCCAATGGACATGCTCCCATTGTTGCAAATAGCCCCTCCAAATGATGCATTATTTCCACAAAACGAAGCATTATTTCCAATTTCAATAAACGTGCTTTCATAACCACCATTGTAAATAGCGCCGCCGCTACAGTAAGCGCTGTTGCCATTAAACGAAGCATTATTTCCAATGGACATACTTTCTCTGTTGCAAATAGCGCCACCACCACAGTAAGCACTGTTGTTCAAGGCTATATTTTTTCTGAATGTAACACCGTCACCAATAATTACGTATCCATCATTGTAAATAGCGCCGCCGCCGTTATAGTAAGCGCTGTTGCCATTAAACGAAGCATTATCTCCAATGGACATACTTTTTCTGTTGTAAATAGCGCCGCCGCCGTTATAATAGGATGTACTGTTGTTCGAGGCTATATTGTTTCTGAATATAACGCCGTCACCGATGGTTACGTATCCATTATTGTAAATAGCCCCGCCAATGTTGGCATTATAATAATAGAAAGAGGTTCTGTTTTCAATGTATCTCTGTACTCCGCTTCCAACACTGACAGCTCCGCCTTCTTGCCATTGATTCACATATGTATTCATATTTGCAGCCATGGTAGTCTGCTCCTGCATTTCAGGAACAATCATCACTCCTGCATTCAGTTCGGGCATCGGTTTGTACAATTTTGAGCCTTCGGGAATCATCATGTTTTGTATCATCGTCATCCTCCAAATTTAAATACTGTTATTCATAATGTTATTATAAATATATCCCGCTTTTATGAAAAAACAATTCTTTTCGTCAAAAAATATGAAAAATCAGGGAGTCTGAAATTGAAATTGCCGGAGCAGGGTTTGGACAACGGATTCGCCGGTGATGGTTTCGCCGGGAAAACGCAATAAATGCACCCAGTCCGATTCGCGGGAAAATGTGATCAGAGCCGCTTTGTGCAGCAATTCCCCGAAAACAGAATGCTCCGGAACAGACATGGTTTTTTCCGTCAGAATATAATCGCAGTCCAGATCCAGAATCAGCGGATTGCGCCAGCCGCGGCAATGCTCCAGCAGCGGTTTCAGCCAGGCGTCCGACAGCATCTGTTCCGCCAGAGACCGGAATGATTCCGGATGATTCAGCAGGGCGTTGACGTCCGGCAGATCCGGATGGCGCAGAACTTCCATGCGTTCATGGGCGCACGGTCCGTTCTGCGGCGCAATGGAAAAAATCAGAACCCTGCCGACCAGTCCGGACCGCAGCGCCCAGTCGAAATGTTCATCGTGATGCAGTGCGGCAATGGCGTTCTCCACGGTCTGGGGATTCCGCCACGCGCCGGGGTCAGGGGGAGGGACGCCGCGGCGGACGGCGGACAGGGTATCGGTATGGAAATCGAAGGAAATCACATCGGGGCAGTCCTCATGGGTACGCCGCCATTCCGCCCAGTGCCGCAGCACTTCGTGGTGAAGAGCGGCTGTCTGCGGAGAACAGGGAACGGAGTCCGTTTTCTGATTCATGATATGCGCCTCATTTCCGGTTGTCGACGGGATATGATATACCGGAACGGGCGGATTTGCAAACGCAAAGCGAAAAAAATTCCGAAAAGAAACATTTTTCCGCTTGCCTTGTCTGAAAAAAAGATTACATTGTATCGGTTATCACTGCAAGGAGGTGTTATCATGTTTTTTGATCCGGTTTATCTGATTTTTGCCATTCCCGGTCTGATTGCCGCGGGACTGGCATCGCTGTATACTCATTCGATGTTTGCGGAATATTCGCGGAAACGGGCATCTTCGGGCATGACCGGGGCGGAAGCCGCGGCGCGGATGCTCCGGCGGGCGGGAATCACGGATGTACGCATCGAACGGGTGGACGGTTTTCTGAGCGACCATTATGATCCGTCCAGCCGGACTCTGCGGCTGTCGCCCAAAGTGTACGGTTCGGATTCCCTGGCGGCGATCGGGGTGGCGTGTCATGAAGCCGGTCACGCCCTGCAGGACGCCGCGGGGTATGCGCCGCTGGGACTGCGCAGCGTACTGGTGCCGGTTACCAATATTTCCTCTTATCTGTCTTACGGCGTGATTCTGCTGGGCTTTCTGCTGCAGTCTTCGGGAATGGTGATGTTCGGGGCAATTCTGTTCAGCGCGGTGGTGCTGTTTTCCATTGTAACGCTGCCGGTGGAATGGGATGCCAGTGCGCGCGCCAAAAAACTGATGGTGTCATCGGGGATTGTTTCGGAATATGAACGGGACGGCGCGGCGAAAGTCCTGAATGCCGCATTCCTGACGTATGTTGCGGCAGTGTTGAGTTCGCTGATGACTCTGCTGTATTATGTGTTCCGTGCGGCGGGCATGGACCGGGATTGAGATTTCCTTATCATTATTATATATAGAGGTGTACACATGAAAGACTGCATTTTCTGCAAAATCATCTCGGGAGAAATCCCGTCGCGCAAAATTTACGAGGACGATCTGGTCTATGCGTTCATGGATATCGGACCGATCAATTACGGGCATACGCTGGTGATTCCGAAGGAACATCATGTCAGTTCGTCGACCATTCCGGAAGCCACAGCGGGACGGATGTTCCGGGTGGGTTCGCGTATCGGCGTTGCGCTGAAACGCGCGCTGGATGCGGATGCGTTCAACCTGCATCTGGCGGACGGAACCTGCGCCGGACAGGTGGTCATGCATGCGCATCTGCATGTGGTGCCGCGCAGCGCGGATGACGGTTTCCACTGGAACTGGCGTCAGCTGAAATATGAATCCGATGCGGCGGCGGACGAAACAGCCGAAAAAATCCGCAAGGCGTTCAAGCTGGAAAAAGTGTTCACGTTTAAATCGCAGGACTGACTGCTGCCGACATGAACGAAGAAGGATTTGTCAGAAAGCTCACGGCATTGTTTCCGCAGTCACCGGATGTGAAAGCCGGTCCGGGCGACGACTGCGCGGTGCTGGATACGGGGATGCCGGATCTGCTGCTTGCCGCGGTGGATCAGGTGATTACGGATGTGCATTACTGCAAGGGGTGTCCGCCCGCCGCAATTGCGGGAAAACTGCTCCGCCGGAATGTCAGCGACATCGCGTCCATGGGGGGGATTCCGACTCATGCGCTGCTGTCTCTTGCGGTCAACCCGATGTCGGAGGAGTGGCTGACGCAGTTTCATGAAGCGATGGCGGCGGAAGCCGGGGTGTACGGAGTCTCCATCATCGGCGGGGATATGGCGCGTCTGTTTGTGCCGGGGGAGGTGCTGTCGCTTTCCATTCTCGGACGGGTGGAACGCGGCAGACTGTGTCTGCGTTCCGGCGCAAAACCGGGCGACTGGCTGTTCGCAACCGGCTGTTTCGGCAATTCTTTTCTTTCGGAACATCATCTGACATTCCGTCCGCGGCTGAAGGAAGCGCGTTTTCTGGCGGGGGATTACACCTGCACCATGCAGGACGTCAGCGACGGTCTGCTCAAAGACGCCGCCCGCATGGCGGAGGCGTCCGGACTGGCATTGAAGCTGTTTCCGGAAAAAATACCGCTGCGCACCGGGGCGACTCCGGAAGGGGCGTTGACGGACGGCGAAGATTACGAGCTGCTGTTCGCCGTGCCGGACCGTTTGCGGCCGCAGCTGGAACACAACTGGCCGTTTGCGGAAACGCAGCTGTCGTGCATCGGACAATTCGCCGCAGGGAAGCCGGGGGAAGTTTCCGGAGTGGAACTGCATTCTGAAAAACACAACACAGGATATGATCATTTTCAATGAAAAAAGAATATTACACACATTCCGCAGAGGAAACGCGCGAACTGGCGCGCCGGATTGCCCGGAAAACTCCCAATGGCACGGTGTTCACTCTGGATGGAAATTTAGGAGCCGGGAAAACGGTTTTCGCCTCCGGTTTTGCCGCCGGACTGGGAATCACGGAACCGGTGTCCAGCCCTACGTTCACCATTGTTCAGGAATACCCTTATGCCGGTGGCATGTTCTTTCATCTGGATCTGTACCGGATCGACAATACGGAAGCGGCTCTGGCATTCGGCATAGATGAATTTCTTTATGCTTCCGATGCGATTACGCTGGTTGAATGGCCGGAACGCATTGATCCGAAACTCTATCCCGCCGGCACGGTTCATGTGGTGATCGAAAGGACTCCGGCGGAAGGAGAAAGAAAAATCGTGATAGACGGCGCGGCTGAGTGACAGTACAGACCCGAAAAACAGGGAACGAGGAGTTGTTGAAATGAAATATTTTTTACTGATGATTGCAGGCGTGTGTTTGTTTCTGCTGAACGGATGCGTGACGGTGTGCGAAACAGAATCACCGGCATTGACCGCAAAATTTTCACCCGAAACCCGATTGCGCCTGGAAGGATTTCAGCTGATGATCTGGCAGGCGACACAGCGGCATGTCGGACATTCCTCGGCAGCAGTCTATGATTACAGAACCAACAGCTGGACTACTGGAAGCGGTTCGTATTCCGGCACGACCTATGACCATGTGCCGGACGAGCAGTTTTCATCCATCGTAACAGATGTATTTGAACTTTCCGGTGCAAATATAAGAACGGATACTCCGGATTTGACCATTGAAGGAAGAATCGGCGGCGGGCATTACATCTGGAGTTCTCCGGCAATGTGGTATCGCGACGTCCCGATTTTCATTGTTACGCTCTGCACTTTCGGTATGGCAATAAGCAGCGAACGCGAAAATGATGTAAGACTGATCGTTTACGGCAAGAACGGCAGAAGACTCAAAGAATATTATGCCAGTGCAAAGTATCATGCCGCCGTAATTGGATTTCCGTTTGCATCGTTTGCAAATGAAAAAATATATGATGCATACGAGGACCGGATGGCGACAAAATTTGCTCTTATCCAGTGTGTTAATGCGTTTATTCAGGATTGGAATAACGGTTTTTTTCAATGAGATTTCGACGGAGCGGCTTGTCTGCCGGCGCGACTGCCGAAAGTCCGGAAATCGAAAATTTTCATAAAAACGCAATTATGTTTTGAGCGTGAGCAGTGTATGGAAAAGCTATTGTTTTTACCAACTGCGGACTTTTGGCAGTGCCGTCTGCCGCCGCAAACCTGAAAAAGTGATGAAAAATCCGAAAAAAATCTTGAAAATGGATTTTTCAATGCTATGGTAACGGCAGAAGGCGGCATGAGGCTGTCTTCAAAAACAAATAAAGGAGATTTATATGAAAAAGTCCCTTCTTCTGGCAGGAGGTGCGGTTCTCGCATCTGTAATTCTTTCCGGATGTGCCGGTGTTTCCGTCAATCAGGGCGCACCGGGTGCGGTTTCCATGGGGCCGAATTTCTACTCTGAATATTCTGCCAACTCCATGATTTCGCCCTACACCGGAGCTTACACTGTTGTCAAACGCGATGTGAAAGCCTCAGCTGAACTGAAAAGTTTCTTCACCTGCATCACCATGGGTGACATTTCCTATGAAACTCTGAAGGCCAAAGCTCTGGCTCAGGCTCCCGGCGCACAGGATCTCATTGAAGTCAAGATGGACTACAAAGTCAACACCATTTTGGGCGTCAACACTGTTACCGCCAACATGACCGCTACGGCAGTCAAATACAAATAATCACGTTTGTATTCATTTTATAGTCGCTGAAAAGAAACCCGGATAATTCCGGGTTTCTTTTTTTCTGCATACAGCACAGAATCAGCGCGGGGGCAGGGAAATGTCTTCCCCGTTTGCACCGTAGAAATTTTTCGGAATCTTGCCGCTTGCCTGATCTGTAATCAGACGGATAGTCCAGTCGGCACGGTTGTCGGACAATAATTTTCCGGAACGCTGCAGCATCAGTACCCGGTAATTCGGCAGATTCCAGCGCACGGTCAGATGTCCTTCCTTGTATCCGGTGTAACGGACATGAAAATCCGGTTTCCCGGTTTGAATCAGCGAACGTTCTTCTTCGGTGATTTTGAGTTTCCTTGCCTTGGAGATGAACCGCCGTACATGGGCGGTAACGGCATCTTCCTCCGCCGGCGTCAGACGGTCTTTCTGTGAAATTTCGTAATCGGCGGAACAGCTGCAGAGCAGGGCGGACATTCCCAGGGTCAGGGACAGAAAAATATTGCGGAACATGTCATTTCTCCTTTTTTACCGGATATTCCCGGACCAGATATTCCCGCAGAATTTCGCGGACCGGTTCCGGGTAAAAATGTTTTTTCTTGTTCTGTACGATGCGGTTCAATTCCGGCCAGCGCGAATTGCCGCCGGAACAGGCAAATGAACTGAAGGCGCAGAGATACAGTTCATCTGAGTTCAGTTCTCCGCCTCCGGAAAGT
The DNA here is from genome assembly GCA_934661375.1 of uncultured Victivallales bacterium. Classification (GTDB taxonomy): domain Bacteria; phylum Verrucomicrobiota; class Lentisphaeria; order Victivallales; family UBA1829; genus SIG94. Next base: position 40,512 of record CAKUJH010000014.1, read on the forward strand.
TTCACGGTTTCAATTTTCCCCCGGTTCATCCGAAATTCCAGACCGTCCGGCGGCAGAAATGCCCGGTTTTTCCGCAGATTCTTCAACTGTTCCTCCAGAACAGCAAGACATTCCCGTCCGGTCAGTTCGAGTGTTTCGATGTGGTCGTCGTACGGCATCAGCAGATAAATATGCCGCAGAGTCAGAATGCCGGGATTCTTCCGGTAACGGCTGCCGCTGTCGAAGAATACAATCTGCGCGCCGGTATGCGCCCGGACGGCATCGGCAAAGAGCCGGGTCGCCGGATTGGAATGCTCGCCTTTTTCCAGCGGACGGAGCGCAAACGGCAGCCTGGCAATTTCGGTTTGCGCGGAACGTTCTGTGCGTTTCAGCAGCGGAGCCAGCAGACGGGCGGTTTCCGGATGTTCCGGCGTACGTGGACTGGTGAAAACCAGACGGGTCTTCAGAGAGGTTATTCTCCGCTGAACGTCATCATACACCAAATCCGCCACGGCGATTCCTCCGGCGAGGGGCGGCGGCTGCATCCGCCAGGAACTGCGTCCCAGCGGTTTGCCGGCTTCCTGCTGATGGGAATGTCCGCTCAGCACCAGATCAATCTGCGGGTATTCCCGGATCAGGTCGTACAGATTGCAGCGAGGTTCCAGCGGCGTATATTCGCCGGCGTGAACTGCCAGCACAATCGCTTCCGGTTTAGCACGCATGATTTCCGGCATTATCCGTTTCATTTCTCCGGAAACGGAAAGAATCCGGATTCTGCCCAGCACCTGCTTCGGAAACATGGCAGGCAGGGAAGGGTAGGCAATTCCGATTACGGCAATGTTCAGACCGTTTCTGCGGATCATTTTCCACGCGCAGACCGGTGCTTCCCGCCAGTCCAGATTGAGGGCGCACACGCTGCCGCGGAACTGGCGCAGGGCAGACAGCAGGGCGCCGGAACCGAATTCAAAATCATGGTTGCCCGGCACAAAAACATCATAGGACATGCTGTTCAGAAAACGGATCATCATTTCGCGCCCGGCAGGAAACAGCATGGGGTATGACCCCTGAATCAGATCTCCGCAGTCGATGCGCAGGGATTTTTCCATGCCGCCCGCATCGCGGATTTCCTGCTCAATCACTGCCGCGGTACGTGCCAGCTGTCCGCTTTCCATTTTCCCGTGCAGGTCGGACGTCTGAATGATCCGCAACGGGATTTCCCTGCCGGAAACTCCGCAGAAAAGCAGCATCAGAAACAGGAACAGCTGTAATTTTTCAGACGTTGAAATTTGCATGGAGAATCTGTGCGCTTCCTGGTTTGACGTTGCCGAGTTTCCGTATGATTACCGGACATTTCGCCCGAAGGAGCCAGACGATCGGACGGTCTGTTCCGCAGAGTGTTTCATAGTTTCCCTGACCCTTGGAAATGATGAGGTCGGCGGAATGGAAGGCTTCGGTAAATTCCGGCGAGGTCCGCCGCAAATCAATGCCGGGAGTGTCGTCGCCGGTGTCGATCAGCCGTGCGGACGCCTGAGTCAGTCCGGACTCTGTGGCTTCGCGGCGTGTAACATCATTCAGAACCGGTTTGCCGCGTACCGCAACGGTGGTTCTGTTTCCGAAAAATCGAATCAGCTGCGAATCGAAAACCGCTTCTCCGCAGTTGTCCGTGATATACAGAATCCGTTGGGCTTTATCCAATGTCCGGCGGAAAATTTCCAGTTCATTACGGTTGATTTCACCGTTCAGGATTTCGGCAATGCGTTCACGGGCGGTATTCAGGTCGAACGCCGTGTTGACCCCGTAATCAATGATGTTTCCGGCAATGGCAAGGCGTACGCCGGCTTCCAGCGGATCGGAAAATTTTTTCAGCTCCGCCGCGAGTGTCGGCAGCAGTTCTTTCGCACAGACGGTGGAACGGTCCTTTTCCTGCCGGAAGGGATCGGCTTCGCCGGTATATTTCCGGATGACTTCATAGACTTTGCGTGCATTGACCGGCGGGGCATCCTGAAAATCGGAATCGGCAATTGTCCGCAGCACGGCACGGCAGAGCGCATCTGCCCGGTCTTCGGGCAAAGCAAAGCGCCGGGTCAGAAACAATGCCGCCCGTTCATAACATAAAATACATTCCGGATCCGTTTTCATGCTGTCATCCTTGTTGCAGACAGGTAAAATACCGCCGTATTTCCGAAAAGTCAAGGCTCATTGTTCCGGATTCTCCGAAGGTTTGGCATCAGGACTGTTCCGGCAAAGTACGGAATACGGATTTTCCGGTAAAAACCGGATTTTTTTTCCTGCGTCCCGTTGCATTCACGCGAAGGACATGTATATTTTGTGCAGTCAGAACGGAAAAGATTGCAAGGAGAAAGTTATGGCTTACGATAAGATCAAAGTTCCCGCAGGAGAAAAAATCACCCTCAAATCCGAAGGTGTGCTGAATGTTCCCGACAACCCGATCATCACTTATATTGAAGGCGATGGAACGGGTCCGGATATTACCGCCGCGTCCATGAAAATCTGGAATGCCGCAGTGGAAAAAGCATACGGCGGCAAACGCAGGATCGCCTGGATGGAAGTTTTTGCCGGCGAAAAAGCCAACCGGGTTTACGGGGAAGGCACCTGGCTGCCGGAGGAAACGGTGGAAGCCATCCGCGAGCACCGCATTGCCATCAAAGGTCCGCTGACGACTCCGGTCGGGAAGGGCATCCGCTCCCTCAACGTGGCATTGCGCCAGAATCTTGATCTGTATGTCTGCCTTCGTCCGGTGCGCCATTTCACCGGCGTGCCTTCTCCGGTCAGGAATCCGGAACTGACCGACATGGTGGTGTTCCGTGAAAACACCGAGGACATTTACGCAGGAATTGAATGGGCGTCCGGCACTCCGGAAGTGAAGAAAGTCATTGATTTTCTGCAGAACGAAATGAAGGTGAACAAAATCCGTTTCCCTGAAACCAGCGCCATCGGCATCAAACCGGTTTCCAGAGAGGGAAGCGAACGCCTGATCCGCGCCGCCATCCAGTATGCCATTGCCAATAACCGCAAAAGCGTTACGCTGGTTCACAAAGGCAACATCATGAAATTCACCGAAGGCGGTTTCAAGGAATGGGGTTATGCGCTCGCCAAACGTGAATTCGGCGACAAAGTGGTCGCCTGGGCGGATTGCGACGGCAAGGTGCCGGAAGGCAAAATCCTCATCAAGGACTGTATCTGCGATGCGTTCCTCCAGCAGATTCTGACCCGTCCCGCGGAATATGATGTGATCGCCACCATGAACCTCAACGGCGATTATGTGTCCGACGCCCTTGCCGCATGTGTCGGCGGAATCGGCATTGCTCCCGGCGCCAACATCAATTACATGACCGGCATGGCGGTTTTCGAAGCCACGCACGGCACTGCGCCGAAATATGCCGGCATGGATAAAGTCAATCCTTCTTCTCTGGCTCTTTCCGGGGAAATGCTGCTGCGGTTCATCGGCTGGAATGAAGCTGCCGACCTGGTCACGCGCGGCATTGAAAACGCCATTGCCGATAAACAGGTTACGTACGATTTCGCGCGTCTGATGGACGGTGCTGTGGAACTTTCCTGTTCCGGCTTCGCCAATGCCGTGGTCGAACGTATGCGGTGAAATCATGAACGCCGCCGCTCCGGATGAGGTGATTTACCGCGTTCCTGCGGAAATCCCTCCGGATGAAGCTGCCGCGCTTTATGTCGAAGCCGGCTGGATGGAAACGCCCGATACGGAAACGGTCGCCGCCATGCTGAAAGGTTCATTCGCGGTTTCCGCTGCCTTTCACCAGGGACGTCTGATCGGTTTCATGCGGGCGTTTTCGGACGGAGTGAGCGATGCGTATCTGCTGGATCTGGTGGTTCATGCCCCGTTCCGCAAACACGGAACAGGCAGGCAGATCCTCCGGAATCTGACGGACTATCTGAAACAGCGCGGCATAGACTGGGTTCTTTGCATCGGTGCGCCGGGGACGGAGAAATTCTATTCCCGGACAGACGCCGGAGCAATGAACGGGTATACGCCGTATCGTTTCCCAACTTGAAATATGATTACGACGGGGGAACACTATGAACACTTTTGATTATGGAACCATGAAGCCGGTGGTCATCGGCGATTCCGCTGAAATCCGGGATGCCTTGCGCCGTTCGGATTATCCCAGCTGTGAATATGCCTTCGGCAATCTTATCATCTGGACCGAAGCGCAGCAGAACCGGATGGCGGTTTTCAACAACCGGATGTATTTTCACTTTTCCGCAATAGACGAACTGCTGTTTCCCTGCGGCGACGGGATGCCGGCGCCGGAGGAACTGAAGGCTTTTTCCGATGGAATGCGTGCCGCGTCCTATTCCGGGATTATTGCCCATGTCCCCGCCGCGTATCTGAATACTCCGGGACTGGAACAGTATTTTGCCGTCCAGCCGATGGATGACGGCAATGATGAATATATTTACCGCACGGAGACTCTGGCGGAACTGCGCGGTTCCAAGCTGTCGAAAAAACGCAACCTGATTTCCCAGTTCGAGCGTTTGTACGGCGGAAATTATGAACTGAAACCGGTGGCAAACGCGGAGGATTTCCGGATTATTACAGAGCTGAGCGAACATTGGCTGCGGGAACATCAGGATTCCCGGAGCATTGAAAATGAACGGCTTGCCATCGCGGCGGCTCTGGCGCATTTCGAAGAACTCGGTCTGCATGGTCTGATGCTGTCGGTGGGCGGTGAACTCAAAGCCTACGCGGTGTTCAGCCCGGTCAATTCCGATTCCTGCACGGTGCATTTCGAGAAAGCTCTGCCGGAATGCAAAGGCGCGTCGCAGGTCATCACCAACCAGACGGCGATCTGCCTGCGCGGCAAGTGCGCCTTCATCAACCGTGAACAGGATTTGAACATACCGGGTCTGCGCCGGGCAAAACTGTCCTATATGCCTGACATCATTCTCAAGGACTATCTGCTGATACCCAAACCGTGAAAACGGAGATGATAACATGCGCTTTTTGGCAAAATTTCTGCGTCGAGCTGATACCCAAACCGTGAAAACGGAGGCGGGTTCAATGAAAATCACAGCGATACGCGGGGACATCACAAAACTTCAGGTGGATGCAATTGTCAATGCCGCCAATTGCCGCTTGCTGGGCGGTGGCGGTGTGGACGGTGCGATTCACCGTGCCGCCGGACCGGGTCTGCTGGAAGAATGCCGTAAATTCGGCGGATGCCCAACCGGGGAAGCCGTGATTACCGGCGCGTATGATTTGCCGTGCCGTTTTGTGATTCATACGCCCGGTCCGGTCTGGAACGGCGGTCGCCGCGGGGAAGCAGAACTGCTGGCATCCAGTTATGAAAACAGTTTGAAACGAGCCAGGGAAAAACAGTGCCGGACTGTGGCATTTCCCTGTATTTCCACGGGCGTGTACGGGTATCCGCTGAAAGCCGCTGCGGAGATTGCGGTCCGGACTGTCCGGGCGTGGCGCGGTTCATTTCCGGAGGAAGTGATTTTCTGCTGTTTCTCTCCGGAAGCGTTGAATATTTACCAATCCCTGTTGAAATAATCAAAAAAGCGGTTTCGGGGATGATGATCTCCGAAACCGCAGGGAATTCTGTTTCCGGGCTTCTTTATTTTTTCTCTTGAACCGGCGGCGGTCTGCGGGGCGGTTTGCGCCGCTGGGATTTTGGCAGACACATCTGTTCCACTTGATCCGCTATGATCTTTTCCGCATCTTTTTCGCTGCGTTCGTAATGCCGTTTCAGACGTTCCAGGTCCTGCCGCGCCCGAGCCAGCTGTTTTTCCGCCAGCATGATGTTGTTCCGGGTGAAGGTCTGGCGTTTCTGGAAGATGGTCCGGATCAGCGGTTCCATTTCCTTGCGGATCGCCGCTTTTTCCCCGGCATCCTTTGCCGCCAGATAGCGTTCGCTCAACTCATCCAGTTTCTTCATTTCTTCGGAACGGTATTTCAGCCGCAGGGAACGCATCATTTTACGCAGTTCCTCCTTTTTGCCTTCCTGCGCCAGACGGTTTACCTGTTCCCGTTCCTCTTTGGTCAGTTTCGCGAAGAAAGCTCCGCGCGGATTGCCGAACCCCGGCGGTCCGGGGTGAAATGCCGGCGGGGGCGGCGGAGGCTGGTTTTTGCCGTCATCCGCCGGGAGACAGAGAGTCAGCGGCAGAAGCAGCAGAACAAGATGAATTTTCCGAAAATGCTCAAACATCATTTCATATTCCCGTTTTGTGTATAACTTGACGAATAGGCGGCGGTATTGGTCAGCCGAACCGAAGTATCTTCAATCTGCGTGGAGAGCAGCAGCAGGTCGGTTTCGAACAAATCAAAATCATACTGCTGGTTCTGCGTACTTGCCGTTGCCGCAGACGGCGCGTCCGATGTGTGCAGGACAAAGGTCAAACCGAAACAAACCATTACTGCAGCTGCGATCGGGACTGCGGCATGACGCAGGAAGAAATTCAGGAATGCGTGTTTCCCGGCAGGACGCTGCCGTTTTGCCGCATGGTCCAGCACTGCCTGATCCAGAATGGGCGGTACAGTACACCGTTCGGGCTGTCCGGCGGCAATTCTGCGGTACAGCTCCGCCAAATCCCGGCAGCTCCGGCATTCCGCCAGATGTTTTTCCGTTTCGGCGGAGGAGACTCCTTCCAGAATCCGGTTCATCGTTTGTTCGCATCTGTTCATTTTTTGCCTCCTGACTTTCAGGCCTTCCATTCCGCAAGCTGTTTGCGGAGATTTTTCAAAGCATACTGCATTCTTGCCAGCACCGTGTTGATGGAACTTCCCTGAATCCGCGCGATTTCCTTGAAGGAAACGTTTTCGCGGCGGAGCAGGAACACTTCCTTCATTTCCGGCGACAGCTTTTTCACTGCGCTGGAAATGGCTTTTTCCAGTTCTTCCCGGTGCATTCCCCGCCAGGGTTCGTCATGCGTTCCCGCCGGATCAAAATGCGACTCCGGCTCATCCAGACTGCCGGCTTCATATTTGCCGAGACGCCCGTTCTTCCGGAAAAAATCAATCGTCAGATTGTGGGCGATCCGGAGCAGCCACGCGCTGAACTGCTGACGGTGTTCATAGCGGGACAGCTGGTCTATCGCCCGAATCCAGGTCTGTTGGAAAAGATCATCCGCACGGCTGCGGTCTCCGTCGAGCAGTCGGTTGAGGTAGCTGTACAGCAATGACTTGTACCGTTCATACAGGATCGTGAACTGTCCGTCATCACCGGACAGATACCCTTGAATGAGTTCCAGATCATCAATCTCTTGCTCGCCGTTGTTCATGTTCAATTGTTTTCTTTTACAGCATAAAACGCCGGATCGGCGGTTTTATTGTGCCGGATTGAAAGATTTTCTGTTTTTTCTGCTTCCGCCAGCAGCGCAGCCAGGTGTGCGTCGCCGGGGAGCATCGGGGCGGAGTCCAGTTCCGCTGTGCGTCCCCAGAACATTTTCTGTCCTTCACGGGGAACGGGTTCAGGGGAGTCCGGACGGAACATTGCGCGCAGGAAATGCAGATGATAGCACTTGTCGCCGACCTGCACAATATTTTCGCCGATCTGGTCCAGAACCAGCACATCGGCGCCGAGTTCTTCGCGGATTTCCCGCTGGAGACATTGCGGCAGGGTTTCGCCGGGTTCCTGTTTCCCGCCGGGGAATTCGAGTTCATCGGCGTAAACGGATTTCCGGGCTCGTCCGCAAAGCAGGATCCGTCTGTTTTTACGGATCACGGCGGCAGTTACGTGAACAGGCTTCATAATAATATTCCTTGCAAAATTTACCATATAGTACCATCAGATTTCCGATTCGTCAACCGTAAAACTGTTTTTTTCGGAAAAAACTTTGGATTTACGCTTGAAAGTTGGGAAAAAACAAGTATCTTAACATCTCATCATGCGGGTGTAGCACAGTGGCAGTGCACCAGCTTCCCAAGCTGTGTATGAGGGTTCGATTCCCTTCACCCGCTCCATTTTAGCCTCAAAAATTCGTTTAGAACTTAATTAAAAACTGGATTTGTATGTAAAAATGTATGTAAGTTTGTATGTAACAGACTCACCGGTATTTTGAAATTTTCTTCTTTTTCATTTTGTGAAATAGCCCAGGGCATTTTCAGAAAAAGTTTTCTGTTTCTTTATTTTCGGAACAACAAAGAACGGAAACAGCAGATTACGGATTCTGCGGATCGGCGTAATAATCCGTGAACGCGGCATAGGAACGCTCATACCGTTCGCTGTCGCTTTTGGAGAATTGTTTACGGCGTTTCTCGCGGGATGCATCCAGCAGCGGCTGCGCTGAACGCAATGCATTCTGCACCGCTTCAAACAATTCCGCTTCACTGCTGTGGAAGGTGCTGTTCAGAGAGACAAATGTATTGTCCGGCACGGTGTTCAGAAGTTTTTTCAGGGCAGGGAAGTCTTCCGCCGCAGACTGGGATTCCGCCATGGCGTCCAGCGAGGCGAAATATTTCAGAACCAGACGGAGGAACATCAGCAGTTCCGCACCTTCCAGATGCCGCTTTTCCAGAATGTCCGCACTCTGGATGAATTCCGTTTTTTCAACGGTCATGGTCAGCCGGTCGATGATTCTGCTGTACAGTTCCCGGCGTTCGGCAGTAGACATGCTGTCAAAGGAACGGGACAGAAAAAGAGAGGAAAGCTGATCGTAAGCGGCGTCTCTGCGAGCCATTTCCGGGGGGACATTCATGAAAGAGGCGGAATCGAAACGCCGGACAGCACCGAATGCGGAAGGCGACTGCATCCGCATGAACTGACGCTTCAGTGTTTCCATTGAATTGCCGTTTTTCTTTTTGTTTTTCATGAAAATCCCCTGTTTTGAAAAATAAAGTCTTATAATATAACACCTTTTTTTCAAAATGCAAAAAAACAGTTATTTTTTCAGAAGATATTCAACTGCTTCCGCAATGGACGGGCGGACAATGCGTCCCTCTTTCATGGCTTCCGGTGTGTTTTTCATGCCGTATCCGGTCTGGACCATGACCGCCGCGGCACAGCCTGCGGCATCAGCCGCCGCCAGATCGGTAAGCTGATCTCCAATCAGAAAAGACTGCGAAATATCAATGTCCAGATCTTTCGCCGCCTGAAGAATCATGCCGGGTTTGGGTTTGCGGCAGGAACATTCACATTTGAGTTCCGGTACGATGCCGTTCCGGTGGTGCGGGCAGTAGTAAAAAGCATCCAGTGCGGCACCCTGTTCCGCCAGCAGTTCGCCGATGCGTTTTTCCACAGATTTGACGGCGTCCATGGTGAACATGCCGCGCGCTACGCCGGATTGGTTGGACACCACGACCGCCAGGTATCCTGCGGCATGAATCCGGTTGACAGCCTCCGCCGTGCCGGGAATCAACACTACATCTTCCGGGCGGTGCAGATAATCAACATCCACGTTGATGACGCCGTCGCGGTCGAGAAAAAAAGCCTTGTTCATACAAAACATCCTGTAAAAAAAACTTCCGGAGATCCTGTGCAGAGCCGGATTCCGGAAGATTCAGATTTTCAGAAAACCGCAGTTCAGACTTCGAAAGTCCAGCTGTGGGTGTCAGGCAGTTCGCCGTACTGGATACCGGTCATGGTATCGTACAGTTTTTTGAGGGTCGGTCCGCAGGTTTCGCCGTAGGTGTAGGTTTTTTCGGCGGTAACGATTTCAGAGATCGGGGTGATGACCACTGCCGTGCCGCAGGCGGCGACTTCCGCGAAGTTGCCGAGTTCATTGCGGTGAATCTGGCGGCATTCGACTTTCATGCCCATATCCTTGGCGATCTGCTGGAGCGATTTATTGGTGATGCTGCCCAGGATCGAGGAGGATTTCGGGGTGGCGTACACGCCGTCTTTGGTGATGCCGAAGAAGTTGCTGGTGCCGAATTCGTCGACATATTCATGGGTTTTGGGATCCATGAACAGCGGAATCGGGAAGCCTTTTTCCTTGGCGAGTTTTGCGGGTTTCAGGCTGGCTCCGTAGTTGCCGCCCAGCTTGATGGTGCCGGTGCCCAGCGGTGCCGCACGGTCGTAATCTTCAATGACCATGGCGCGGACCGGTTTCATGCCGCCTTTGTAATACGGACCGACCGGCATGACCATGATGAGCAGTTCGTAATCGGAGGCGGGAGCCACACCGATCTGGGGACCTACGCCGATATAGAGCGGGCGGATGTAGAGAGAACCGCCGGATCCGTAGGGCGGAACGTATTCAATATTGTCCAGCACAACACGGCGGACCAGATCTTCGAAGAAATCAACGGAGAAAGTCGGGCCGAGAATGCGTTCGGCGGACATATTCAGGCGGCGGGCGTTTTCATCCGGGCGGAATACGCGGACCTTGCCGTCTTTGCAGCGGAACGCCTTCAAGCCTTCGAATGCGGCCTGTCCGTAATGCAGACAGGTGGCGGCGATGGACATGGTGATATTGGGATCTGTCAGCAGTTCGCCTTTGCTCCATGCACCGTTCCGGTAGGATGCCCGGATATGGGATTTCACCGGCATGTAGCTGAATCCCAGACTGCCCCAGTCGATGTCGGTTCTGATCTTGCTCAATTCTTCCTTGGAAGCCATTTTAACACTTTCTCCGTTTCCTTTTGTAGTGCATCAGGGCGTCTCAACCCTGTTTTTTTGTTTCTTTTTTTAAAATCTACTTGCTTTTCTGTCAACTGTCAATTGATTTTTTCAAAAAAAAGTGTAATTTTATAGGCATAAGCCAAAAAACATTCATAGAAAGGATAAAAACATGAAGAAAAGCATCATTTCGTCCGGCGCACTCGCGCTTGCACTCGCATTGTTCACTACCGGCTGCTCGTGGTTTGAATCCAGCGGCCCTGCTTCCCAGGACGGCTTCTACCGTCCGCTGAACCATGCCGGCAAAAACAGCGGTAATCGCAACCCCGGCGACGCCGATCTGAACGGTTTCGGCAACGGCGGTCTCGGCAGCGCCACGCACCCGTCCGACTATGCCGACGGCAGTGGACTTGCCGGCAACCCCTACGGCGATTTCGGCACTCCGATTCCCGGCGTTGTCTTCAACCCGGTTTATTTCGGATTTGACCAGTTCAATGTCAATACTTCTGAACAGAGCAAAATAGACGCCGTCATCACCTACCTCAGCAGCAATGCCGGAACCGGTGTGGTCATTGAAGGCAACTGCGACATCCGCGGCAGCGAAGAATACAACCGTGCGCTGGGGGAACGCAGAGCTCTTGCCGCGCAGGAACAGATTCTGGGTGCGGGCATTGCCCCCAACCGTGTGAAGACTATCAGCAACGGCAAATCCAAACTCGCCGCCACCGGCACGGACGAAGAATCGCACCGTCTGAACCGCCGCGACGAATTCGTGGTGGTCAAGCTGCTCGGACATTGAGCCGTTTTTGACAGTGTATCTGAAAAGGCCGGGACTTCCGCAGTTCCGGCTTTTTTTTCTTTACGGACTGAACTTATCGGCATTTATGCTGTCTGTATTCTCCGTAAAGCATAAAATCCAAACTGTTGTATTATCCAATGGAGGGAGCAAGCCATGAGACAGGAAGAACTGCAGGAACTTCAATCCAATATCACCGAAGCATCCGCATTTGCCGGGCGCGTGAAAACCGAAATGAGCCGGATCGTTTCCGGACAACAGGAACTGATCGACCATCTGCTGCTGGCTTTGATCGCCGACGGACATGTACTGCTGGAAGGTGTTCCCGGTCTGGCGAAGACACTGGCGGTCAAAACGCTGGCGCAGACACTCAACGGCTCGTTTGCCCGTTTGCAGTTCACTCCGGATCTGCTGCCGGCAGACGTGATCGGAACCAACATCTACAATCCGCAGGAACATACTTTTTCCGTGAAAAAAGGACCCGTGTTCGCCAATATTGTTCTGGCGGACGAAATCAACCGGGCTCCGGCAAAAGTTCAGAGCGCACTGCTCGAATGTATGCAGGAACGGCAGGCGACTATTGCCGGAAACACCTTCGCCATGCCGTCGCCTTTCCTGGTGCTTGCCACACAGAACCCCATTGAGCAGGAAGGAACTTATCCGCTGCCGGAAGCCCAGGTGGACCGTTTCATGTTCAAACTGAAAGTCGACTATCCGAACCGGGCGGAAGAACGGATTGTCGTGGAACGCATGGCGCATCCGGAAGTTCATCCTGAAGTGCTTGCTGTCGCAACGCTCGCCGATGTTTCCAAAGCGCGGGAGTGGGTGGATAAGATCTACATGGATGAAAAAATACTGGAATATATTCTGGATATCGTATGCGCGACTCGTCCGGGCAGACGTTCCGAACTGTCGAGCCGCCAGAACGGAGCCAGCCTGGAACAGCTGGATTCCCTGATTCAGTTCGGGGCGTCGCCGCGTGCCTCCATTGCTCTGGCGCTGGCAGCCAAAGGTGAAGCATTCCTTGCCGGACGCGCCTACGTGATTCCGCAGGATGTGAAGTCGCTGGCTCCGGACGTTCTGCGCCATCGTCTGCTGCTGAGTTATGAGGCAGAGGCGGAGGGCATGACTTCCGAAGACATTATCCGCAAAATCCTTAACGAACTCAAGACGCCCTGACCGGCAGAGGGGAGGTTGGCATCATGCTGACCGGAGAACTGCTTGCAAAAGTCAGAAAAATTGAAATCAAGACCCGCCGGCTGGTGGATGAAATCACGGGCGGTGCGTATCACAGCGTGTTCAAAGGACATGGCATCGAATTCAGCGAAGTCCGGGAATACACGCCCGATGACGACGTCCGCGACATCGACTGGAATGTTACTGCGCGCATGGGTGTTCCTTACATCAAGAAATATGCCGAGGAACGCGAACTGAACGTGATGATTGCCGTGGATGCTTCGGCGTCCGGACTGTTCGGCAGCGGCGACCGGGAAAAACGCGATCAGATGACGGAAGCCGCCGCTTTGCTGGCGTTCAGCGCCATCCGGAACAATGACCGGGTCGGGCTGCTGGTTTTCACTGACCGCACGGAACTTTTTCTGCCGCCCCGTTCGGGACGTCTGCACGGTCTGCGGGTGATTCGTGAGCTGGTGGCGATGGAGCCGAAGGGACGCGGAACCAATATCGGTTTCGCTCTGGATTCTCTGCTGCATTCGCTGAAGAAACGCACCGTTATTTTCCTGATCAGCGATTTTCTCAACGATGCGGATTACGAGAAAAAACTTAAAATTCTTGCACGCAGACACGATGTGGTGGCATTCCGGATCATGGACAAAGCGGAGACGGCGCTGCCGTGTTCGCTGCCGGGACTGGTACTGGAAGATCTGGAATCCGGAGAGACTTTCCAGTATGACGCCGCCGGGCAGTCTGCGCTTCGGGACTATGCCGCCGCTGCCGGGAATTTGCGGCAGGAAACCCTGGAATTGTGCCGTCGCGCCAAAGTGGACATGATTGATGCGTACTGCGATGAAGACCTGGTCAGACCGCTGATGCGGTTCTTCCGGAGCCGCAGCGGGAAACGGTAAATGGGGGAGGAGTTACGGAAATGAATAAATTCAGAAAAATTCTGCTGTGGGCGGTTCTTCTGCTGCTGGCAGTGCTGCTGGTGTTCGGGGCTGCGGCGGGTATCCGGTACTGGATGTCGGTCCGTTCTGCGGCAAAAGTCGAACTGGTTTCCGAACCGGCGGTTGAGCCGTTGTCCGAATCTGTTCCGCTGGGGAAAAAATTCCATTACCGGGTGCTGTTCCGCGTTCCGTGGGGTGTGCGTCCGCTGTCGTTGACCGCCGAGTCTGCCGCGGGAAGCCAGTTGACCGCTGAACCGGAGTTTTCTTTATATAAATACGGCTGGGGCAGCAATCTGTGGATGGGTTCAATTCCCGTGCAGTGTTACCGGACAGGGGAAATTCCGGCGGCACAGGGGCAGGCATCTTTCAGCAACATGCAGAATTTCGCTTTGACGCTGCCCGCGGTGCGTTCCGTATTTCCCGCATTGAACGGGGATCAGCTGGAACTTGCCGGAGAACTGGAAAAGGGCAAAGAACCGGTGTCGTGGAAAATCATTCTGGTGATTGCTGCGGGAGTGCTGATCGCGGCGGCGGTTCTTCTGCTGATTCTGAAATATCTGCTCCGCAGCCGGATACATACGGTTTCCCCGTGGGAAAAGGCCTTGGGCGCGATTCAGGATCTTCTGAACCGGGTTCGAAGCGGAACTGTTCCGCCGGAAAATTCCATTGCCGGACTTACGGATATTGTCCGCGAATATATGGAACGGCGTTTTTCCCTGCGGGCGGAACGGCAGACCACGGCAGAATTCATGGCGGATCTGGAGCAGGGCAAGGGCAATCTGGAAACGCGGCACCGGGATTTCCTGCGCGGTTTTCTGAATGCCGCCGACATGGTCAAGTTCGCACGGGTCCCGGCGGATAAGACGCTGTTTGAAAATGCGGCAGTCAAAGCGGAGGAGCTGATCCGGGAAACAGTTCCGGCGGCATCCGGAAAGGAGAATTCGAAATGACATACGCATTTGCATATCCCTATCTGCTGTTCCTGCTGATTGTGCCGGTTCTGCTGCTGGCGGCGGCATGGTTCAGGAAAGAACCGTCGGTGTCGGTGCCGTCTCTGCGTCCGTTCCGCGATGCGGCAAAAAAACAGGGACGCCGTCTGAATTACCGGAAACTGATTCCCCTGCTTCTGTATACATTGGGCGGCATTTCGCTGGTCATAGCTCTTGCCGGACCGCGTGAAGGCATGGAACAGCTCCGTCGCCGTGCCAACGGTATCGACATCATTGTTGCGCTGGACCTCTCCGGCAGTATGCAGGCGATCGACGTTCCGGCTGGCATCCGGACGGAGAAACAGCTTTCCGACGCATTGGCTTCCGGGAAGGTCAAGGACCGTCTCGGCACGGCAAAAGCGGAAATCGCCAAATTCATTCAGGCGCGTCCGAATGACCGTATCGGACTGGTGGCATTTGCCCCGCTGCCGTATATGGTCTGTCCGCCGACTCTGGATCATGCATGGCTGCTGGCGAATCTGGCGCGTCTGGAATCCGGCGTGATCGGGGATCAGACCGGGATTGCCGGACCCATCACCACGGCGGTGCGGCGTCTCAAGGATTCCGATTCCAAACGGCGGATCATTGTGCTGTTCACGGACGGGGTCAACAATGTACAGGCCAAAGTTACGCCGCGTCAGGCAGCCAAACTCGCCGACACATTCAACGTAACCGTTTACACGGTCGGCATCGGTTCCGGCAATGCGGTCATGAAACAGAACAGCTTTTTCGGTTCGGGATTTGTTCCGGTGAAGGGGGAATTCGATGAACCCCTGCTGCGCGACATTGCCGGTTCCACCGGCGGCGTTTACTACAAAGCGGATGACGGTGATTCCATGCGCGCTGCCATGGAGCAGATTGACAAACTGGAAAAAACTTCCGTGGAACAGAATATCCTGGTCAACTGGAAGGAATATTATCCGGTATTTGCCCTGCTGGCTCTGGCACTGCTGCTGGGCGGCATGATTCTGGAAAAAACGGTCCTGCTGCGCGTTCCGTAAAAATAAAAACCGCGCCGGATATTGGAAAAGGCAATAACAATACCCGGTGCGGCGAGGGGATTTTTCACATTCAGCGGATCCGGAACGAAATCACATTCTTCGGTTCGGAATCCAGAATTTCCAGTTTGATGTTCCGGCAGACTTCATTCACCGGCAGGACAACCAGGCGTTTGCGGTTGTCAGTGCATTCCAGCAGAACTTCCCGGTGTTCCTGTTCATTTTCAGCCGTAACGCGGAAATGACGCACCAGCGATTGCGGCAGTTCGAACGGCGTCTGTTTCAACGGAATGTTGGAGCGCATATTCAGCCGCTTCAAGGAACGGATGCGTTCCGCGATATCGCTGTCAAACACGATCCGGATTTCCTCCACTTTTTCCGGTGCGGCGAAATCATACTGCGCCCAGCTGCCGGGCGCGGCATTCCAGATTCCGTTTTCTCCGCGGATCGTTTCACTGCGGAGAGTTTCCGCATTTCCGGCGGAGACTGAAAGAGCGGCACGGCCGGAAAGCGCGGAGTTTTCGATTTGGAAGTGCGGCAGATAACAGTCGTTCCAGAGCAATGCCTGCTGAAGTTCATGAATGTAACGGTGTCCGGTTTCCCGCGGAGTGATCTGTTCGCGTGCCGCAATGGAGACGGCAAGTCCGACCGCTTCGCCCATACAGGCGCAAGTCGCCATGACCCGCGTTGAACTCAGCGCCACATGCGTTACGCTGATGTTGCGTCCGGCAAACCAGAGATTGTCGATGTTTCTGGAATACAGAGACCGGTACGGAATGCCGAAATCCGTGGGGGCAGGATGGAAGATCGTCGGTTCGCCGGGATAGCGGAAGCCGCCCGGATGATGATCGTCCATGGTCCAGCCGCCGTACGCCACAACGTCGTCAAATCGTCCGCCGCTTTCCACATCGTGCTGATTGAGCAGATGATCGCCGACATACCGGCGGCTTTCGCGTTTGCCCGGCAGGAAACCCAGCCATTCCAGCGTCCAGTTTTCCGCGCCGTGGTCGCCGTGGTTTTTGATGTGGTCCCAGACTCCCAGCGCGACTTTGAGCAGTTCATCGCGCAGTTTTTCGGTGTCATGGATGGAGTCGTCTTCGCCGCCGAGTTCGATCCACCAGAAGTTTTCAAATTCCTCCATATTGTGGGAACGGTTCGGCAGATCGGCGTCGGTTTCGTAACGGTACGCCCATTCCGGCGGCGTGAATTTCTGCGGCGTCGGCATTTCGCGGGCCTGGAGCAGACAGCTCATGCCCATGGTTTTGCGGTCGGCTGCGACAGGCGCGATGGATTCGTTGAATTCACTGCGCGGTTCGTGTCCGACCCGGTATTCCGCCCCGGTCGGTTCCGCCAGAATGCTGTCTCCGGAACAGTCGGCAAAATAATCCGCCTGAACTTTGTAACGGGTGTAGGTGGTCAGCTGCCAGGCGTCCACAGAGACAATCCGGCTGCCGTTCATTTCTGCATCCAGACAAGAGGTGTTGAGCAGCAGAGTCAGATTGGGTTCTTCGATGGCTTTGCCGTAAAGAACCGTGTCCCAGATGGAATAGTTGGCTTGCGGGTTGCGGTAATAATTTTCGAGCCGGAGTTCTTCCACGAATCCGGTTTCCATAAATTCATGGGAGCCGCAGATCCACATGCGGATTTCACTGGACGCATTGCCGCCCAGGACGGGGCGGTCATGAATCAGGACGGTTTTTATGCCGCGCCGCGCTGCGGTTACCGCCGCCGCCAGACCGGCCAGTCCGCCGCCGATCACGCAGAATTGCGTTTTCAGAATTTCTTTTTTCATGGTATCCTCTGTAAAACCTTATTGGATGTTGTCAATCAGTTTGTAGCAGCCGCTGCCGTAGGTGGAGAGCCAGAGTTCATTCCGGGTCGGATGCCAGACAAACTGCATGAAGCCCCAGGGAAACGCCAGACCGCGGTTGATGCGGTTCCATGTTTTCCCTCCGTCCGCACTGCGGTAGATGCCGACTGCCGGGATGATTGCCCCGTGGGTGCCGTCTTCCACTGTGCAGTAAAGATGATCCGGATCGCGCGGATTGACCGTGAGGCTGTTTACCAGCGGCGCGCCGAACAGTTTGGTCCAGGTCCTGCCGCCGTCCGTGCTTTTCCAGACTCCGCCGTGATTGCCGCTGTCCTGCGGTGTGGGGAGTCTGCCGCCGGCTATGTAGAGTGTGCCTTTTGCCGCAATGACCTGCGTGACACTGTCGCAGGGCGAAGGGACCGGCGCCCATGTTTTTCCGCCGTCCGTGCTGCGGTAGAGTCCGCCCTTGCCGTCCAGTTTCCGGTGTGCCGCGACTGCCGCGTAAACGGTTTTCAGATTATCCGGGGAATAGAGGTCGACGACTTCCTTCAGTTCGCCGAGACCCTGATTCGAGGCGTGCCAGGTCTTTCCGCCGTCCGTGCTTTCAACCACGCCCGCCGGGGATTGATTCTTAGGCAGGGACGCATAGCGGTCGAGGAGTTTCTGTCGGTTGAGCCGGGCATTGCTGGCGAGCATCCGCCGCTGGTCCGCGGGGGAGGCGGGGTCAATCCGGAGATTGCCCAGATGTTCCGGCAGATTCAGGCGCGGCGGCAGTTTCAGAGTACCGTTTTCAGGATTGGAGACTCCTTCGAAGGTTTTGCCGAAATCATTGGTTTTTAAGAAGTAGTAACCGCGCAGTCCGCCCAGCAGCCAGTCTCGGCAATTGAACAGCACGTAGAATTTGCGCGGATCGGCGGGGTCGAATGCTGCGCCTTCCACCCACTGATTGGAACCGAACATGGTTTCTTCCAGAGCAAAAAGACTTTTACCGCCGTCCGAGCTGACCTTGACTCCGCTGTCCGCCATATAGAACAGCACTTTGTCCGGGTCCAGCGGATGGAACTGCAAGCCGAAGACACAGATATTGCTGTTGCCGCGTCCGGAGAACCGGGCGTGCTTTTCATCCAGCATGTGATTGGAAGCGTCGCGCCAGGTTTTTCCGGCGTCATCGCTGCGGTAGGTGATCCGGTGCGAATGCAGATAAAGCACATCCGGATTGCTTTTGGAGAGATCGAATTTGCGGATGTCCCAGAATCCCATGCGGACGTTTTCCGTGCCGTAATTCATGGGCTGACGGCGGGTCCAGGACTGGCTCATGTTCATCGGAATGCCGTCCTGCGGCACGTAATCTTTCCAGACTGGATCCTGCCAGCCGCGTGCGCCCCGGCAGACCTGAACCCAGTGTTTGCCTCCATTGGAAGTTTTCCACAGACCGTACGGCAGCTGCGCCTGAAAAATGGAGGCATAAATGGTGTCCGGGTCGCGCGGATCAATCTTGACCGTGTGGAAATCCGGCAGATAAGTTGTCAGTTTTTGTTCCCGGAACTTATTTGCCGCCTGCGTAACAAAGCGGTCTTTCCGCGCATTGTCCCACATGGTGAAAAATTCGCCGGCATTGCCCTGCGGCTTGAACAGCACGGTGTCGTAAAGCTGTTTTGCTTCCGGACGTTTCAGAAATTCGCGCCAGAGATATTTGTAGGCGGCAACGCCGAAAGGACTGGCGGCAAAACCTTTTTTCTGATCGGGCAGGGAATCAATCAGTTCAATGGGGAACCGGAGATTGCCGGAGAGGTCGTGCCATTTCCCGGCAGTCCAGTCATAACGCCAGACCCCACCGGTGCAGACAGCTTTGCCGTCCCGGATATCGTATTCCGATTCCAATGCGGCGACGATGACCGGCAAGCCCGTTTGGGGATCCGTGATTCCATCGAATCCGCCGAATCCGGACGGTTGCGGCAGCCCGTCCCGGATGCTTCGGAAGGTTTTTCCGGCGTCATCGCTGCGGTAGACTCCGCCGTCCGTGCCGACAATCAGCAGATTCGGATGATTTTTGAAATAGAGAATTGCCAGCGCCATTTCGTCCTGCGGAAAAGCATCGGCAATATGATCCCAGGTTTTTCCGCCGTCCGTGGAATGAATCAGACCCTGCGGCAGACGGCGCCGGTATCCGCCGCGGTATTCATTGCGGCGCGGATAGCCGATGCCAGCCCAGACTTCCTGCGGATTCTGCGGATTGACCGACAACGCGCTGACGGGAATGCGCGGGAAAGCCCATTTGAATTTCATTTCCAGTGCAGATGTGTCAATCTTCTGCCAGCTTTTCCCCTTGTCTGTGGTTTTGAACAGACCGTTGCCTTCGGTTCCGATATAGCCGGTTTCCGGGGCGGATGTGCAGAAATCGGCGGCGCTGATGTAGGCTATGCGCGGAAACGTCCAGTCGGCGTCGTTGATGGATGAATAAGATTTACTGCCGTTCCAGGTCATGTAGTTGCCGCCCATGTCGCAGGACTGCACCAGAATTTTGTCATCGGAAGGATGAATCCGCAGGTACCAGCTGGTTCCGCCGTCGCCGGGCGCGGAAGTCTGTTCCCATTTCAATTCCGCCAGCGAAGGATTCCGGAGCGAACTCCAGTCCGGATCCTGCCAGTTGACAGTCTGTCCGGCGGGTGCGGCAAATTCCACTTTCTTCAATTGCAGGCGGTAGTTTTTCCCGGTGTTCGCCTTCGGCGTTTCCCCGTAAATCAACAGACTGGTCAGCGGATATTCCTGCTGCGGTTTTCCTTTTTTGCCTTTCTCGTTGTAACGGAACTGTATTTCACTGCGCGAAAAAATCATGCTGTCCGCACTTTTTTTGGCTTTGGCACTGAACAGATTGCCTTCGGTGTCGATGATCATAATGCCGACGGCGGAAAATTCTTTGGCGTTTTCCAGTTCCAGCCGGACGGCTTCGAACTGTTTCCACTGTACAGCCGGAACGAGTTTGACGCCGAATCCTTTTCTGCACCACTGGTTTTTTGACTGGTCGGTGAAATCTGCACTCATGCCGCCGGGAATGACGTTCAGCGTAACGCCCTGACCATAGCCGCCGGCATAACGCCGTCCGGATTCCGCTCCGAAGTCCAGTTCTCTGGCGGAAACGGCATACATCGCCGCACTCAACAGCAAAGTTGTCCATACTTGAAATTTCATGATGAAATAATCTTCTTATCAATAAATGTTTACATCGGAAAACGGATAATTGCGGAACACATGGTACTCGTCATACCAGGAACGGAATTTGAGATCCCACAGCAGCTGACGGCTGGCCGGCTCGACGTGTCCGTCGAAGAACGCCGTGTTGGCACGTGCCGAATGATGAAGGGATACTCCCGCCTCCTTTGGATCGGACGAACCGAACCGCAGCACATAATACCGGGGATTCTTCTTGCTGCTGCAGGAATCGAAGAACATGGTCATGCGGCTGTTGGGAATGCGGCTGTCGAAAACGCCGTGATGGGCGGCCGGGATGGATGCAAGCGGAACGTTTTTCACTTTGCGGTGAGTGTAGAAGTGCATGGACATGCCGTCATTTCCCTTGTGCATCCCGTAGACTTCATATTTCAGATAGTAGCCGTTTTCCGGGTTGTACCGCGTCTGCTGGGAAGGACAGCGCAGGTGTCCGGCGTTCCGGGCGATGTAGCCGTTGCGGTAGAGACACAGACTCCAGGTATAGTCTTCTTCGTAGCCGAGTCCGGAATAACTGGCATAGGCGGGCATGGCATAGCCCTGGCTGTCGTCGACATACATCAGGGTCGTAGACATGATCTGCTTCAGGTTGCTGACGCAAAGAATGGCGCGTCCGCGTTCCCGTGCTTTGTTCAGTGCCGGCAGCAGCATACCCGCCAGGATCGCGATGATTGCAATCACCACGAGGAGTTCTATCAGCGTAAAGCGCAACGGCTTACGTTTCAAATATGAGATGGCTGATAATGTTTTTTGTTTGGTCATGATTCCGTCTCCTTTTGTTTTGATTGCAAATAGTTGGTTGCCGATACCAATAATTATAATCTCTTTTTCCGATGAAACAATACTGAATGGCAGTGAAAAAGGCGAATTTTTCAGAAAAGCTCACAATGTGAGATTTGACAACCGGCGGAAACCGGGTTATATTCCGGACATGAAGAACAAACTCACAGAAAAAATTTTTACTTTGACGGGGATTCTGATCCGTCATGGGAAACCAATGTCGATTCAGGAACTGAGCCGGGAATCGGGAATTGAACGCAGTGCGTGCTGGCGGATTGCGGCGGATCTGTGCGAACTGGGGTATCTGCGGAAAGTCTCGTACCGCACCGTGGAACCGGGGCTGGGCATGGTGTTCTGGGGACAATCCGTTTATTCCGACGCATTTTTCCCGCAGCGCGCCATCCGGAAACTTTCCGCCGCCGCCCGTGAACTGCATGTCAGCACGGCTCTGGCGGGAATCTTCAACCGTCAGCTGATTTATCTGCACCGGGACGGCTGCGACCTGCATGACTTCTATGATTATCCGCTGCATGGTTCCAATCTCGCGCTGTGCATCCTGACCCGGAAATACGGCGGAGAAACCGCGTATGGATATATATCGGACGCCGCGGGCAAATTCGGGTATTCCCCGGACGAACTGGAACAGCTCAAAAATGAATACCGGGACAGGATCCGGCACATGGAGAAAATGGGATTTGCCCTGGAGAAAAGTCCGAGCGGCTGCAATATTTCATTTCCGGTGGAACGCGACCGGGAAATTTTCGGTCTGGCATTCTTCTTTCCCTGGCATCCCGAACGGGATCTCTCGGATTTGATTATCCGCTGTTCCCTCCTGCGCAATGAATTGCAGGAATAAAGAATCCGGACAGCAGAAACCGCCGGGACAGAATGGATATTTTCCATCTGCGCCGACGGTTGTTGTCTGTCGGAAATATTACAGAACTTTGGCGAAGAAATCACGCACGCGCGGATTCTGCGATTCCTGAATAATGCTTTTTGCGGAACCGGTTTCCACAATCTGACCGTGATCCATGAAGATGATCCGGTCCGCAACTTCTGCGGCAAATCCGATTTCATGAGTAACCACGACCATGGTCATGCCGTCCTGTGCCAGTTCCTTCATCAGGGAAAGCACTTCCCCGACCATTTCCGGGTCCAGCGCGGAAGTCGGTTCATCGAACAGCATCACTTCCGGGTTCATGGCGAGCGCACGGATGATGGCGACCCGCTGTTTCTGTCCGCCGGAAAGCTGGGGCGGATAGCTGTCGCGTTTGTCGAACAGCCCGATCCGTTTGAGCAGCTCTTCCGCTTTCTGAACCGCCTGGGCGCGGGTCATGCGTCCGGTCTTGACCGGAGCCAGCGCGATGTTTTCCAGAATGGTCAGGTGAGGGAAGAGGTTGAAATGCTGAAAGACCATGCCGACCTGCTGCCGGAACTGGTTGATGGTCCGTTTCGGATTCACCAGCGGTTCCCCGTTGAAATTCATGACTCCGCCGGTCGGAGTTTCCAGCAGGTTCAGGCAGCGCAGAAAAGTACTTTTCCCGGAGCCGGAGGGACCGACAATGAACACCGCTTCACCGGGCATGATTTTGGCGGACACCCGGTCGACGGCAGTAAAGGAACCGAAGGCTTTGGACATTTCCTTCACTTCAAAAACAGGAACTGTATTACCGCTCATTTTTCTTCAGTCTCCTTTCGAGTTTGCCCATCAGCCAGGAGAAGAGCATGACAACAGCAAGGTAGACCAGCGCAACGGCGGTCAGCGGCAGGAAGGCGTCATACGTCTGGCTGCGGATGATATCGCCGCCCTTGGTGAGGTCCTGCAAGGCGATGTATCCGGAAATACTTGTCTCTTTCAGAAGCGAGATGAATTCATTGCCCAGCGCGGGCAGCACGTTCTTGAATGCCTGGGGCAGCACGATCAGACGCATGGACTGCAGATAAGTCAGACCCAGACTGCGCCCGGCTTCCAGCTGTCCAACGTCGATGGAGTTGATACCGCTGCGGATGATTTCTGTAACGTATGCGCCGGAATTGACGCCGAACGCGATGATGGCAACAATCACTTTATCCACATCGTAACTGCCGAAAATCACGAAATAAATAATCAGCAGCTGAACCACAACCGGGGTTCCGCGGATCACGGTGAGGTAAATTTTGCAGAGAGCATTGAGCAGCTTCAGTTTGCCGGTCTGGTCGGAAACACTGCGGATGACTGCCACGACAAAACCGATCATGACGCCGAGAATGACTGCCGCAAGCGAAATTTTGATGGTGGTGAGGAAGCCGTCGAGCAGGTAACGCCAGCGGGAATCCTTGACAAAGTTGGAGTAGGCGGAGTCCGCCAGCCGGCTCAGCAGATTCTCCGAATTCGAACTGTCGGGATCTTCGGGAATAACCAGCGGAGGGAGTTTGGTCTGCAGACTGTTGGACGCGGCAGCCGGAGCAGTCTGTTCCGTCTTGACCGCCGCAGCGGCGGTCGTCTGACCGTCGGCAATGACTGGCAGCGCGGCACAAAGGAACGCCCCCAGCAGCAGACAAAAGAGTTTTTTCATTATCGTTCCTGAATGAAGCAGCCGGATTCCGGACGAACCGAAGCCGGAAATCCGGTTGACTGTGGTTGATTATTTTTTGGCGGGGGAAAGATACTTGTCGAGAATCTGCTGCAGACGGCCGGACTTGTGCATCTTGATCAGTTCACGGTTGAAATCTTTCAGCAGCTGGGTATTTTTCTTGTCGATGGCGAATGCATATTCTTCGGAGGTCAGCGCAACCGGGAGAATCACCAGTTCGGGATGTTTTTCCACATGAACTTTGGCGGGTTCGCCGTCACAGACAACGGCATCCAGTTTTCCGGCGAGCAGAGCGGCAACCGCCAGCCCGGCGTTATCGTAACGCTGGGGTTCATGCAGTTTCTCGGCGACATAGAGGTCGCCGGTCGTACCCTGCTGAACGCCGATGCGGATTTTTTTGTCTTTCAGAGAGTCCGGGGTTTTGAGCGGGGAATTCTTGGGAACAATGATGACCTGGGTGGCGGTAACGTAAGGAATAGTGAAGTTGATCTGTTTCTTGCGTTCTTCGGTCACGGTGATGCCGGAGGCGGCGATTTCGCATTTGCCGGTCTGGACCGCGAGAATCACGGAGTCGAACTTCATGTCGATGATTTCCGTTTCGTAGCCGAGAGTTTTGGCGATTTCGGTAACAATGTCCGCGTCGATGCCGACAATCTTGCCTTTTTCAAAGTATTCATAAGGCGGGAACGTTGCTTCCGTAGCCATGCGGAGCACTTTTTTCTCCGCTTTCTTTCCGCATCCCGCCAGCATAACGGCCGCGCAGACCGCGGTCAGCACCATTGCCAGTCCGAACATCTTTTTCATCTCATTCACCTGTCTGTTAAAAGGTTGTTGTTGATTGATTTTATGAAACAAACAGGTAAAATACCACAGAATATTGATTTTTGCAAATGGAAAGCGTCAAAAAATCCGCAGATGTATTGAAAAAAAACATTCGAATCTGCTGTTTTTGCGGGTATTCCGCAAAACAGCCGGATGGTTTCCGGCATGTTCTGCGGATGAGAACCTGGTATGACATCCCCTTATTTTTTGGTGTCATACAGCTTCAGTTCGTCAAAACGTCCGCTGGAAACAAACGGACGTCCGATCTGAAGAGAATCCATCGTTTTGAACCAGACTGGTTTTGTACTGACAATTTCGGTTTTGCCGTTGACAGTCAGAGTGATGCCGCTTTGTCCCAGATTCAGTTTGACGGGCATCCAGACATTGGCGGGCCAGCTGTCTGTCTGCGACAACAGACGGACCGGCCAGTCAACGACTTTGCCGTTCTGTTTCTTGCCGACCGCCAGACAGATTTTTCCCGTTGCCGGATCAAAGAACAGCCAGAACAGCTGACTGTCGCCGAGATTGCCCCGCATGAGATCCCACATAGACCGGCTTTTCGCTTTGAAAATCCGCGATGCCTTGAAATGAAATTCAACGGTCAACTCTTTTTCCGGCAGTTCGAATTTCTGCGGCAGTATCCAGAAGGATTCATAGTCCCGCATAAACAGACAGCCGCCCTTTTTTCCTGCGGAATCAAGCTGGTAGAAATGGCTGGCGGAACCGTTTTTCCCTTTGGTGGTTCCATCGAAGGAATCATAAAAAATCAGATGCGGATCTTGCCGGGAAACTTCTTCATCTGTTTTTTCCGAACGGATCGGGAAATCATTGCCGTCAATGGTTTCCAGCAGGAGCAGCTGTCCTTTATCTGTACCGGGAGTCAGAGTAACTTCATGGAGTTCACCTTTCCGGAGCAGAGTTTTGGCGTCCGGACCGGAAAGCACTTTGACTTTGCAGTCGGCAGGCAGTTGGAAATCGGCGGCAAGCCGGATGGTATCCGCGGAATATTCCGCCAGCCAGACCAGCATCTGTTTTCCTTTGATCAGAACGACCGGTTCAACTGCCGCCGGCAGATTCTGATCCGTGTTCCGGCATTTGCGGATTTTCACCTGCTGATCCTGCCGGACCGCGCCGTCCAGATACGGCTCGATTTCTGCAATCAGGTTCATCGCTTTGCTCAAGTACAGAATGCCGAGGTTGTCGGAACCGGAAAATCCGGGGAAAATGTAAGCTCCTTGGCATTGCGTAAGAGCCGTTTCCAGCAGCAGGAAGAAGGAATGTTCCGGCGGGAACGGATTGCCTTCGCCCCAGAAACCCAGCGTGAGAGTCGGGAAAACCGTCGCCTTTTTCCCTGCGGACATCTGCCGGAACAGGTCCACGGTGCGGTGATATGCCGGCATGGTGCGGTACAGGTTGTCATACAGCATCGGCATGTTGTAATCCAGAATGTCCCCGAATTTCCGGTTGTCGCTCAGGTTGTCCATCCGGATGGATTCCTCCGAAGAACCGGGAATGGTGCAGAGTCCGATGCCGGTTTTTCCTTCGGCGAGCCGGCGGGATTGTTCCACGACTGATTTCAGGTAATCGGCGAACTGACTGCATTTGAATTCGACCCAGATCCTGTGATGTTCCGGCAGCCGTTCGGGATTGCGGGCGATTTCTTTCGGGTCAACATATTTCAGATTCGGATGCCGGGTCTGGAAATACTGCCGGAACATTTTTTCCGTGTGCGGCGTGAAACTGTAACGTTCTCCGCCGAAATACGGTTCATAATCGGAAATGATGAGGTCATAACCCAGATTCATGAATTTAGCCGCTTTGTCTGCAACTGCATTCATCCAGTCTCCGCGCAGAGTGAAGTCAAAGCAGGTCGCCTTCCTGCCGTCAATATCCACCGCTCGCAAATCCGTATCCACGGTATAGCTTTTCCGCGCGGGAACATAGAAAATGCCCATGGTGGAAGTCATGAACCCCTGTCCTTTCAGACGGCTGTTCATGGCTTTGACCTGTTCTGCGGAAATGATCTGGTTCGGAATGCTCCAGTCGGTGCATATTCCGTTGATTCCGAGGTGTTTCATCGTGCCGGAAAAATCTTTCCACGCATGGATCAGACTGTAATCGGCGCCCATCAGCAGTTTGAAATTACGGGGTGTCTTTGCCGCCGGAATACGGATGATCCGGCAGGGAACTTTTTCCTCCATGGTGATCTGTCCGTTATGAATGCCGCGGTAATAGATCGGTGCATTCCCTTCATTCTGTTTCGCACGGACAAGAATCCGGCAATGAGAATGGAACCAGACAGGAATATCCTTGCAGGTTACTTCAAAATGATACCGTATGTATTTCTGTCCGTCATGAACAACCGGCTTGGACCATTTCAGATTCATGTCTTCCTGAATATGCGACCAGTATTTTCCGGTATGTCCGGTCAGTTCCGCGAATTCCGGCAGGTCGATTTCCAGACTGATGGCTCCGGCTTTCAGTTTGCGGATGCCGAACGTCAGCGGCAGTGAAACATCCGGGGATATGGCGGCTTCCGATTTCCAGAACCGGAAATTCACCGGAATATTTTTCTCTCCGGCGTTTTTGAAATGGGAAATCACATCTATTCTTTCGCCGGGCGAATGCTGTGCGCTGAATGCCGGATCCAGTTTGACCGGAATACCCGTGCCGTTCAAGGCATTGCTGTTCAGTTCCGCTACGGGTGCCAGATAGAAAACAATGCTTTTTTCCTGCGCGGGGTCGACGGCAGGGAAAAGCATTTCCAGCGAACTGATGTTTTTTGACGCGAAACAGTAAACAGCTTCGGGTTTGTTTTCCGAGACCATCAGGAGTCCCTGCCGCTGTTCCGGGCTGAAACTGAGGATCCAGTTGCCGGGGTTTTTCAATGCGCTCTGCACAGTCAGCTTCGGGTTGAAATCCATCTGTTCCACGCCGTTTCTGTGCGCCAGATAGAAGGTATGCGCACCGGAGTCGGGCAGAAAGGCGTTGTGAATCCACGGAACGACTTTGAATCCGCCTTCAATCGGCTTGCGGTTTTTCAGTTTCAATTCCACTTTGACGTAATTGCCGTCCGACGGGAGCGAATAGGTCTTGGTGATTTCCAGATTCCGCTGCGGCGGCTGTCCGGCAATGCGCAGGACCAGCGAACGGTCGGATTTGCTGACGGTTTCCCATTTGCCGGACATGTATTCCGCATTGTCGCCGAAGACCCTGACTTTTCCCAGTCCCGGAGTGTTTTTCCGGATTTGTTCCGGAGTCAGCTGAAAAGAGAAGCCCGGACTGCGCATGGCGGTGATTTTTCCGCCGTTTTCCGGCTGAACGGTTATCTGCATGGATGAATTTTTCAGTTCGGCGGGGGCTGCGGACAGCGTCAGCGCCAACACCGCGTTTGCAATCGTGAGAAAGATTTTTTTCATGACGGGAGTTCCTTGTTATTTGACATAGACCCAGTTGTAGAACGGCGTGTGGAGAGTTTTGATGCGGGACGGCGAAATGGCTTCGGCATGACCGTCCAGCATCAATGCGCCAGCCTGTTTTCCGTGACGCAGGGCAGTTACGTAGCTGTTGTCGTAAAAGTAGTAGACGGCAAAGTACCCGGCTTTATGCTCGGTGTTTTTCTGGACGGAATCCGAGAGCAGGATGAAATCGGAAAGATTGCCGGTCACCACTTCCCGCAGTTTGTAGAATTTCGGCATGCCTGCCCAGTTCCCGTCTTTTTTTCTGTAGTCAATGCGGACGCCGTACACCATGGATTGCGGAATGAGTCCGTTCTTTTTGTTGGCGTGCGCCGGAACGGATGCCTTGGTGCAGCCGAAATACTTCGGAAAATGGAAAGCCCAGTTTTCGCTGCTCCTGGGAGCTTTGACATATCCGCAGTTCATGAGCAGAACCGGCCACATGCTGAAGTGTTCCGTGGTTGGAGTGGCGGAGTAGTAATACTCATGATGGTCGTGGGCGTATCCGGCGACCAGCAGTCCCTGTTGTTTGATGTTGCTGATGCAGCCGACGGTGTGGGCTTTTTCCCGTGCCGCGTTCAACGCCGGCAGGAGCATTCCCGCCAGAATGGCGATGATCGCAATAACGACGAGGAGTTCTATAAGCGTGAATCTCCTTCGCTTTTCCGCTCCTGCGGTCATGCCGTTTTTTTTGTTTTCCGTAAGATTTTTCATGCGGACGCCTCCTTTTTGAATTTTATATTGTTTTTCATGATAAACGGCTTACCGATTTGCGGGCAACCAGGACCGCTTCCTCGAACGGGAAATGCAGCATCGGTTTTCCGGTGATTTTCTGTTCCAGCTGCCGCGCCGCATTCAGGGCAAGTTTCGCCACCGGCTGCATGAAAACGGATAACGGGGGCGTCATGGATTTTCCGTAATACGGGTCGTCGAATGCCAGCACCGAAATATCCTGCGGGATACGGAGTTTCAGTTTTTTCATCAGCAGATACAGCGGCTGTACATCGCTGTGACATGCCGCCAGAATGGCAGTCGGGGCTTCCGATCCGCAGAAAAGACGCCGGAACATTTCCAGGTCGAAGTGGTTGTCATGCGGCAGTTTCGCCCGGATGAGCCAGTCCGGATTGACCGGCAGACGCGCATTCCACATGCCGCGGCGATAACCGTTTTCCCGTTCCGTCACGGAACTTTTTCTCATAATGCCGCTGTTTGCCAGCAGACCGATCCGGCGGTGTCCGCGCGAAACCAGATACGCAACCGCTTCCTCGCAGATTTTTTCATGGTCGGTTCCGAAAGAGGCGTCGGCGAATTCCGGAATCCGTATGCCGAGAGTGACGAGCGGCATTCCGGCGTCCAGCAGTTCCTTGATTTTTCCGGTGAAGGATTCCTGCGGAGCGATCACCAGAATTCCCGCGAGATTGTATTCGCGCATGGCCTGCATGTATTCTTCGGGCTGACGCACAAGGGAAATCATATCGGCGGAACGTTCCTGCCAGTACTGGGTGAAACTCCGCAGAACTTCGGAAATATAGCAGTCGTCCGGCTTGATGATTTCATGAGCCAGCATACCGATCCGCAGCAGTCCGTGCCGGCTGCTGTCGCCGGCGGCAATGTAGGAACCGGAACCGCCTTTCCGGGTCAGGATTCCTTTCTGCACCAGCAGGTTCAGGCCTTTGGACACCGTGATTGCCGAAGTTCCGCAGGATTCCGCCAGCGAACGTTCGCTGGGCAGACGCGAGCCCGGCTCCGGCCGGTTTTCCGCGATCCAGCGGCTCAGGCCGTCGGCGAGCTGGCGATACTTCGGATTCCGGCTGCTTTCCGGCAGGGTGATACTGATTTTTTCGATAATATCCATCCGGCAATTCCCTTCCTTTGCAGGTACAATATATCAAAATCATTTTTTCTGCAAGCGGCAATATCCGCTTATTTTGATTTTTATTGCCATATGGCAATTATGAAACAGATATATGGCAATTCCCCGCCGGATGGAATTTATTTCTGCTGTCCGGAAGAAATGCGGTCTTTGAACCGGGTGTAAAGCACTGCTCCTGCCAGCATCAGCAGCCCCAGCCCCAGAAATGCTCCGATCCGGTACAGCGCGGTCAGGTTCGCCAGGTCAAGCAGGAAAACTTTGACTGCGCAGAGGATGAACAGAGCCAATGCGATCAGCCGCACCGGACGGTTGTTTTTCAGAATGCCGGCCAGCAGCAGGGCCGTCGCCCAGATCCCCCACCATACGGACAATCCTCCGTACTTGAATTCCGGCAGCCGGTCTGTCAGCAGTTCCCGGATTTCAAAGGAACTGTACAGGAAGAGCAGGACACTTCCGATGCAGAAAAATTCTTTGTCCGTCGCGGGCAGGGCATAAGAGCAGATCATCGGCTGCCGTTTTTTGCCGTACCGGAACAGCGCGGCGGCGGCGAACAGTGCAAGGATCAGTACCCCGCAGGACATCAGCCGCTGTTCCAGTCCGTCGGTGTAATGCAGTCTGGTGTACAGCTCCGAGGAACCATTCTGGAACAGAACCCATGCAGCCAGCAGTATGAACTGTGCGTAAGCTGTTTTGAACAGGGCTTTTGAGGCAAGAAGCACCGCCAGTGCAATGGAGATCAGCGCGGCCGCCGCCCAGCAGGCAGGAATCCAGTACGGAGAGAATTGCAGCGGAATAAACAGAACTGTTGCGCCCACTGCAAAAATCAGATGAATCGGGACCCAGAGTCTTTCTGTTTTTCCGGCTGTCCGCGCCGGAATCAGCATCAGCAGCGCAAAGACCGCCGGAAGCAGCGCGGGCAGAGCCTGTTTCCCGAATGTCTGGTAATTCATCAGCAGACAGGAAAAATAGAAGACATGCAGCGCTTCATGCAGCGTCAGATTCGCCAGAACCAGCCGGCTCTTCCGGAACAGGACCTGCGCGGCGGGCAGCAGGGCGAACAGCACAAAATAAATTCCCAGAAAAACAAGCAAGATACGGTAATTGTCCCTGTCCGGACGCCAGCAAAGATTCGCAAACAAGCCGAAATTCAGCAGGAAGCCCGTCCAGTTCAGCACATGCCAGCTGCGGAAACAGGCGCAGAGCAGAACCCCGGCGGACATGACTGCATAGCAGGAAAGCTGGAAAATCAGCGGTTCGGAATTCAGCCGGAGCAGCGGGAAAGCCAGATAACCGCCAATGACACTGACCAATGCCGGGAAAAAATAATTGCGCCGGACGGAAAAGACAAGGAAACATGCCGTCAGAACAGCCATGGCGCAAAGCGCATTGAGCCGTCCGAACAGGTCATATATGCGGCTGCCGGCAATGATGCTGAAATATCCCGCGGCGAATCCCAGCCCGATTACGCCGAGCGCAACCGTCCGGTATCTGCCGGATGCAAAACGGAGTCCGCCGCATACCAGCGCCGCCGCCAGCAGAAACAGTCCGCCCACGCGGAGCTCCGGCGGAAAAGTGTTGTGTTCAATGGCATATTTTGTCAGAAATCCCAGTCCCGCCAGCAGGACCAGCACGCCGAGCCGGATCAGCCAGGTGGTCGCCACGGCATATTCGGGCGAGACATCCTTGCTCCGGTATTCTTCTCCCACGCAGATCCAGTTTTTTATTCTGCACAGAATTTCTCCGGAGCGTTTTTCAAAGTCGCTCTGAACGTGTTTTTTCTCCGGATGCAGACGGACATCTCCGTAAGTGATTCTGGTTTTTGCCGCGGTTTGCCGCGGTTGTTCCGCTGCCGGTTCCGGCGGTTTCTTTCCGGCGGGGTTTTCCAACGCGGCGGGAGAATGCTTCTTCATTTCCGCGACTTCCCGGCGCAGTTCGTTCAACGTATCAAGAATTCTGTCCTGATTCCGTAGCCGCAGGTATATCCTGCCCAGAAAAACGAACTGCACGCACATCATGGCAAACAGAATGTAATCCATGACCGTTCCTCCTGAATGTTTTGCTTATGTAAAAATCACAGCGTTTCCGAAGCGTTTTCAGCCGTATTCCAGGAAACGTACCCGTTTTCTTTCATGAACCGGAGAAAATCACTGAAAAATGCCGCGGAGACAGGCTTTTCCCAGCTGGCGTTCACCAGGTTCAGGATCTGTTCCGCGGTACGGGAGCCATCCGCCCATGCCATGGCGTCATCCACCCAGCGCGGCGCGCTCCAGCCGGAAAACAATGAAGACAGCTCCGGGTATTGTGCTTCGGCGTGACACCAGAATTTTTCAAAAGCGAAGAAACCGCGGAACTGTTTCACCGGGATGATTCCGCGCAGAAATTCCGATTTTTCCGTAATGGACACAGGGGATTCCGCCATTTGCAGGGATTGCAGAAAGCGGTCCAGTTCCTGCTGTTCCGCCGGGACGGAAACCAGACTTCGGACCGAACGCATCCGCTGATTGGCGACAGCCGCGTCCGTCTTCCTTGCCAGGTCATAATCCCGTGAAAGCTGTGCCGCCGTTTTGGCTTCCGGCAATCCGGCATTGACCAGAAATGCGACATATTCCCTGACTGTCTGAAAGGTGTCTTCCAGTAGCTCCGGATCAATTCTGTCCGGAGTGTCGGCGGAATTATGGTAATTGGGATCCGCCAGAAATTCCAGGGAAAGAATTGCGGTCCCGAAAAACGGTTCACACAGCGAAGAATCATTGCCGGTGATCTGTCCGAAGTAAGCGGAAAAACCGTGTTTTTTCAGGAAATGCTGCACCAGCGGCGTGGCAAAAGTCGGATACGAAGGCGCGCCGTCACCGACAAAAGCAGTCCGGTCCAGCGAAACGCCGACCATGTCGGTATTCAGTCCGGCGACCATTTTCGGGAAACTTTTTCTGGTATTCAGCCAAGCTTGCAGACTTTTGCATTCATGAGTGAACATCAGCCGGATTCCGCGTTTGCGCGGCATGGCGGAAAGTTCTTTGACCGTCGCCAGCATTTCCGCCGCGCCGCTGGCATTGTCGTTCGCTCCGGCTTCGAAAAGATGTCCGGTCAGAACGATTTCTTCATCGGTTTCGCCCGGCAGCAGTCCGGAGACCACCGGAATTTTTCCGGCGGAAATTTCCGCTTCCACTTTCGCATGAAGAACAACTTTTCCGTTTTCACGAAGCTGCCGCATCAGGAATTTTCCCTGATTCGGCGACAGGGAAAATCCGAACGGGTTTTCCGGAACCTGCCAGAACGGAATCTGATAATTGCACCATTGGCAGGCGTTGTCCAGATATTCAAAGCCGGGTTTGCCCTGATACGGACTTTGCAGTCCGGCGCAGACAACTCCCGCGGCTCCGCGTTTGAACAGTGCGAGCGTTTCGTTCATCTGGACCAGATGATCCGGGAAGAAAACGATTTTTCCTGCGACGTCTTCCGCATCCGGCAGAACCATTTCCGCCGTGATGTCCGCCGCCCGGCTGTACTGCATCAGAGAGCAGGGGACATCCGTAAAAGAGCAGATTTCCTGTTCGGTTCCATCCGGCAGAACCAGATCCAATACCGCCTGTTCCGGATTCCAGCAGAGCGGCATGAGCCAGCCGCCGAAATCCGTAATGCCGTCCGAGGGAAACCATTCGGTCGTTACCTGTTTCAGATGAAGTTCACGCATCAGATTTTCCATAAGTGTGCAGGTATTCCGCATGGCGTCGTATGAAAAGAAACGGTCGCTTTCATTTATTTTCCGGATACAGGAAAGCATATATTGTGAAAGGCTCATTTTTCCTCCTGGCTGTTGTTGTCCGGCAAAAAATTCCGGTGTTCAGGTTTCAGAAGCATTTGACTGGAACAATAGCATCTTTGGGGAACTTTTTCAACTTTATTCCGAAAGAACGTACTGAAAAAAGACAGAAAAACATCCGGCGGGGAAAACAAGCGGAGTTTTTCGCATAAACGGGTTGACAAAAAAAGATTCAGAGGTTACATTACCCGCTGAACTTATATATAAAGGCGAATCATCCATGGGCGAATTGAACAAAATACGGAATTTTTCCATTATTGCACATATTGACCACGGCAAATCCACGCTGGCGGATCGTCTGCTGGAAGCAACCCATACCATTGAGAAACGGGATCTGGTTCACGCGCAGCTTCTGGACGCCATGGATTTGGAACAGGAGCGCGGGATCACGATCAAAGCACATCCTGTGCGCATGATGTATCAGGCATCCGACGGAGTGGAATATGAACTGAACCTGATTGACACTCCGGGGCATGTGGACTTTTCCTACGAAGTCAGCCGTTCCCTGGCGGCGTGCGAAGGCGCACTGCTGCTGATCGACGCGACCCAGGGTGTTCAGGCACAGACCGTTGCCAACGTCAATCTTGCGTTCAAACACAATCTGGCGGTCATTCCGCTGATCAACAAGATCGACTTGCCCGCCGCAGACCTGGATCTCTGTTTCGATCAGATGGAGGAGATTCTGATGATTCCGCGGGAAGAAGCTCTGCTGGTTTCCGCCAAAGACGGCACCGGGGTGCCGGAAGTTCTGGAAGCAATTGTCAAACGCATTCCGCCGCCGAAAAGCAGCGGGGACAAACGCCCCAGCGCGCTCGTTTTCGATTCCATTTATGATGCCTACCGCGGCGTTGTTACGTATGTGCGTGTTTTTGAAGGCGCATTCAAACCCGGTTCAAAACTGCGGATTTACAGTACCGGGCTGGAAAGCGAAATCAAGGAAGTCGGTGTGTTCACTCCGGAAATGAAGGTGCAGAAAGAACTTGCCGCCGGTTCGGTGGGGTATATCATCCCGAACATCAAATCACCTTCCGATACGCGGATCGGTGATACCATGACGGATGCCGCCAACCCCTGCGCGGAACCGCTGCCCGGTTTTCAGGAAAGCCGTCCGATGGTGTTCAGCGGTATTTACCCGATTGACACTGCGGACTACGAACAGCTCAAATTCAGCATGGCGAAACTTCAGCTCAACGACGCAGCATTCCAGTATCAGGCGGAAACGTCCGCTGCGCTGGGATTCGGTTTCCGCTGCGGCTTCCTCGGTCTGCTGCACATGGAAATCATTCAGGAACGTCTGCGCCGCGAATACAACATGGACATCATTGCCACATATCCGAGCGTGATTTATCATGTGTATCTGAATAACGGCAAAATGATTGATGTGGACAACCCGGTGCATCTGCCCGATCCTTCGGAGATTCAGCGGATTGAAGAACCGCTCATCAATGCGAAAATCATGATTCCCACCACATACATGGGCGATATCATGAATCTCATCATGCAGAAACGCGGAATCTGCACCAATACGGAAAATGTGGACGCCCGGCATGTCATGCTGACCGCCCGCATTCCGATGCACGAAATTCTGATCGATTTTCATGACCGCCTCAAATCTCTGACCCGCGGATACGGCAGCATGGACTATGAACCTGCCGGTTATCAGGCGGAAAAACTGGTCAAGCTGGACATGCTGGTCAACGGTGAACCCGTGGATGCTTTCGCCACGATCGTTCATGCCGACCGTGCGTATGAGCGCGGCAGAATGCTGGCGGAACGTCTTGCCAAAGCCATTCCGATGCACCAGTTCCAGATTGCGGTTCAGGCGGCGATCGGCGGCAAGGTCATTGCCCGCGAAACGGTCCGTTCTCTGCGGAAAAACGTGCTTGCCAAGTGTTACGGCGGCGACATCACACGTAAACGCAAACTGCTGGAAAAACAGAAGGAAGGCAAGAAGCGGATGAAACAGATCGGTCAGGTCAACATCCCGCAGGAAGCCTTCGTGGAAATCCTGAAAACCAATCAGGAATAAGGGCATCCGGTCCCGGAAAGGAAATATGACGGAACGCATTGACGCAAGGCATTCTGATTTTTCCGGGCAGGGGAGCTGGATCCCCGGAGCTGTGCTGCTGATCTGTGCTTTGCTGTGGAACCCCTCGCTTTACTGGTCATTCGGAAAAGCGGGAGCGTTTCCGCTGTTCACTGCCGGTGCGCTGGGTCTGATCAGTGCCGGTCTGTTGCTTTTTCCGGCGGTTCGTGCGGAACTTTTTGTCCGGCGTCTGAAAACCTGGGTTCTGGCTGCCTGGATCGGTTTCCTGCTGCTGATTCTGTTTCATTTTGTTCTCAATCCCCGGTTGAGTCTGACGCATCTGGGGATGTGTCTGGTCTGGCTGACGGTGCCGGGACTGGTCTGTGAACAGTATTCGTTCTTCCGGAAATTTCTGTCGGGCTTCATTGCTTTCCTCGGAGTCTTCAACCTGTTGTACTGTCTGACCGCGTACTGTGTCCGCGGAATCGGTTTCTGGGAACCGGGCATCACCGGCAATGTCAACTGGACCGCCTCCCTGGTGGTGATGAGCACCCCGTTTCAGCTGATGTTCTGCCGGAAACTGGAATCGCGCGGACGCTTTCCGTGGCTTTCTGTGCTGGCGGTGATGGTCAATGCCGCGGTTCTGCTTCGCATCGGTTCCAAGGGGGCGGTCTGCGCCGCCGTGCTGACCGGTCTGGTCTACGGCTGGCTGCGCGCTTCAGGAAAATGGCGGAAACTTCTGTGCGGCATTGTGCTGGCGGCGATGCTGGGGGGCGGCTTCTGGCTGTCCCGGAACACCGATGCGGTCAGCCGCTTCATGATGGATGACGGCCGAGTGATGCTGTACGAAGGCGCAGTTTCCCTGATTGCGGAATATCCGCTGTTCGGGACGGGACAGGCGGGTTTTGAAAATGAATTCATGCGGCACCGTCCGCTGGAGTATTTCAGCATACTGAATCCAGCCGCCCGCTCAAATCATCCGCACAGCCACCTGCTTTACATCGCGGGTTCCTGGGGAATTTTCGGGCTGATCTGCTGGGGTATTCTGCTGTTTGCTCCCTTGTGGCAGGCAGCACGGAAATTATACCGGCGCGAAACGCTGCCGCCGCTGACCGTGCTGTGTTTCCTGACTGTGCTGTATGCGTTTTTTCATGGCAGTCTGGATCTGATCTGGATTTCCTGGCCGACTTATCTGATCGCATTGCTGTGTCTGGGGATGCTCTGGCATGAATTTCTCCTGAATCCGGAACCGGAGAGTGTGCGGGTTCCGCCGCTTCGGAAAATACTGGCTCCGGCGGCGGGGGCCGCGCTGATGGTTTGCGGAATTGTGGTCGCCGGACAGTCCGCCTGGGCAGCCTGTTCGGTGCAGCGTCTGTATTCTGTTCCGATGACTGCTGTTGAGCAGGAGGAAATCATCCGCCGGATGGCTCGCTGGTGTCCGGCGGATTATCAGGCGAATTTTGCGGTTCTGCGTCTGCTGGAAAAAAGAATCCGGAAACCGGAATTGAGTGTGCTGGTGGCGGATGCCATGCTGAAATCCAATATCCCGAATTATCCCGGACTGCACATGGGACGCGCCAATGCACTGATGCGTCTGGGGCGTTTTCAGGAAGCGATTGCGGATTATCAGACGGAAGCGGAACTGTTTCCGCTGACCTTGCGCCCAGTCTACAATATGGTGGTGGCGGCGCGGATGATGCGTGATTTTCCGCAGGCAGCCCGGTACGAGGAGGAACTTCAGCGCAGAATGAAACTGCGGGGAGTGGATTCCGCCATGCTCCGGAAGATTCTGACCGGTGATTCCAAATACGATCTGCGGATTCGGGAAATCCCGCAGTAACGTCAATCAGGCGTTGACACGCAATTTGCGCATAGCGGGACCAATCCATGCCGGAAAATCATCGGCAATCCAGCCGCGCGAACCGATCGGTGCCGCCTGTTCCGCCGCATATCCATGCAGAAAAACCGCAGTCCGGACAGCATCGAAGATATTCAGCTGCCGGTTCAGCAGAAATGCACCGGTCATTCCGGAAAGCAGATCGCCGGTTCCTGCCGTTGCCAGCGCGGGACAGCCGCTCAGATTCACCGAACAGCGTCCGTCCGGAGCTGTTACCAATGTCCGCGCTCCTTTACTGACTACATAGGCATTCAGTCTTTTTGCGGTTTCCACTGCCAGTGCGGCACGGGAATAATCTTCGGATTTGAGTTTCAGCATGTCCGTCAGACGTTTCAGTTCTCCTGCATGTGGTGTCAGAACCGTGGCTTTGCGGCGGGCTTGCAGGAGTTCCACCCATTCCGGATGCCGGGACAGCAGATTCAGCGCATCCGCATCCAGCAGAAGCGGCAGTTCCAGCGGCAGCAGCCGTTCCACAAAATCCGCGCATCCCGGTTCACTTCCGATTCCCGGTCCGATCACCAATGCCCCAGCTTTGTCCAGCATGGGCAGCAAGGCTTCCGCAGATTCCGCCGAGAAAAAACCGCTGCTTCCCGGCAGTCTGCGGACGATCAGGGCTTTGGGCACAGACGCATAAAACTCTGCCTGTTCCGGCAGCCAGCAGGAGACCAGACCCGCGCCGGAACGCAATGCTGCTTCCGAAGCCAGCAGCGGTGCGCCGGGGTACAGACGGCATCCGCCCGCAATGAATAAATGACCGCGTGTATACTTATGCGCGTCAAAGTCTTCCCGTTTCAGAAAATTTTTGACATCCTGCGCTCCTGTGCAGTCCTGCGTATCCGGCAGGTCCGAATAAAAAGCGGCGGGAATGCCGATGTCCACGGTGCGCAGCAGTCCGGTGCAGTGAATTCCGGCGGCTGAAAACATTCCGGTTTTGGGCGCAGCCATGGTAACAGTCAGATCCGCAATGACGGCATCCGGATCCGCTTTCCCGGAATCGGCATCCAGACCGGACGGAATATCCAGGGCAATGACCGGCAGACCGGAACGGTTGACAGCGGCGCACCAGGCGCGGTATGGTTCACGCAGTGTACCGTGAA
This sequence comes from uncultured Victivallales bacterium, assembly GCA_934661375.1. GTDB lineage: Bacteria > Verrucomicrobiota > Lentisphaeria > Victivallales > UBA1829 > SIG94. The sequence continues at coordinate 79,331 of CAKUJH010000014.1, forward strand.
ATCCCGTGCCGAGCAGACCGTCGATCACCACCGTGCGGGAATCGGCAAGGTCATTTTTCGACAGGGAATAGGAAACATCGCAGCGCAGATTCATGGGAAGACGCTGAAACATGGTCAGGGCGTCTCCTGAAAGCCGGGATTCATGTGAAATGCAGTGCAGAGACACCGTATATCCCATATCGGCGAGCAGTTTTGCGACCACAAAAGCGTCGCCGCCGTTGTTTCCTTTGCCGGCGAGAACAACGATTTTCGGCATGGGATTTCCCAACCCGGTTTCGGTCAGCCAGTCCAGAATGACGCCGCCTGCCAGCAGACCGGCGGTATTCATCAGATGCTCTCCGGAAATGCCGCATTCCCGAATGGTGCGCTGATCCAATTCATGCATTTGAGTTCCCGAAACCGCTTTCATGCCGCCTCCTTGTTTTCAGAAAATAACCGTTGTTCTTTTCAGGAATCCAGCGGAAAGGAAATATCCGCAATGTCCGGATGATCCGTCAGCAGCATGACCAGCCGGTCAAATCCCAGGGCAGAACCGGCGCAGGGCGGGAACCCATGATCAATGGCTTCCAGAAAAGCCGTCGGTTCCGGATATTCCGCCAGATGCTGTTCCCGGCGGGTCTGGGAAAAACGTTCAAAGCGTTCACGCTGAATTTTCGGGTCAATCAATTCGCCGTACGTGTTGGCGAGTTCAATTCCGCCGAGATAGATTTCCCAGCGTTCGACCAGCGAAGGATCGGCAGGTTTCGGCCGGGCAAATGCTCCGAAGCGCACCGGATAATCAATCAGTACGCAGGGACGATCCTTCGGCAGTTTCGGTTCAACCTGATCCACCAGAACCAGTTCAAACAATCCTTCCTCTTCCGCGCATTGATTCGCGCTTTTTCCTGCGAACCGCCGGAATGCTTCCCGCACCGGAATGATTTCCAGTTTTTCCAGAGAAATGGTTTCTCCGTTGAACCGGAAGGAGGAATCTCCATGGAGACCGCGGCAGACCGACAGCAGAAAACTCTGTGTGAATTCCAGCAGCTGAAGATAATCCGCTCCCGTCTGATAAAACTCCAGCATGGTGAATTCCTGCCGGTGCCGGCGTCCGTTTTCTCCGCTGCGGAAACAGGGTCCCAGCTGATAAATGCGCTCCATGCCAGCGGCAAGCAGACGCTTCATCTGAAGTTCGGGAGACGTTCGGAGAAAGAATCCGTCCGCTTTCGGAGCTTCGATATATTCCTCTGCTGCGGGTGCAATGATTCCGACAGGCGTTTCGACTTCAACAAAACGCGCCGCATCGAAGGCGGCGCGTAAAAGGGACGCAATTTTTGCCCGGACGGGAAGATTCCGCGCCACGGACAAAAGGCGTTCGTATGAAGTCGTCGGCTCAACCTTTGCTGACGCGTTCGGCATAGCCACCGGTCCGGGTGTCAACCTTGATGGTGTCGCCCTGATTGATGAACAGAGGAACCATCAGTTCATAACCGTTATCCAGTTTGGCAGGCTTCATCACGTTGGAGGAAGCCGTGTCGCCGCGGGCGCCGGGTTCAGTTTCCGCAACCACGCGGGTGATGAAGGTCGGCAGGGTGATGTCAATCGGTTTGCCGTTGAAGAACAGCACGTTGCAGACCATGTCGTCCAGCAGGAAGTAAGTGCGGTCGCCCAGCTGTTCCGCAGTGATCTGAATTTCTTCATACGTTTCGGAATCGCTGAAAATGTAGTTGCTGCCGTCATGGTAGGAATAGTGCATTTCGCGTTCTTCCAGATTCGGCACATCCACTTTGTCCACCGGACGGAACGTGCGGTCCATGGAACTGCCGTTCACCATGTTTTTGAGACGGCAGCGGTAGAGGGCGGTTCCTTTTCCCGGTTTGCAGAATTCAAAGTCGGTGATGGTGTAAGGCACACCTTCAATTTCGATTTTCAAACCTTTTTTCAGATCTGCGGCAGAATACATATTCACTCCATTGTTTAAGTTGTTCTTCTGTCAAAAGCCGTATAATATATCACGTGAACGGCGAATTTTCAAATCACTGCGCAACGATGCGCTTGATATTCTTTTTTCCCGCTTTGAGGATCGCGCCCCCGGCAGGAATTTCGCTTTTCATCACATTGCGGTCCGCACTGTCAATCCGGATATCGTTCAGGTAGGCTCCGCCGCCCTGGACCAGACGCCGCGCATCGCCGTTGGATTTGCACAGGCCGGCTTCCACCAGCAGTTTGACAATCCAGATGCCTTCTTCCGGAATAATGACATTGCAGGTCGGGAGGTCATCCAGCACCGCGGTGTCCGCCTGAATTTTTCCGATTGCACTGCTTGTGGGAATTTTGTTTTCCTTGTCGGCAAAACCGAATTTCGCACCGGCTCCGAGATATGCCTTCGCAGCTTCTTCCGGAGAATGGGCCAGTGCCGTCGCTTCGTATGCCAGCACTTCTTTGGCTCGGTTGATGGAGGCTGCGCACAGATGGTCGATTTCATCAATCGGCAGCATGGTGAAGTAAAGCATGAGCTTGCGGACGTCCGCATCATCGGTGTTGCGCCAGAACTGATAATAATCAAACACGGAAGTTTTGTTCTTGTCGAGCCAGACTGCGCCGCCGACGGATTTGCCGAATTTCTGTCCGGTGGAGCTGTTCATCAGCAGCGGCATGGTGAAGCCGTGGACTTCCTGCTGGGAAATGCGCCGGACCAGTTCCGTGCCGGCAGTGATGTTGCCCCACTGATCCTGTCCGCCCATTTCGAGCTTGCAGTTGTATTTTTTGTTCAGCATGTAGAAGTCGTACGCCTGGAGCAGCATGTAGCTGAATTCGAGGAAGGACAATCCGGTTTCCAGACGCATTTTGACCGATTCGGCGGTAAGCATCTTGTTGACGCTGAATTTGGAACCGATATCGCGCAGGAAATCCAGATACCGCATATCGTTAAACCAGTCGGCATTGTTGGCAAACACGGCATTTTCCGGCGAAATGAACCGGGAAAGCTGTTTCTTGAGACATTCCGCGTTATGGGCGACAACTTCCTTGGAAAGCTGGACGCGCGCCACGCTTTTTCCGGAAGGATCGCCGATCTGTCCGGTGGCTCCGCCAACCAGCACAATCGGCTTGTGTCCAGCCAGCTGGAGATGACGCATGGCCATGACCGGCAGAAGATGTCCGACATGAAGACTGTCGCCGGTGGGGTCAAAGCCGACGTAATAATATACCGGACCTTCGGAGAGAAGTTGTTTAATGGCTTCTTCGGAAGTGTTCTGGTAAATGAACCCGCGGGCTTTCAGGTCCTCAAAGGGGCACGACGACATTTTCTTAACCTTTCATAAAATTAATTGTTGAAAACCAATCCGTTTCAACGGACAATCCAAATAATATAGACGTGCATTGCAGTTTTTGCAAGCTGTTGTAATAAAAGTTTTTCGGAAATAAAGCCAAATGCACTTTCAGACGACCGGAAAGAGCGTTATCCGCTGCCATTCGTCCCGGAAGGAAACAATTCTGCGAAAATACTGATTTTTTGCAGACGGATGCCGGATTGCGGATTGCGTTTTTCCGGAAAGTGTGATATATTATCAGGATTATGAAGTTGCAAAAATCCGGACAATCCGGTCTTTATGACGAATCCGATTGCATGAATGGGATTTTTTGTGCCTTCGGATTGCAGAAAAGGAAAGTTTGTCATGACATTCAATAAAAAGTGGGCCGTTGTTTCCGCGCTGGGTTCCATGATCAGCGTTCAGAGCGGTGCGTCCATAGCCAAATATCTGTTCCATCTGCTGGGGCCTGCCGGAGCAGTAACTCTCCGGGTGGGAATTGCAGGGCTGCTGCTGGCGCTGATAAACCGTCCGAAGCTCTGGAAATTCACCCGGCGGCAATGGTTCTATATTCTGTTTTACGGCATCTCAATCGGTACCATGAATCTGACGTTTTATTATGGTATTCAACGGGTTCCGCTGGGAATCGGAGTTGCCGTGGAATTTGTCGGTCCGCTGGGGTTGGCTCTGCTGTGTTCGCGTCAGGCACTGGATTTTCTCTGGGCTATTCTGGCGGCGGCGGGAATTCTGCTGATTGTTCCGTGGAAAACCGGTACTCTTGACCCAGTCGGACTGCTGCTCGTGGCTTTCGCCGGCATCATGTGGGCACTGTACATTGTTGCTACTGCCCGGATCACTGGAAAAATCCGCACCACCGACGCTGTAACCTGCGGCATGTGCGTGGCGGCGCTGCTGGTGCTGCCGTTCGGGCTGTGCAACGG
>CAKUJH010000015.1 GCA_934661375.1 uncultured Victivallales bacterium
CAGAAACCGGACACCTGGTGTTCGGTACGCTGCACACCACCACCGCCGCCAGTACCGTGGACCGCATCATTCAGCAGTTCCCTGCCAACCGTCAGGCGCAGATCCGCACCATGCTGGCCGGCTCCCTGAAAGGCGTGGTCGCCCAGACGTTGTGCAAACGTATCGGTAAGGGACGTATCGCCGCTCTGGAAATCCTCGTGGTCAACTCCGCAGTCTCCAACTTGATCCGCGAAAACAAAATCTTCCAGATCGAATCGGTCCTTCAGACCGGAACCAAACAGGGTATGCGCACTATGAACAACAGCCTGTTTGAAGTTGTGGAAAAAGGTTTTGTGTCGCCGGACGAAGCGCTGTTCAGAGCCATCGACCGCAAAGACCTCAAACACATGTTCAGCGAAAACGACATCGAATACACCGACGTCAGCGACGAAGAATAAACGCTGTCAGACACATAAAAACGCGGCTGTCCGGAGAAAGATTCTCATCTGGGCAGCCGCGTTCTGTTTTCTGTTTTCAATAACCGAAAATCTCCTGCGGCGTTACCGTCCTGACCGGACCGTATTTTTCCAGTCTGGCGCGATCCAGTTTGTCCGCCGGTCCCACCACCAGAATTTCGAAATCCAGCGGAGCGATTTCCTTCGCGGCGAAGTCCGCAACCTGTTCAGCGGTAAGCGTTTCCAGCTGACGGAAAAATTCCGGACGCCAGTCGCGGTTCAGCCCCATTTTCCGGGCTTTGAACCAGAAACCGATCAGATTGCCGTAATGTTTCTGTGCAGACATCTCTTTCAGCAGTTTCTCTTTGGCAAGACGGACTTTCTCCGGGAACAGCGGCATTTTCCGGAAAAGTCCGAGCATGGCGTCCGCCGCCTCGAAAAATTTATCCGGCTGCGTTCCGGCAAAACCGAACACCACGTCATAACGGTTCTTTTCCATTGCATCCTGATACACGGCATACGCTGAATACGCCAGACTGCGGGATTCGCGGATCTCCTGAAACACCACGTCATCCAGACCGCCCGCGCCGAAATACTGATTGAACAGCCGGATCAGCGGCGAACGGGACAAATCAAATTCCGCCCCGCGGCTGCGGATACCCATCAGGAACTGCGCGGAATCATACGGCAGCAGCAAAACGCGGGGCCGTTCCGTCGGCAGCTGGCGGAACTCTTTCCGCGCCGGAGCCTTGACCGCCGGAGCAAGACGGTCTTTGTCCGTTTTCCGCAGAAGCTCCGTTACTTCGCTGTCCTTCGCCGGACCGACGTAAGCATACAGTCGCGGCAAGCCGGCATCACCGAAATATTTCCGGACCAGAGCGACCATATCCGCGCCGGTCAGGGAACGAAGCTGTTTTTCACTGACCGAACTGGCAAACAGAATCGGGTTGTTTTCCGTTTCCGTGCCGTAGGCGGCAAGAAAATTCAGAGCCCGGAAACTGGCTTGCTGGTTCTTTTTGGCGTCCGCCCGGCCTTTGAGCAGACGCTCCACATAAACATGCCAGGCATTTTCATCGGGCTGGACATCCCGCAGGAAATACAGGGACAATGCCAGCGCATATTCCATATCCGAACCGAATCCGCTCAAATTCAATGAACTGCGTTCCGATTCACAGGAAAAGGAAAAATCCAGTGCTTTCCGGAAAAATTCCTGACGCAGAGCATTCGCGGAATACCGGGTCGTTCCCAGATAATTCAGATAATCCAACGCCAGCGGCAGCAGCGGATCGCAGGCGGACCCGGCTTCCACGTACATCTGCAGGGTGAACAGAGTGTCATTGGCAGGAGAAGGCTTCCGGTTGTAGAACAGCCGGTCATATTTCCCGGCGGGCAGAATGCTGAAATCCTTCTGAAAATCAATCACATCCAGAGCCGGCAGCGGAGAACGCGGCAAGGCGGCAAACTGAACGGCATAATCGGAACGTTTATGCGGATTGACCGCGACCGGAGTCATTGCCGGTTTCGCCACTTTGCCGGAAGAATCCGCCGGACCGGTAACTTTATCCGCCCGGACATAATGTCCCAGCGACTGCGCGAAGTTGACAATATCCGTTTTCGTGATTTTTTCCAGGTCATCGAATATCCGGAGATTTTCCGCATAACTCTGTCCTTTGACAAAAGCATCCAGATACGTCCAGGCAGCAGAATCCGGCTGTTCTCTGGACAGTACCAGCGATTTCCGGTAGTTGGCAGTAACCGCCGACAGCAGAGCGGGGTCAAAATCGCCGCGACGGACTTTGTCCAGTTCGGCAAGCAGCAGCGCGGAAAGCTGATCCAGAGTCTGCCCTTTGCGGGGACGTCCGGACAGTACAAACAGGGAATAATCCCGGCGGGCGTCGAAATAAGCACTGGCTCCCAGCACTTTCTGGGCGCGGACCAGATCGCGGTCCAGCAGGCTGGCAGTGCCGTTGGAAAGCAGATCGGCAAGCAGCGCGCCCAGCAGTTCATTGCGCCGTCCCGGCTCCACCCGGAAGCCGATCCGGAGCGATTCCGCTTTCGGACTGCTGACCTGAACCTTGCGGTCCGCGGTCAATGCGCCGGCTTTCGGCAGATCGCGCTGCGGCGTCTGTCCGGCAGGGAAATGGGAAAAATACTGATTCACCAGCCGGATGGTTTTGTCGAAATCCAGATCTCCCGCCAGAATCAGCGCCATATTGGAAGGCACATAATAGCGGTCAAAAAATTTCCGGATGGCGGTGATGGACGGATTTTTCAGGTGTTCCGGATTGCCGATGAACGGAGTCCAGCCGTAGGGATGTCCGGGGAAAAGACCGCTGCTCATGGCTTCCAGCAGCAGACGTCCGTCATTATCCATACCGCGGTTGAATTCCTCATACACGGCTTCCAGTTCCGTATGAAACAGACGCATGACCGGCTTCCGCATCCGTTCCGATTCCAGTTTCAGGAGTTTCTCCAGTTCCTGCGCGGGAATATCCACCACATAGACAGTCATATCCGACGCCGTGAACGCATTCAGATTCATGCCGCCGATGGAGGCAATCAGGCTGCTGTACTCGCCTGCGGAAGCCAGCCGGGCGGCTTCGCCGGACAACCGGTCGATTTCCGCATAAATGACATCCTTCCGGGCGGGATCATCCGTTCTGCGCCGCTCCTCGAACCGTTTTTCAATCTGATCCAGCAGAACTTTTTCACGTTCATAATCCAGTGCGCCGATCCGGTCGGTTCCCTTGAACATCATATGTTCAAAGTAATGAGCCAGACCGGTGGCATCCGCTGGGGAATCCGCCATGCCTGCCCGGACCGCCAGTTTGAAAGTGATCCGGGGTTTGACCGGAATCTTCGCCAGATATACCTTCAGTCCGTTGGACAGTGTATACTCCCGTCCGTTGAACGGGTCATCCGTTACGTACTGATAAGTATATCCGTTGGAATCCCGCGCGGTTTTCTGTTCCAGTTTTCCGGCGGACAAAGAAAAAGCCATGCTCAGAACACAGAGCAGCATTATGAATCTCATGATGACATCCTTTCTGGTAAATTCATTCTTCAGACAATGAAACGGAAGGCAAGGTTCGGTTCTCCACCGGCAGTTCCAGACGTCTCCGGATCCAGCCCGGCAAATCCCGGTGCCGTCCGTCGGAAACATTGAAACGTTCACAGACCCGGCGGATCAGTTCATCCGCATGGGCGGCGCGTCCGGAAATCAGATCTGCGGCGGAACAGCTCCGATGCACGGCAATTTCCGGAATCCGGCAGACCGCATCCGCCGGTTCGCCTCCGGGGAAAATCAGCTGGCGGTTTTCCACATTGTCCAGCCGGATTTCAATGTGAAGAATTTCATCGCTGAAACCCAATGCCCCGAACAGAGTGGCGCAGTAGGAAACGGCATCCGTCAGCAGGGCGCACAGCGGTTCATACTGCACCGGACCGTGCCGCAGTTCGGGAAAAACACGCAGGAAATGAAACAGCCCCGACCGGTAGATCTGCCAGGCATGATGCTGACCGCCGAAACGCAGGGACACATTGGTGAAATAAGCACGGCGCAATTCATCCGGAGCGATGAACCCGGTTTCCGGAGTAATGCCTCCGGGTTCCGCCGAGGCTGAGCGCAGTTCAGACAATGAAAAACGCTCTGTTTCATATACTTCCGGAAAAATCGACAGTTCCAGCTGCACGGCGGAATTTTCCGGCCGGATGCATTTCTGGAAAAAACGGCGCGAATGATTCAGTTCTTCCGTAAAGCGGCTCTGACTTTCCGCACTGGGCGCCGCCATGTGGTTTTCGTAAAGCAGACCGCGGATCATGCGTCCGAGCAGTTCCCGCTGATTGCGCATGGCACGCTGAATCAGCGCATGGACTTCACTTGCCCGGTATGCCGGACGGCTCGACGCATCTGCGGTACGGATATAAAATACCCCCTGAATCAGTTCATGGTCGCAGCCGCCCGTGCAGACATGCGGCAGCTGGGAAAAGCGTTTGACCGAAAAAATCACGTACCGCCGCCCGTCCACCACCGGACGTTCCAATGTGAATTCCACCTGAGGATCCGCGAAACGGTTGACAAAATTGCCGATTTCCGTAGGATCAAAAGACTGGGACTCTTCCTCGGTCAGTCCGGTAAACAGAGCGGGTTTCCCCGAAGCATCCTCCCCGACACCGACCACAATGAACCCGCCTTTGGTATTTGCCATTGCCATGCAATGCCGGGCAAATTTGGCACGTCCGGTCCGGGTCAGCCGGTTCCAGTTCTGCGCCGCCTTGTAATCCAGTTCGTCCGATTCCACGCCGCGTTTGACAATCGCTTCCCAATCCATGAAGCACTCCTTCGTTAGTCATACCTTACTTTACACCCATTCCCCGGCTTTTTCCAGACCGGAATCAAAGTTTCCCGCGTTTTTCAGCTGTAAACCCCGCTTCTCCGATTGCTTTTTATTTCGGCTCATATTATATTAATGCTGATACAGACAGAAAAAAGAGGAAGTAAGATCGTGAATACAGGTTTTTTCAAACTGCTTGTGCTGTACCTTTGGTTTCTGTCCGGGCTGTATGCTTTCCGGAAATTGACAAAATCCGGCAGAACGGTTTTCGGATCCCATGCGCAGTTGTTCAATTTTCTGTCCTTTTTCTTCGGTCCGCTGATGCTGCTGTATCTGTATTTTCAGGAAAACCGGGAATTTTTTTCTTTTCTGCGACACTTCAGCAAAAACGGGAGTCATAAAACCGGAACCGCCTATATGAACCTGACTTTTCTGAACAGCCACGGACATGATATGTTCGCCAACCGGGAAGACCTGTCCCTGGGCGTCAATCTGGCAAAACAGATTCTTTACGAGGCAATCACCCGCAATGCCAGCGATGTATTCATTGATCCGAAGGAAGACGCCAGCATGATCCGGTTCCGGATCGACGGCATGATCCGCATTTATGATACACTGCTGGGCGACAAAGGACTTTCCGTCATCAGCGTGTTCAAAGTCGCCGCCGGCATGGATATTGCCGAAAAAAGACGGCCGCAGGACGGTTCTTTCAGCGTGGAGCTGAACGGAGTCAACATTGCTTTCCGCGTGGCATCTGTCGGCGTTTTCGGAGGCGAAAAAATCACCATCCGGATCATCGCCGCTGAAAACAGCCGGCGCAGTCTGGACCAGCTGGGATTGACTCCGGAACAGCTCCGGCTGATCCGCAGCGGTGTCAAAATCCCGTCCGGCATGATTCTGATGTGCGGTCCAACCGGCAGCGGCAAGACCTCCACGCTGTATTCCATGCTCGAAGCCATTGATTACAGCATGAAGAATGTCATTTCCATCGAAGACCCGGTGGAACGGATCATTCCCAGCATCAGCCAGATGGAAGTCAACGTCAAAGCCGGCATCACTTTCAGTTCCCTGCTGCGGAACGCCTTGCGGCAGAATCCCGACATCATCTGCATCGGAGAAATCCGGGACGAGGAGACCGCGGAAATCGCCATCCATGCCGCACAGACCGGACACCTGATCATTGCAACTCTTCACAGCAGCGACAATGCCGGAACCATTGTCCGCCTGACGGATCTGGGGGTTTCCCTGCGGTCCATCGCCGCCAGCCTGCACCTGATCATCTCCCAGCGGCTGGTCCGCAAACTCTGCCCTTCCTGCAAAAAGCAGACTGCGCTGAATCAGGAACAGCTTGCTGTCTGCGAACAGTACGCCATTCCTCCCGCAGCCGTCATGTCGCCGTGCGGCTGCCCGGTCTGCGATCATACGGGATACGCCGGACGGCAAGCCATATTTGAAATTCTGACCATGACACCGGAACTGCGTTCACTGATGGAATCGCCGGAAGGAACATTTTCCGCAATTCAGACATATATCCAGAAATACCCCGGGCAGCAGTCCATTCTGGCGTCTACCCGGAACATGGTCATGACCGGCACGATTTCCATCGACGAATTTGAACGTGTAAACATCAACATTTGACCGGAGAGACAGAGAATATGGGTTTACTGATAATCATCATCGGCGGAATCATCGGTGTCGGTTCGGCAGGAAAACTGAATTTCATCCAGTGCTGGACGTTTCTGGTCAATTCATGCTTTGCGCTCTATGCCGGACTGTTTCTGTCGCCGCTGATTATTCCGCTTCTGCAGATTCCTTCACTGGATCACGGCTTCAGAGTCTGTCTGTCAGTACTGCTTCTGTTTTTTGTCGTATTTTCCCTGCTCAGCCGTCTGACGGAACAAGTCCTGCCGAACCAAACTCAGGAACTCCCGCTTCCCGCGGCGGCGGAACGGACCGGAACTCTGATATCCGCTTTCCTTTCAGGCGGACTCATTGCGGCGTTTGCGCTTTACTGCATTACGGCAGTCCCGCAGACCGCCGGCTTTCCCTGGTGGGATTCCATCCGGAAATCTGCCGGCGGAACGCTGCTGACCATGATCCGCACGGTCAACACGCTCTCGCTGCAGACCATTTCCCCGGAAGGCAGAAAAGATCTGACGGAAATCGGAGTAATTTATGCGCCGCCCGCGGAAAAACAGTCGGAGAAAGCGAAAAAAGTTCCGAAACAACCGAAACCATGAATCCGGATTACGGACTCTTTTTTGAGAAAAAACTGAAGTCAATCTGTGTTTTTTCCGGAAAAAAAATTGTTTTTTGAAAAAAAAGACTTGCAAAAGAAAGAGTTGAAGGTATATTACATTTCTGCTTTCGCAAAAAAAATCAGGAAATCAAGGTATCATGGAAAAGACAAAAAAAACTGAGATCATTAGCAAGTACGCCCGCAAAGAAGGCGATGTCGGTTCGTCCGAAGTCCAGATCGCCCTTCTCTCGGCTCGTATCACGGAAATCACTGAACACATGCGCAGCAACAAAAAAGACCACAGCAGCAGACGCGGTCTGATGGCTCTGGTCAACCGCCGCAAACGCCTCCTGCGTTACCTGGCGGGAGAAAACCATGCCAAGTATCTTGAGCTGGCTGACGAGTTCGGTATCCGCGGCTCCAGAATGTAAGATTTCGATCTCATCCGGCAGTTTTTGCCGTCTTCGGTAAAATAGGTTTCCTGTTTTCGCCGGGTTATGAGATACGATGGAAAGACCCCGTTTCATACGGGGTTTTTTTATGCCCGGATTCCAAGGACAAAAAAACTCCGGAAATATGGCTGCATCCGGAGTCTTCTTTGCGGTAAAACAGGGATTACCGGAAAAGACTTGCTGAACCGTCCTGTTCTATCGGACGGCCGGGTTTCCAGTCCGGCTGCTGATCCGCAGACTGCCGTCCCAGCCATTCGAATGCGGTTTTCGGCAGCATGTCATGTCCGCCTTCGAACAATGTCAGCCGTACATTGCCGGATTGTTTCCGCATGTGAACCACGCATTTTCCATACGCCGGATCTTCTTCGTGTTCAGCAAGATGTGCCGGAATTGCTTCATTTTTCTCGATATAGGCAATATCTTCCTCGGAGATACGGTCCGCCGCATCAGCCAGCTGGTTGTAAGCGCGGATTGCCTGTCCCACCGGAACACTGCCGGTATGTCCGTCGTGAATGCCGGTGCTGATGTCAACCCGCAGACCGTGGGCATTGGACAGCCAGGTGAGCGGGGAACGGAGCCGGGCTTCCCGCAGAGCCGCGGACGACTCCGCCGGATCACCCCCGCAGGCGGTTATAATATGGTTGCCGTATTCTGTTTTCAGTATGAAACTCTGTTTGCACCACAGCGCGATGTCACTGATCGGACACCAGGAGGAAACGGCGCTCCAGAGATCGGGACGGCGTCCCGCCAGCAGCAGAGAACAGTGTCCGCCGCCGGAACCGCCGGTCAGATAAATCCGGTCAGGGTCAACCGCATAATTTTCTTTCATATAAGATACCGCGTCTTCCATGTCGGAAACGACCAGATCTGAGCCGCAGCCGTCAGGATTCCAGTTCGGTCCGCGGAAAGCGGGAAAAATCATGTGCCAGTTGCGCTCCGCTGCCAGAGCGGCAAATTCCCGGTATGTTGCCTGCGTGTGATCTCCGCTCCAGGTGTGAAGCGCAACCACCAGCGGACGCGGCTGTGTTCCAGTCGCAGGCTGACACATGGCAGGCTGCCGGGTATGGTCAAATTTGCAGGGATAAAAAATTTCATGAACTGTTTCCATGGTAAACTCCTTTTTGAATTTTATACTGTATAATATATCATATCCAACGCGGAATACAACCAGAATTGTACCCGGCGGCTTTGAAAAAAACTGTTTTCATGATATATTGCGGAGAAATCAACCGGAGGCAGCAATGAAGAAAAATGAAATCCAGGTCTGGAAGACCGGCAGACACAATGTGTTTCTGAAAGACGGCAAAGAAACCGAACCGCCTGCCGGCTGGATTTTTGTCCCCGCCGGAGATCCGGGATTGACCCGGCGGCTCAAGGCAACCGGTGAATACTGGGTGCTGGTTCACCGGCGGAAAAACCGTGTTGAATCCCTCGGATTATGGACCGACGGCGCACGGGTTCCCGGCATCCGGTCGCGGCTGGAAGCGGAACATTCCAGTGCGGCATATCAGCAGAAACTTGAAGCGGCACGCAAAGCACGGGAAGCCAAGCAGGACGCCTATGTGATTCAGTTCCGTCAGGCGGTAGTGGATTTTCTGGCTTTTGCGCCGCGCTATGAAGAACTGGCATGGACGCTTGCCGATGCGGTTACCGACCAGGCGGTTCCCGTCGGCGGCGGAACCGTAGCACGTACAGAACGCATTCCGCTTTCCGCCCGCGCCGAAGCCGCAGTCATTGCCTGGATGCGGCATCAGACCACTGCCTATGATCACATGACCATTGCCCGGATCAAAGGCGAACGCCGCGAAGTGCGCCGGCGTCTGGCGGAACGTTCCCGTATTCTGCTCAGCCGCTACCGCGCCGGTGAAGATGTCGATCAGGAAAGCTGTCCGCTGGCAAAAGCTCTGAAATAAACGGCGTTGTTTTCCTGAAAAAAAACGGAACTGAACCGGGGAAATGCCCGTGTCCAGTTCCGTTTCTGTTTTACCGGAAAGATTATTTGTAAAGCGGACCGAAGTTCGCGCAGGCGCGGTAATCTGCGCCTTCCAGATCCATTCCGAACGCATTCCAGGCGGACGGACGGAAAATTTTGCCTTCATCCACGTTGTGCATACAGACCGGAATCCGGAGCATGGATGCCAGCGTGATGAGGTCGGCTCCGATATGTCCGTAGTTGAACGCGCCGTGGTTTGCGCCCCAGTTTGCCATCACGGAATAGACATCCTTGAATGCGCCTTTGCCGGTGAGGTTCGGCACGAAATAAGTGGTCGGCCATCCGGCATCGGTGCGGCTGTCAATGATCTGATGCGCCTTGTCCGGCAGCTGATAGGTGTAACCTTCGGCGATCTGAAGGACCGGACCCAAACCGTAAATGCGGTTGACACGCGCCAGAGTAATGGGCATTCCGCCTTTGGTGTAGAAGTGGGAGGAATAGCCGCCGCCGCGGAAATAACCGAGGTTGGCGGGGACCCATTCCGTTTGTCAAGGGGGGAATTGTGGAAAAACTCCAGATTTTCCGAATTTTCGGACTTTTGGCAGTCGCGTCAACGGGGAATTAACCCAAGCTTGATTCAAAAAAAATCTCTTTTTTTCTGTTTTCCCTCTTGACTATAACATATTTATATTGTATATTTATGCAAAAGACATGTTTATGTTGTATTATTGGAGAAGCAATGAAGCCGATTCCGGAATATATAAAGGTCAGATCTTATATCTACAATCTCGTCTTCAAATCAGACGGCGGGAATGGCAGGATTCCTTCTGAAAATGAACTCTGCGAACTGTTCAGCGTCAGCAGGGTGACTGTCCGCGGCGCACTCAAGGCGCTTGTGGACGACCGGATTCTGGTAACCCGCCGCGGCATGGGCACTTATATCAACCCCAAGTATACTGCCGAATTTTCTTATCCGCAGAAGACCATCGGGACAATAAGCGAAAACGGTGAACTGGCGTTGAATCAGTTTTCCGTCATGATAGCGGAAGCCGTGGAAAAATACGGAATGTATCTTGAACCGCTCTTCCGCCCGGATTCCAGACAGCCGCGCCGCCTGGTGGAACAGGCGCGCAATCTGGACGGCGTCATCTGGGAGAATTACGCAGGAAAAAACAGCAGGAAATATGCGGAGGCGTTTGCCGGAAGCAAGATTCCGCTTTTGCTCCTGACGAGAGAAAAGGAGCAGGAGCAGGACAGTATCTTTCTGAATAAACGGAATGAAGCGCATCAGGTTGTCCGTGCGGCATTCGGCGCCGGGCACCGGAAAATCCTGTTTATCCACCGGGATTCGGAAGAAAGACTGCACGTGAACAAAAATCCCGGATTCACCTATTATCATATCCGGGAAGAGCTCCTTTCTCTGGCGAGCGACTCGGTATGCGACATCTGCACGTTCCATGACTTCACGGAAATGCTGAGCAAGAAAACCCCGTTCCAATATACCATGCTCTATTTTTCCTTCACCTTTGCACGCAATGTGATGGAAGCTCTGAATCAGCACGGAATCCGTGTTCCGGAAGATGTCTCGTGTCTTGTTTACGGCAAAAGCGATCCCCGCTTCTTCCACGGGCTCGAACCGGATTCCATCGACTTCAGGCAGCCGATGGAAGACCTGATCGGAAACTGGTTTGAACAACGTATTTTCAGTAAAGGAACATCAGGGACTTTCCGGGAGGAACTTTTTCCGGCATTGCTTCCCGGACAAACAATAAGGAACATCAATTGAAAACAACAGGAGGATGCATCATGGGCAGTAAAAGTAAAACTATCAGCAGACATAAACATCTTTTTACATTAATAGAATTGCTGATCGTAATAGCGATCATTGCCATTCTTGCGGGAATGCTCCTGCCTGCGTTGAACAAGGCAAGAGAGACGGCAAAACGCATTTCATGCGTCAATATGGAAAAACAGTACGGGCTTGTTTTCCATAGTTACACCGATGATTACGGGGGATGGTATATGAGAGGCGGCGATTTGAACACCGGAGGAAATGTCAATCTGAGTGTCGGGCAGTGGAGCGACCTGCTTGATGAGCTGGGTTACACAAAATACAAAAGCGTTTCCGTGGGCTCCTACAATCCGCGTCTTCATCAGCTGCGCTGCCCGACCTATCAACCGTTGACATCGGGAATTCATCAGACGGGGAGAGATTCCCAGTCCTACAATATCAACGCCAACGCATACTGGTGCGGCGGCGGCCTCGGAGGAACAACAGCCCAATATCTCGGCTGCAATGTTTCCGAGATCAAACGGCCTTCCGTTTTAGTTGCACTTGCGGAAAGGCAGTGGCTTACAGAGCGTGCCGTACACAATTATTTCAAAGATTAC
This sequence comes from uncultured Victivallales bacterium, assembly GCA_934661375.1. Lineage (GTDB taxonomy): Bacteria > Verrucomicrobiota > Lentisphaeria > Victivallales > UBA1829 > SIG94. The sequence continues at coordinate 11,784 of CAKUJH010000015.1, forward strand.
ACCGGATTCGCGCTTCATATCAAACCTGCCGGAAACGCCAGTATTCCGGGAACTGCCATTTTACTGAACGCTCACGGTAACGCCAGCAATCTTCTCTATGCCGACGGACACGTAAACAGTGTGCAATACAAGGAAGTGCGGGGCGCCATGTTCATGATTGACCCGACAGTAGATCCTGCTGCGGCAAAATGGAGCGTATTTCAAAACCTTTAAGGGGGATAACAGAAATGAGCTGGATTGACTGGACAATTGTAATTATTCCATTATGCTTTGTCATAGGCATGGCAGTCTATTCGCGTAAATATGCGAGAAGCGTGGCAGATTTTCTTGCGGCGGGGCGTGTTGCAGGGCGGTATGTTCTATCTGTCGGAGACTTGGCAGCGGCGTTGTCGGTCATCACTCTGGTTGCGGGAACAGAACAAAATTACCAGACGGGTTTTGCAGTCGGATTCTGGGCAGCCATGACGGCGCCCGTGGGAATCTTCATGGCACTGACCGGATTCTGCATGTATCGCTGGCGCGAAACACGCTGCCTCTCTCTGGGGCAGTTCCTTGAACTGCGTTACGGCAGCAAGTTCTTCCGTATATTCTGTGCGTCGCTCCGGACATTTGCAGAAATGGTCACCAACGCCATCGGACCCGCTGTTGCAGCAAACTTCTTCATCTACTATCTCGGACTTCCGCACAGAATTATGATCTGCGGCATCAACCTGCCCTGCTATGTCATCATTGTTTCACTCTGTCTGTTTCTGGCACTGGTCATCATCTGGCCAGGCGGACGCATTTCCCTGCTGGTGACGGACTGCTTCCAGGGGCTTCTCTGCTATCCGATCTTCGTCATCATCGTAGGTTACATCATCCTGAATTTCTCCTGGTCGGGCGATATCGCACCGATCATGTGGAACCGGGTTCCCGGACAGAGTTTCATGAATCCGTATGATATTTCACAACTGCGTGATTTCAACGTATTCGCTTTGATCGTCACACTTCTCGGCTCCATTCTGAACCGGGCCGGCTGGATCGGCAATGACGCCAGCGGAGCCGGAAGAACCCCGCATGAACAGAAAATGGCCGGCGTGCTCGGCGCATGGCGGAACGGCATGGCATGGGTTATGATCCTCCTGCTGGCGATCATCGTCATCACCTTCATGACAAGTTCCCATTTCTCCAATACGAACAACCGGTTCGGAATCTCCAATACGGCTATCCGGCAAAGTCTTTCGGCAAAAGTCCTGCAGGAAGCCGTGCCCGATGCGGCCGTCCGGGAGAAGGTGCTTGCGGAAATACGCAAAATCCCCGCCGCGGTGACACCGGAAATGTTCCAGGCCCCCATGTCTCAGCAGCAGAACCTCGACACCCCCTATTTCAATACGGTGAGAGACACGCTCGGCGACACTCCCGAAGGACGTTACCAGTTCCAGAAGTACCGCTCGCTTTATCAGCAGATGATGATGCCGTCCGTGGTCAGCAAAATCTTCCCGGCCGGAATGCTCGGACTGTTCTGTCTCCTGATGATCATGCTGCTGATTTCCTCGGATGACAGCCGTATATTCAATGCGTCATCGACTTTGATGCAGGACGTGGTGCTGCCTCTGTTCAAAGGGCGTCTTCCGCAGGAAAAACACCTGCTGTATCTGCGTCTCGCCTCCGTAGGCGTTGCCCTCTTTTTCCTAATCGTTTCCATCTTTTTCGCACAGCTGGATTACATCAATATGTTTACAACGATCATGTGTGCAATCTGGCTCGGCGGCGCGGGTCCGATCATGATCTTCGGACTTTACAGCCGTTTTGGGAACCTGACCGGCGCATGGTGTGCCATTTTCTTCGGCTCCGGATTTTCCATGCTCGGACTGATTTTTCAGCGCAACTGGGCGAAAAGCATTTACCCGGTACTGGAACAGTGGGGAACAGTAGAAACCCTGAACAGTTTTCTGGAAACAATTTCCGCTCCCTTCCACCCGTGGATTGCCTGGTCCATGGATCCGGTGAAATTCCCGATCAACTCCTTTGAAATTTATTTCATCTCCATGGTTCTGTCCGTCGGCGGATACATTGCCGGTTCTTACCTGACTTACAAACCTTACAATCTGGAACGGCTTCTGCATCGCGGTGCATATGCGGACACCCCGGAAGTGCCGGCGGAACCGTGGTCGCCAAGAAATATTTTCAGCAAATTGATCGGCATCACGCCGGAATACACCCGCGGCGACAAGATCATCGCCTATTCGGTCTTCGGATATTCGATCATATACCAGATCGGCATCACATTTTTAATGATCGTCATCTGGAATGCGGTCAGTCCCTGGCCAGAGGAATGGTGGACGATCAAATTCTACATCACATCGCTGCTCATCCCGGGAATCGTCGGAATCATTTCCACGGTCTGGTTCGTGATCGGCGGAGCGTATGACACCTATCGTCTTTTCGCCGATCTGGAAAAGCGAAGTGAAAACCCGGAGGATAACGGACAGGTTTTTCAGGATAATCATTGAATTGAAACGGACTTCATTTCCAAACAAAAAACATAATTAACCACAGGAGGTATTTATGAAGAAAATGTTAACCATGCTGTCAGTTGCGGCACTGTCGCTCGGAGCGGCAGAACAAATGCCGCTGCCATCGGGAAAAGCGGAATTCACCCCGACAGAAAAAGCATCTGCCGACCAAGTGCAGGCGCTGGTTCCCAGAATTGAAGGCAATGCGATCGTCTGCGGCAACAAGAGGCTGGATCTGCAGAACAACAGCGGCATGACTCTGACCTGCAACGGCGAGATGCTGGGACGCTTTTTCTACTATTTCACAGGCGAAGACAAAGCAATAAAGAAACCATACTGGATTGAATGCGGCCGCTGGTTCGCGGACCAGGAAAAGTCATCTTTCAGGAAATCGGGCAATACGTTTTATGCCGATACTTTCATGAAGATCGGTGATTACCCCTCGTGGGAAGCGTGCAAACAGCAGGTCGAACTCCTGCCGGACGGCCTGATCAAAATCGACATTCAATGGACTCCGTCGGAAGATCAGAACCTGGCTCTGGAAGGGCACTCCCTGTTCTTCATGATGCCCTATAAGACAGGCGGAGGAAAAAGCATCACGCTGAACGGCAAAAAAACAATGCTTCCCACGGAAGCGGTTTCCGGCATCATCTGCGGAGAATACCGCCCGAAAGAATTCAAAGTCGTTTTTCTGCCGGACGATCCGGGCAAGACTTTTTCCATTACTGCGGTAAAACCTGATATTGATCTGTTCAATTCATGGGCGATCAAAGACGGTCTGCGCTTCAATTTCGTGGACAATAAGAAGACCCGTCATCTGACAGTTTTCCTCGACATCCGGCAGGGACTAAAAAAAAAGTAACCACTGATACGGCGGCGGGGATTGATTTCAAGGCTCTGGAAAATCTCTCCCTGCCGGACCGGTCCTCAAAAAACCTGCAGGGAAATCCGTCTTTTGAACAGGGCTTTCATGGCTACCGGAGTGCCCACGTATACGGAACTGGCTATTCTCCCGAAAAATGGCGGACAAAACCGTATGTGATTGACGAGGAAAATGCCCTGTTCGGAAAATCCTCTCTCAGGATTCACACTCTTTACAAACCGGACACCGACTATCGCGCCCTGACGAATGCGGGGAATCTCACCGGACCACCCGCCATCGTACCGCCCGGAATCTATACCTGCAGCTTTTACGCGAAAGGAACGCGCGCGGGACAGAGGGTCAATGTCTGGATCTCCCACTTTTCCACCGGAAGCATGTATGCCGGACTGGCGCATCTGACCGTCTCACCGGGAAAAGATTGGCGGCGTTATCATTTCACCTTTGAAACAAAGGTTTCCATGCCGGTCAATCTTAACATCAATGCAGACAGTCCGGACGGGACCGGTTACGTCTGGCTGGACGGCCTCCAGCTTGAATCCGGAAGCCAGGCGACACCGTTTGAAACAAAACCCGTGGAAGGTCGGCTCTTGACCTCGGCGCCCGACAATTTCATCTCCGCAAAAGAAAAAATCAATGCAAAGATGAAACTTGTCACTATTCCCGGCGCAAAAGGAAAGGCAGTCGTAAAGGTAAAAAATTTCTATAATGAGGAAATCCTGCGGACGGAACTTGCCTTTACCGCAGATCACACCGGCAGCGCAGTCATTTCCCTGCCTTTTGATGGAAAACTAGGCAAAGGCATTTTCGTCATCCGTACGGATTATGAACTCGCCGACGGCAGGAAAAGTTTTGATTTCCACCGTCTGACCGTCTGCGATTTTCTGGAAAACAAACATGCTTTAAAGAACTTCTTCGCTGAAGATTACGGTCATTTGGAACAACGTTACAATCTGCCTGATTACCTCGAACGCTACCGCAAAGTCGGACTCGGCGCCAAGAATCACCTGTTCAACTGGTCGAAAACCGTATCGGACACCTACCGCTCCTACGGAGTGGAACCCACTGACAGTTCCGTGGGGACATTGATCAGCAATCCCGATACGCGCAAACTGATCGGATTCGGAATTCTGCCGACAGGATCAGTCGGCTATGGGAAATTTCCGGACGATCCGGAATATCTGATCCGCGACTTCAAGCTGGATGCCGGCGGCGTTCTGACGGACGCATATCTCGCAAAACTGACCGAAGCGACAAAAACAGTGGCAAAAGCCCACCCGTGGATTAAACTCTGGTGTTTCTATGGAGAAATCAAGGCGAAATTCCCTGACGAATGGTGGAGCAAAGACGCATCGCCGGAAGCAACGGTAAAGGTATTCGCCCGTTTGTTGAAGGCATTTGCGGACGGAGTCAGGCAGGGTAATCCGCAGGCAAAAGTCTATCAGGATGCGCCGTGCAACATGAATCCCGTCGGGGGCATTGCCGAAACGGAGCTCCTGCTGAAAGAGTGCAACCGCATCGGCGTGAAATTCGATGTCATAGGAATTCACCCCTACCGCTTCTCACCGGAAAATCCCGATCTGGATGCCGACATCCGGACTTTCCTTGCCATGCTGGACAGAAACGGATACAAAGACACTCCCGTCTTTTTCCCGGAAATGATGCACTGGGGAGCATACAACATCCCCCAGTGGGGAACGGAATCCTCAAGCTGGCAGGGCACTCCGCGAAGCTGGCACAACGGCGCAATCTCTTACGATATGGGATGGACCGAAAAGCTTTCGGCGGCATGGCGCGCCCGGAGCTGGCTCATGGCACTGAAATACTCGGACCGCATCTTCTCGGTTCAATCCGGCGCGATGAACAATTTCGACATGGATCTTTACCTGACGCCGTTTGCATCGCAGATCGTCTCCAACACGCTCGGCAACCTGCTCGGCAACTCGCGGTTCAGAAAAGAAGTGCGGTTCGCTCCGTTCATACGCTGCTACATCTTCGAGGATGAGCGCAAACGCCCCGTCGCAGCACTCTGGTGTCATCAGGAGCGGGTTGATTCCGGCCATGTCGACGCTCCCGTTGCGGAAGCGGATTTCGGCGCAGCGCTCGAAGGAGCCTTCGATCTGATGAACCACCAGAGAGCCGTTCCGCAGGGAAAAATCACATTCCCCGTTACATCATTTCCGCTTTTCCTCCGGGGGAAACCCGGCACACTTGCGGACATGATCAAAGCGCTCGAAAACGCCTCTCTCGTATCGGGAGACGGCATCACCCCGGTTCTGGTTTCATCCCGTCCGGTCTCTCCGGCGGAAATGAAGATCACGGTGGAAAATCTCGTTTCCCGTGATCTTGCCGGCACCCTGAACGGACACGGTATCACGGTGAAAGGCAGTTCTTCCGGCTTCCTGTCTCTGCCCCTTCCCGTTCCGCTGAAGGATACGGAAATCACACATCAGCAGATCCCTGTTGAATTCAAAACCGGACAATCGCAGTTCAAGGCGGACAGTTCTTTCGATGGCTTCCGCTGCCGGAAGGTCAAAGACGGGCTCACGCTTTCCGAAATCGACTGGGCAAAGCTCCCCGCCGTCACTTTCACGAAGTACACCGGGAAGCAGAAAGAAACAGACGGTTCCTTCCGTATGGGGTGGAATACACAGGGGCTTTTCCTCGAAGTCAATATTAAAGACCGGAAGTTCGTGCATGAAGAATATCCCCACATGGCGGAACGCTGGAACAACGACTGCCTGCAGGTTTACATCGACACATTCGCCGATGCACGCTCCAAGCAGAAACGGGGCTATGATGAAAACGATTATGAATACGGAATCTTCCCGAATCATGCGGGAACCTCCGCCTGCGTATATCGCGCCCATCTTGTAGATCAGCAGCTCGGACTCGGAACCGCGGCGCCGCAGAAAAATACAGTCGCGGAAGATATTCCAGCGACATTCACAAGAAATGCGGACGGGTACACTTACCGTGTATTCTTTCCTGCAAAATATCTGCTTCCGGCAAGAATGCAGAAAGGTTATGTCATGGGATTCGGGCTTTTCGCGCCGAATGTCAACGACCCTGCCGCAAAAAAAGAAAAACGCATGACCTCGGCATTGACTCTTGACGAGGACAGCAAAGGCTGCTTCAACCGTCCCCACAAATGGCCGCTCCTCCTGCTGTGGGAATAAAGTTCCGCCTACAATACAAAACGGAACTGAACCGGGGAAATGCCCGTGTCCAGTTCCGTTTCTGTTTTACCGGAAAGATTATTTGTAAAGCGGACCGAAGTTCGCGCAGGCGCGGTAATCTGCGCCTTCCAGATCCATTCCGAACGCATTCCAGGCGGACGGACGGAAAATTTTGCCTTCATCCACGTTGTGCATACAGACCGGAATCCGGAGCATGGATGCCAGCGTGATGAGGTCGGCTCCGATATGTCCGTAGTTGAACGCGCCGTGGTTTGCGCCCCAGTTTGCCATCACGGAATAGACATCCTTGAATGCGCCTTTGCCGGTGAGGTTCGGCACGAAATAAGTGGTCGGCCATCCGGCATCGGTGCGGCTGTCAATGATCTGATGCGCCTTGTCCGGCAGCTGATAGGTGTAACCTTCGGCGATCTGAAGGACCGGACCCAAACCGTAAATGCGGTTGACACGCGCCAGAGTAATGGGCATTCCGCCTTTGGTGTAGAAGTGGGAGGAATAGCCGCCGCCGCGGAAATAACCGAGGTTGGCGGGGACCCATTCCGTTGCATCCAGGCAGGCCTGCGCTTCGGCTTTGGTGATTTCCCAGAACGGTTTCATGGCGGGTTTGCCGCCTTTTTTCTGGCAGCCGGTGGCGTCAAGAGTCGTCGCGCCGGAATTGATCAGGTGCATGAATCCGGGAACGTCGATTTTGCAGCCGGTGGCTTTCTTGACCGCTTCGGGACTCCAGTAGGTCCGGACATCGGAGAAGCCGGAAGCGGAATTGGTCAGCAGATGCCCGAACAGCATGGCGACGCCGTTCAGTCCGTCGTTTTCCGTTGCCAGCAGATAGGGAGCGCGGATGCCGTTCCAGTCGAAGGACGAGTTCAGGATGGTTTCCATGAAATCGCCGTTCGGCATGTGATCCGTCCATTGCCGCTGTCCCTGGAATCCGGCGAGGATGGCATTGTGCCCCATGCCTTCTTCGATGAATCCGTTTTCGCGGAGATATTCATTACCGGCCATCAGGTCGCGGGCGATCATCGCCATCTTGACGGAATATTCAAATGTTTCTTTTGCACGCTGTTTGGAAAGGCCCTTTTTGCCGTTGTAGATGTCTTTGCCGATTTTGCAGTTCTTGTTTGCCCAGGCAATGGCTTTCTTGAATTCCGCGGGGTCGTAAATGTTTTCATTGACGCGGCGGATGATTTCGCACATATCCACGGATTCGCAGCGCATTCCGAGGTGTTTTTCATAGAAATCGGGATCGAGGATGGAACCGGCGATTCCCATGGCGACGGAACCGATGGACAGGTAGGATTTTCCGCGCATCTGGGCAGCCGCGATGCCGGCACGGGCGAAACGCAGGATTTTTTCCGTTACATCCGCGGGAATTTTTTTCTCGTCGGCGTTCTGGACATCGCGTCCGTAAATGCCGAAAGCCGGCAGGCCTTTCTGGGAATGGGCCGCCAGCACAGCCGCCAGATAAACAGCGCCGGGACGTTCCGTTCCGTTGAACCCCCAGACCGCCTTGATGGTGTGGGGATCCATGTCCATGGTTTCGGAACCATAACACCAGCAGGGGGTTACGGTCAGAGTAACCGCCACGTTCTCCAGTTTGAATTTGTCGGCACATGCGGCGGCTTCCGCCACACCGCCGATCGTGGTGTCGGCAATGACGCATTCAACGGGCTTGCCGTCAGTGTAACGCAGATTTTTGGAAATCAGTTCGGCGGCGGCTTTCGCCATTCCCATGGTCTGATCTTCCAGCGACTCACGGATGCCTTTCCGGCGGCCGTCGATAGCGGGACGGATACCAATCTTCGGATACATGTTCATACCTCCAGTTTTAAGTGGTTGCTGTCTACTGAATCAAAATAACCCTTTATATGAAAAAAATCAACCTGTTTTTTCATGAATATTGGCTTTTTTTCTATGAAAAATAGTAAGAGCAACCATTTCTCCGGCGCAAAAGGCTGAATCCGGAAGAAAAAATCAGGCATCCCGCCGGGGAGCAGCTTTTTATTTGACGCCACGCAGCAGCTTTTCAGGTATGAAATTCCATCCGGCATACAGAAAAATGCACTTTCACAGCTCTTTCTGTTTGACGTTCCGTATACAGGTGTAAACGACGGAATGAACCGAAAGCTGCGGGAGCAGCTGAAAAAAGGAGGAAACAACATATGCGATTCAAAACACGGGCTTTGGCGAAAGCAATGATGAAGTTCCGGGCGCCGGACGGCTTGTCTTATGAAGAAAGAGTCCGCCGGAAAATCCGCAGAGCCCCCGGAAATTCGTCCGGGGATTTCGATGAATTCACCTGCGCCTGGAATTCCATGTCCGGCCCGAAACTGACCGCCGGGCTGCTGCGGAGGCTGACAGAAAACGCAGATTCCGGAGCCGCGTCGGAACAGGCTCTGCTTTACCGCAGCATGCTGGAAAAAGAACCTGCCATTGCGGCACATCTGCAGACCCGCATTCTTTCCGTGCTGTCCTGCGACTGGTCGCTTCAGGGCGATGACCCCGCGAAAGTTCATGAACTGACCGGAATTCTGGAACAGGCGGGCATACACCGTCTGCTGCGGCATCTGCTGGATGCACTGGCATTCGGATACTCCGGAGCCGCCATCATCTGGGAGGAAGGCGGCAAAGGCATTCAGACTTTCCGGAAAATCCATACGCCGAACTGGACATTTGACCGGGCAGGCAATCCCGCGCTGATTCCCTTGGACGGACAGCCCCGGCCACTGTCGGAGTATCATCCGAACCAGTTTGTCCTGCATACCCATAAACTGCAGTCCGGTCCCTGCCAGAGCGGCGGTCTGCTCCGTCCCCTGCTCTGGCTGTATTTCTTCAAACACTACGCCATGCGCGACCGGGCGCGGTATCTGGAAAAATTCGGCATACCGTTTCTGATTGCCAAAATCCGGGAAGATGATTTTGAAAATGAATCCGTACGCGCTTCCATCCTTTCCTCTCTGACCAGAGTCGGCTCCGACGGCGCGGGAGTCATCACGGAAGGTTCCGAACTTCAGGTGCTTTCGCCGGCGGGAGGTTCCACCGATTATCAGAACTGGATGAATTACATCGACAAGCTGTTTGCCCTGCTGATTCTGGGACAGACCGCCTCCAGTGCCGACGCCTCCGGTTTCAGCCGGGGTCAGATACAGGAAAATGTCCGACGCGATATTCTGGAAGCCGACTGCCGCGCTCTGATGTCCACCGTTACCCGGCAGATTCTCAATCCGCTGGAACGCTTCCGTTTCGGCAGCGAAAACACCGTGCAGTTCAAGCTGGATTATTCCATGCCGGAAAATCTCACGGAAAAAGCGGACATTGTCAAAACTCTTGCCGGCAGCGGTTTCCGGATCAACCCGCGCTGGGTGGAAAAAACTTTCAGCATTGAACTTGAAAAGGATCACGTAAAATGAAAAATTCACGCATTGCTTTTTTTGAAGGCGGCGCCCTCGCCGAACCGCAGGTACGCACTCTCCCCGAACAGTTTCTGCTGCTCCGTTTCGGACGGAATGTCTATTCCAAGAACGGGGAAACCGGCGAATTTGAATTCACGGAAGCAGACGCAGACGCCGTTCTGCAGGATTTCGCCGCCCGCAGCCGTGATCTGGTGATTGATTTTGAACATCAGAGTCTGCACGGCGGCAAAGCTCCGGCAGCAGGCTGGATCGGCAGTCTGGAAAAAACCTCCGAAGGCATTCTGGCAAAAATCAGATACTGGACCCGCGAAGCACAGGAATTCCTGCTTCAGGGACAATACCGGTATTTTTCGCCGACACTCTGCTTTTCCCGCAGCGGGAAACGGGTTACGGCGATACACTCGACGGCACTCACGAACCATCCGGCGATGCACGGGATTCCGGCTCTGGTAGCCGATGACCTGCCCGGTTCCGCCAGTGATGAAGCAAGTGAAGCTGCCGTTCCCGGAATCATCAATGAAATCTCCAGCAACTTGAAAGGAAAAAACATGAATCAGTTTCTGACCCGGCTGGGTCTGGAAGCCTTCTGCGACGCCGATGAAGAAGAACGCTGCAAGGCAATCGAACAACGGCTCTGCGCTCTGACCGACATGGAAAAGAGTCTTCAGGATTTTCTGAAGATCAATGGCTTGACGGATCTCGCCAATGCATCGGAAAAACTCCGTACTCTCCATTCCATGAACGCTGAAAAAGCAGTCTGTCAGGCTTTTGCCGACGGTAAACTCTCCGAAAACATGCGTCCCTGGGCTCTCCGGTTCGCGGAAAATGAACCCGCCGCTTTCGCCGACTGGTGCAAAGCCGCACCGCGGATCATTCCCGCCAATACCGGAATTCCCCAGACCGACGCCGCACCGTACAACCAGACTGCCGTTCCCGGCTCCGAAGAAGCACGCATTCTGCGTCTGCTCGGACTGTCTGAACAGAATCACAATAAGAATATGAAAGGAATCTGCTGATGTCTGCTCTCACCTCCAACCGCAACACTCCGGAAATTCTCTGTCACTCCCAGAAATTTCATCGTATCAAAAGCATCAAAGCCAATACCACGCTGTATACCGGCAGCATTGCTGCGGTTTCCACCTCCACCGGGCTGGCGGAACCTGCAGCCGATGCCGCAGGACTGGCGGTCGTCGGCAGAGTCGAAGGATTCACTTCCGATGGCCGCGCGGTTATCAAAAGCGGAGTTTTCAAGTTCGACAACGGAACGTCCACCGAAGCGTTGGGGCTTGAATCCCTCAACAAGACCGTTTATGCGCTGGACGACCATACCGTGGGCAAAGTCGGCGGAACCAACAAAATCAAAGCAGGCATCCTGCGCGATATTGACAGCGACGGTCAGGTGATCGTCGAAATCGGAACTCTCAACCTCGGCTGATGCCGGAAAGGATTTTTCACCATGGATATTAATCGCAAGAATATGGATTTTCTGTTTCAGGGTTTCAACACCCAGTTTGCCGCGGCTCTGGAAAATGCACCGGATTCCTGGCAGCGTTTCTGCGGCGTGATTCCGTCGGGAGCCGCTTCCAACATCTACCCGTTCCTCGAACAGTTCGGCGGAATGCGCGAATGGATCGGCGACCGTCAGATCAAAAACCTGGTCAGCCGGAAACTGGAAGTCGTCAACCGTGATTTCGAAGATACAGTGGCTGTTCCCCGCAATGACATCGAAGATGATCAGTACGGAATCTATTCGCTGCTCATTTCGCAGATGGGACACAATGCCGGCACGCTCTGGCAGCAGCTGGCTGTCGAAGCCCTGCTTTCCGAAAACAACTGGATCGACAACAAGGCGTTCTTTGCGACAGACCGGAAATACGGCAGCAGCACGGTTTCCAACAAAACTTCATCTGCGCTTTCCGCCGACGCCTACGCGACCGCCAGAGCCGCCATGATGTCCTGTCGGGGACACAACGGCAAAACGCTCGGCATTATCCCGAACCTGCTGATCGTCGGCCCCAAAAACGAAGCGACCGCTTTTTCCATTCTGAAGGACCGGCTGATGCTCAAAACGCACAGTTCGGCTTCCGTTTCCGGAGTCGGCGCAACGGAAAATCCGTGGAACGGGTCGGCGGAACTGCTGGTTCTGCCGGAACTCTCCGGCGACAATGAGGACCTCTGGTTCCTCTGCGCCGCTTCGGGCGTGCTGAAACCCGTTTTCGTGCAGCAGCGCAAACTGCCGACACTGGTCCGGCTGGACAATGACAGCGATGAAAATGTATTTTCGCGCAAAGAATACATTTACGGATCGGATGCCCGCGGCGAAGCGTTTCTTGCTTTCCCGCATCTGATTTACCGCGGCGGAAAAGTCTGACCGTGATTCATTGAACCTGCGAAGGGGAAGACCGGCGCTGTCCTGTTTTCCCCTTTTTTTTCTGAAAGGAATTATGCCATGAGCAATTATCTTACTCTGGAAACCCTGACCCGCCGCATCACCGCCGCACGTTTGAACGCCTTGTGTCAAAGCGCCGGCAGCGAAACGGAAGTCCTGACTGCCGAAATCATCAGCCGCGCGGAAGCAGTGATTGACAGTTATGCCGGGAACCGTTATCAAACACCCCTGCCGCCCTGTGAACTTACAGAGGAATGGGCGTTGTGCATTGCCGAATATGAACTCTACAAACGGGGACCCGGCGGAACTGTTCCCGCAAAAATCAAGGAATCCTATACCAGTTGTCTGGAACGTCTGGCGGAACTGGCGGCAGGCAAACTCCAGCTGCCGGGCTGCCGGCCTTCTCCCGCAAACCATTCCGGCTGTTCTGTTTTTGTGCCGGGACGGGAGAACCTGTTCGACGCTGAAACGATGCGTTCCTATTGATTTTTCCGCCCGTTTTTTCTCCGCAGGGAAACTGAATTCCGGTTTTCCTGCGGATTTTTTTGTCCCGCCGGAACGTAAAATCATTGTAAAATACAGGATTCCGCTGTATATTACGCGATAATACAACAAAAGACAAACCATTACTCATCAGGAGAGTATCATGACATCTATGAAAGACGCCATCATCACTTCATTCCGGAGACACCTTACCCTGTCCCTGGGCAAACGTCCGGACAAATCCAGCGATCTGGACCGCTATCAGGCACTGGCTTTGAGCGTCCGTGACCTTATTATGGAACGGTGGATCGCTACACGGGATGCCTATGAAGAAGAACAGCCGCGCACGGTCAACTATATTTCCCTCGAATTTCTGATGGGCCGTACGCTCGGCAATGCCATGATCAACCTGGATGTCTATGACGCCGTTGAAGCCGCCATGAAGGAACTCGGTTTCAAACTGTCCGCGCTGCGCGATGAAGAAGTCGATGCGGGACTGGGCAACGGCGGTCTGGGTCGTCTCGCCGCCTGTTTTCTGGATTCCATGGCAACGCTTGAGCTGCCAGCCTACGGATACGGCATCCGCTATGATTACGGCATCTTCCGTCAGATCATCCAGAACGGCTATCAGGTGGAGGAACCGGACAACTGGCTCAGCCGCGGCAATCCGTGGGAAATCCGCCGTCCGGAACTCGCCCGCTCCATTCAGTTCGGCGGACGCGTGGAAGCGTACCCCAACGGCACGCAAAACCGGTACCGCCGCAGATGGGTGGATACCCAGGATGTGCTTGCCATGCCGTATGACACCCCGATTCCCGGCTATAAAACCGCCACGGTGAACACGCTGCGTCTGTGGTCTGCGGAATCCCAGTGCGGATTCAATCTTTCCAAATTCAACCAGGGCGATTACATCAGCGCGAACCTCGAAGCCGCTCTGTCCAGCAATATTACCAAGGTGCTTTATCCCAACGACAACAATTACGAAGGCAAGGAACTCCGGCTCAAACAGCAGTATTTCCTGGTCTCCGCCACCTTGCAGGACATCATGGGCAGAATCAAATTCTACGGCAAGGATGTTCACGATTTCGCCAAATATGCCACGATCCAGCTGAACGACACACATCCGGCTCTGGCGATCCCCGAACTCATGCGTCTGCTCATCGATATCGAAAACTTCGAATGGGATGAAGCGTGGGAAGTCTGCACGCAGACCTTCAACTACACCAACCATACCCTGATGAGTGAAGCGCTGGAAAAATGGTCCGTTGCCCTGATGGGAAAACTCCTGCCGCGGCATCTGGAAATCATCTACGAAATCAACTTCCGTTTCCTGCGTCAGGTTTCCACTCACTACATCGGTGACAACGACCGTCTGACCCGCATGTCCCTGATTCAGGAAGGTTCGGAAAAAATGGTGCGCATGGCGTACATGTGCGTAGTCGCCAGCCGCAAAGTCAACGGCGTGGCGGCTCTGCATACGGAACTGCTGAAACACGGTCTGTTCAAGGATTTCCATGATTTCACCCCGGAAAAATTCATCAATGTGACCAACGGCATCACCCCGCGCCGCTGGCTGCGGAAAGCCAATCCGTCGCTGTCCGATCTTATCACATCCCGGATCGGCGACGGCTGGGTGCGTGATCTGGAACAGCTCAAACAGCTGGAAAAGTATGCCTCGGATAAATCTTTCCTGGAAGAACTCGCCAAATCCAAACGCATCAACAAGCTGCTCATGGCGGAATATCTGGAAAGCAATTGCGGCGTCAAGGTCAACCCCGATTCCATTTTCGACGTCCAGGTCAAGCGTCTGCATGAATACAAACGCCAGTTCCTGAACGCCCTGCACGCCATTTCGCTGTACCTGAACATCAAGGACAACCCGAATGCGGACATCGTTCCGCGCACCATCATGTTCGGCGCGAAATCCGCTCCGGGCTATTTCATGGCAAAGCTGATCATCAAATTCATCAATGCCATCGGGGACGTCATCAATTCCGACCCGGATGTGAAAGACAAACTCAAAGTCGTGTTCGTCCCGAACTACCGTGTCTCCCTGGCGGAAAAAATCATCCCCGCCGCCGACCTCTCCGAGCAGATCTCTCTGGCAGGAACCGAAGCATCCGGAACCAGCAATATGAAATTCGCTCTCAACGGCGCTTTGACCATCGGCACCATGGACGGTGCAAATGTGGAAATCCACGACGCGGTCGGCGCGGAAAACATCTTCATCTTCGGTATGAATGTCGATGAAGTCCGCAATCTGCGTTCCGCCGGATACAATCCCATGGAATTCATCGAACGCAGCGACATGCTCAAACGGATCATGGCGCTGATCGACAGCGATTTCTTCTCGCCCGGCGAACGCGGCATCTTCCGTCCGCTGCTGGATTCCCTGCATTCGGACACCTACATGACCGCCGCCGATTATGAATCTTACTGCGCCGTTCAGAATTCGGTCTCCGAACTCTACCGCAACCCCGGTGAATGGAACCGCCGCTGCGTCATCAATATCGCCAACATGGGCAGATTCTCCAGCGACCGTTCCATTCAGGAATACGCCGACAACATCTGGCAGCTGAAGCCCTATCACGTCGATATGAAGAAATTCAACCCCTTCAGCGACAAGCGGAAAGGCTGAATCCATGAATCCTGCCGATAAAAAAATGACCATCTATCTCAGCGGTCCGATCATGGATGAACACGACGGCGCGGCACGGGAATGGCGCGCCGCCGCCAAAGCCATGCTCGGCGGCAGATTCCGGATGCTGGATCCCATGCGCCGGAAATTCATCGACCGTCAGGTGGACAGTGCCAATGAAATCGTGGAATTTGACCTTCAGGATGTGCGCGATGCGGATATTGTGCTGGTCAATTACAACAAACCGTCCATCGGCACTTCCATGGAAATTTTTTATGCGGCACATGATCTGGGAAAATTTGTGATTTCGTTTTCTCCGTTCACGTTTGAAAACTGCAGCCCGTGGATTGTGCGTTTTTCCACCAAGATTCTCCCATCGCTGGAAGACGCCTGCCGTTACATAGACACCAATTTCGGATCAACCTCAGAATAAGGATTTGAAAAAAATGAAACTGACCAGAGAAATAGCCAAAGCGCTTCAGGAATGTATCGAAGAAGGTTTTGAATCCGTCTCCGAATTTGCCAAATTTGCCAACGTCAGCACCGACACGGTAACCAAATACCTGCAATGCGAAACGGCGTCCATCCGGGAAGACACCTGGAAACGCATTCAGCCGCTGCTGAAGCTCAAATCCAAAAAAGCGGAAACGCACCACAAACCGCTGGAATTGACTTCCGATGAAAAAATTCTGCTGGATGCCTTTGCCGACCTTCCGTCGGATGTTCAGCGTCAGAAACTCATGGAAATCATTGACATCGCCAAACGGTACAACCGCAAAAAACTGGCAGCGCAGCAAGCCCCCGCAGATTGAATTCATCCTGTCTCACAGCAAGCCGGCGGATATTTTCCTCCGGCTTTTTTTATTTTTCCCTCTCGTTTCTTTCAGAAAATATTTGAAAAGAAAAGATGAATTTTTTCATATTTTTCCGAAAAATTACTTGACAATATATTTTTTCGCATTATCTTTACGGTAAAGATAAGAAAAACTTAAATAAACTTAAGTAAAAAAATATAATGAACACGGAACAGGAAAAACTGCTGAAACAACTGGAAAAGTATCCGCGCAGAAAAGTGGAACTTCTGACGGAATACCTGTTTCAGTTCGTCTCCCGGAAACAGTCTGCCGATTCCGAATTGGGCTTGCTGTGTGCCAAAGACTTGTCCAGTGTGTTCGGCGTTTCCAAAGTAACTGCGCTGAAAGTGCTGGAAGAGCTGGACCGCCGAAAACAAGGGGCTCAAACCGGGCGTGAAATCAGAACCGGCAAAAAACATTCAGGAAAAATACTGGTGTGCATCAGTCCGCTGATCGAAAATGAAGTTTTCGCCACTTACAGTTCCGCGCCGTTTTTCCTGGGCAGAAACAGTGCCGTTCAATATTTTCATGAACAGGGGTTTGAAACGGAAATTATTTCACGGGAACAGCTTGACGGCATTGGCGGAGACCTGAAAGGCATTGCCGGTCTGCTGTTGAAAACCGCCGTTCCGTATGAACTGCGAAAGAAACTGCATCAGGCAGGTATTCCCGCGGTCGAAATTCACGTCGGCACGATTGAACCGACTTCGCTTCATACGGTAAGCAGTGAATTTCAGCCGGCGTTTTTCTCTCTGCTGGAAAAATGGCGGGACCGTCCGGAAATTCTGCTGACAACCAGCCGCAACCGGGTGGGTGTGGAACGGCTGGAAAGTTTCCGTTTCTGTGCAGAAGCCGGCGGACGCCCTCTCGAATCTATGGAAATGTGCATCACGCCGATGATTCCGGGCGACCTGGGACAGCTTGCCGGATATAAATTCGGACTGCAGCTTGTGGAGACGCGGAAACATCCGGTGATTCTTTCCGCCAGTGATTACTTCTCCTTCGGCCTGGTCAGTGCTTTCATGGAAAAACACTGGTTCCCGCTGGAAGATTATGAACTGGTCAGCATTGACAATCTGGAACGGATCGGGCAATGTCCCTTCGGCAAACCCTTCCTCTCTTCGATAGATTTTCATCTGCCGGAAATCCATGTGGAGGGCGCCAGACTGCTGGTGAAACTGATTAACGAAAAAGCGGATTATTCGGCTCTGATTTCCCGGCGGCTGCCGGCTGTATTCATCAGCAGAGAAACGGCATGAACAAATATGAAATATGAAATAAAAACAGGAGTTCACGAGCATGGAACATTAAAAACAGGGAAAAGGTTTCATATTGTCAATAATGTCATAGACAGAAAAAAAGAGCAGAAAGGAGAACCCAGCCATGAATAACCCGCCGCCGCTGACATCCATTTCATATTTCATATCTCATATTTCATATTTGAAGCGCAAACCGCAACGGTTTACGCTCATCGAACTCCTCGTCGTTATTGCTATTATTGCCATTCTGGCGGGAATGCTGCTCCCGGCATTGAACAAAGCCAAAAAATCCGCGATGAATTCCAGCTGCATGAGCAATATGCGGCAGCAGGGACTGGCAATGAATCTGTACATCAACGATTTCAATGAATATTATACGCCTTACACCGACAGAATCTTTGATTCGCAGATTACCATAGGAAAAGATTCCTGGGTTTTCAAACTGGTCTCCAAACTGAAATATGCGCCAAATGTGAAAGTTTTCATCTGCGAATCCCATACCGCCAGATATTATAAGGATGCCGCGGCAAAATATCAGCTCCGGGAAATCAAAAACAAACCGAATGATCCGACTTTCTATCCATTGGGCGTAACCTACGGCGGAAACTGGTTTATCATCGGCACTTACGTAAGCGGGGCATGGACTCAGCTCTTTGACCGCAAATCCGCTCATCCCGCCAGACAGACACAGCTCCGGCAGCCAGGGATGACTCTGCTCATCGGAGAGAACAAAGCGGCTGGCGGCTGGGATATTCCTTTGGGCATCGACCATGTCAGTACGATTGCCGATTCTCATGACCGCACGGGCAATCTGCTGTGGGCAGACGGGCATGTGGAATCGAAAATTCTGCCGGGCAAAACGCTGGTTTACTCCAGCGGCGTTGACTGGATCACCAGAAATGTCTGGTATCTGGCTTGCAATAAAAAGAATCCACTGTAAAAGTATAATAAAAAAAAGGAGTAAAAACATGTCTATCAGAACATGGTGTGCAGCGGCTGTAATGGCGCTGGTCACGGCTGTTTCCGGAGCAGATTTCTGGACTCCGGATATCGCCGGGAAAAGTGTCATCGACAAACAGAGCGACCCGTGCGTGGTGTCCGGGCGCACGGAAATCAAACAGCTGGAAGAAGGACCGGCTCTCGTTTTCCGGGGCGGTCAGGATCCCGCGGTATTTTCCAGCAAGGATATTCTGGACAATGAAAGCGGCAGCATTGAATTTTTCTTTCAGCCGGATCTGCCGGAAAAAGCCCCCGCTCATGCCAGTACCCTGTTCATCTCCGGCAAATATTCCATCGGATTCTATACCTCACCGGGCAAAGTTCCGGCAATTTATTTTCTGACGAAAACAACAGAAGGGAAACCTGCCGGAATCTACAATAAATATCCGCTGCAGAATGGGAAATGGCATCACCTCAAGGCATACTGGGACGCCAAAAGCATGTTCCTTGCGGTGGACGGGAAATTTCTGGCGTCGTCCGGACGCGGCGGCAGTGTTTTTGATTCCGTATTCCGGATAGGAGACGGACAAGGCGGTTTCTGCCGGGCGAAAATCCGGGATTTCCGGATTTATAAAGGAACCAAAAACGCGGCTGCTCCGCAAAAAAAAAAGTAACAGCCAAGGCTGAAAATCTCCCGGTCAAAACCATTGCCGTTTCCGGGAGTGAACCTTTTGCAGAAAATTTCTCTTCGATCGGTGGACGTTCCAACCTGCTGGGCAATAACGATTTTTCCGCAGTCCGTCCGCTGGATGATGCGCAGAAAAACGGCTTGAATGCCAAACAGTTCATCGTCAAAGACGGTCTGCTTCCCGGAAACTGGGAAATCAACAACCGGGGAATCGCGCCCTACACCGCCGGACGGCTGGAACTCCTTCCCATCACGCTCCCGGACGGCACAGCGGGTCATGCGATCCATTGGGAACTGCCGGAAAACCGCTGGGATCTTTTTGATCTGATCTGCCGACAGCAGATCAAGGCGGAAACCCTGCACACAGCCCCTCATTACGGCGGATTCTGGGCGCGCGGCAATGGAACGCTCACCATGCGTTTCAAGGAACACAGCGGAACCGGTTCCTCTGTTCTGACCGAAAATGCGTTCCTCATATCGCCGGGATGGCGCTTCTACCGCACCGCCAAAGCCGTGATCCCCAAACAGAAAACCGGCAGCTGGGTCACGGTGCAGTTTCAACTTTACGGCGAGGCGGAAATCGCCATGCCGGAAATCGCCCCGCTCCCCGCAGTGGACCGTTCCGCAGAACTGACTTTTTATGTGCCGTTTGACCATGGGAATCCGGCGGCACGTTTTTCGCGGGGCAATGTCGAAGCCCTCGGCTACGGTGAAATCATGCCGGGAGTTCAAGGCGTTGACGGACAGCCGGACGGAGCCATGCGTTTTGACCGGAAACGTCATTTCACCCCTGCCGGATTTCTGCGTTTCCAAATGGGGCTGAACTATGAAGGAATGCGTTCCGTTCTGGATCCGGATACCGGCACGCTGGAACTGTGGATGCGGCCGCTCCCGGAAATGGCGTTTTTTCAGAAATGGGAACCCTTCCCGATTTTCAATTGCGGCAAACACATGAGCGCGTGGTCAAAACATACAGCTCCGCTGGAACTCTTCATCCGGCGGGCGGCGGACAAATCGCTGGAACTGGTTCTGGCTGAAAGCAATCTGACCAAGGAATGGCCGGCTCATACCCGGAAAGCGACAGATTCCACCCGCAGAGAATATGTCCATAATCTCGGAGATGCCCGGCAATTCGTGGAAAAATGGCATCACATCGCGCTGACTTATGACGCAAACGGGCGGGCGGTTTTTCTGAACGGGAAAAAAGTCATTGCCGCCCCCGCCATGAAAAAACCGGCACTTTATTATCACAATACTCTTCAGCTGGCTGCCGGACACATCGCCGGTCCCTCCGTCATATCTTCGGATGTGGATGAGTTCCGGATTTACCGCGGCGTCCGGTATCACCGCGACTTTTCGCCTGTCCGGACAGCATTGTCCTTTCAGCCGGTTGCGGAAGAACACGCCGGTTCGTTTGCCCAAACGGAAATTCAAGTGGGGAAACCGTCCCTGAATCAGGAGAAAAACGCTTTCATTTTTCCGGTCAGCCGGGGAACAGAACGCTATGAACTGCGGCTCTCTCTGGGCAACGGCTACCCGCTGCTCTTTTCATCCAAAGACGCTGCCATGGGAATTCTGGTTCCGGAACATCCCGCCATCCCGGATCTGATGGTGGAAAAACCGCAACTCTCCGCAGAAAAAGTTTCCGGAGAAATCACCAGACGCGGCACTTTCTACTCCTGGGAAGTCAAAAAGCAGGGAAACGGACTGGCGGTTACGCTGAATCTGGACAAGCAGTCCGGAGACTGGAAAGCCTTTGTGGAATGCCGTGCGGCTCTCCGGGACATCGGCGAAAAACGCTGGACACATCACTTTGACGGCTGCGGTATCCGGGATATTCTGATGCCCTTCCGTCCATTTGCTTTTGATGAAATGATCCTTGCCCTGCCGCTTTCCGGCGCCTGGAACGGCTCATCGGGCATGTGTATTGCCCTGACCCCGGAAACCATTGTCTCTTATGTTTCCCGCGGCATGAAATCCGCCGATACCCTTGAACTGGCGGTCCGTTCCGTACTGGACAACGGAGACAGAATGACCATCGCTTTCGAAGTGTTTCCGTTCAGCGGCAAATACGGGGAACGCGCTTTGACAGATGCGTATCATGCCCGTCATCCGGAAACTTTTGCCCGGAGCCGCGAGGTGGATCCGCGTCTGTACGGCGGAGCTTCCACCTTCACGCCGTGGCAGACCCAGGCATATCAGACACGGAAAAATGAATACTCGCATCAGGAAATCAACCGTCGTGCCGGCTGCTCCTGGCACTGGCTTTACAAATCGGGGACTTCCACCGGGAACTGGGCTCCGGAAATGGAAATCCTTTCAGAACTTTCCATGCTCAACCGGTATGAAGTCGCCAACGCGGATTATCACCGCACGTCCAATCAGAGAAAAGCCTGGTCTTACGAAGAAAGCAGCCGCAAATCCGGCATCAATCAGGCTCCGTACATTTCCCAGTGGCTGGAAAAACGCTTCGTTCCGTATTTCCGGGATTCCGTTTTCGATGACTATGAAACAACGTCCAGCGGAGTGGAATACATCAACGGGTTCTACTGGCCGCCGATCACGGATTACATCGGTCTGCAAAGCGGCACCGACTTCGGCAGATGGCTGCGGAGACAGCTGCGCGGTATGCTGGAAAACTTCCACGGAGTCAATGCGTTTTCCCACGATGAACTCGTCGGCGATTATTATTTCCGCAAAGGAACCGATCTGGGAGGCATCCGCGCCTTCGATGAAAACGGAGCTTATGTTCACAATCTGGCAGCCATGGGCAAATTCTGCGCGGATATCACCGCTATGCCCAACACGACCCCGTACCGGACTGCCATCATCGGCAATGCGCGGATCCAGAATTCCGGATTCCCCGCCATTTTCCGGATGGACAACATCATTTACGAACGGACCATGCACCAGGCCCAGCAGGACTGGACCACGCTTCGTCTGCATACCCGGATGATGGGGGAAAAACCGGATTCCTTCTGGATTGAAGGATTCACACCGATCATCGGCAATTATTTCCATCTGGAAAAAGATGACCTCCGGCTGACGAAATACCTGTTCACCCGTTACAACCAACAGCAGATTCTGCTGGGAATGCTGTTCAACGTGAACATGCATTTCGGCGTTCTGGGCGTCAAGGAGGCAGCGGAAAATATCCGCGAACTCCGCCGGGTTCAGGACCTGGGATACCGGCAGGTTTCCGCCGTGACAACAGCCCCGGATGTGCTGAATGCGCGTTACGGAGAAGCCGCGCTGGGGGTTCTGGCTCTGGTCAATCCGTCCTTCGAAGAACGACCCGGCTATGGAACTGCGGATGCGGAATACCTGAATGCGGTTCCCCTGCTGGCGGAAAACGGCAGAACGCTGGAAGTGAACCTCTGTTCATTCCGGGGGAAAATCCAGCCGCATTCCTGGCGGCTCATTGAAATGACTGCCGCCGTTAAAGGAACGGAAGCTCTGAATTATATTTCCACCTTGAAAACGGCTCTGGACGGCAGAAACCTGCAGTTCCGATTCCGTCAGCCGGCATTCATTCCGGAACTGGTCATGGGGCTTCTGCCGCAGGAAAATCTGATTTCGGCAGCGCTGAATAACCAGAAACTGGCTTTCAGAATTGAAAACGGCAAAGCGGTCTTTGAAAATCTGAAACTTGCCGCAGGAGATGTTCTGTCATTCCAGACTTCCGACCGCCGCTGGCTTTCCTCCGCGGAAAAAATTGCGGATATGCCGTACCTGCAAGGCAGAAAACTGGCAATTGTCGGCAAAGGGAAAAATGCTGAATATGAAGCAGAACGGCTTCAGGAATATTTCCGGTTCTGGACCGCCCGGCAGCCTGCCGGACAGGAATTCAAAGCTCCGGTTTTCAAGGATTTCCCGGCGGACGCCCGGACGTATCCGGTCATCGTGCTGTTCGAGGACGGACCGGAAGGAATTTCGCTTAACGGAAATGTTATCACGGTTCGTGCCAAAGGTCATAAACTGGCGGAACTGACCGATGAATTTTTCCGGGCATTGGATTCCCGGTATAAATACCTCGGCGTTTTCGGCGACCAGATGCCCACCAAACCGTGGGATTTCACCACCACCCGCGAACAGCGGGAGCTTCAGCAGAAATGCGGAGTGATAAAACGGCTCATTTCCGTAGACGAGGATGTCAAGGGGTTCCGTGACTGGCTTCGGGATTCCCGGACAGATCTTTCGCAAGGATTCTGATCGGATCATCTGATATATTCTCCCGCCAAACTCTGAAATCCGGAGTTTGGCATTTTTTTTTGCATTTTTTTATTTTTCCGGGTTGACAAATCAAAATCAGTATCTATATTATTTGCCGTAGACAAGTTAGGCTAACCTAATTTATTGTTTTCAGAAAAAAAGAAAGGAGGATTGCAGACTGGAAACAGCAAAGCAGCGGGATGCCCCCAACGCAGGCGGCACCACATGAGGAATACAGAAAAACTGAGATAAGTCTCCGGATATGAATTTCCGGAAAGAAAGGAAAAAGAAAATGTTCAAGAAATTTTTGGCTTCGGCATTGTTTGCAAGTGTACTGGTAATCGGCAGCTCCGCATGTTGTCAGACAATTGAAGGAAAATCTGCATCGCAAGATATAACTCCTGCAAAATCAACCTGTTTATGCGGAAAAGACTGCAAAAAAGCAGATAAATCGCTCTGTAAAAAAACATGCGATAAAAGCTGCAGCAAACAGGAAAATAAAGCAGGATGCAAAAAAGGCGGATGCGATAAAAGTGCTCAGAAAATGACAGGATGCAAAAAAGGCGGATGCGATAAAGCCGCCCAGAACAGCGGATGTAAAAAATCTTCTGCGCAGACAAAATGCCAGAAGGGCGGATGCGGAAAATAATCTGCATTCTGGTTGTATAACAAGTTTTAAACAGCCGGATTTTCTCCAATCCGGCTTGTTTTCTCTTTCTTAAATTAGGTTAACCTAATTTAAATTTTCTTCTAAAAAGGAATACATGACATGAAAAATATTTTCATCTTCGAATCAGCCCGCTGTCCAGATGCGCGGGTCAAGACACTTTTCACAATGATAGAACTTCTGGTTGTTATATCTATCATTGCCATTCTGGCGGGAATGATGATGCCGGCGTTAGGCAAAGCAAAGGAAAGCGCCAAAACAATTTCCTGCACCGGCAATCTGAAACAACTGGGGTCCGCAGCCATTCAATACAGCGTGGATAACGATGACTGGATGGCAGGATCAACCGGGGGCTGGTGCTGTATGCGCGGAACCTGGATTGGCAAGAATGTCAATCAGCGGCGGGTGGATCTGCGTACAACCGGAATTGTCGCCGACTATGCCAATCTCCGGGCGAAATGCTGCCCGCTGGTTGCCGATAAAGCCATTGCACAGCTGGGACCGCAGAGCAGCGATGGCTCCGCGACCATGGAATCTGTCGGGACCTGCCGCGGCGGCGGTTACGGTCTGAACGCCAATTTCGGATTCCGCAGCCAATCAACCAATAATACAGCCAGAGTCAGAGCTTCGCAAATAGTCCGTCCTTCCCGTGCCGCCATGATCGGGGATACTATGATGGAATGGAACGCATCCACGGTTGCATATCCTTATTATATGATTCCGCGGGTCGTGGTTTCTGCGGCAAATCTGGGCCGCGGTGCAACCAGTGACTGGGGCGCATCTCAGCAATTCCGGCATAATGGAACTTCAAACATTGCCTGGGCTGATGGTCATTGCGCACCGGAACGGCCTACTGAATTTGACAGTACGGAATTCTCTTTGGAACACAACATCGGCTGGATGGGAAGCAAAAACGATCTCTACTGTCTGACCAAAGACGATTTCAGCGAATCCGAAAAAATTCTGGGAGATTGAAGCAATCATGAATAATCATAAAAAACGCTGGGCTGTGTACATTCTTCTGCTGATTGTCCTGGCTGTCATTGCCGTCTGGGTTTTCCATAAACCTGCTTATCTGAAAGAATTGAAGCAAGTGGAAGATGTCGAATCCGGAACAGAACAGCCGGTTGCCGCTGTCAATCAGGCATTGGAAGCGGTCCGGAAAAATGAAAAAGATAAACTTATTCCGCTGGTGCTGATCCGCGATCTTGCCGAATTTGAACGGAACACAGAACCTCTTTTCGCTCAGCCGGAACTTCATCCTGTCCGCATCCTCGGCTGCTCCCGTCTGGTTCGTTCTTCACGTAAAGATAATTTAGCAGTCTACGTTTACAGCGAAACCCGAAAACAGACCTACTGTTTTTCCATGCTGAAAGACAACAAAGGAGACTATAAAATAGCAGGAGTCTCGCGGTCTTCACGCAAGCCATGAGACGCAGGCCGGTCAATAAATTCGGAAAGTCCAGATTTGATGCATCTCACCTTGTCCTGTCTGGGCAGAGTGAGATGCACGATCAGCAAATCTTCAGACGCCAAGTCAATCTTCTTCATTGCGGGAGAAACGGGTCCATGCCGCATAAGCGGATCCGGCGGAAAAACCATGCCCGGCAAGAAAACGAACCGCTTTTTCCTTCCGTTTGCGCAAATCCGGTTCCCGCAGCAGAAAATTCTTTTTCCGCTGCAATGCCTGCCATGCGGCTTCATTCTCCGGAATGTTTTCATCCAGTTTCTGCAGCACTTCCTTGATCAATTCCGGATCAATCCCTTTCGTCCGGAGTTTCCCCGCAATTTTGCGTTTGCCGTCACCGCGTTCAGTCAGGTTGGAACACAGGGATTCCGCATACAGCGCATCATTCAGATAACCGCGCCGGGTGAAATCTTCTATGACCCGGCTGATTTCATGCGGTTCATACTCTTTGGCAAACATCTTCTTGCGCAATTCCGCAGTAGACAAGGCACGCACGCCCAGCAGAAAAGCGGCATATTCCAGCGCGGTTTTCCGGGGACGCGTCATCGGATATGTTCCGCCAGATATTTTATCAGGAATTTTCCGGAAAAACCAATTCCCCAGGAAATAAGCACAACCACCACGCAATCCGGAAAAATTTTCGCTCCCCCGAATTTCCACAGCAACAGAAACATGCTCAACAGACAGAAAATCAAGCCCCACGGTTCCGGCTGCAAACCCGCCAGAACGGCAACAAACGCAATCAGCAGAGTCCCGACAAAATCCACTTTGTTTTTCGTGATTTTGACTCCGCACCACAGACCGGCACCGGTAAACAGCACCTGCACGGCAACCCCCAGAATCTGATTCAGCGAAGCTATGACGTTATCCATATCAACAACTCCCCGGCAATGAAAAGGAATCCGGAAAATTTCCCGGAGTTCATTTCCTTCGACCGTTAATCCCCAAGTTTTTCTTCAAACGCATCCCAGGCGTCTTCGATGTCGCCGACACGCAGTTCCAGCTGTTCATATTCCTCGCCGTCCGGCAGCGCACGGTCGGCGTTCAGCAGTCCCAGCGTATTCAGAATATGCGCGTGAAAATCCTTCATCTGCGCAGTCAGTTTGGCGGGAATCTTCGAATCCTTGTATTTCTCCACCAGTGAACGCGCCATTTCCAGACGTTTGCTGTTGAGTTCCAGCAGACGTGTCCGCAACGGGGTTTTGGTTTCCTCGATGACCGGATCAAAATGTTCGGACGCCTCTTCCCAGCAGTCCTCGATATAATTGTAGAACGCCGCTTCCTGCGCATCATCGGCAAAACTGATCCCCATGAAATCGATCAGCTTGCGGACAAAATCCGCGGGAGATTCCTGTCCGTTTGCCAGGTCATCCTGAACCATGGCATAGATTTCGGTATAATCCAGCGGCGCCGAGAGATCTTCCAGCATATGATCCAGAGAATCAATCTTGCCGGAGGACGCCGAAAAATCTTCCGCCTGCAACCCGGTCTTCTCTTTTCCGTGGTCATGCCCGCAGGAACATTCATGTCCGTGTTCATGGTCATATCCGCAGGAACATTCATGCCCATGTTCCTCTTCCTCATCCTGATAATCGGCGGCATCAAAACCGCCGCTGACATCCGGGGCGTCCACGGGAACCAGCGTCCATTCCGGACCATCGCGCCGGATGGATACATCCCGCATCAGAGCCGGGTATTCTTCCAGAGACAGGAACGGACGGCTGCGCAGATCTTTCCCCTGCCGGAACGCACACAAATACGCATGGGCGATCTGATCCGGGATTTCCAGATATTCTCCGTAATCTTCATACGCCTGAATCAGACCTTCTTCAAAATCCGCCAGCCAGCCTTCGATTTCCTCCTGCGACGCCAGCGTATCCGCCGCAGCATATTCCACGGAAAACGCACCGGTTTTCCAGTTTTCCACCGTGACAATCACGGCGTCCCCTTCCGAGAATTTATTTTTCTGATAGAACGGACCGAAATTGAAAGCCGTCAGTTTCACCAGTGCCTGTTCCGAAGTGCTGGCTTCCCGCAGAATCTGATAGTTCTCCGGAGAATCCGCCACAATGCAGTCAATCATGGTGGAACGTCCCAGCATTTGGAACAGCCGGGCGACCTGACCGAACTGAACCGGACAGGACAGCGGCTGATATTTATGAGTCGAGTCTTTCGGAGCCACAATGTATTCATCGGCAAAAACATCTTCCGCGCAGAAGGGAGCGAAACGCGCACCGTAGAACAGCACGCCTTCCTTGATTTCCAGTGCGGACGGACGGATTTTGAACTTGGCGCCTTTGAAAAATGCACTCCGGTTCCAGCAGTCTTCGTCGCCCGCCCGGTAAAACAGCTCCAGATTTCCTTCCAGCATAAGCTCGACATCCCGTTCCAGACGCTTCCGCTCCTGGGCATCCGCCGGCTTCACGGTCAGGTTGCTCTCCACGAATGACACCGCATCGGCAACGGAAAACGAAACCGCTTCCGCACGGGTTTCCAGAAAAGCATTCAGCAGCTTTTCCGCAGAATGATGTTTTTCGGCTCGATCGTTCATGACTGCCTCCCTCCTGTCAGAAACTGGAAAAATGATTCATCCGGGTCAGACGGTTATGCAGAAAACCCGTAACCCAGTTATCCAGATCATCCTGTGTCCATTGTTTGACGTCTTCAATATTGACCGCGTCCGCCAGATCGAAATCGCCGCTGCGCAGACGGTTCAGGCTGTACAGAGCCGCGCCGCAGCCCAGCTTTGCGCCGACATCAGCACACAAGGTCCGGATATACGTCCCTTTGGAACAGTCCACCGTGAAATCGGCATACGGCAGAGCAATCCGGTTGATGTCAATCGAATAAATGGAAATCTGTTTGGGTTCGCGTTCGACTTCCTGCCCCTTGCGCGCCAGCTCATACAGCCGCGCACCGTCCTTCTTGACCGCGGAAACCATCGGCGGAATCTGCTCGATGTCTCCGACAAACGAGGCGAAAGCATCGCGCAGCTGCTGTTCCGTCACGCCGGACCAGTCATTCTGACGGATCACATTGCCGTCCATATCCTGCGAATCCGTTTCAGTTCCCAGCAGAATGGTTCCTTCGTAAGTCTTGTCTTCCCCGCTGAACTTCTGGCTCAGCTTGGTGAATTTGCCCAGCACCACGACCAGCAATCCGGTGGCGGCAGGGTCAAGCGTACCGCAATGACCGCATTTCGGCACATTGAAACGGGAACGGACAAATGCCACGACGTCGTGACTGGTCCAGTCTTTGGGTTTATTGATCAGCAGCACGCCGCTGCGGTCATAAATCGGCAGACGGTGTTTTTCAGGACGGATTCTCATTGAGTTCTTTCTCCACACAGTTCAGTAAAATTTGTTCCGCTTCCTCCGGAGATGAAACGCGGATGGAACATCCGGCAGCCATTTCGTGTCCGCCGCCGCCTATGGCACGGGCAATCCGCCCGACCGAATAACGCATGTCTTTGGAACGCAGGGAACATTTGAATCCGCCGGTTTCCCGGCGCATCGTCGCCACGATCACCGGTCCGGCAATCGCCCGGAGCACCTCGATGACCTGTTCCGTATTCCGCAGTTCCACCTGATATTTTTCCAGCAGCTCCGGCGGATAAAAGGTGTAGATGAAACGTCCGCCAAACGCTTTTTTCAGATGATTGCACAGCAGGTCCGCTTCAAAACGCGCCATGTTTTCCGGTTTGGAAAAGAAACAGGCGGCAATCAACCGGTCATATTCTCCGCCGGCTTCCATGAGCCGCGCCGCAGTGCGCAGGGCAGCGGGAGAAGTGTTGCGGAAACG
Source organism: uncultured Victivallales bacterium (assembly GCA_934661375.1). GTDB lineage: Bacteria > Verrucomicrobiota > Lentisphaeria > Victivallales > UBA1829 > SIG94. The sequence goes on from CAKUJH010000015.1 coordinate 41,164, forward strand.
GAAACTGCCCGTATCCGTCAATATGCCGATCAGCAGATGATCCGCAATCTCCTTTGTCATTTTCCAGCCGCCTGAAAACGCCAGTTCCGCCACGATCTCCGCCGTTGCCGCGGCATCGGGAACCACATAGTTCCACGTTCCGTACAGCGGGTTGTCCGGATGATGATCAATATTCAGCAGCGGAGCAGGCAGTTCTTCTCCGGACGCGATGAATTCCACTGCCGCCCGGTCGCGCCGTGCGGAATCCAGCACAATAAACAAAGAATAACGCGTCAGATCCGCCTTGTCAGGCTCGGAAATCAATCCGTCCGCCGGCAGAAATTCACGGTAATAATCCGGCACGTTTTCCGGCAGAACGCCATCCGCCGCGATGCCGTTTTCCCGCAGCAGAAGCATCAGCCCGCAAAGCGAACCCAGGGCGTCGCCGTCCGGACGGAAATGTCCGGTAATCAGAACCCGCCCTGCGGTCTGCCGGAGCAGAGCAGAAACCTGTTCAGAATTCAGAACTTCACTCATTTGCCGTTCTCAAGCTCCCGAATCAGTGCCAGAACGCGGTCGCCTTCCTCCAGATTGGTGTCCCGGACAAACTGCAGCACCGGGGTGTATTTCAGAATCACATGACGCGACACCTGATGCTGGATTTCAGGTTTGAGTTTGTAAAGTTTCTTGATGATCGCTTCGCTTTTTGCTTCATCCGCGCCGTAAATGCTCACGTACACCGTGGCATTGCGCAGCGATTCCGAAGCATGAACCTTGGTAATGGAAATCAGCGTGCCGCCTTCGTTCAGCGCATACTTTTCAATAACGTCGGCAATTTCGCGTTTCAACAGTTCATTGACCCGTGCAATCCGGTCATTCATCAGAGCCATAATTCAGCCTCCGTTCCGCCTTGCCGTGAAAAAATCACAGCGTCGCTTTCTTGAGTTCAATTTCATAGAACTGAATCACGTCGCCTTCCACAAAATCCAGGAAGTTGTCCAGACGGATACCGCATTCCATGCCCTGCCGGACTTCTTTCACATCATCCTGGAACCGGCGCAGAGAGCGCACTTCCCCGTTGAAAATCAGCTCGCCTTTACGGAAAACACGCGATTTGCTGCCGACTTTGACCACACCTTTTTCCACCATGCAGCCGCAGATTTTCGGACCCTTCGACAGAGCAAAAATCTTGAGAATCTTTGCCACGCCCAGTTCTTTTTCACGTTTTTCAGGTTCCAGACGTCCCGCCATGGCATCCTTGATATCTTCCAGCAATTCATAAATAATACTGTACAGACGGATTTCCACTTTTTCCTTTTTGGCAAGATCATTCACACCCGGATTGACCCGGACGTGGAAACCGACCACAATGGCGTTGGAGGAAGAAGCCAGCAGCACGTCATTTTCCGTGATGGCGCCGATTCCGGCATGGAGAACTTCAATGCTGATTTTGTCGGAAGTGATTTTCTTCAGCGATTCCACAATGGCTTCGACCGATCCGCAGACGTCCGCCTTGACCACCACTTTCAGCGTGTTTTTCTGTCCGCCGTCCATCTGGGAGAACAGGTCCTCCAGACTGGCTCCGGAACCTTTGCCGCTGAGGTTTTCCACTCGTTTGTCCATGCCGCGGTTTTCCGCAATTTCCTTGGCTTCCTTCTCGTTGTCGCAAGCCACCAGTTTCACCCCGGCATCCGGCACACCGCTGAGACCGACCACTTTGACCGGCGTACTGGGACCGGCGGATTTGACCCGCTGTCCGCGGCTGTCGATCAGACCTTTGACTTTGCCGTAGTGTTCGCCGCAGATAATGGCATCGCCCAGTTTAAGTGTTCCGTTCTTGATGATGATGTTTGCCGTGGGACCCAGCCCCTGTTCCAGCTGGGATTCCAGCACATACGCGGACGCCTTGCGTTTGGGATTGGCTTTGAGTTCGAGCATTTCCGATTCCAGCAGAATACGTTCCAGCAGTTCGTCGATGCCCTGTCCGGTCTTGGCGGAAACCCGCACTACGCCGGTCGTGCCGCCCCAGTCTTCGGAAGTCAGACCGTGCTGCTGCATGTTCAGCAGAACCTTGTCCGGGTTGGCGTTCGGCAAGTCGATTTTGTTCATTGCCACGATGATCGGCACACCTGCCGCACGGGCATGATTGAGTGCTTCAATGGTCTGGGGCATGAAACCGTCGTCCGCCGCCACCACCAGCACTACGATGTCAGTAACGTTTGCCCCGCGGGCGCGCATGGCGGTGAACGCCTCGTGTCCGGGAGTGTCTACAAAGGTAATGGAACGTTTCCCGCAGGTCGCTACCGATGCACCGATATTCTGCGTGATGCCGCCGGCTTCTCCGGCAGCCACTTTGGTTTTCCGGATCTTGTCCTGCAAAGAAGTTTTGCCGTGGTCGACGTGTCCCATGAAAGTAACGATCGGATTGCGCGGAACCAGGTCGGCGGGATCATCTTCTCCGGCTTCGGCGGCTTCTTCAGGAGACGCCGCGGCGGTTTTGGTCCGGACCGGGTGTTCTTCGTGTTCGCGCTTGTCCACCACCAGATTGATTTTCATTTTTGCCGCCAGTTCAATCGCCACCGCAGGTTCAATCATCTGGTTGATGTTCGCCAGCACGTTCATCATCATCAGGTTGGTGATGATTTCATTCGGTTTGCGTCCGAGAGCCTCCGCCAGAGTCTTGACAATGATCGGAGCCTTGATATGAACTTCCGGACCGGACACCTTGCCGGAGTCAGACCCGCTGCCGCCGGCTTTTTTGGCGGCAAGTTCATCGAAATACGCCAGAATCAATTCCTCGGAGTCCGCAGGTATCGCGGAAAAACTTTTCATCCCGTGAAAGCCCTGCGCATCCAGCTCCGCCAGAACTTCCTTTGCGGAGAGACCGTAACGCTCAGCAAGGTTTTTTACATTCATATTTTTTTTTGCCATTCAAAACCTCTTGACTTTCCTAAAATAATTCGGGACAAAGCGGAACTCATTCCACCGCCGGTTTGATACCCTGCACGAAGGCTTCCAGAGCAGCGGCAATGGACGCCAGCGAGGCTTCATCCATTCCTTCAATCGCGGAAATATCCTTCATGCCGGCGGTTTTCAGACCGTCCATGCTCAAATAACCATTGTTGACCAGCAGAGCCGCTTTGTCCGGCGTGATCGAAAGCATCTTCGACAGCTGTCCGACAATTCGCGCCTTCTTTTCTTCAAACGTCTCTTTCTCTTCCGCATCATCCGTAACGAAATTGATGTTCCAGCCGATCAGTTTCTGCGCCAGACGAAGATTCTGGGCTTTTTTGCCAAACGCCAGACGGGAATTTTCCTGATTGATGTGAATCGTCAGGAAACGCCGGTCTTCGTCCACTTCAATGCTTTCCAGTTTCGCCGGATGCAAAGCGTTGGCGGCATAAACCCGGATATCTTCATCATAACGGATGATGTCCACCCGCTCATTGCCGAGTTCACTGGTGATGTTGCGGACGCGCATACCGCGCATACCGACACATGCACCGACGGGGTCGACACGGGGATCATTGCTGCGCACAGCAATTTTCGTGCGCATACCGGCTTCTCTGGCAATCCCCGCAATTTCCACCACGCCGTCATGAATTTCAGAAACTTCGCGTTCAAACAGTTTTTTCACAAATCCGGGGTTGGAGCGGGAAAGTTTCAGACTCGGACCGCTTTCCTTGGTATCGACTTTGAGCAGGAGCGCGTTGATGCGGTCGCCGATCATGTAGACTTCGCCCGGCACTTTGTCTTTCGATTCGATGATTCCTTCGGATTTCTGGAGGTCCACAATGATCGCGCCGCCGTCCATCCGTTTCACTGTGCCGTTGACGATCTCGCCGACTTTATCGCGGTATTCTTCGGAAACGATTTCCCGTTCCGCCTGACGAAGCTGCTGGAGAATCGCCTGACGTGCGGTCTGCGCGGCGACCCTGCCGAAATTCCGGGGCGTAACTTCCCAGTCGACCACATCGCCGAGCTGGGCGTCCGGGTACACGGTGCGCGCCTTTTCAATCGTGATCTGGTCGTTGTTCGGAAAAGTGTCCACCACTTCCAGTTTCGCCCAGACCCGGATTTCTCCGCTCTTGCGGTCCAGTTTCACATCCAGATGAGAAGCGGGATGAAGGATTTTGCTTTTCCGGGAAGCCGTAAGAATGGATTTCTCCACAGCTTCCATCAACTGTTCCTTGCTGATCCCGCGTTCCTGTTCAATATATTCCAAAGTTGCCAGAAGTTCGCTGTTCATTCTCTACTGCCTCCGCGCTTAAATTCATCGTTTTTTTCAGAGCCGTCGAAACCGGGCCGGCACGCCATTCATACCTTTGTACTTTACCGCGTCAACCGGATTCTTCAAGTCCGAATCCGGATTTATTCCCAAAAAAAAGACACTATTGTCCCGTTTTTCCGGTTTTCGCGTTTCATCTTCTTGAAAAAAGGCTTGCACCGGAGTACATTACAGATATTTCATTCGTTTTGCAATTTCAACTGAAAAAACGGGTCCAGATCATGAAATCATCTCTCCAGAATGCTTTGCAGCAGGTGTCTGCGGCTGTCAACCGTCTCATCGCGGAGGATTCTTTCCCGTCCGCAGTTTTTCCGCAATGCCTTCAGGACGCTGTCCGCTCCTATCCGGTCCGGGGCGGCAAACGGCTCCGCCCGGCTCTCCTGCTCTGGGCTTGCGAAGCCCTCGGCGGCAAACCGGAAGAAGCCCTTTGCGCCGCGGCAGCCGTCGAAGTCTATCACTCATGGACTCTGGTTCACGATGACATCATTGACGAAGATGATTTCCGCCGCGGACAGCCGTCCACCCATGCGGAACTGGCGGATTTTGCCCGCAGTCATTACCGCCGTTCTGAAAATCTCTGCCGGAAGTTCGGCAGAGATTTCGCCATTCTTGCCGGCGACATTCAGCAGTCATGGGCGGTGGACCTGATGATGCGGACCGCGGACCGGGGATGTCCGGCGCAGCTGGTCATGCAGCTGACCCGCGCCCTGCTGCAAACCGTCAGCCGCGGTCTGATTTCCGGTGAAGCGCTGGATGTGGAAGTGCCGATGCGCGAATGGGATGCCGTTTCCCGGCAGGATATTCTCCGGGTCATTGACGGCAAGACGGTATGTCTGCTCAAATTCAGTGTGCAGGCTGGCGGCGCCATTGCGCTGCGGGATGCGGACATGAACCGTCCCGAACTTCAGGTGCTGGGCAGTTACGCGGAAGGACTCGGCATTGCCTTCCAGCTGCGGGATGATTACCTCGGCGTCTTCGGCAATGCTGAAACATTCGGCAAACCGCTCTGTTCCGATTTTCAGGAAGGCAAACCCACTTTGCTGTTCCGGGAAGCCATGTCCAGGCTTTCTGAAGCTGGACGCCGCGAACTGCTGAGTCTGACCGCGCTGCCGGAATACCCGATGGAAACCGTGGAAAAAATCCGGCGTCTGCTCCGGGAATCCGGCGCCGCAGAGCAATTGCTCGGACACATCGAATGCTACACGGAACTGGCTCTCAAAAGTCTGGAACATCTCCCCGACAGCAGCGGCAGACAGCTGCTCTCCGATCTTGCAGACTATCTGCTGAAGCGGAATGTCTGAAACAAAATACCGGTTTTTTGAGAGAAAATCATTGACATTCGTTCAATACGGGTGTATTTTCCATATATCTGACGATTGCAAACCGACAGAAAGGAACAAATAAAAAATGCAGATTACTTTCGGCAATTCCGTACAAGATTTCTATCTGGAACAGTTCCGCCGCAATCAGGCGGAGCGCAAAGCCCGGCTGGCGGCACTGAAAACCAGAGAGGATGCGGAAAAATTCGTGGCGGACATCCGTAAGAAAGTCCGTTCCTGTTTTCATTTTCCCGCAGAAAAATGTCCCCTGAACGCAAAAATCACCGGAACTGTGGATTATCCGGAATACACGCTGGAAAAAGTGCTGTTCCACAGCCGGGAGAATTATCCGGTTTCCGCTAATCTCTATCTGCCGAAAAACCGGACCGGGAAAGTTCCCGCCGTGCTGTTCCTCTGCGGGCATTCCGCCGAAGGGAAAGCGTATGCCGGTTATCAGAAGGCGCAGCGCGGACTGGCACAGCGCGGATTTGCGGTTCTCTCTGTTGACCCCGTAGGTCAGGGAGAACGGCATCAGTTCCTGGATGTCAAGGATTTTCCGCAGGGCAACCCGTGCCGGGAACACAATATACTGGGCAAACAGATGCTCCTGAACGGAGACTGGTTCGGCGAATGGCGGACCTATGACGCGGTCCGCGGTCTGGATTACCTGCTGAGCCGTCCGGAAATCGACCCCGCCCGCATCGGTGTCCACGGAAGCTCCGGCGGCGGCACGCTCACCAGCTGGGCGTCTGCAGTGGATGACCGCTTCTTCGCGGCAGCCCCCAGCTGTTTTGTCACCACCTGGGTCTGCGATATTGAAAATGAATTGCCTTCCGATATTGAACAGTGTCCGCCGGATGCGGCAAAATACGGTCTGGAAATTGTCGATTTTCTGATTGCTTCCGCTCCGCGTCCGTATCTGCTGCTCGGACAGGCAAACGATTTCTTCGATCCGCGCGGACTGAAAGAAATCGAACAGGAAATGCGTCATCTTTACAGACTGCTCGGCTGCGAGGACCGGATCAGTATGAACATCGGCGGCGAAGGACACAGTCTTTCCCAGCCGCAGCGGGAAGCAGCCTTTGAATTCTTCTGCAAGCTGGCGGGGCTCGCCAATCCGGACAAAGCCGAAGGCGATATCCAAATCGGCACGGATGAAGAAATTCATGCCGCTCCCGGCGGAGAAGTCGTCAACATCCCCGGCGAGAAAAAACTGCATGACCTCATCCTGGAAAAATCCGCGGCTCTCAAAGCTGCGCGCAAAACCTGCTCCCTGCCGGAAATGCGCCGGATTCTGATTGAAAAACTCGGCATGGACACCCCGTTCGTACCGCATGTCCGGGTGTTGCGTCCGCAATGGGTTCCGCTTTCGGATTCCGAAAACATCTTCTTCTCGCGGTTCGGACTGGAAACCGAACCGGGCAGAGTCATGGCTTTGCTGCACCGTTCCGACAGAGACGCTTTTTTCCATATTCATGACGATGCCAGGATCCTGCTCTACATTCCGCATCTGGATTCCATTTCGGAACTGGGAACCCGCTTGGAAACGGATTCCGTTCTGTACAGTCTGGATATGCGCGGAATCGGAGAATGCACGCCGACCACCTGCAACATGCCGCCGGCTGCGGGTTTCTTCGATCACTACGGATATGATTTCCATTACACCGCTCTCGCCAACATGTTCGGAAAAACATATCTCGGCGGCAAAGTCAAAGATATTCTCTGCGCCGTGGAAATGCTGTCGGAACACTGCCCGCACATCGAGCTGGAAGGACACGGTCAAGGCGCCATTCCCGCGCTGATCGCGGCGGTGCTGTCCGACAAAATCAAAGCAGTCCGGCTGACAGACGCTCCGGAGTCCTGGGAATCCATGCAGACTCCGCGGCTTCCCGATGCGGAAAAGTCCGCCATGTCCGTCATGATCCCCGGCATCCTCGAATTTTTCGATCTGCCGGATCTCCGCAAAGCAGTCGCGGATAAAATCAGACTTTGAATTTCAATACCCCATACAGGAGGCATCAATGAAATTTACCTTGCTGAAAAGCACGGCGGCGGCAGTTCTGCTCAGTTCGCTCTGCGCGTGCGGCACTCTGCCGGAAACCAAAACCGAAGCGAAACCGGTTCAGAAAACCGCCGCTCCGAAAAAAGCCGCAAAACGTCATGCGGTCAAACCCTATGAGCTCAAACTGACTCTGAACAAAAAAAACGGCATCTACAAAAAAGGCGACACGGTCGTTTTCACCATTACCGCCATGAAAGACGGCAAACCCGCGGACGGGCTGAAGATGGGGTATTACCTCTATCCGCAGAATGGACAGAAGGAAATCTTCATGTTTACCGCCAATGGTGCACCGCACCAGTTCAAAACAGTTCTCAATTCCGGCTATCTCCGGATTGAAGCGGCTGTTCTGGATGAAAGCGGAAAAATTCTTCAGTATGACCAGAAAGACAAAAAAATCAGTGTAGCCGCGGCGATCGGGGCAATTGCCGATCCGTACGAGATCCGCACCGGCGTGGAAGAACCGGCTGATTTCCAGAAATTCTGGGATGACGCCAAAGCGGAACTGGCAAAAGTTCCCCTCAAAGCAAAACGGGAAGCGGTTTCCCTTTCGCCCAAGGCAAAAGATAAATTCAATGCCTGGGACGTCAAGGTTGACTGCGTCGGAGACGTTCCGGTTTCCGGTTATCTGACCATGCCCGTCAACGCCGCGAAGAAAAGCCTTCCCGCAGTGGTTTCCTTCCACGGTGCAGGTGTCTATTCCGCCAACAAACCTCTGCGCGAAAACGCCATCAGCTTTGACGTGAATGCGCACGGCATCATCAATGGACAGAAAAAGGATTTCTACCAGAATCTCGCCCGGACCAAACTGGCGCAGTATTGGTATCTCCATGCCGACAACCGGGACAAATTCTATTTCCGGAATATGTTCCTCCGGGTTCAGCGTGCGCTGGACTATGTGAAGTCCCTGCCGGAATGGGACGGCAAAACACTGGTGGTCTGGGGCAGCAGCCAAGGCGGTGCGCAGTCGCTGATTGCCGGCGGACTGGACCCGCAGGTAACTTTGCTGTATGCGGCAGTTCCCGCGATGTGCGACCATGGCGGATGTCTTGCCGGACGTGAATCCGGCTGGCCGCGGCTGATTAAAATGAACGACGGCAAACCGGTTGATCCTGCCATTGCCAGTGCCTCCCGTTATTTCGATGCGGCGTATTTCGCCAAACGCATCAAGGCGGAATGCTACCTGACTGTCGGACTGATCGACAATGTCTGCGTGCCGTCTTCCGTTTTTGCCGCATACAACAACATTCCCGGCAAAAAGCACATTACCGTGCATCCGAACAAAGGACATTCCGGTGAAGCATCATCCAGAGCCTTCAACAAGCGTCTGAAACAGGTTCTCACTCCGGAAAAATCCGGGAAATAAAAAGTTTCCGGTTACAGAAAAATCCCCGGCGGCTGTCATGAAAAACAGCTCCGGGGATTTTTTCTGTCACTGAAGAAACGGTCAGTTCTTCTTTTCAATTTTCGCCCAGGAATCTTTGAGCTGGACCGTGCGGTTGAACACCGGCTTGCCCGGCTGACTGTGTTTGCTGTCCACACAGAAATAACCGAGACGTTCAAACTGGAAACGGGTTCCCGGAGCGGCATTGCGCAGAGAAGGTTCCAGCTTGGCGGCGGAAATCACCTTGACGGAATCCGGATTCAGATATGTTTTGTAATCCACTCCTTCCGGAATGTCGCCGACGTTCTCAATCGTGAACAGCCGGTCATACAGACGCACTTCCGCGTCCATGGCATGTTCGGCGGAAACCCAGTGAATCGTTCCTTTGACCTTGCGGCCGTCCGGCGCATTGCCGCCGTGCGTGGCAGGATCATATGTGCAGTGAATCACTGTTACCTTGCCGTCCGCATCTTTTTCACAGGAAACGCATTTCACGAAATAAGCGTAGCGCAGACGCACTTCCGCGCCCGGAGTCAGACGGTAGAACTTTTTGGGGGCTTCTTCGCGGAAATCATCGCGCTCAATATAAAGTTCGCGCGTGAACGGAACTTTGCGGGTTCCGGCGGACGGGTCTTCCGGGTTGTTGACCGCATCCATTTCCTCGGTCTGACCTTCCGGATAGTTGTCAATGACCACTTTGACCGGGTCCAGAACAGCCATCACCCGCGAGGCGGTGCGGTTCAGGTTTTCGCGGATAAAATATTCCAGCAGGGAGAGATCGGACAGACTGTTGTATTTGGTGATGCCGATTTCTTCGCAGAAGGCGCGGATTGCTTCCGGCGGAACTCCGCGGCGGCGGAATCCGCACAGTGTCGGCATACGCGGATCGTCCCAGCCGTCCACATAATTTTCCTTGACCAGCTGCAGCAGTTTGCGTTTGCTCATGACCGTATAGGTCAGGTTCAGACGGGCAAATTCAATCTGACGCGGACGCGGCGGAGCGGACACGTTTTCCAGCAGCCAGTCGTAGAACGGACGGTGAATTTCAAATTCCAGCGTGCAGATGGAATGAGTGATTCCTTCAATCAGGTCTTCCAGCGGATGCGCGAAATCGTACATGGGATAAATGCACCATTTGTCGCCGGTACGGTGATGATGCGCATGGCGGATACGGTAAATCACCGGATCGCGCATATGAATGTTGGGCGACGCCATGTCGATTTTGGCGCGCAGAACTTTTGCGCCGTCCTCAAATTCGCCGTTCCGCATACGGGCGAACAGATCCAGGTTTTCCTCCACGGAACGGCTGCGGTACGGACTTTCCTTGCCGGGTTCCGTCAAAGTTCCGCGCAGTTCACGGATCTCTTCTTCGTTGAGATCGCAGACATACGCCTTGCCTTTTTTAATCAGTACCACGGCGTATTCGTAGAATTTTTCGAAATAATCGGAAGCGTAGAACAGGTTTTTTCCCCAGTCCGCACCCAGCCAGCGGACATCTTCCTGAATGGATTCCACGTATTCCGTGTCTTCCTTCGTCGGGTTGGTGTCGTCAAAACGCAAATGGAATTCGCCATTGTATTTTTTGGCTGTGCCGTAGTCGATGCTGATCGCCTTGGCATGGCCGATATGCAGATAGCCGTTGGGTTCGGGCGGGAAACGCGTTACAACTTTGGTAACCGTTCCGGCTTTGATTTCGGCGTCAATCTGCTCATGAATGAAATTGACTTTCACCGTGGGTTCGGATGTGCTTTCAGACATATCAATCTCCTGTATTGGTAAATGTTTCTGTTATCGTCCGGAAATCTTCTCCAGTTTGACACTGACGCTGGCAGGCGTGATCCGGTAATTCTGTATTACGCTGTTTTCAAAAGCGCAGCGGACATCAATGCGGTAGAGTCCGGGTTTGTCAAAACGGGAAATATCCACATAGGGAATCATCTCGTCCTTGCGCAGATAATCCATGTAATTCGGTGCGCCGGAAACAGTTACATCCACAGTGGGGGATGAAACGATTTCGCAGGACATCATGTTTGCTTTCGCCGCGGGGGCGACCAGCAGCCGGACCGGCAGAGCATTGAAGGTGCGCGTTCTGGATGCGGGACGGATGTCCACCTGCACCAGCACCTTGGACTGTGTAAACCGAAACTTCGGGTAGGTGCTGCGGTCCAGTTCCTGATCACAGTCAAAGCTGTGGTTGATGTCGCTGAGCGAAATCGGCACCGTGCGGATATGTTTCAGACTGTCCAGCTGGGATGCCGGCGCAAAGACCCGGACTTTTGCCGGCGTTACCGTGACCTTCCCCAGCGTATAATCCGACGGCAGTTTGTCCTTGTCCGAAAACGCGGCTTCCACATCCACTTCCCGCGGAACCAGCTTGTCCATGGAAAAAGTAATCGTCTTCGGTTTCACCGATACCGCCTGTATGCCGAACGGGGTTTTGATGTCGGACGGTTTCAATTCCAGCTGATAACTGTTGACGCCGGTGCGGACCGCCTCGCGGGGATTGACGAACGCCACGACAGACGAAGCCATTTTCTCAATCAGCGTCTGATTTCCCTGAAGTCCGACAGTTACCACCGGTCTGTCATTCAGCAGAATTTCATCTTCCGCAACCTGAATCTCCACCGGGATCTGTTTTTCAACCGGTTTGGTCTGCGCCGACCAGGCATAAATATAGAACAGCATAGCAGTTACCAGACCGGCAGTGAAACAGCGTTTGTAGTCATTGAAAAAAACAATGATGCGCTTCAGCCAGTGACGGGGAGATGTTCCGGGAAGTTCAGACATGTTCAGCCTCCTTGCCGGCGGCATTTTCATGGGGCGCTTCGATAGAGTGATCCGCCTCGTTCTTTTTGCCGCCCATAAGTTTTTCCTTCAGGAAAACCAGCAGGGACGCTTCATCAAATCCGCGCACCAGTCTGCCGCCGCAGGCAACACTGATTTCACCGGTTTCTTCGGAAACCACCAGCGCCACGGCGTCCGTTTCCTCCGAAATGCCGATTGCGGCACGATGCCGGGTGCCGATGCTCCGTTCCGGTTTTTTCTTCGCGGACGCCGGATCCCCTTTCCGGCTGGTAATCTGATCCGCCTGCAGTTTGGACACATCCGACATCGGAAGAATCACATGCGCCGCCACAATCATATCATTGCGGATAATCACCGCTCCGTCATGCAGCGGGGAATTGGGATAGAACAGCGAACGGATCAGCAGCGGATTGACTTTCGCCTCCAGCTGAACGCCGTTGCTGATGGACACACCCAGACCGATTTTCCGTTCAAAAATAATCAGCGCGCCGCAGCGTACTATCGACATCTGAATCGCGGCATTGGCAATACTTTCAATCATGGCGTCCTGCGGAGTGATCTGCCGGTGTCCGAACACGTTGCGGAGCTGGTCTCCCAGCGCGGCAAACACCCGGCGCAGTTCCGGCTGAAAAATCACAATCATCGCCACCATCAGCACAGACCACAGACTCTGCACCAGCAGTCCCAGCACTTTCATGTCCAGCAGAATGGTCAGCACGGAGAGTCCGAGCAGCGATACGACCAGTCCAAGTAAAGCGTTGATAGTGCGGGTGTTCCGGAAAAAGTACAGGACAAACCAGATGCCGCCCCAGATCAGACAGAATTCCAGAACCTGTCTCGCCACGCTCCAGATCACCTGAATATCCAGGCTGTATGAACTGCTGATCACTGCCAAAAACATGCCGTATCCTCTTTCCGTTTGCATCCGCTTGTTCAGTAATATAACGTGAATTGTGAATTTTTCAGCCGCGGAATTCTTTTTTTTCCGTATTTTTTGGCGAATCCGGAAGCCGCCGGATGCCTTCCACTGTTTTTCATCGCGGGAAATCCGGATATTTTTCACTTTTTCACTTGCTTTTATACATCGATGTAATATAGTATTCCCCCGGAACACAAATGACACAGAGAACGGACAGGTGTTCCAGTGCCGGACGGGAAAAACGGAAAACAGGAATTGCGTATTCTATGGAAACAAAATATCAAGCGGTATACAGAAATCTGAAAAAATATCTGGCGGGTCTGCCGGACGGCACCAAACTTCCGCCGTTCACCGAACTGTGTGCGAAATACAGCATCAGCCAGGCTTCCTTGAGTTCTGCGCTGGATCTGCTGGAAAAAGACGGTCTGGTCCGCCGGATTCACCGTTCCGGCGTTTTTTCCGTCAAAGACCCCGCATCGCTCAAACCGCTGAAAATCACCCTGCTGATGCCGGGTGAACAGGATACGCTGTTTGTTGCCCTGATTACGGCATGTCATCACTTCTGCAGTGCGCACAGAATCCAGCTGCAGTTCGAATTTTCCGGTCTGGATCTGAATCAGGAATACGAAGCACTGAATGCCGTGCTGACGGATGATTCATGCTGCGGTCTGCTGTTCATGCCGCTTTATCCGCATTTCCCCCGCCAGATGTGTGAACGTTCCCTCCGCCTGCTGAAAAAAATCGCCGCGAAAAAGCCCGTTGTGCAGTTCGACCGTCAGCTGAACGGATTCAGTTTTGTCGGATACGACGACCATCATGCCTACTCCGGACTGGTGCAGTATCTGCGCGGACAGGGGCATCGTTTCATCGGGCTGATCTGCGCACAGAACGACAATCTGGAAGAACCGCCTGAACGTATTCAGGCATTCTTCGATGTGCTCAGAGAATGGAATATGGTCTGTCCCGCAGAACATATCATCCGGTATGATGCGTTTTCCGATTCGCATCCTTCCAATGCACTGGAAGTATTGCAGCGTCCGGATTGTCCGACAGCCTTTGTCGGAATCAATGCGGTTTATCTGCCCCAGTTTTTCCATTGTGCCGGACTGGCAGGAAAAAGAGTGCCGGAAGATGTCGCCGTCTGCTGCTACGATCTGGATTCCGTGGTCAAAGCCTTGCCGTTCAAGGTCCCGTATTACAGTGAACCCGCCAGAGAAGTCATGACTCAGGCGGCACAGCAGCTCCTGGACGAAATCAAAGCTGTTTCGCCCGCCGGAACTGTCATCCGCCTGAAAGGAAACGTCTGCTGTCCATAACAGTTCAGCTGCTGAAAACGGATGTTCCCGCCGGAACAGAATACTTTCTTCCGTTGATTTCCAGTTCAAACTCCCCGGAGGAACGGACCGTAATCTTATCTTTTTCCGCAATCAGATCTGCCGTAATATCGGCGAACTGCAGATTGCGGACTCCGGTTTTTCCCCGGCGTTCCGCCGGCAGATGCCATTTGACCTGCCGGGTAAAGGCGTTGACCGAATAAATTCCGATGACAAATTCCAGATACACGGCGATCGGTCCCAGCGCCGACCAGCCGCAGAAATTCGGACGCACCAGATCCGGATGCGGTCCGCAGCCATGCGCCGGTTCACAGGCGTTCGGCGCATAGCATTCCCAGATGGTATGCGGTTCAAAATCCTTCCAGGTCCGGTACATCTGGTCAATCAGCCGGATTCCGGTTTCCCGCGCCAGATCGTAATACCCGTAATTGACACAGCCGCGCAATCCGGCATAAGCCGTCGGCAGCCAGACAGAACCGCGCCAGTAATGACCGTCCGCCGCATTGAAGTCCGCATCATCGCGGGACAAGGTAACCCAGGGATATCTGCCGCCCAGTTTCCGGGAATCCTCCACCGTCCGCGCCATCCCCCGCGCCTGCTGTTCATCCGCCAGATGAGCGGTCAGCGGCCAGAAGGACGCCGGAGTCAACACCCGGCAGAAATCATGAATGTTCTGGTCGATATCATAAAAAACCTGATCCCGGACATCCCAGTAGTACTGGCGTACCGTGTCCTGTTTTTCTTCATACTTTTTCTGCCAGACTGCCGCCATGCCGGTTTCGCCGATCCATTCCGCCATGCGCGCAATGCAGTATGCGGAAAGCGCCTGCTGACAGATGGCGTCCACCCAGAGCAGATCCGGGTTGTTGGGACGATCCTTTTCCGCATGTTCCCCTGTACGGCCGCGCGGAGTGTTGTCCATGCCGGAACGTCCGCCCTCCCACAAATAGCCGAGCGGACGTTTGAGCAGACAGGTAACATTGCGGACTCCGGGCGGAGTAACCGGTTCCGTCAGATTCTCGATGAAGTCATAATGTTTCTGCAGATACTGTTTTTCGAGCAGCAGTTCTCGGATATGCGCCGTATCGCCGGTAAACAGAGCGTTTTCATATTCCGCCCAGGCGAACAGCGGCGGATTGTCGGCAATATGAATCTGAATTCTGCCGCGGTCGCCGGGTTTGTACCCGGTCCATTCAGGAACATTCTCATACGTGATTTCCGGCAGAGTTCCGTGGTCATACAGCACATGATAAAAATTCTGCAGGGAACCGCTGCCGGGAAAAAGCTCCTGCGGAGCAAATTTGCAGAACAGCGACATGAAACAGGTATCCCAGATCCAGATATCGGAATCGCAGAAAGCCTCATCCATATACGGATCCTGCGGCATACCGGGAATATGCCGGACATGATCGTAAGCCAGTTTCCAGGCAGCCCAGTAAAGTTCGGTAAATTCAGGATGTTCATCACAAACCGGCTGCGGCAGACGGTCCCGGATTTCAGCAAAAGGCTTTTTCATATTTTCTGCACCTCGAAAAAATTCAGTTGCCATACTATAACCCTGGTTGCGGAAATTTAAACTGTCAAAACAGAAAAATCCCGCATTCCGGAGACGGTTTGCGGGATTTCTGAATGGGATAATTCTTTTTTTCCGTTGAGGGAGCAATAGAAATTATAATCCTCAAATGAATTGAGAACGGACATCCAGGAAATGCCGCTGCTTTCATGCGTTTCCCGGAATTTCATCAGAGCCTCGTATTTCCGCTGGAAATCACGCTGGTCTTCAGCAGAATTATTGTGAACTCTGGCAAGGTGCGCCTGCCCCATAAGCAGAGTCAGCCGAGCATGTTCCAGACCCAGTTTCAGAAAGGCGATTTCCCGGCGGGACTGCATGGTATCGGCGATACGCTCCGCTTTATCCAGCAGCTTTGCCGCCGGCGCGCGCTGTCCGGCACGGCATTCGCCCGACGCCCGGAAACGGCTGCTGTTTCTGCTGCCGGACTGGAGCCACAATACCGGTTATCTGGCGGAAATGAAACTGGTGCCGCTGCTGGAAGCCGGCGGCGATAAACGCGAACCGTGCAATGTAAGCCTGATGCTGGACGAGGATCTGGTGTGCTGTACCCCGGAATACTGCAGAAAATTCAATGCCGTGATTGTCGAAGCCCCGGCATCGAAAGTCTCAAAAAACTGGATGAACTGATTCAGGGCGGCTGCCGAATCATCACGCTTGACTCCAAATTGCCGATGCGCGGAGCCTGCAACCTGCGCACGGATACCGGCATCTGTCAGGCGATGCCGGACAAGTGCCGGAAGACTGGATCGGAATCCCGATGGAACTGGTCTCCTCAAAGGTCTATCCGGATATGGGATAAGACAATTTTTTCTGAAAAAAAACGTTTTTTATTGATTTACCCCCTTGCAATTTTTCATTTTTTGCTTATAATATATTCCAATAAATATTGAATTATAAAAAAGGTGCGGCATGAAAAAAGCGGATTCGACACAGGTTCGGCAGGAATTGCGGCAGAGGTATCTGGAATACATCCAGAACCATGTCGACGGCGACCGCATTCCCCCGATGGCTGAAATCCGCCGGGCGCTGGGCGTTACCAACTACATGCTCATGAAATGCATGGACGACCTCAAACGGGAAGGTGTGCTGTTCTGCACTTCACGCAAAACCGGAGTGCATCTCGCTCCGCAGCGGCTGCGCAAGAAAGTCGTCGGACTGCTCATCGAATCCGGACGCCCCTGCGAATACATCAGCAATGCCGCATGGATGGAAGGATTCTGTCATGCTTTCGCCCGGCGGAGCGATGTATACATCCGTCAGGTGTACACAACCAAAATATCCAACCTGCCCGGACTGTTCAAATCGCTGGGACTGGATGCGCTGGTCATTCTGGCATCAGAACAGACATACAGAAAACTGTACGCCATTCTGCCGGAAGAAATGCGCGTCCGGACCATCGGCTGCATTTCGCAGAAATGGGAGCCATCCGCCAAATGGCTGGAAAATGTCATCTGGCGGGACCGGCTCCGCTGGATCCGGGAATATGTCAGTGCGGCAAAACGGCGCGGCTGCCGCGATTTCCTGCTGATTTTCTCCGGAGCGGAAGAAGACGCACAGACCCCCTGCCGGCTTCTGGCGGATGAAATCCGGAAACAAGGTCTGGAATGGAGCAGCGACCGGCTGATTGTCGGCTGCAATGACCTCCGGAAAAAAATTGAAAATCTCCGCCAAAAATATCCGCTGGATGCCGTCTGCTGTTCCGGTGTCGAACTGCAGTCCCGTTTCTTCAAAATACTGAAGGACTGGCAGGATTACCGTCCGTTCATGCCGCAGTTCGGACACAATGAACTTTTTGAAGAAATCAGCAATTCTCCCTGGCTCAATACGGAAATTGTCTCGGAATCCGAAGAGGATTATGAACTGCGTCTGGGAATGGAAACCGGCGAACGCGCCAAAACGCTGGCTCAGGACGGCAGGGTTTTTGAATCCTATGTATTTCCGAAAAAATATAACCGGCAGGAAACTGTCAATGAAAATACCACAGAAAAACTTATGAAAGGAATCTGAATCATGGCTCAACCAAAAACTCTCTCATCCATTTCATGCTTGAAGCGTAAGGCGTTGCGGTTTACATTGATAGAACTCCTCGTTGTTATTGCTATCATTGCAATTCTTGCCAGTATGCTGCTGCCGGCATTGAACAAAGCCAGGCTCTCCGCGCTGAAAACCAGCTGCATGGGAAATCTGAAAAACATCAGTCTTGCCCTGTTCATGTACAGCGGCGATTATCAGGATTACATTGTTCCCAGCATAACCACCGATCTCAACGACCAGAACAACCTCTGGTACGGACTGCTCAACGGATATGTCAAAAACAAAAAGACCTTCACCGAATGCCGGGAAAGAACCGCTCCGGTCGCGCAGACGCAGGATTACTGGTACTACACCCGGATTTCCTACGGCAAAAACATCACTCTGCATCATTACAGCAAATATGAACCGGCTTATGACGTTCCGAAAATGCGGAAAGTTGAACAGCCTTCCCGGAAAATTTTCATTGGCGACTCCAGAACAGAAAAAGGCTATGTCGACAACCCCAACGTAATGTACTGGGCGTCCGGGATCGGAGCGAACGGCAATGGCTGGGGAGTTGACGGCTGTTATCTGGATTTCCGGCATCAGCGAACCAGCAATATCATCATGGGCGACGGTCATATAGCCTCACCCAGATACAATGCCAACTTGACGTATTTCTACAACCATTTTGTCATTGTGCCGACTGCCGACTGGGAAAAACCTCTCCGGAATGAATTATAAAAACCAACAACGAAAGGAAAGACATCATGAAAAAATTCCTGACTCTCACACTCACGGCTGCAGCCCTCGCGGCATTTGCAGCGGAAGCCCTCAAAACAGATTTCACCAAACCCGACGGCGACAGCAAAAAATGGACGAAGATCATCTGGGAAGGCTATCAGCCTGCTCCGGAAATCCAGTTCGACGCAAAAGAAAAAGCCTGGCATTTTTCCAAAGTGACAGGACAGTACGGCTTCGCCATGGCAAATCATCCGACAAAACTCAAAGCCAAAGCCGGTGATGTCGTCCAGATCAAATTCTCGGTCAAGGGCACCGGTGAATTCTTTGCCGGACTTCAGACCTTCTCCCAGGATAACTGGGTCGGCGTGGATGCACACCAGGTTTCCGCCATCTCTCCGGAATGGAAGGAATATACGCTGAATCTCCCGGTCAACGATCTCAGAAACAAGCCGACCGACCTGGTCCTGGTCACGTTCGGAGCAAAACAGAACGCCGACTTCTTCATCCGGAATTTCTCCGCGGAAGTAAAGCCCGGCGCAGCGAAGTAAGCGCGCAAACCATCCATCTCTGACCAAAGGAGCGACATGAAAAAGTTTCTGGTTCTGTCTTTGACGGCCACGGCATTGTCTGTATTTGCGGCGGAAGCCTTTAAAACGGATTTCACCCAGTCCGGCGGCGACAGCGGGAACTGGACGAAAATCATCTGGGAAGGCTATCAGCCCGCCCCGGAGATCCGGTTCGACGCCAAAGAAAAAGCCTGGCATTTCTCCAAAGTGGCGGGACAATCCGGCTTCGCCATGGCGAATCATCCGCAGAAACTCAAAGCCAAAGCCGGCGATGTCGTCCAGGTCAAGTTCACGGTCAAGGGTACCGGTGAATTTTTCGCCGGACTCCAGACTTTTTCACGCGGGAACTGGGTCGGGGTGGATAAAAACCATATTTCCGTTATCGCTCCGGAATGGAAGGAATATCAACTGTCCATTCCGGTCAACGACCTCGGAAACAAGCCGACAGACCTGGTTCTGGTCACGTTCGGCGCAAAGCAGAACGCCGACTTCTTCATCCGGGATTTCTCCGCGGAGGTCAGCCCCGGCAAATATGCAGGAACTCTCCGTTTTCCCCGGAAATGGACTCTGTTTTCGCCGGTCAGTCCGGAGTTTCAGCCGGATGCGGCGCAGCTGAACACCATACCTGAAACTTTCGGCGGCGTCAAAGCGGTCCGGAAGGAACTGTTCGCGGATTCCTTTGATTTCGCCGACGTCGCCCGGCAGCATAAAACCGGCATGGTAAGCTGGGCTTTTGCCCAGATCGAAGCCCCCTGTGATGATTATGAATATACCATCGGCGCGGGAGCCGACTGGTGGATGCAGTATTTCGTCAACGGAAAAACAGTCATCGACACTTCTTCGCGCGGCAACGCCAATTCCAAATATGCCGTCAGCAATCACATCGCCACGGTCAAACTGAAAAAAGGCGTCAACACGCTGGCAATCCGGCATATCGCCGGAAAACAGAGCGCGGTACTGCTGCTCGGCGGTCCGAACGAATTGCGCAACATGACCCGCAATGTGGAAACTTTTCAGGTGCTGACGCTCGACGATTATGACAATGCCGCCCTCAAACGTCCGGGCAATCCGGAAATCATTCAGGGCAATCCCGCGCCGGGTCTGCTTTCCATCACCGGACAGGGAGTCTACCGCACCGCCAAAGATTTGCAGATCACTGCGCCGCAGAAACCAGTCCAGCTCACCGGGGAAGACTGGTTCACGGCGGGAATCCGCATTCAGAATTTCGGACCGCAGCGGCGCGACGCCTCGCTGGATCTGGTCCTTGCGCAGGGACAGAAACGCTTCGCACTGGAAATCGGCACCACCGCCGCCAAAGAACAGCTGCTCTGCCGTTTCATGGACGGGGAAACAGTGGTCCGGACGTTTGAAGTGCCTTATAAAATGCTCCCTGCGGATTTTCAGTTTTCCTTCTCGCAGCAGGGCGATTTCATTCTGACCGTCACCAGTCTGGCGGACAGCAGCCGGATCTCCGCTTCCGGTTCCGCCGAAGGACTGGCAGCCATGGGAAAAGCGCCGTTTGAATCCGCTTTCATATTCCGCAGCCGTTCCGCCAATACTGCGGAAATCACCGTGGACAACTGCATGACCGGTCTGGCGCGTCCCGGTGCGAAAAACGACGCCGTTCCCTTTTCAATCGCTCTGGACAAAACCTTCGATCCGGTCAAAGCCGGTTGGAAACTGGTGTTCAATGACGAATTTGAAGGTTCGCAGATCGACTGGAACAAATGGCTGCCACGTTATAAAAACGGCTTTGCAAGTCTCGACGGCAAAGGGCATCTGCTTATCAAATGCGATTATGACAAAGACGGCAAAAACCTGACCACGGAAAGCCTGTGGTCCAGAACGAAATTCAAATACGGTTATTTCGAAGCCCGACTCCGGTTCACCCGCCAGCCCGGCTGGTGGGCGGCTTTCTGGCTCTACGGCGATTTCAACAGCAACCCGTTCATGGACGGTTTCGAAATCGACATCTTCGAAGATTACTACAACCGCCCCAAACGTCTCGGCTCCGCCAAATACGGCGTGCTGGACCACAATCTCCATGTCTACACCGGCTCGCTGCTCAAAAGCTGGAACTACAATTCCCAGCTGACCCGCTCCCTGGATGATTTCTATGTGCTGGGCTGCAAATGGACTCCGTTTGAGATTACCTACTATCTCGACGGCAAACTGATTGCCAGCTCCGCCAATCACAGCCCGTACAGCTCCGTGACTTTCGACGCCTTCCATCACGCGGCAGGCATTACTCCGCTCCATGTCATTGTCAGCGGTCAGATCATGGGGCCGACCTGGCACAGCGACTGGGGGGCACCGTCCGAAGGCAAATTCCCCGAATACTACATGGTGGATTACGTCCGCGTTTACGGGTATCCGGACCAGAACAAGCCTTCCGTCGGCTGGAGCAATACCGACCGTTCCGTTTTCGCGAAAATCGGCGACGTCCTGAAATTCCAGGCGGACGCAAAGCCAAATGCCGGGACCGGCGCGAAAATCAAAGCGGTTTACCTGTTCGACAACGGATACCTGATTGACTTCAAAACCAAACCGCCCTACACTTTTGAAGTGCCGTTCACCCGGCAGTATTTCGAGCGCACCCGCTATCTCAAACCGGGACGTTCCGGCAAGAAACCGGAATTCAACGGCTATGTGCATAACTTTGTGCTGTTTGCGCAGGATGCGGACGGACAGGTCGTTCACTCCGACACGATCATGAAACTGCCGTACCTCAGAAACAGCACTCCATACAAGGGCAAGCCGCATGAAATACCCGGAGTCATTCTGCCGGGACAATATGATGAAGGCGGTCAGGATGTCGCCTACCATGACACCACAAAAGCCAATCTGGCAAGCAAAAATTTCCGGACAAATGAATCTGTGGACTGTACTGAAAACAGCATCGGAAACGTTGCCACCGGGGAATGGCTCAAATATTCCGTGAATATCGCCGGGGCGGGAAAATATACGGCGGCTCTGCGGTACGGAACTCCGATCTCCGGGGATCAGGCCGCGCAGCTGTTCCTGGACGGCAAACCCATCGGAACATTCCGGCTGGTCCGGCATGAAAGCGAAGACTGGAACTGCGATTCTCTCGCCGAAATCAAAGGGATCCAGCTTCCTGCCGGACGTCATGTGCTGACCGTGCTGATGATCGGCGGGTTCAATATGGCGGAACTGACCTTCAAGGCGGAATAAAAAGATCCGGAATCGGTCCGTAAAAAAGCCGTCCGGGGAAAATCCGGACGGCTTTCCTGCTGTTTCCGCTCTGCGGTGTCAGCGAAGTTCCAGAATCAGTTCAGCCGCTTCCCGGCGGAACTGGTCATACTGACTCTGTTTCAACGCATAATCATCGATTTCCCGGATCATGTCTTTCAGTTTCAGCAGTTCCTGTGCCGCTGTCACAGCTTTCGCTTTGGCTGGATTGTTTTTCTGCTTCTCCGCAGCATCCCGCAGGAGAATCAGATATTCATAATCCTCCATGCTGTCCGCAATCACTTTCAGCCGGATGCTCGGAATGGGCGAACCATCCGGCAGGGCATACATCAGCACGCCGTCGCCATTGACGCTGTAACTGTTGTTTTTGAGCGGATTTCTGTTGTTGAAAAATGCAGTTGCCCAGTACAGAATGCCGTCGAACTTGTATTTGTAGGTCGCCCACGTGAGAATACGCCAGGCGCCGGGTTCAATGTCCAGGTGATAATTCGGGTACGGATACCACGGACCGGAACAGGGATACCACCAGACCTCCTTGCCGCTTTTCTGCACTTCCGCCTTGTTGCGGTAATGAACCCAATGCATCTGCGGAACCCAGATGTCTATGCTGGTGAACAGCTTCGACGGGAACAGCGAACAGGCACCGGTCAGCAGCAGTTTGAGTCCGGGAGCCGCCTTCTTGAGCTGTTCCATACGGTGATTCACATACGCACGGCGGGCATTGCCGGGTTCATCGAAGGGGTAGGCATACGCATATTTCAGCAGACCGTTCGCCTTGTAATGGTCATGAATCGCCTTCCAGATGCCGAACCAGTCCTGATCGCTTATCTTGCCGTCATCCTTCGCCGGGATTTCCGGTCCGACGTAAAAACAGTTCGCTCCGGCTTCCAGATAATCCCGCACCATATCATCATAGCAATTGGGAATGTAACGGAAAGAGCCGTCCGGCTGTTTTTCGTAAACCGGCGCGATTTTATGCACGACTTCCTTCGGCAGCAGACGATCCGTTTTGAAGACCAGCGGAGAAACCCGGTGTCGTACCAGCATCATGCAGTATTCATGCACGGTTTTCTGGAATTCTTCCGCGGAACGTTTCTGTTTGGCAAAATAAAGGTTGTAGATTTCGCGGTCCCACAAATTGAAAGCAGTGCGGAGCGTCTGTTTTTTCGGCAGAACAAAATCCCAGACCTGCAATGCGACATTCACGGTGCGGACTGTTTTGCCGTCGACGGAAACCGCAATCGTGCCCCGGTACTCGCCGGGCGCGGCATCCGCCGGAACATTCAGGCAGGCCCAGACCGGCTGGACGGACATCGGTTTCAGGTTCAAGGTGTTCAACGGATACAGCGGATCGGGATAATCACCCGCGCCGTTGCAGGACGGATAACCGACCGGATCAGCGATCGCGTACCCTTCCCGGTACAGTTCCCAGCAGGATACCGGCAGAACTTTGCCGGCCGCGTTCTTCATTTCCGAAGCGGTTACCTGTATGTCCTTGACCGTCTCTTTCCCGGAAAACAGCACCAGCTGAAAATTTTCCCGTTCGTTGCGCGCGGCGGACAGGGAAACCGTCTGCCGGTTCCCGTAATACGGTTTGGTATGGTAAATCCGCGTCATACTGTCGCAGACATCCACCCCCACACCTTTGACTTTTGCCTGTTCCGCGGCAATGAGCTTCGGCGTTTCCGTGTCCTCCGGATAGAAATCATAACGGTTTTCCAGCACGGTAACTCCGTCTTTACGGATAACGCGCAGAAACAGTCCGGGACATTGCGCCGGAAAATTCAGGGAGTATGACCCGTTTTTCTCCGGAACCCGCACCGTTTTTCCGTCATCGAAACAGACTATGACTTCACTGCCCGGTTCCGCCGTGATTTCCAGACCGGAACGGTCCAGTTTTTCCAGTTTGACCGGAACATGCTTTCCGTCGCCGAGCCGGAGTTCCGCAAAATCAAGCGGCTTGAGCAGCTGTCCGCGGACATGACTGAAACCGCTGAACTCCGCAGGACGTCCGTCCGGACGCACCGTTCCGTTGTGGCTGAATGCCCGGTAGGCGTTGAACCGGTACGTATACCGGGGACTGAAGAAATCCCTGAAGAACGATTCCGCGGGAATCCGGCATTCCAGCGTCCAGTCCTGCGCATTGATTTTTGCCTTGCTCTGAATGCGTCCGCGGCAGCTGCGGTAACCGCTTCCGTATTCGGCGTCCACGTAATCCAGCGTGCTGCCGCCCGCCGCATAAACCAGCCAATGCACCACATCCAGAGAGCCGGGACTGGTGAAAAACAGTTCCAGACAGTCATTGTAAGGGAGTTTCGGATTGATCCCCTTCACTTTGGAATCGCGGCAGACAGCGGCGACATAAATGAAATCCGCATCCCATTTCATGTAGAATTTTGTCTGTTCACGCGCCAGCCCCTGGTCATTGGACAGTTGAAGACCGGTGAACACGGCGGCGTCATCCCATTCACCGGATTTCATGATTCCGTCGATTTCCGGAATTTTTCCTGCTGCGGGAATCTCCAGCAGGGAACCGGCAGTCAATGCCGCCGAAAATACGGTCAGCAGAGCAGCAGACAGCAGTTTTTTCATTTTGAATTACATCCTGATTTATAGGTTCAAAGGTTGTCTGCGCCCGCCGCAGACATGACCTCGTAAAGTTTTTCGCGCCATGCCAGATACTTTTCCGGCTGCGAAATGACCGGATAGAACGCGTCCGTTTTCATGAAAGTGTGATAGGTGGCTTCACGCGGCGAAGTTTCGGTGATTTTCATGGCAGAATCGAATTCTCTGCCCGGAATCAGTTTCGCCAGTTCCTCCATCATTTCTTCATGGGCCGCAGGATCACGCTGTTTCAGCATCTCCATGACTATCCAGTCTTCCATGCCGTCGGCAAAATTCTTCAGCCGCACAGTCGGAACCGGATAGCCGTTTTCGTCCGCATAAATGTAACAGCCTTCCCGTGCGCCGTAGCTGCTGACGTCTTTGGCATTCTTCCCGGTGTTGAAGTTGACCGCCCAGTGCAGAATGCCGTCAAAACCGAAACGCATATTGGCAACAGGAACCATGCGGATGCCTGCCGCCGGAGTGTCCTGATGCAGGTTCGGCACAGGGAACTGCGGTCCGGTGCAGACATAGCTCCAGACCGGTATGCCGGACTGCTGCAGACGCCGCATCGCCGGCATATTCACCCAATGGAACTGCGGAATCCACAATCCGACATTCCGGATGCCTTCATACGGAGCGTTCTGGCTTCCGGGCGTCATCAGCCAGCGCATTCCCGGCGCATTCCGCGTTACGGTTTCTCCGACCGCATTGATTTCCGGACGGTTTGCCGTACTCCATTCGTCAATCGGATACACCGCCGTATCCGCCAGATACCCTTTCGCCTCGGCATGACGCCGGATCTCCTGCCAGACCACCGCCTGATTCCGGCTTTTCTTCCAGATCTCCACACTGCGGTAATAA
Source organism: uncultured Victivallales bacterium (assembly GCA_934661375.1). GTDB lineage: Bacteria > Verrucomicrobiota > Lentisphaeria > Victivallales > UBA1829 > SIG94. The sequence goes on from CAKUJH010000015.1 coordinate 66,828, forward strand.
GGACCCATGACCACCGTGGACAGCCCTTTTTCCCGCAGATGATCCACCAGCTGATCGTAATATTTCCAGTTGATCTGCGCCTTGCCGTCCGCAGAAACCCGGTAATCGGGATAAACTCCTTTGCGCACCCAGTCCGCCACCAGATCCCCCTGGTGCATGATGACCGGATTCAGCCGGTGTTCAATGACCATGTCAGCGTATGCCGTCAGCAGCTCCATGAATTTCTTCACATCGCCGTGCTGAAGATACGTCTGAAGATCGCGTTCCCAGATACTTACGATGGACGGTACGATATTCCGGCGCGGCAGGGAAAAATCATAGACTTTCACTTCCAGCGGAAGCTCCAGCGTTTTGCCATTGTCCGCAGTGAAACGGATTTTTCCGGTGTATATGCCGGGCGCGGTGTCCTCTCCGGATTTCACTTCCAGCCAGAGCGGAGTGAACCGCGGGGAAAAGGTGAATTGTTTCCGCTCAATCAGTTTGTCCGGAACCGCCGGAACCTGATACATCCAATGGCTCGGCTGATGCAGCCGGGTGTATTCCGTTTCGCTGATTTTGAGCGTGAAATTTCCCGGATTCCCCTGCTGATCCGTCAGCTGTTCCGGCAATTCTGCCGTGAATGTTTTCAGGTCTCCATTCTGCGGCGTAATCAGCAGCTGCAGGTTTTCCCGTTCGTTGCCCGCCATGCTCAGATACGCTTTTCCGGCAGCGGGGATCAGCAGAAAATCATCCGGCATGACCCGTGTCATGGCATTGACCGTGCGGACAAACAGCCCGGCAGATGTTCCGTACAGAAGATTTTCACCGTCCTTCCGCAGAGTCTCCGCCAGCTCCAGCAGTTCCGCCGCCCGGTCATCGGATTGGCATTTTTCCACGGCATCGGAAAATGCAGCGAAACGCCGGAGCCAATCGCTTTTTCCTTTCATGGATATCCGGAACTGTTTCAGATATTCGCGCTGTTTCAGCAGACGCACCCGCGTCCAGTCGGTTTTGGCATATTTCAGCAGTTCAACTTCGTCCATGGTTCCTTTGAAGGTGAGCCACCGGTTGTTGAACCGTGCCAGATGTCCGCCGATCATCATGCTGCCGCCCGGTTTCACCGCTCCGAGCTTGACGGCTTTGACCGAACGGATTTTCCTGCCGTCCAGATAAACCGCCAGTTCCCGCTGATTGTAGACCAGCGCAAAATGATACCATTCATTATAATTCAGCAGACGCGGATGCGCATAGCCGTCGTAGACCCTGCCGTTGACGCCGGTGATTTCATACCAGCTGAAACCGGGTCCGCCGCTGGCGACGAAATATGAATTGCTGTGCCGAACCGCGGGGAAGCAGGCTGATCCCGGTTCCGCCTTGAACCAGAATGCCGCAGTCATTTCCTCGCCGGGCTGGGCGTTTCCGCTTAAATTCAGCGACAGGTACTGATCCTTGCCGTCGAAATGCACTCCGCCGCCGACAATCCCCTTCGCCGAGGATGCCTTCCCATGCAGAGTCAGTCCGTTGGAGCGGTACAATGTCTGCGGTGAGTCAAAATTCCAGCTTCCGCTGATTTCATCGTTTCCCGCCGCGGCGCACAGCATCGCCCCGGACAGGATAATGGATGCAGTATATTTTTTCATCAGAAAACCCTGCTTGCAAGTCCGCCGGAGAACATTTCCTTCAGACGGGGTCTGCTGCCGCGCAAGTCTTCATTGGAGACCATGATATGGCCGTCAACACATCCGATCAGTGCGGATTTCTGGTGCCGCCAGGGACCCAGATAATAGAACGGTGTGCAGCCAGCCCAGGCAAGGCTGCGGTCCAGATTATTGGTGCAGTAAGCACTCATCGAACGCGCTTTCCAGTTTTTTTCCACCACACCTGCCGTATCGGACGGCTTTTTGAGCAGGGAAAGTTTGACCCCCTGGGCATTCGGATTGGTGAGTCCCCATACTTTGCCGCTGCCCGCTATATTCGCAGTGATCTGCAGGGTCGGAACAGATTTGTCGCCCGCAGCATTGGCAATAGCGGTTTTTTCTTCATAGTCCACGCAATGCCACCGTTTATTGTATGTGGCAGAACCGATCGGCACAAACCAGGCCACGAAAACATATTTCCATTCCGCGCCGTCGCGGTCCGTGGGGTAATATTCCTTGTTGTCCATGGAATAGGAGGTCAGAGACAGGAGCATCTGTTTATTCTGATTCATGCATGCGGTTCGCCGTGCGCTGGCTTTGGCGCTGTTCAGCGCAGGAAGCAGCATACTGGCAAGAATTGCAATGATAGCAATAACGATGAGGAGTTCTATCAATGTAAACCGCAACGGTTTACGTTTCAAATATGAAATATGCGATCTGAAGATGGATGATAACATCTGCTGTTTGTTCATGATTGGGTTCTCCTTTTTGTTCTTCTTTCTGACCATGACATTATTGGCAATATGAAAACTTTTTCTGATTTCTTGTTTTGCCATCTCTCTGTTTTTAATTCCGTGTTCGCCAAACCTCCTGTCTTTTACTTCTTATTTTGAGGTATTCCATTTCCTTGCATAATATATTATACTACATCGATGTAAGATTGACAAGGGGTAAAACGAAAAAAAGTTCATTTTTTTCTGATAATAAGACCATAGAAACGGGAAAACCCTGAAATCAAGGCAAAAAAATGGAGGCGTGGGTGGGAATAGCATCTGTTGATTTAACAAATCTCCATTGTGTTCACCGCCTCTCCGCAGCAATATATCATGCAATCATCAAAAAACAGCCGCAATGAAATTCTGTTGTAAAAATCATTGCGCACATCATCCCGTTTTTTCACATATCCGCGTCATTAAAGAAATTCCCCAAAATCTTTAATGAAATGTATCGTCATTAAAGAAATTCCCCAAAATCTTTAATGAAATGTATCGTCATTAAAGAAATTCCCCAAAATCTTTAATGAAATGAAAACAACTCACCCCTGTTTGGGGATATCTGCAAAAATATCCATGTAACGGGAAAAAAAGAATACATTGGCTCTTGCCTGTTTCATATATGGCATGAGAATTCCTTTTTGAACCAGTTCATTTATTATTTTTTTTGCAGTGGGAAAAGACACATTCAAAATATCTTTTGCCTGATTAGCCGTAATAAAAGGCTCCTGATAAAGCTGATGTATTATTTTTTGTGCATTTGCACATCTGCTTCCCATAGAAACGCAAAGGGCTTCCATATCTTTTTTCAGCTTCATAATTTTCTGAAATGTCAATTTTCCATTCTCTGCAGTACAGATCAATGCCTGCAGGAAAAAACGGCACCAACCGACAAGGTCGTTTCCTTTCCGCACTTGTTCCAACGCTGAATAATATTCAGAACGATTATGTTCTAAATACGCAGAAATATAAAGAGACGGCTTCGCAAGCAATTTATAGCTTATCAGATAAAGAGGGATCATCAGACGTCCAATCCGTCCATTCCCGTCTTGAAAAGGGTGAATCGTTTCAAACTGATAATGGCTGATTGCGCATTTGATTAGATGAGGAACATTGGCTGTATCATTATGCCAAAATTTTTCCAAATCTGAAAGTAAATCAGGCAATTCATCCTGATGAGGAGGAACAAAAGCGGCATCCGTTGGGGAATTCCCTCCAATCCAGTTCTGACTGCGGCGGAATTCTCCCGGTGTTTTATGCATACCGCGAGTTCCCGACAATAAAATTGCATGAGTTGACTTCAGCAAACGCATAGACAAAGGGATACTTTCCAGCTCTTTCACAGCGGCATTCATTGCTTTAATGTAATTCTGAACTTCCTGCCAATCATCTCTCTTTTCAGGAGAAACGGCTTCTTCCGGTAAAACAACCTCATCTATCTCAGTGCGGGTTCCTTCTATTTTACTCGAAGTGTTTGCCTCCTTAGCTATGTGCATGGAAATAAAAAGATCTACATCGGGAACTACTTGTGTAAAAGCATTCAGTTCGCCCAAAGCTCTCGTTGCATTTTCCAGCAAAACGTTTATTCGAGCATCTTCCCAAACCCATTCCCGGTTGATTTTTTCAGGGGAAAAACTTTTATATTCATATTGCCGGACATAGCTTCCAGACTTGAATTCTTCCAGCTTCATAGAAACACCCCTTCCTGATTCATTTCTCCATACTTTACCATAAATAATTGAAAAATCAAGCAGAGAATTTTTTATTTCTCCAGCCATCAAAAACATAAACAGAGGAAGCCGTTACATACAAAAACGGGTAAAAAACTGCCGTTTCTTTGCTTTTGGGGATTAATTTTAAGTATAAAAATGGAGGCGTGGGTGGGAATTGAACCCACACGACACGGTTTTGCAAACCGCTCCCTTAGCCATTCGAGCACCACGCCTTGTTTGTGTTGGACAATATAACCGGATTTCAGAAAAAAACAAGTCCTGTTCTGAAAAAAATGCTTTTTTTCTTGCAAATTTCATTTTTGCATGTATGCTATGATGCTTTTATCACAACAACGAGGAATTGCCTGCCATCGGAAAAAAAATGACGGAATTCCGCAAAAATGAGGTGTTTATCATGAATGATATGCTGTACTGCTGCACGGTACGCGACGGCTCGGAAGTCCCCGACGCCGCAGCGGAACTGCTTTCCGGATTGGGTTATGAAGTCAGTTCGTGGAAAAACGAGGAAACCCGTGAAGTCCATCTGACACTGTATTTTCAGGATGAAGCATCCTGCCGCGAAGCTATGAAAAATCTTCAGGAGAAAGCACCGGAATATGCCGGATTCGGAATCGTTCTGGAAGATTTCCAGTATCATACACTGAAAAAGGAAGACTGGGCGGAAGTCTGGAAACTTCATTTCAAACCGCTGGTGATTTCCGACCGTCTGGCATTTGCGCCGTCCTGGGAAAAATTCCAGCCGAAACCCGGACAGCTGCTCATCACGCTCGATCCGGGCATGAGCTTCGGCACCGGACAGCACGCCACCACGAAATTCTGTCTGGGCGCTCTGGACCATTTCATTCTGGAACGCAAACGGGCGGGACAGCTGAACATCTCCATGCTGGATGCGGGATCCGGTTCCGGCATTCTGGCAATCGCGGCGAAAAAACTCGGATGCGCACGGGTGGATGCTTTCGACATTGACCCGGACACCATTTCCGTTGCCGCGGAAAATGCCGAAGTCAACGGAATCAAAGCCGGTGAAGTGGATTTCCGCGCCGCCTCTCTGCTGGAATATTCATCCGATATTCAGTATGACCTGGTCGCGGCAAATATTCTGTCGTCCGCCCTGATCGCCGGACGCGACAAACTGCTGTCGTTCTGTCATCCCGGCACCACCCTGGTTCTGGCAGGGATTCTGGATGCGGAATATGCCACCGTCAGACAGGCATTCGAAGCCTCCGGCCGCTGCCGCGAGCTGTACAGCTCTACCGAAAAGGAATGGCACGGCGGAGTCTTTGAAATCATCGGCTGAAAATCCCGCGCAGGGAAACACCGAAATCACGGTCTCCGGAAAAGACAATTTCCGGAGACCTCAGCTGTGAAATATTTAACAGATATTGTTGTCCTCTTTTCTGCATTATATTTATAACCAATTAAATATAAGCACATTACAAAATATTGCCACGATTGGCAAATCTTTGAAAAAGACGAATATTTATTGGATTCATGCTTGAAAAAGCAAAATTTCCCGACTATATTAAATTTGTGAAACAAATCACAGCACCTGCCGGCAGGGAGAAAATCCTGATTTGAGAAAGCCGAATACGCCGGCAGGATGCAGAGTAAAAAGAGAAGAGAGAGTTTCTGTTTTCCGGAGCGGAAGAGAGCCGCGGCCGGCGGACAGATTTATTCCGATGGGTGTAAAACGGCTGCATGAAGCACGGAATGTATTGTCCCGTGCTGACAGATGCGAAGACCAATCCAGGAATAAGCTGCGCGCAGCAATGCGGCAGAGCTGAAAGCTCTTTGACTTACAGGCGAGCAACCAAGCCAAAAGGAGTTAGGCAATGGATCAAGCAAAAACTGCCGCAGAAATGGCGGTCCGCATGGAAAATGCGGAACAAGTACTGAAAGCAAACAACTACGACAAAGCGCGTCTGGTTCCCATCCTGCAGGAAGTGCAGGCCAGATACGGCTGGCTTTCCCAGGATCTCATCAGTTATGTTGCACGGGCAGTCGGGCTGCCGCCGGCACGGGTTTACGGCGTGGCGACGTTCTATGCCCACTTCACCCTCAAGCCCAAGGGAAAACATGTGATCAAGCTGTGCGACGGCACTGCCTGTCATGTGAAAGGCTCCACCAAACTGCTCACGGCTCTCCGCACCCGTCTCGGCATGGCGGAAGGCGATGACACCAGCAAGGACGGCATGTTCACCATCGACACGGTCAGCTGTCTGGGCGCCTGCGGTCTGGCTCCGGTCATGGTCATCGATTCGGAAGTCCACGGTCAGGTCAAACCCGATCAGGTGGACGCCATTCTCGACGCCGTTCTGGAAAATGACAAAAACGAGATGAAATAAGGAGCCGGTTCCATCATGTGCAAAAAAATCAACATCAGCGTCTGCGCCAAAGAATACAACGAAAAACTTTCCGCGGTCAAACGCCGCATCATCATCTGCGCCGGTACCGGATGCGTTGCCAACGGTTCGCTCAAATTCCGTGACGCCCTGCTCAAAGAACTCGCCAGACACAATCTGAACATCAATACCGATCTGGAAAATGAGGATCTCAAGAAAGATTCCCATTATGTTTCCAAGAGCGGGTGCCAGGGCTTCTGCCAGATGGGTCCGCTGGTGCGCATCGAACCGGACGGCATTCTCTACACCAAGGTTCAGGCTGCCGATGCCGAAGAAATCGTCACGGAAACCATCCTCAAAGGCAATGTAGTCGAACGTCTCCTCTACAGAAGCCCGATTGACGGCAGACACTACCGCGGCGATCATGACATCCCGTTCTACAAACGCCAGCACCGTCTGGTCCTTGCCAACTGCACGATCGAACCCGCCAGCATCAGCGAATACATTGCACGGCGCGGGTACGAGGCGGCAGAAAAAGCCTGGACCGCCATGGCTCCGGAAGAAGTCTGCAAAGTCATGGAAGATTCCGGACTGCGGGGACGCGGAGGCGGCGGATTCCCGACCGGACGCAAATGGAGACTGACGCTCGCTTCCAAAAACGATGTCAAATATGTGATCTGCAACGGCGACGAAGGCGACCCGGGGGCATTCATGGACCGTTCGGTCATGGAAGGCAACCCGCACTCCGTGCTGGAAGGCATGATGGTGGCGGCGCGCGCCGTGGAAGCCAGTGAAGGCTATGTCTACGTCCGAGCGGAATACCCGCTGGCGGTCGAACGCATGGCGGCGGCAATCAAGGATGCGGAAAACGCCGGTATTCTCGGCGACAACGTATTCGGAACCGGAAAATCTTTCCGCATTCATATTATGGAAGGTGCCGGCGCATTTGTCTGCGGGGAAGAAACCGCTCTGATCGCCTCCATCGAAGGAAAACGCGGTATGCCGATGCCCAAACCCCCGTTCCCCGCGCAGCATGGTCTGTGGGGCAAACCGACGGTCATCAACAACGTGGAAACTCTGGCCACGGTTCCGTACATCATGCGGGAAGGCGCCGCCAAATTCCGCGAACTCGGCACCCCGACTTCTCCAGGAACCAAAACTTTCGCTCTGACTGGACACGTCGCCAACACCGGACTGATTGAAGTTCCGTTCGGCACTACGCTGGGCGAAATCGTCAACGAAATCGGCGGCGGCGTTACCGACGCCCATGGTCATATCTCCCTGGACAACTTCAAGGCCGTGCAAATCGGCGGACCTTCCGGCGGCTGTCTCACCAAAGACATGCTGGAGCTGCCGCTGGATTTCGATTCGCTCCGCAGTGTCGGCGCAATGGTCGGGTCCGGCGGTCTGGTGGTCATGAACCAGCAGACCTGTATGCCGGCGGTCGCGCGCTTCTTCATGGGCTTCACGCAGAATGAATCCTGCGGCAAGTGTGTTCCCTGCCGCGAAGGCACCAAACAGATGCTCGCTCTGCTGACCGACATCTGCCACGGCGAAGCCACCGAAGAAACCCTTGCCCTGCTCGAAGAAACCGCCAATGCCGTGCGCATGGCATCCCTCTGCGGTCTGGGCAAAACCGCTCCCAATCCTGTACTTTCCACTCTGCGGCATTTCCGCGACGAGTATCTGGCTCACGTGAACAAAAAACGCTGTCCCGCCGGACAGTGTCTCAAACTTGCCATGCCGGAAATTGACCCGGCGAAATGCAAAGGATGCTCCCTCTGCTCGAAGAAGTGTCCGGTCGGTGCCATCACCGGAGAAATCAAAAAACCGTTCAAGATCGACCAGAACAAGTGCATCAAGTGCGGTGCCTGCAAAGCCGCCTGCAAATTCGGCGCAGTAACCGGAATCTGACCGCAAAAGGAGACAAAGCAACATGGATACCGCAACGAAAAAAATCATGACTGTCAACGGCCGCGAGGTCGAATTCAATAACGAGAAAAATCTGCTGGAAGTGATCCGCAGGATCGGCATCGAACTGCCGACTTTCTGCTATCATTCCGAATTGAGCGCATACGGTGCCTGCCGCCTCTGCCTGGTCGAAGTCGAAGGACGCGGCATCATGGCGTCATGCTCCACGGCTCCGGAAAACGGCATGAAAATCCGTACCGATTCCCTGCAGCTGCGCAATATGCGCCGCATCAACATCGAACTGCTGCTCGCCAACCACAAACGCGAATGCCCGTCCTGCACCCGCAGTGCCAACTGCGCCCTGCAGAATCTGGCGCGCCGGCTCGGTGTGGATGAAATCCGTTTCAAACAGCTGACCGAGTTTCAGCCGGTGGACGACTCTTCGCCCTCGATCACCCGCGACCCGAACAAGTGTGTGCTGTGCGGCGACTGCGTCCGCATGTGCAAGGAAGTTCAGGGCATCGGCGCGATTGACTTCGCCGGACGCGGCTCCAAAGCCCAGGTTGTCCCCGCCTTCGGCAAAGCATTGTCCGATGTGGAATGCGTCAACTGCGGACAGTGTGCGCAGGTCTGCCCGACGGGTGCGCTCACCCCGAAAGAATACCGCGAAGAAGTCTGGAATGCCATACATGACCCCGACAAAGTCGTGGTGGCGTCCATTGCCCCCGCTGTGCGTGTCGGCATCGGCGAATATTTCGGACTGCCGGCAGGCGACAACCTGGCGGGCAAGCTGGTCTCGGCTCTCCGGCTGATGGGCTTCGATTATGTTTACGACACCACCTTCTCCGCGGACATGACGATCCTTGAAGAAGGGGAGGAACTGCTCCGCCGGGTCAAAGCGGGCGGACCGTTCCCGATGTTCACCAGCTGCTGCCCCGGCTGGGTCAAATTCGCGGAAACCAATTTCCCGACTCTCCTTCCGAATGTCTCCTCCTGCCGTTCCCCGCAGCAGATGTTCGGCAGCATCGCCAAGGAAGCTCTGCCTTCCATCCTGAACATCCCGCGGGAAAAGCTGGTCGTGGTTTCCATTATGCCATGCACCGCAAAAAAATATGAAGCGCAGCTGGATAAATTCAAAACCAACGGCGTGCCGGATGTCGATTATGTCCTGACCACCGGCGAAGTCGGACGCATGATCAATTCATTCGGCATCCATTTCGCCGAACTGGATGCCGATGCGTTTGACATGCCGCTCGGATTCGGCACCGGCGCCGGTGTCATTTTCGGCACCAGCGGCGGCGTCATGGAAGCCGCTCTGCGCTATGCCGCCGAAAAAATTTCCGGAAAAACGCTTCAGCATCTGGAATTCAAATCGGTCCGCGGACAGGAAAAACTCAAAACCGCAGACATCAAAGCAGGCGACCTCACTCTGAAAATCGCCGTGGTCAACACTCTCGGGGAAGCCAGACGCATTGCCGATGAAGCCGCGCAGGGAAAATCCCCGTACCACTTCATTGAAGTCATGGCATGTCCCGGAGGCTGCGTCGCCGGCGGCGGTCAGCCCATCCAGTCCGACCGGACCTGCAAGGTGAAACGCATGGACGCCCTTTACAAGACGGACAAAAACATGCAGTTCCACAACTCCCAGGACAACCCGGTCCTGCAGGAATGCTATTCCAAATTCCTGGAAGGACAGCCCAATTCGCACAAAGCGCATTCTCTGCTCCATACCGGATATGAAAGCAGGGAAGATGTCTTCGATGCCCGTTACTCCCTGCAGAAGGGCAGTGCGGACAAGAAAATTCAGGTTGCGGTCTGTGTAACTCCGGCGGATGCGGCGAAAGCCGGCAAAGCGCTGGAACAGCTGGTCGCAGAAGCCGAAAAACTCGGCTGCGTCGACAGAATTGACTTCGATGCCGCATACACTCCGGCATCGGTGCTCGACCGCAAAGACGGCGAACTCCTGATTGGAAACGTCCCCGTGGATGCGTCCGATGCAGCTCAGGTTGCGGCGGCATTGAAAGATGCCCTGTCCCGGCTGGGCTGACGCGGGTTTTGACTTCCCGGCGGAACAAATACGCCGGGAAGATGTCCAAACCAATGATTTAAGGAATTGCGGGGATCCCGCGCAGAGCTCCCCCCTCGGCTTCTGCACCCCGCAATTCCTCTTTTTGTTTTCATGCCCAGTGCGAAAAATGCTGTAATATGCGGAAAAATCACGGCATTACGTTGAAAAATCTGTTTTTTTTGAAAAATAATCCGTTTCTGGACTTGACATTTTCAAAAATCTTCGTATAATTCGCTACATGAAGGTTTTTCAAACATAAAAAAGGAGATACAGCCATGGTTTTGATTTGCCCGTACTGCGATATTGAGATCAGTGAAAAACTGGTGGAAGCCGAAGACGGCTGCTGCCCGGAATGCGGAACCCTGATCACCGCCAACTCCGTCGCCGATTACGATGAAGACGGCGATGAATATGAAGAAGATGAATTTACCAAAGAATTCGGCGATGATGACAGCTTCATGGACGATGAAGAGTATGAAGACATCAATTTCGATGAATTTGATGATGAGCCGAAGGAACCCAAAAAGGGCAAATAACAGCAGCTCTCCGATATGGATAGGAAAAGATGCGGCTGCCGGAATGAAATTGAAAGCACCGAACAGCCGCATCGGTAAATGACCCTATCGGAAAAACATTCAGTTCCCTTTATTTTCCGACGGTCTGGCATCCTTACTGCCGGCGTCAATCGCATCCAGCTGAGCCTTGTCCGCCAGTGAAACGTTGCCTTCCACTCGCCCGTCATCCAGCGGAGTTGCAATCCGGGCATTCAGATCACGGAACATAGCCTTCATGTCAATGGTTCCGCAAATGCCGAACCAGACTGCAGTAATCGCCGCAATGATTCCCGGAACCACCAGAAACACGATCAGGAAATAATTGCCCCACCATCCCATCGACCAGGGCTGCAGCAGATTCCAGATGACGATCAGAATGAAACAGCCGAAGAATTTGTAAATGATCGAATAGACAAAGAATGCCCAGGCAACCACTTTATCCCAGAACGAATATTCCGGCGTAATGCCGATCAGCTTGTCATAAACGTTGTTCCAGGTCCAGACACTCCGAATCTGGCGTGCGCCGTCTATCGCATACTTGCCGCGGTGCAGCATACGTTCCAGATTGAACGGCTCCCGGCAGGTGAGTTTTGAAACCAGACAGTACAGTGCCAGCGTGATAAGCATCGTGATGAAATACCATTCATAACTGTTGATCGGACACTTCACCGCGTTCATTTCCCAGACAATCACCGGATTCAGCGGTTTGGAAATCAGCGTAAGAATGCTGCCGACTGTTCCGTCCAGATTGTTGTCAACCAGCCACGGGTACACGGCATTTGCCCAGTTGCGCTGAACCAGCATCCCGACCACCGCCAGCACCATACCGCTGATCAGACTCCACCACGCCCCCATTGTCGTGCCGAATCTGCCGTACAATCCGAAAATCATCACTGGACCGCAGCCGCCCAGCCACATGGTGCAGACCAGCGTAACATACAGATTGATGTAATCCAGCTGCGCCATGTATTTGGAGCCGAAGAAGAAAAATACCCCGATGCCGATCGCGACCAGACGAATCATCCACATGTGCTGCCGCGGAGTCAGCGGTTTCTTGATCAACGGCAGAATCACGTCCTGACCCATCGTCACGGTGGCGCTGAATATGCGACTGTCGTCCGTGGAAATCATCGCCAGAATCATCAGCAGACAGAACAGCCCCAGCATTCCCGGCGGAAGCATCTGACGCAGCGTTACGGGCAGCATCTGCTGATAATACAGTGTGCGGAACTGCTGAAACAGCGAATTACCCTGTGCTTCATCTTTCATCTTCAAGGCATTATGCACTTTGTTCAGATAGCGGGTATCCACATTTTCCTTCTCGGAAAGCGGCTTGTCCACTCCCGGCTGATACTTTTGAACCGGCATGGAATGCATGGTCTGAATCACATTGTCTTTCAGTTTCTCATCTTTGACCACATCCTCCGCAATGCGGCTGGTCAGCTGCATCCGGATTTCATGTGCCTGTTCGGCAAAATCCTGATGCGTGAGGTACGTCAGCAGAGCAACGGACATCAGCACATAGAAAACAACGCCAAGTGCGTTGCGCCAGGATCCCAGCAGGGATGCCATTTTCTGTTCATGAGCCGATTTCGCGGCACTGGATCCACCGCCGCAGCCAATCCAGCTGCACCGGTGAAATACGGCGCAGAACAACGTTACAATCAGGAAGAAATAATTGAAATCGCGCAGTTTTCCGATATCATAAGGATTCAGAAAGTTTTCACCGGCGGCACGTTCGGAAAGCACCGGAAGAATTTCATTGCTCCAGGAAAATTTACACAGCACAAAAACCGCGAACAGTGCCAGCAGCGGATAACAGATGAAACCTTGAATCGTATCCGTGACAATAATGGAAAGCGTTCCGCCCATGCAGATAATTGAAATGGCGGCGGTCAGAACCAGCAGCATAATGCTGTCGAACGTGGATACACTGAAACCGAAAACGGTGAATGTTTCCGGCAGCTCCAGAAAATAAATGAAAAAACGGGCGGCGAGCGCCGGCATGATCATATTGGCAAGCATTTCCGAAAGACACCGGAGAGCCGCCGCAAAAATACGGAATCTGCGGCTGTAACGCAGCTCCAGAAACTGTCCCAGACTTTGCGCCTTGGTTTCACGGAAACGGTAAAGCCCGAAACCGAACAATCCCAGTACCACGCTCAACGGCAGAGTAAGTGTTCCCCAGAACCCCAGGGCAAAACCGACTTTGTAATGCACTTCCACATATGCCAGCAGCCCGATGATCGACAGGGCGTTGGCAATATCTCCAACGGAAATTACATAACGGCCACAAACCCGTCCTGCGGAAAGAAATGTCGTTACATCTTTCAGGTATCGTCGGGAATAAATTCCCATCCACATCACGAATACCACCGGAATTGCCACGATGAGCCAATCGTACCAGAGCATAATACTTGTTTTCCTTTCATTTTTGTTTTATCTTATATCCCGATACAAACCTTGCAATATACTCTAAAACGTTTTAGAATAGACTGCAAAAAATCTTCCCGGAAAAGCATTACGTCTTCTGATGATCTGCACAAGTCATTTCCTCCTGAAAGAAGCCTTCATTCTAAAACGATTCATAATATATTATAACAGATTTTCCGTATTTTGCAAGGGACGCAGAAATAAATATTCATAAAAAAGTGCGTTATCGCGGATAAATTGAATATTATTCTCGGCTTTTTTCTTTCAAAAAAAAGCAATCATTCCTGCTGAATACTTATTTCACCGTCGCTATACAAAGACAGATGATATGGAAAACGAGGATATTGATTGATTTTTGCATCTTCGAAAAGAAGAAATTTTGGTGTATTGACAGTTTTCCCTTCTCCATGATAGCGGCTTTGATAACGTTCAAAAGGATCTTTCCGGTGAAACTCTTTCAATTCTCTCCATTCAGCTGATGATTCAAGCGTTTTCCTGTCGGGAAAACAATGACTGTTCTGATCGGCATAGGACAGGCAAAAAGAATAAATACGGTTTGCCATTTGCCGGAAACGGATTTGTCTGCCATATTCCGACGAAGCGCCGGGCATAGGAGATGCACCTTGAAGCAAGGTAAGAACAAGAAAAAAAATCTCAATTCCAATGGTTGTTTTCAGCAGAATGATTTTCTGTTTTTTACAAAAATAAATGAACCGGAACAACAGGAACAGCGACATTATGCAAAACACTGAAAAACCTGACGGATTCAACCAAACTTTCCGAAGAATCGTATCCGGGAAGGAAATATTCTGCGGCATAGGAACAGTCATACTCCAGAACGTATACGGCAAATATAAAAACAGACACAGCTCAACAAAATTTCTGAACCACAGATAAAGTAATTGTTTATTCATATTTTCATCTTTTCCTCAAAAGCATCGGATAATACTTTGTGCGCTGTCAGGAATCGCGGGCAAAAAAAAAATCCGGCGTTGAACTACTTTCCCATACTCTGACGTACAGTATCATCGTCGCGGGTCCTCTTAAC
>CAKUJH010000016.1 GCA_934661375.1 uncultured Victivallales bacterium
TGAAAATCTGACAAAACCGCTTTTTCAAAACGGATGCCATTCACGCAGGAATACTCCTGTCAATACCCCGTTTTTGAGTTTTTATGGGATAGCTCTGAAATATTTTTAATAAAAACAAGTGTATGCTTGACATTATACAGGTATTATGCTATATATCATGGAGCAGAACAGCCGTTATAGAAAATTGCTTGCGGAAATATTCAGCTGCCGCAAACAGTTCTTCATTCTGCTGGATCAGGCGCAGTATGCGAAAGCGGAGAAACAGCTGGCGGAAATCGACCGTCGGAAGCAGCAGCTGCTGGGGCTGCGCGATGTGGAACCGCAGCTTCAGCTGCAGAGCCGCGGACTGCGGGTGGAGGAACTGCGTGCAATGCTGGATCGGGAACGCGAAAAAGCCAACCTGCTGGTTTCCCTGAATGAATCACTGCGGAATCCGGAAAGTGTGGAACAGCTGCAGCAGACCGTTGCGGATTACCGGAAATATTTTTCTGGTATGAAAATGACTGGAATACTGGATCGCTGCATGAGCCGTACACTGGAAAATCTGCCAAAAAACCTGATGATATTCAGCGGCAAATCTTCGCCGGAACTATACAACGCCGCAGTGAAGAAATTTCAGCAACTGATGGCGACCTGGCAGAAGGCCCCGATTTATGCCCTGATTATTCGGCAGAAAAACGGGACACTGTGTGATCTTTATTCTGCTGGCGGAACAGATCTGGAAAAAAACAACAAGCTGGGTCCGGAGGATTATGAACTGCATCTGATTTGTTTCAAAAATATCCGTGGACAAAGTGAACGCGCCAAGGTTTTTGTGCGTTCCTCCGGCATGGGCGAGGATGAAATACAGGCAGGCGGCAAATCCTATAAAGGACAGATTATCTGGCCGGCAAGCGACCGGGGCGCGCTGGAAGTCAAGGAGGAGGTGCCTTACGGAATCCTGATCAAGAAAATCAGCCATGGATTGCAGGATATCCGACAGTCTCAGGAAAGCACGGAAGAGAATCTGTTGAAAAATCTGGAGGAAGTGCTGGCACATACTGCGCTCACGCCGAGTCATAAAAACATGCTGGCGGAAGAACTGCTGACATTGCTGTCAAACGGAGATCCGCAGAATGCATTCTATCCGGATCTCAAAGCGCGGATCGGGGAAATATCCAGCAGTTTCCCAGAAGAATATAATTTTATCGAGGCATTTGACAAATATCCGGCGGAACAGCGGAAAGCCAGTCAGGAATTGCTGAAGCTGGCGAATGAAGTCCGTTTCCAGCAGGTTGTTCAGAAAACAGCCGCGGCGCGGAATATTCAGCCGGTCGGATATCTTCGCAGTGCCAACGGTCAATTTACACTGGTTCGCTTCCGGTCTTCTCCGGAAGTCGCGGGAAAACAGGAACTGTGGACGCTGCCGCAGTCGGGAGAACGTCCGTGTCTGGCGGGGACTGTGAGCGACGGTCAGCTCACGGTGAATCCGGATGCCAAAGCCGCTCTTCAGGTATTCCAGTTGGTCTGCACTCCGCAGGATGGCCGTTCAACTGCTGAGTTGACAGCGGAAGTGGAGAAACTGGCGGAACAGTATTCCATCAAAAAAATCATTTGGCCGACCATCTGGCCGGAACTTAAAGGGGGCAAAAAATGAATTATTATGTCAAACAGGCAGCCAATGATTGTGTGTTCGGTCCGTTTCAGCTGGAAGAACTGCGCAGTTTTCTGGATGAAAATATTTTCCACAGCAATGACCAGGCTTCAATGGACCGTCAAGTCTGGACGCTGCTGCCGCAGCTGATTCAGGGGGAATCGAATCAGATGAAAGAAGAACCGGCGGTTTCCGCAGTGTCCGAAACCTCTGCCGCGAAAATCCGGCTGGAACCAGTCAAGGCCGTGCAGCTGCGTCCGGTTGCAATGAAAAAACCGGCGGTGGTTCTGCCCGATTCGATGCAGCAGAGTGAACCGAAGCGTCCGCGGATTGTGCTGGCGAGACGGGATCAGTGAAACGGATTGGAAAGACCAAGCAGAGAAGGATGAAGACATATGAATGATGTATTTGAACTGAACTGGAAACGTCTGGATCCCGAAGCGAAATGGGGATTCCGGACCAAAAAGTTTACGGGCGTGAACAATGTGGTCTCATTTATGCTGGGGCTGGTGCTGACTGTGATTTTTTACGCAGTGCTGTATCCGTTTCATCTGATGAACCGCTGGCAGATGGTGGATATGTTTTTTCATGGCGGAGCGGAAAAACGCTGCACGATTCCGTATTACACCATATTCTTTTCCTGCTGGTGTCTGGCGTTTCTTTGGATCAAGTGGCGGAAACTGAAAGTTCAGCGCAAGGCATTGCAGTTCAAACTGTTCGAAGATGCCCCGGATTATGTGATTTCACCCATGACCGCACAGGAAATCATCAGCAATATGAATACGAAAGTGAATCGTCCGTCCGATTTCATGCTGCTGTGGCGGGTGAATTGTGCGCTGAGCAATCTGAAAAACATCGGGCGCGTGGCAGATGTTTCGTCGCTGCTGTCCGACCTGGCGAAAGATGATGCGGATTACGTAGAGAGCAGTTATTCTCTGACGAAGGGACTGATCTGGGCGATTCCGGTGCTGGGATTTATCGGGACCGTGCTGGGGTTGTCGCAGGCCGTTGGCGGTTTCGGCGCAGTTGTGGCGGGCGGAGCGGATCTGAATGCTCTGAAAGATGCTCTCGGCGGAGTTACCGGCGGTCTTGCCACTGCGTTTGAAACAACGCTGATCGCACTGGTTGCCGCTTTGATTATCCAGCTGCTGATGACGCTGCTGATTCAGAAAGAGGAAGATTTCCTGACGGATTGCAACAGTTATTGTCAGCGTAATCTGACATCCCGGCTGAAGATGCTTGACATCCGGGATGAATTAGAGGAAGACGGACAGCAGGATTGAAACCGAAGCCATGAAGAATTCAAGTCCCATATCCCTGTTTTCCTTTCAGGATATCATCACCAGTCTGACCGGCATCATGATTGTGGTGGTGCTGATCATTCTGCTTCAACTGGTGCAGACGATGTCGGAAGCCGCCGCGCGTTCCAAACTGAAACCGGAATACGATGCAGCACTTGCCCGGCTGCAGGATTGCCGGCAGAAGCTGAATCAGTTGAAAAAACAGGAGGAACAGCTCCAGAAACGCCGGCAGGAATATGCGGGGAAACCGATGGCGGAGCTGCAGCGTGAGCTGATGATGGAATCCGGTTATGCGGATGCTCTGGCTTCAAAACTTGCCGCGCTGGTATCGGAAATTGCGCAATTGGAAAAACAGAAAAAAGAACTTTCTGAGTCCATTGTGCTGATGCGCCGGGAATGGATGCATACGGAACAGGAAAAAAACCGTCTGATGGAATTGCAGGCGCGACTGTCTCATCTGAAAAAACAGAAAATTTCCTTTGAAACGAAAATAGAACAGAAACGGAAGATTGTCCGCGTGGAATTTCAAGGAGAAAACACCCGTACACCGATTCTGATCGAATGCAACAACTGGGGATTCCGCTGCAAGGTGCATCCGGACGGCGTTCTCCGCCAGTTCGGAAATCCGGGCGACACAAATCCGACCGGACGTCCGCTGCAGGCGTTGGCTGATTGGCTGCGGAGACAGAATCTGAGTGTGTGTTATCCTGTACTTCTGTTCAGGAATGGAACTTTCCCGTACCATGATGATATTGTCGAGCGGATCAATTCGCTTGGCGTGGATGTGAAGCTGGGGCGGGAGCTGCTGGGTGAAGGGGAGGATTGTCTGCAATGAGTAAGAAACGATCTTTACCGGACAGTCTGGAACTGCTGCTGGACACGATGTGCAATACGTTCGGCGGCATCATATTCATTGCCATTACCCTGATCATCGTCTCGCAGCTTGCCGCGAAATCCATGCGGGAGATGTCGCCTGAGGAACTGGATCGCCGCAACATTCAGAGAATGGAGGAGCAGTCGGCGGAATTGGAGAAACAGATACAGGAATTGTCAAAACGCCTGATCGAAGAACAGTTCCGGATTCCGGACGCACCGGAAGAACGCAGAATTCTTCTTGCCAAATTGGCAGAATGCAAAAAACAGAACGCCGGGCTGAAAAACCGGCTGGATGCGCTGTATTACCAGATGCTGAAGCTGAAACGGGAAGTCCAGCTGCTGAACAAAGAATCTGCAGAACTGAAATCAGATCTGACCCGGCGTAAGAAAGAGCAGCAGGAGCAGAACCAGCTTCTGAACGCAGAAAAACAGCGTCTGGTGAAGGAAATCGCGGAGCTGGAGGAAAAACTCAAAAACACACCGCAGCGGAAATTACGTTTCGCCATGGAGGAAACCACGTATATGAAACCGTACTGGGTGCTGCTGAAGCGAAACCGGGTTTATCGTCTGGGAGACGCCCGGAATCCTATGAAAGGGGAAGTCAGTCTGCAGTTTCAGCTCGGAAACCGGCTGCGCATGAAGCCGCTGTCCGGAACATCTCTGGGAAAGGGTTCTGAAGATGAACTGGAGTATCTGTTCCGTTCGGTGGACAAGCATGAATTTTTCATCTATCTGGTTACAGATCATGACAGTTTTTCGGCGATGCTGCTGCTCAAACAGCACTTGCGGAATACTGGATTCAAGGTAAACTGGATGGTGAATCCGGAGTATATGTTTGTGACGGGGGCTTCTCCGGGCTACAAAGCATCATTCTAAAAGAGGAGAATATATTATCATGAAGATCAATTGTCCGTACTGTCATCAGGAATATGAATTGCGCGAGGAAAAATACGGAAAGCCGTTTGCCTGCATTGAATGCGGTCGGGATTTCATTGTCGGCAGAAAGGTGAAGAAAGGCAAAGGTCTTATCATCACATTGATTTGTCTGCTGGTACTGATTGTCGTTTTGGGCGGAGCCGGATTTTTCCAGCTGAAAAAGCATTCCGGAGCGGCGACCCGGACAGAACAGAAAAACCAGACGGACAAATCCGAAGCGGCAAAAACGAAATCAGAACCCTCTGCCGGGGAAACGGAAAAAGAAGAACCGGCGGATCCGCAGCAGATTGCTTTTCAGAAATTGTCAGAAATCATTCAGAAAGGAACCGTGCAGGACCTCGTCCAGGCATTGCCGCAGGTCGATGTGAATTACTGCCCGGATAAGGAACTGCCGCTGCTTCTTCAGGCAGTTCAGCAGAAAAAAACAGACATGGTGCAAACGCTGCTGTCCCGCGAGGCGGATATCAATGCTGTATCGGGGAATGACAATGCCGCGTCCATTGCCGCACGCAACAATGACTTGCCGATGCTGGAATTTCTGATTCGGAACAATGTCATTTATGACGGTTCGACAGCGGATACTCCGATCGGAATTGCCGCGGAAAACGGTTTCGGCGAAATGGTGGCATTTTTCACTTCGGGGAAATATGAGTTCAAGGAATACGGCTCCGGTGAAAAAGCAATTTTTCGGGCTGTCCGGAAACAGCATGTCGAATGCGTGAAACTGCTGTTCCCGTATGTCGGCGGCGTTGAAGAAACAGATAAACAGGGCAACACTCTGCTGGCGGCTGCCGTAGACAGCGGCAATCCGGAACTGGTGCAGTTTTTCCGGTCGAAAGGTGCGGACACCAACGTACTGAGCGGCAACGGAACGCCGCTTTTCCTGCTGGCGATTCTCTCCGGCGATCCGCAGATCATTGCACAGTTTCAGACTGTTCCCATAGACCGGTCGCTGACCGACCGCCAAGGCAACACCATTCCGATCATGGCGGCGAAAAAACAGAACTGGGACATCCTGCATGAATATCTGACCGAAGAAAATAAACAGCAGCGCAACAAGGACGGCTGCAATGTGCTGTTCTATGCCTGCGCCAGCAATGCGCCGGAAGAAGAAGTGCTTTTCCTTTTGAAAAAAGGAGTCGATGCAGACAGTCCGGTTTTTTCGCAAAGTGCGCTTTATGCCGCGGTAACTCACGGCAGTACAGACGCCGCGCGGACCTTGCTGTCCCGAGGCGCGGTATCCTGGTCGGCAACGGATTCGGAAGGAAATGATGCGCTGATGCTGGCGTCACAGCAAGGCAGTCCGGAGCTGGTTCAGCTGATCCTGGATAAAATGCCGAAACTTTCCGTATTCAGAAAGAACCGGAAAAATCAGACCGCCATGGCTCTGGCGCAAGCCGGGAATCATACGGAGATTGTATCTCTGCTGCGTTCGGCAATGAAACGCCAGATGGAACAGCGCCTGACCGCTCTTGACGCCAAATCCATTCCCTGGGAACAGAAAATCCGGCAGGCGGAAGCCATGCGTCCGCAGGCTGGCGGATTCCCCGAAGTGGTCGGGCTGGTGGACGCTCATATGAAAAAGTATAACGCGGAAATTGTTCTGGAACAGACCCAGGCTTTGAATGCGGCAGTCAATGAAGCCGACGAATTCAAAGATCCGGAGATTGCTGTCCGGAAACTGAAATACGCTCTGACGAAACATCCGAGGGCGGAAGCAGCCAGCGTCAATCGCGCCAAAGACAAAATCGAGGATTTGCAGCGGCGTATAGCCGAAATCAAACGGAAAGAAGAACGTGTGGCGGCTTTGCGCAGAAAAATCGATTCAATGAGCCAGGCAGAATTGCGTGCCGAAGCATCCAATGTCATCAATAATTGGCTGAAAGATATGCAGGTGGGAAACGATACAGGAAAGTATTGGAAATACCCGGAACTGCGGGATCGGTTGTTCAGCGTCAAAAGCTGGACGATTCTGGACGGCAGCACCTGGGGCGCATACAGCAGTTCCGTCAAAATCATCATCGAGTCTTCCACCAAAGGCGGATCCCCGATTCGGAAAGTATGGAGTGTTTCATTGACGCGTGACGAAGATGACGAAATGAAGCCGAAAGTGCTTTCGCTGTCCTCGGTGGATGATTGATGCGGTTTACTGCTGAAACAGCAGAATGCTGAATCCAGCTCCTGCTGTCAGAAGCAGCAGACAGAGAATCGCCGCACCTGTCGGGACGGCGGTCAGCAGTAACCGTTTTCGGTTCGGGCTTTCCGTCCGGAAGCCTCTGAAAGCGGCAAGACAAAGCAGTCCCTGCAGTATCAGCAGAAACGGAAGCAATTCATTGAAGAGAGTGGAAAACAAGCCGGCGATTCCATAGGCGCAGACCGCGCAAAGGATTCCGGCAATCAGCGGATTGCGCCGTCGGAAATACGCCGGAAATCCGCAATGCAGCGGCCAGCCCAGAAGCAGCAGCCAGCCGTACAGCGCAAAAATTCCATATGACGCCCCGACAGTCAGAGGGTCGCTGACCAGAGTGAAGGTGTCGGCTTTGATCCAGTCCGGACGGTATTTTTCCGCATAACGGATGCCCGGCGCCGGGGCTGCGCCCACGCCGTGAACCCAGTTGTCCGCAATCATTGCACAGCCGCCGCGCCAGAGATACAGCCGGTGCAGGATGGATTTTTCTTTCACTTGAAACGAGGACGCCGCACGTTTCCCGCTGTCCGGCAGCGGAATCAGCAGCAGTAGAAACAGCAGGAGCAGACTTGCGCTTTTCAGGGAGCGGGTCAGCCAAAGAAACAGCAGCAGACCCCCCAGACAGGCAAGCCAGGCTCCTCTGGAATAGGTCATGCCGATCCCGATGAACAGACTGATGATGACTGCAAATAGCGGAACTTCGCAAAAAATCCGCAATGGTGTCCGCTGGATTTTCCGGTCTGTCCATAACAGCATTCCGCAGCAGACCAGCGCAAGCATGACAAGAAATATGCCGCAGGTGTTCGGGGAGTGGAATGCCATTTGCAGCCGTTCATTGCCCAGATAATGGTACATCCCGTGTCAGCCTCTGTTCTGTCTGATTTTGAGAACAACCACGGTTCCGATGGCAATGACCGCAATGGGCAGAGTGATGAAAATCCCGTATTCCAGCAGCCAGACCCAGAACGATTCCAGAATTCCGGCAACCCATTCCGCCGCATTGCCGCAATATTTGCCGATCGACAGGAAAAACTGTTTGATCGAATAGACCGCTTTTCTTCCTTTGCCGGGAGCATAGCCGTAGCTGTCCAGAATGTTGGTGCCGAAATTTTCAAAATTGGTGTCGATCCGGATAGAGCCTTCCGGCTGCCGGAATTCCCGTTCATCCATTTTCATCTCCCATGGAGTCCAGCTTTGACGCTTCAGAAGTTTGCCGTCTTGGGAATAATAGGCAAAGCCATAAAGCGCAGGTTTCTTTTCGTCCGCCGCAATGGTCAGTACAATTTTCTTGAAATTAAAACGCCGGAACAGTTCTTTCTGCTGGTAAAATTCACTTTTTTTGAGCATCCATTCCTGCTGCCCGGTCGGGATCGTGCCGGCGGGATAACGCTGATCCAGAATATCTTCCCGTTCATTGAAATTCTGACTTGGATTAGAGGTATGGCTGAACGGCACTTTTTCCGGTGCCAAGTCAATATCCGGGTACAGCGCGGTGAGCAGATAGGCTGGGCGCCCGTCAAAGTAGGTTGATTCCAAAGAGTACGTTCCGGTTTGGAAACGTTCCGGAATGATCATGCCGTATAACGCCGTAGTCCAGCCGAAAAATGCCGCCGGAATGGCCAGAATTTTGTTGGCAGCGGGCCAGCCGGAGGAGTCCAGCAGATTTTTATCTTCGTGCCAGTACCGGTAACCTATGGCTGGCGGACAGAGATCTATGATTACAGCTTTTCTGTCGTATCCTCGATTGATTTCTTTGCGCAGAATACCATTATGTAATTTGTAGCACATGTCTGAGCGCTCGGAATGATAATCGATGTCTGATTCATACCATCTTTCTGTAATATTATCCAGCAATAAATCCGTTGTTGTCATATAGGTCCAGACTTTATTGAGGATGTTCCAAGCCTGCTGTGATGATATTGCCGCAGCTTGACTCGACAGCACTGAAAACAGAAAAAGTGTGAGGAAAATTCTTTTCAGAATCCTGCAATGCATATTTCACCTCCCCCAGTTTATTCCGCCTTGAATTCGGAAGGTTTATTGCATTTATTACGCTCATTGTCGTTGCAGTTGTTTTTTGACGCAGGGTTGCATGTAAAACTGTCTATGCATATGAAGCTGGATGCACATGTGTGGGGGTCACTGGTTGTGCATTGATAGCCGTCCGCGCAACTGTTTTGCACGCTTTGCCCGCAATTCGTTTGCGGTTCGACATCGCCTTTTCGTCGAATTTTATCATTTTTAATGTCGTCAGCCGAAAGTTTTCCCAGGATGGAAAAATGCGCCAGTATTCCCAGTCCAATGAGTTTGCCGCTTTTTGCCAGGAAAACCCGCCGGCTCATGTTTTCAATGTGATCTTTTTTCATAGTCTCTCCCTTTCATTTTAAAGTACAGTTATTATGTGTTGGGGTGGTTCGTTCATTTTCTGTTTCAACATGAAAGCACAAATATGCCGCTCTTTCAATTGATTTTTTGGTGAAGGCGCAGTACTTGTTGTCAAATTGGAAAGAGCCGTCATCCCTTGCACATTCCCACAGGCATGGTCCGCCGCAGATCGGATATGCCCAGCATTTTCCGCATTTCGGAGCAATGCATTGAATAAAGCTCCACCAGATTTTTTTGCATTTTTCGAAATCAAGCCCGTGTTCAATATCGCCGATTTTCCAGTTTTTCATCCCGGAAAATTTTACGCAGGGGTATAAGAAGCCTTGGGTATCAACTCCAACAGCTGCTCTTGCCGCTCCGCAATTGAAAAGCAGATTCTGCGTGTTGATACTTCCGTTTCGAATGGTGTTATACCAGCGGTCATATATGAAATACGGCGGAGTTTCCCCTTTTTTCAGATATCCCAGCATCCAGGGCAGAAGTTTTTCTTCCTGCTTAATCAATGAACGCATATCGTCAGGAGTAAAATCGCATTCGCTCGGAGCATCTTTTCGGTTGGTGGTTGCGGCTAT
Source organism: uncultured Victivallales bacterium (assembly GCA_934661375.1). Taxonomy (GTDB): domain Bacteria; phylum Verrucomicrobiota; class Lentisphaeria; order Victivallales; family UBA1829; genus SIG94. Next base: position 9,892 of record CAKUJH010000016.1, read on the forward strand.
TGCCATGTTCGAAAAGCCGAAATCAATGAAAAAATCAATTAGCTGTTTTAAATCCGGCATAGGATGAATCATTGTGGCTCTGACCCCGACAGTTCTTCTCTGCATGAGTTTTTTTATGTTTTCAGCTGCCGCCTGAAAAGAGCCTTCACCAGATTTTGTAGGACATTGAGAATCATGAAGTTCCTGGGGGCCATCCAGACTGACCATGAGTCCAAAATTGTAATTTACAATATAATCTATGGTTTTATCATCCAGCAAAGTTGCATTTGTCGTGATGATATAGTTGAATTCCTTTTTTGTCTCCTCGGACAACCGGGTGGTGTAAGCCATTATGAAATCAATGACTGGTTTATTCAGAAGCGGTTCTCCGCCAAACATTGTTACTGCAACCGGATTAACCTTTTGTTTTGCCAGCAGATCCAAAGCGGATTTTGCAATGTTTTCTGGCATTAACTTGTGAGCGCAGGAATTGCCTTCTTTTTTATTTTGACGGCAATAGCAATACTTGCAAGCCAAATTGCAGTCTTCAGACAAGGTCAACTGAAGATCTGAAATCTGCCCATCAATACAGGCACAGCGCAGACGCTCTTTTGTATCGGGAAGATCTATATATGAGGTGCATGTATCAAGCAGCCCGCCGCGGGCTATTTTTTTCACTTCTGAGTAGACTTGCTTAAGAAGTTTAGCATCGTATTTTTTAGAAAGCAGAAAGCTGTGGTACACATCATCAATGCTGGTGTGGAGCATTTTTTTTAAGAACAGCCAGGTTAACTTATCAATTTTATAAAACCGGTAAACGGTCGTATCTAATACAAAATAATCTGCCAGAACATGGAAAAGGTGGTATGGAACAAGACCTTTTTTCGAGCTTGCGCTGTGCAAATTATTGCGGCTTTTGAGGGAAGATGTCTTTTTTGTCATAGCATCGCTCCTTTTGTTGTATAAACAAAATAGCATAGTATCTGGTTTTGTCAAGTCCCGGAAAATGAAAAACCTACATTATTTCATGCAATAAAATCGTCATCGTGTTTTCGATGCTGTAAGAATGTATTTTCAGATTCTGTATTTCCTGCGCCAGCACAGGACGCTGTGCATAATACAAATGAAATTCCGTGTTCGGAAAACGCTTTGCCAGTGTGATGATTCCGTCCGGCAGAACGGTGTCGAGAGCTGGATTGAACAGCACAACTTTCTGAATTCTATTTTCAGATTGATTGAATAATTGTATCAACATTTGAACGGATGCCGCCGGAGTTTCGCCAATGAACAGAACGGGGACGGGCGACAGCTGATTTTTCAATACACTTATCGTGTTTTGTCCGGCAGAAGCGGAGCGGTGCAGAAAAACCGCGTTTCCCTGGAGGGCGGCATAATAACAGAAATCTTTGTAATGAACCGGACTCATCCGGGAATCTGCGCTGTAAATGATATTCCGGACGGGCTTCTGATCCGGCGGAAAATTTATCCAATCCGGATATTTCCGGTCGATCCGGCTGACCGCCTGGTTCGGGAGCTGTGCGGCAAGCTTCTGAAATTGACTGGTTCCGTTGACGGTATCCGCCAGAAACGCACACATCAGACGGTATGCCGTATCGCCACCCGCATGGTGTTCGAATGAACCGCGGCGCAGGAATGAGGGGGTCTGCATGGTCTGGAACGGGATTCGGTATTCTTCGGCATTGCGGAGCAGTTCGGCGGTTGAGTCCAGACCGTAACAGCCCCAGTTGTGCAGAGCCAGCATGGGTACAGAGATGCGCTGCTGGAAGCGCACGTAACGGCTGCCGCCGCACCATGCCGCCGCCGCAATTTTCTGCGGATATGCCGCCGCCATCTGCTGTGCCATGCTGCCGCCGGAGGATTCGCCGGTGATGAGCAGTTTTTCCGGATGCAGGGAAAATTCTTTTTCGAGATGCGCCTTGATGCGGAAAATCAGTTCATACCAGCCGCATTCCCGGTAAATGTAATACTTCGCATGGTCCGTGACGGACTGGGTGTCCGCTTCGATGGTGAGCGAGAAGACACTGAATCCGTATTCCGCCGGAATTTTCCGGATCCATTCCGGCAGGTCCCGGCGCAGACGCGGGGCGTCGCCGTTGAACGGCGCATAAAACACCATATGCGAGGCAGAAGACAGCGGTTTGCCGTGAGAATCAACGGGGATCAGGTAACGTATCCGGGTTCTCCGGTTCAGCGGCAGATTCACGCGCAGTTCGAAAGTTCCTTCCAGAAAATCTGCGTTTTTCACGGCATTTTTCCGGAGCGCAGGATAAAGGAACTGCGGAATGTAGAAATACCAGACCATGACTGCAATCAGCAGAAATATGACTGCGGAAAAACCGGAAAGGCAATACAGCCTGCGTTTGTTGCTTCCCTTCATTCCGTTCACCTCCGGTCATTGTCCAATGGAACGCTGCCAAATACAAAAAAGCCGCCGGGAAAACGGCGGCTGCATAATCGTTATGCCAACTGGCTGAAATAGGCGTCATGATAACGCTGGAGCTTTTCCCTTTTTTCGCCGGGACGCTGTTCCAGATAAGTTCCGCCCATGCAGAAACAGGCAAAACCGCCGGACGCCGCCGCCCATGCAGCAGCATCCGTCAGACTGAATGTGCCGGGCTTTTTCCCTTCTGCCAGCTGACCGATCAGGGATGCAGCAAATCCGCCCGCAAAATTATCACCGCAGCCGGTGGTGTCGCCGCGCTGTTCCGGATGCGCCGCCAGATCGGCATCGACCAGTGCCGAAACCGGCAGGACAGTCAGTTCCGTTTTGACAAAAACTCTGCCGTCGGACCAGACATAGAAGTCTTTTGCGCCGTGAGTGATGGCGTATGCGGAAACCCCGGATTTCGCCAGGAAGCCATGAATGCCTTCCAGCGTGGATTCGCCGGTGAGACGGACCGCTTCATCCCAGTCGACCAGCAGAAGGTCAATCAGCGGATAAGATGCGTCACCGTCGCCCATCGGCCAGCGGAGTTCGGGATGTTTCGCTTCGTTGATGAAGTCAAACACCGTGGAGACAATAGTTAAGGCTCCGTTGGCTTTGGCTTTGCGGAGCAGTTCGGACATGTGAGTGTGCAGCGAAGGAACCAGCGCCGTTGCGCCGAGCCAGACCACATCCGCCTGAAAGAAAGATTCCGGCAGCCGCTCCGGGGTGTAATTGCAGCAGGCACCGATGGTGTTGATGAAGGTGCGTTCTCCTTTGCCGTTGTGGGCGCGGGGATCGGACAGCACATCGGAACACGGAGACGGGCCGTCCAGCGTGATGTAATGAGTGGTGTTGAGCGGTGTCTGCGCAATGACGGAACGGATGAATTTTCCGCAGTCGTCACTGCCGGTTGCACCGTAGAACGAGAATTCCACCGGTTTTTCTGCCAGAATCTGCGCCGCATTGATGGCACCGACAATGGCGGGTCCGCCGAGATTTTTCACATCCGGAGCTTTGCCGCCGGTAATGGCTTTGAGGATTCCGGCATACGGTTCGGACATGTGTTTTTCCAGTGAGTCGGCGAACACCAGCTTGCCTGGCTGAAGACCGCCGTCGCCGTCCCGCCGGGAAGCGCATTTCCGGAAAGCCGGAGCGTTGAAATCAATATCGGCATACAGGAAATCCGCAAGCGAACATCCTGCAACGGAAACGTGAATGGTTTTCATTCGGAACACCTCATGGGGTAACGGGTTAAAGTTCACAGCCGATCATTTTCAGCTGATTGGTGCGGGAGACCATCTTCAATTCCTCTTCGGACAGCAGATTCAGGGAGCGCAGGTAATTCACGCAATCCCTCATGGAGGCGGAGGAACCGACCAGACAGCCTTTTTCCGGATTGTGGAAGAGACCGTCCGGTTCCAGAACCGCGTCATTGCCCCAGCAGTTGTAGCGTCCCGGCGGGAAGCCGGCGATGGGCGCGGCGTCGCTGGTAACAATGATCCGTTCCGCGCCTTTGACCCGGACAATGCACTTGATCAGATCCGCGGGGAGATGATGTCCGTCCGTGATGATCATGGCGGTGAGGTCATCGTTTGCCATGCCAGCCCAGATCATGTTGTGATGACGGTTGATCAGGTTGGGACAGCCGTTGCCGAGATGGGTCAGGAGTCTGGCGCCGGCTTTTGCGGCGTTTTCCAGGTCTTCGGCTCCGGCGAGCTGATGTCCGCAGGAGACCGCCACGCCTTTGTCCGCGGCATGGCGGATCAGCGTGTCAATGCCGGGAACCTCCGCCGCAACGGTCAGCAGTTTGACGTAATTGCCGGATTTGTCCATGATTTCGTCAAAGAATGCGCAGTCCGGTTCAATCACATATTCCGGGATATGCGCGCCGACGGCTCCCGGTTCGCGGGAAATGAACGGTCCTTCCAGATGCACGCCGGGAACCTGTTTGAGGAAACCGTGCGATTCGCAGACTCCGCGGATCACCGCCAGGTTCCGCAGATAAACTTCCTTGGAACTGGTGACGATCGTCGGCAGGAACAGTTCCGTGCCGCTGGCAAAAATGTGTTCCGCCGCCGTAAGAAACATTTCTCCGGTCAATTCCGGATCTGAAAAATCCACCCCGTAGTTGCCGTTGATCTGAAGGTCAACGTATCCGTAATCCGACATTTCGTTTACTCCTTATTTGCATCTTTCAAATATTCAGCTAATTTATCACTTCCGGCGGAAAAAGCAAGCCGGGAACCGTTACATCCTGAAAATTGCTCCGATCTTGCGTCCCAGCAGAATTCCCGCCGCGCCCAGAGCCGACGCCATGAACAGCATGGTCCAGACCCCGAACGCACAGGCGGTAACCGGTCCGGAACCCAGAATCTGCGACAATTCAAAAATCGCCCGTGTAATCGGGTAAAAGACCGCCTTCTGCGCCAGAATCAGGGAATCCGACACTTCCAGCATGGAAAAGCTGAAAGCAAACAAACCGCCCACCACCAGATTGGCTGTAATCAGTGGAAAAGTGATTTTCTGCAAGGTGCGAAACGGTCCCGCGCCCATGTTCCTCGCGGCGTTTTCCAGCTCTTCGGGAGTCTGTTCCAACCCCGACGAAACCGAGCGTACCACGTAGGGCAGACGCCGGATCGCGTATGCCGCCGCCAGCAGAAGCAGCGGATTGTCAACCGGATTGAACAGTTCACGCGCCCAGCTGTACTTGACCGACATGCCCAGAAAACCGAAAGCAATCACGATTCCCGGCACCGCCAGCGGGGTCATTGCCAGCAGATCCAGCAGCGAGGAAAAACGGAAACGCCAGCGTACTGCCGCCAGCGAAATCAGCAGTCCCGCCGCCAGTGCGAACAGCATAGCCAGCGAAGAATATTTCAGACTGTTGACGATACTCGGAATGACGATTTTATGCGAGAGCGCATTTTCGAAATGCACCAGGGTGAAGTGTTCCGGCAGAACCGTGCCGTACCAGTTGCGCGAGAAGGCGGTCAGAATCAGGGCAATATGCGGCAGAACCGCCAGAAACGTGACCAGCAGGAATGCACCCGGCGCAATCAATTTCATTGCACCTTTGGCTTTTTTCCCCGGATTCGCCATAGTGCCTTTGACCGCAGCCGCTCCTTCTCCTGTCCGCAGCACCCAGCGGGAAAACAGATACATTGCCAGAGCCAGTGCCAGCATCACCACCACCAGCGTATAGGGAATCGGATTGGTTTCCAGTTCGGTCAGTCCGTTGAAAATCTGAACCGCGGTCGTGCGGGTGCAGCCGAACATCAGCGGCGTGCCGAGCTCCGTGAAACTCCAGATCAGCACAATGCTCCCGCCTGCCAGTATTCCCGGTTTCAGCAGGGGCAGGGTGATATACCGCAGCCGCCGCCAGCGCGAAGCACCCAGATTCGCCGCCGCTTCATTCATCGCCGGATCAATGTTGCCCAGAGCAGTTGCCAGATTCAGATACAGAATCGGGTACAGGTGCAATGCCATGATGAAGCAGACCGACCAGAACCGTCCGCTGCCGCCCAGAAAATCAATCCGGGAACCGCCCAGCGAAGTCAAAATGGTGTTGACAACTCCGAAATGTCCCAGAATCTGCTGAAAGCCCAGCGCACCGACAAACGGCGGCAGAATCATCGGCAGCATCATTGCCAGACTGCACAGCGGTTTGCCCGGAAATTCATACTTGTCGTAAATCAGAGCCAGCGGCAGGGAAATCACAAAGACCATCGCCGTGGTGGTCAGTGCAATCAGGAACGAGTTGCGCAGACCGTCCAGATACAGCCGGTTCTCAAATACTTCCCGCAGCAGTTTCCAGTGCAGACCTTCCTCCACCACGGTGAACACCGGCAGAATCAGAAACACGGCAAAGAAAGCCAGCAGAAGCAGAAAACAGAATATTTTACACAGTTTCAACATGATTCATTTCCCCTTTCCGGCGAGTTCCGCCGCATTCCGGTATTGCCGCCGGGCATCGTCGCTCCATTGCCGGCAGATCGCGGCGATCTCCACTTTCGAACGGCTGCGCGACACCCGGAGCTGGAATGCCGCTTCCGCCGCATCCCGATAGGCAAACGGCAGGCGGCAGAACTCCGCATACGCCTGCGGTACTTTTTCCGGTCCGCCCGCCTGAAGAATCGCTTTCCACGCTGCCCGAAGTTCGTCCTGGACATCCAGCGCCACACAGCGGATCAGCAGCCGGATCATGGAAAAATAGCGTCCGGTCCAGTCCGGCCGGTAAACAAAGGAACTGCCGGCTTCGTAAGGAAAATAGTCCGGATCCGCCCGAAACTGCCGGTATTTTTCCGCATACATGTCTTTGCGTACCGGAGAACGGCGCAGTGCATATTTGACCGGTCCGCCGGGAGTGCCGGTCTTGAAATCCAGCAGTTTCTGTCCTTCGGCGCCGATGATGAAATCCAGAAACGCATGGGCTTCCTGTTTATGAGGAGCTCCGCGCAGCAGCTGAATGGGGTCGGCGGAAACTGCCGTGCCGCCTTCCGGCGCAACATAACGGATGACCGGTTTCCCGCCGGTCTGAAATTCATTCCATTCCTGTTCGGTCAGCCCGTAGAAATCAATTGCCATGCCGAGCGCTCCTTCGCCGGCAGCCACATCTCGGGTAACTTTGCCCGCACTGTCGGTAATGGTCCGGGTGTTGGCAATGATGCGTTTGATCAGGTTTACCCCGTTTGCCCAGCCGCGGTCCAGCTGTTCCGCAGACGGTTTGGCGGCGTTGCGCGGCACGACAGCTTCGTGCATTTCCTGCTGGAGAATGATTTCAAAACATTTGTTCGCGGAACCGGATTTCGTCGGATCGGCGGCAATCACCTGATTGAAGAAAACGCCTTTGCCCAGATCCCGCCAGCGGCGCGGCGGATCGGTGAGACTGCTCAATTCGCGGAGACGGTCAACGTTGTAACAGATTCCGAACGAAGCAAGGCAGACTCCATAATACTTGCCGTCTTTTTCATAGATTTCGTCCCCGCCGAAAGAATGCGGAATGATTTCCGGACGGAAATATTCCGGATGCCGCTGCTGTAATCCGCCGTTTACCGCATAGCCGCAGCGGGCATGGCGTCCCTGGTCGAAGGTGCCGCCGCCGGCAAACAGGTCAATGCCGATGCCGACATCGGACTTCAGAAATTTTTCCCGTGCCAGCAGGGCTTCCTTCGAGGCCTTCGGGTCGCGCTGTATGTTCGGATTGTCGAACGCCGAAGCAATATCCGCATTCCACGGCGGATTGTCCGGATCGGATTCCCAGGCGTGGCGGAATTCCGCTTTGAAACGGTCGGCTATGTAGCGGACAATGTCCGAAGTGCCGCCGGGGGTACGCCAGTCGATGGCGATATCCCTGCCGAAACGTTTTTTGTAATACTCCCGGAACGCGCGTTCCAGTTCGAATTTCATCGGTTCGGAGTGAGCGGAAATAATGATCAGGGTATCGTGTCCGCTCAACAGTTCCGCCAGCGGATGTTCAGAAGTCCGCAGCAGAAACGGCAGAGCCAGCACTGCCAGCAGCAGCGCAAGGGCGAGCAGAATCCTTTTTTTCACGGTCAATCCTCCAGCAGTGAAAGATCGCGCGGCTCAACCCGGAGCAGACAGCGTTCGCCGGGAACGAATTCTTCATATGCGGAAGCCGTTACATCCAGCAGAAAACCGTCATCGGTGCGGAATTGCAGTTCGGAGCGTTCCCCCAGAAATGTGCCGGACACGAAATTCGCTTCCAGACAGTTGCAGCCTTCCGCTGTTTTTCCCTTCTGCACCGTAACGGCTTCCGGACGGATCAGCAGAGTTCTGCCCGTCATTCCGTTGGTTTCGAATGTACCGTGTGCTGTCTTGAACAGTTTGCCGTCCGCTTTCCCTTCGAGAAAATTGACGCCGCCCAGAAACGCCGCGGCGAAACGGTTGCGCGGTTTTCTGTACAGTTCAACGGGCGAACCGATCTGCTGAATGATTCCTTTGTCCAGCAGAGCGATGCGGTCGCCCATGCTGAGCGCTTCCCGGCGGTCGTGCGTAACATAGATTGCAGTCAGTGCCCGTTCTTTGCAGATACGGCTGATTTCCAGCCGCATTTCATCCCGGAGCTTGGCATCGAGATTGGAAAGCGGTTCATCCAGCAGCAGAACACGCGGGGAAACTGCCGCGGCTCGTGCCAGCGCAACCCGCTGCTGCTGTCCTCCGGAAAGAGAAGGAACCCGTCGTTCCGCATACGCTTCCATACGGACCAGTTTCAGCGCGTCCATGACTTTTTCTTTGATCTGCGCATTCGGCAGATGAGCGGCGCGCAGACCGAATGCCACATTTTCGAATACGGAAAGATGCGGCCACAGCGCGTAATTCTGAAACACCATGGCCGCCTGCCGTTTTTCCGGAGGCAGCGCCGTGATGTCCTGTCCGTCAAAACAGATCGTTCCGGAAGTCGGTTCCAGCAGTCCCGCAATCATGCGGAGCAGGGTGGATTTGCCGCACCCGGAAGGTCCGAGCAGGAAAAAAAGTTCCCCCGCTTTGATTTCCAGATTCAGCGGCAGCAGAACCAGACTGCCTTTCTGGTAGGTTTTGGATAATCCGGTGATGGTTACCAATGCAGACATAAAAAACTCCGTCAGTTCAATTGTTCAGAGAAGAAATCCGCGGACGCCGGTGAAGATCATCTGCGCGGCCATCGCCGCCAGAATCAGACCGGTCAGCTTGCTGAATATGATAATGACATGACGGCCGAGTTTCTGCTCCACCCACGATGCCGCCCACAGCATGGCGGTGAGAATGAGCAGCGCGCCCGCCACTGCCGCCAGCGAAATCAGCTGCGCCTGAATGCTTGCCGATTCCGCACCGATAACCAGAATCGCACCGATGGTTCCCGGTCCGACGGTTACCGGAATTGCCAGCGGAACCACTGCAATATTGGTGACATTCGCCAGCGGATTCCGGGAATTGCCGTCCTGCACTTTGACTTCTTTTTTATCGGTAACATTGCTGTTGACCAGTCCGACAGAAGACAGAAACAGCAATGCCCCTCCGCCGATACGGAACGCATCCAGCGTGATGGCGAAGGCATCGAAAATGTAACGTCCGAAAAACAGCAGCACGGTGCAGATGACAAATGCCGCACTGCCCACCCGCAGCGCCAGCATCCGCTTCTGGCGCGTTTCCCAGTCCTGCGTCATGGACAGAAACATGGACAGCACAAAAAACGGCGTCAGCAGAAAAATAAACTTCAGTATCTGGTTCAGAAAAAAACTCATTTTCATTCCTTTTTGTTTTATTGAGTGATTTTTTGAGACATAGAACTGGCAATCAGCTGCCGGATTCCTTCCTGAACGGTCCAGCGCGGCTGATAACCGAGCATTTCTCGCGCACGGGAGATGTCGGCAAGTGAATGAGCAATGTCGCCTGTTCTCGGTTCGGCATGACCCGCTTCCACTTCCGCTGCCGCAGGATCATCCTGCGCAATGGCAGAACGCAGCAGACTGAACAGTTCATTCAGCGTTGTGGACGCTCCGCAGGCAATATTGTAAACCTGATTGACTGCGCGGCTGTCCGCAGACAATGCCAGCAGATTGGCGGACACTACATTCTCGACAAAAGTGAAGTCCCGCGAGTTGGCTCCGTCGCCGAAAATGACCGGAGGTTCATGTTTCCGGATTGCCTGCACAAATTTCGGAATCACCGCGGCATACGCCCCGTTGGGATCCTGACGCGGACCGAACACATTGAAATAGCGCAGCCCGATCGTTTCCATCCGGTAAAGCGCGGCAAAATTGAGCGCAATCAGTTCGTCCGTGTGCTTGGTGACGGCATACGGGGAAAGCGGCATTCCTGTGCAGTCTTCGGTTTTGACCGGCGCATTGTCGCTTCCGTAAACTGATGAACTGGACGCATAAACAAAACGCCGGACGCCGGCGTCGCGGGCGGCGGTCAGCAGTCTGGCAAACCCCATGATGTTGACTTCCAGCGAGGTCAGCGGATCTTTGATGGATCGCGGAACCGAACCCAGCGCGGCTTCATGCAGAACATAATCCACGCCTTCAACCGCACGGCGGCAGGTCGGCAGATCACGGATGTCTCCTTCAATCAGTGTGAATTTCGGATGATTCTGAAAAGATGCCAGATTTTCGCGTTTGCCGGTAGAGAAATTATCCAGAACAATAACCGTATGTCCCTGATTCAGCAAGGTTTCCGCCAGATGCGAACCAATGAATCCCGCACCGCCTGTAACCAGTATTTTTGCCGGATTCATCATCAGAGCCGTCCATCCACCAGCCCGCGGGGCAGGATTCCTTTGATGTCATACAGTACCGTGTGCGGCTGTTTCAATGCCGCCGCGTCCAGTTCAAGAAATTCCCGGTGCGCCACGGCAAGAACCACGGCATCGTACGGAATGTATGAATCCGGAGTGCGGAACGAATTCAGCTGATATTCCCGGCGGACTTCTTCCGGATCAGCCCACGGGTCGCAGATGTCTACCCGGCAGCCGAATTCCTGCAAGCCGTACGCCACATCGGCGGCACGGGAATTGCGGATGTCCGGACAGTTTTCCTTGAAGGTGATGCCCAGCTGAAGCACACGCGCACCGTAAATCTTGCGTTCCTTGCGGATCATCAGCTTGACAATTTCCGCGGCAATATATTTGCCCATGCCGTCATTGATGCGGCGTCCTGCCAGAATCACTTCCGGCAGATACCCCAGCGCCTGCGCTTTATGGGTCAGATAATACGGATCAACTCCGATGCAGTGTCCGCCGACCAGTCCCGGTTTGAAGGGCAGAAAATTCCATTTCGTTCCCGCTGCCGCCAGCACTTCCTGCGTGTCGATTCCGATCAGATGGAAAATCTTGGCAAGTTCGTTGACAAAGGCTATGTTCAGATCACGCTGGGAGTTTTCAATGACTTTTGCCGCTTCCGCCACTTTCAGCGAACTGGCTTTGTAAGTCCCGTTCTGGAGAATGGAACGGTACAGTTCATCCACTGCTTCTGCGGCGGCGGGGGTGGAGCCGGAAGTGATTTTCAGGATCCGGGTCAGAGTATGTTCCTTGTCGCCGGGATTGATGCGCTCCGGACTGTAACCGCAAAAGAAATCACGGTTGAATTTCAGCTTGCTGAATTTTTCCAGAACCGGGACACATTCCTCTTCCGTGCAGCCTGGATAGACAGTACTTTCAAAGATGACCAGCGCACCCGGCGCCAATACGGAACCGACAGTTTCACAGGCACGGTGCAGGGGGGAAAGATCCGGGCGTTTGTATTTGTCGACAGGCGTCGGAACCGTAACAATATAAATGTCGCGTCCGCGCAGATCTTCCGGCTGATCCGTGTAGCGCAGATACTTTGCCGCCGTCAGCTGTTCCGGGGAGGTTTCCAGCGTCGGGTCTTCCCCGCGGCGCAAAGCGTCCAGACGGCTTTGCTTCACGTCGAATCCGACGGTGTCGTAATATTTGCCGAATTCCACTGCCAGCGGCAGTCCGACATATCCCAGACCGATCAAGGCGATTTTCGCCTTGCGTTCCTTGATTTTCAGCAGCAGTTTTTCCATAATCCGCAGTTCCTCATCTTTGATATCTAACAATAACTCTAAAAAAGAAAAAAGCAAGCGGAAGAACAGCCGGAATGACTAAAAAGGTTCAGCTTTTCGTCAGGTCATAAAATTCAGCGTGGATAAACTCCCGCAGAACGTCCGGCACGATGGCAAGGTTCAGCCCGACTCTGCCGCCGCTGACGCAGATGGTATCAAACAGAATGGCTGTCTCATCAATGAAAGTCGGGAACAGTTTTTTCATTCCGACGGGCGAACAGCCTCCGTGAATGTATCCGGTCAGCGGAAACAGCTGTTTCTGCGGAATCATTTCTATGCTTTTCTGTCCGGAAGCATGAGCCGCTTTTTTCAAGTCCAGTTCACCTGCTGCGGGAACCACGAACACAAAATGTTCATTGGCGGGAGACTCCGCCACCAGCGTTTTGAAAACCTCGTCCTGACTGCGGCCGATTTTTTCGGCGATCGACTTGGCGTCGATGCGTCCGTCATCGACGGGGTATTCATACGCGGTGAAGGAAATTCCCGCACTTTCCAGCAGCCGGATGGCATTGGTCTTGGTCACGGAAGTGCGGCTCATGTTTACCTCGGAATAAAGTTATTTCTGACGGAAGATAATCCTGCCTTTGGTCAAATCATATGGTGAAATTTCCAGCGTAACCGTATCACCCGGCAGAATGCGGATGAAATTCAGCCGCATTTTCCCGCTGATATGGGCCAGGACACTGTGTTTGTTCGGGAGTTCCACCCGGAACATGGTGTTCGGCAGCAGTTCTTTGACGACGCCTTCGACTTTGATCAAATCCTTAGACACGAGTTAATACCTCCGTTCCAGTTTCCGTTATCAGAATCATGTGCTCGAAATGGGCGGAAGGCTCCCCGTCGCGGGTTCGCACCGTCCATCCGTCACCTTCAACATACACTCTTTTTGAACCGAGATTGAGCATCGGTTCAACACAAAGCACCATGCCGGGACGCAGCTGCGGTCCCCGGCGGTGCTGGACATAGTTCGGCACATCCGGCGGCTCATGCAGCCGTGTCCCGCAGCCATGTCCCACATATTCTTCCACAATGCCCAGGTGTCCGCGCTTGGCTTCCATTTCCACTGCACGGGAAATATCCTGGACGTATCCGCCCGGATGCGCTGCGGCAAGTCCGCATTCCAGCGAACTTTCCGTGAATTTCAGCAGACGTTCGATGTCTTCCGGAACATCGTCGCCGTCATGCACGTAGATCGTCTTCGCCGTGTCGCCGACACCGCCTTCAAACGATACTCCCACGTCCACGCTGACCACATCCCCTTTGAGAATGAAGCGTTCCCTGCTGCGGATGCCATGCACCACTTCGTCATTCAGGGAAATACAGATGTTCCCCGGATAACCGCGGTAGTTCAGAAAAGTCGGCACTCCGCCCATCGAGCGGATCACTTCGCCGGCAAGCTCATCCAGATCCCAGGTCGTCATACCGGACCGGACCATCCGGCAGATATGTTCGCGGGCTTCTGCCGCCATCCTGGCTGCGCGGCGGATCTTTTCGATCTCCGCGGGCGTGTGAAGAATATAATCTTCTCTCATTTTATTCACGCATTCAGTACGGCAAGCAGCGCCGCATAACCCTGCGCTTTGGGCAGAGAGGAGTCGATTGCGGCCAGCAGACCGTTGTTCCGGTAATAGTCAATCAGCGGAGCAGTCTGTTCGTCATAGACTTTCAGACGGTTCTGTGCTGTTTCCAGAGAGTCGTCGGACCGCTGGAAAAGTTCGCCGCCGCAATGGTCGCAGACGCCTTCCTTCGCGGGTTTCGCAAAGATTTTATTGAAGCTGGCTTTGCATTTGCGGCAGGTCAGACGGGCGGTCAGACGCTGAATCAGCAGTTCGCGCGGAGCATCGAACAGCACGACTTTGTCCAGTTCACGGCCGATTTTCTTGGCGGATTTTTCCAGCAGTTCCGCCTGGGCGACGGTGCGCGGGAAACCATCCAGAATGAAACCGGCTTCGCAGTCCGGCTGGGAAAGACGCGCGGCAACCATATCCGCCACAATCTGATCCGGTACCAGTTTGCCCTGATCCATCAGCGCTTTGGCATTTTTGCCCAACTCCGTGCCGGCGGCTATTTCCGCGCGGAGAATGTCTCCGGTGGAAATATGCACCAGTTTTTCATTCTGAAGCAGAACTTCAGACAACGTGCCTTTGCCGGCTCCCGGAGGGCCGAGAAACACCAGATTCTTGTTTTTCAACATGTTCATATCTCCTTGTATTATAGGGTAATAGGGAACACAGTCATGACTGTGCTTTCATTGCTTCAACATAACTCCGGACCGTAACTTCCAGACCGCGGCGGAAATCCCACGACGGTTTGAAGCCGGTGGACAGCAGTTTGTCTACACAGGCGGTCGAATGTTTCACATCTCCCGGACGTTCCGGCAGATACACAATTTTCGATTTCGAACCCAGAATGTCTATAATCATCCGGGCAAGCGTGTTGATGGTCATTTTTCCGCCATATGCCACATTGTAAACCCCGGTGAACGGATTTTCCGCCATGAATGCATTGGCGGAAACAATGTCTTTCACAAACACAAAATCACGGGTCTGTTCACCGTCTCCGAAAATCGTAATATCTTCATTCGCAAGAGCTTTGGTGATGAATATCGGTACAGCCGCCGCGTATGCACTTTTCGGATTCTGCCGCGGACCGAACACATTGAAGTAGCGCAGACAGGCGGTTTGAAGACGTCCGGTCGCGGTAAACATGGCACAGTAATATTCTCCGTCGAGCTTGGTGATGGAATACGGACTTTTCGGTTCCGGGGTCATGGTTTCCACTTTCGGTGAAACCGGATTGTCGCCGTAATTGGCGGCGGATGTGCTTAACACCAGTTTCTTTACACCGGCTTTCGCGGCTTCTTCCAGCAGAATAATGGTCCCTTCCGCATTGATTTTATTGCATTCCACAATTTTTTCCATGGATTCCGGTACACTCACCAGTGCCGCCAGATGAAAAATGTAATCAACGCCCTGAACGGCTTCCGCGACTGTGGAGCGGCAGCTGACATCGCCTTCCACCAGTTCGCAGTTCAGCCCGTTGAGATTTTCGCGCCGTCCCGTGCGGAAACTGTCCAGCACCCGGATTTCGCATTTTCCCTGAAACTGTTCCACAATATGACTGCCGATGAATCCGGCGCCGCCGGTTACCAAAATCCGTTTCATTTCAAAAATTCCTTTACAATGGCATTCAGTTCGTCTTCTTTTTCCATCAGACGCTGCACCAGAGTGAACTGCGTGCGGCAGCGATCCAGATTATGATTTTCGCGTTTCGTCCGGAAATACACATCCCCTTCCAGATAATCGGTCAGAAAACGCAGTCCGATTTCATAGCTGATGAGGATTCCCGCGAACGGCAGCATTTCGATTTCCCTGCGGGTGAGACACCCCTGCGCTCCTTCCAGAAAACCTTTGACCAGCGCACGGAATACATTGAGCCGCACCTGAACCCGCGACAGGTCCGTTTCGTCTTCGGCGGCGGGGCTGACACTGGAACGCACCATGTCGCCGAAATCATACAGGGAAAGCCCCGGCATCACCGTATCCAGATCAATCACGCAAAGACCTTCGCCGGTATGTTCATCCAGCAGAACATTGTTCAGTTTGGTGTCGTTATGGGTAATGCGTTCCGGCAGTTCGCCTTTCTGCTGAAGCTCCAGCAGCACCGGCGCGATCCAGGCATTGGCTTTGGCAAATTCGATTTCCGGACGGCAGAGCGCAGCACGATGACATTGATTCTTCGCCGCAGCTTGCATGAAATCGGCAAAACGCGATGGCGTATTATGGAAATCCGGAATGGTTTCATGCAGCCGTTTGCCAGGCAGATCAGCCAGCAGATGCTGAAATTTTCCGAAGGCTTTGGATGCCTGATATGCCTGTTCTTCATTTTCCAGCACTTCACAGGGACGGGCGTCGCTGATGAAATGGTAGGAACGCCAGCATTCTTCGCCGCAGGAATAATACATGCGTCCATCCCGTGCCGGAACCAGATGAATGCAGCGGCGTTCGCTGTCCGGCTGGACGCCCAGTTTTTCTCCTGCATGTTTCAGTACACGGGTGATATTTTCCATCAGCTGATCCGGATGCCGGAAAACGCGGGTGTTGATCCGCTGAAATATATATTGGCCTTCTTTGCCGTCGATGGAGAACACCACGCGGAACGTATTGTTGATATGTCCGCTGCCGAAAGGTTTGACTTCGACCAGACCGGAATGGTCAATACAGAAATTTGCGGCGATGTTTCGCATGAAACTTTCCATACGGGAATCACTCCAGTGGCGAGGGATAGATTCCGCCGGCGACCAGATCCCGGATTGATTTCTGTACCATCGGCTTGTCTTCGCGGTAGGTAACTCCGAACCACGAATCCGTGCTGGTCAGCACCTGGACGGATATTTTCTGCCGGTGAATCAATTCGCTGACTGCGAACGGAATATAGAATTCCGACTTCATTTCCGTGCCGCGGCGGGAAAGGAATTCCTCGAACAGACCGCCCAGCTCATCAAAAATAGACGGCATGAAACCCCAGCAGTTCATCGAAGCAATTTCATCGCCCGTCAGCGGATGAACTGTTCCGTCTGCATCGGTAAAACGGGCTTTGCCGCCCGGCGCAGGGAGAATGTCGGTTCTTTCCACGACTTCTGTCAGCAGACTGTCTGCATCGGTTTCACAGATTCCCCGTGAAACCATCCCGAATTCAGAGAGTGTGTTCCGGAGGGTGAAACCTACCATAAAATGGCGTTTCCGCAGTTCCGGATTGACGGCGAATGCCTGAGCCAGCAGGGCGTAAGCACTGCGCCCGTAAAAATCGTCCGCATTGATTGCCGCAAACGGACCGTTGAGTTTGTCTGCGGCGGAAAGGATGGCGTGTCCGGTTCCCCAGGGTTTGGTGCGTCCGGCGGGGAGAGTGTACGGCGCAGGCAGTTTGTCCAGATCCTGGAACGCATATTCCACCTGCATCCGTTTTTCCCATTTAGCCCCGACCTGTTCCCGGAACACCGCTTCAATATCCCGGCGGATCACAAACACGACTTTGTCGAATCCGCACAGAAGTGCGTCATAAATGGAGTAGTCCAGAATGATTTCGCCGGAGGGACCGACCGGATCGATCTGTTTCAATCCTCCGTACCGGCTTCCCATTCCAGCGGCCAGCACCAGCAGTGCGGGTTTGTTCATGACACGGTCTCCGATCAGATAACCGGCAGACTTGCCGCAGCCACAGCCTGACCATGGCGGCGGGATTTTTCGTCCGGAATCCGGAATTCGATCTTGCTTGCGTATTCCGGGAATTCGGCTTTCAGCACATCGGCGGCGCGTGCCAGAATGATGTCGCCGCCTTTACCCGTGGTAACACGTCCGAGAATCAGCAGCTTTTCAATGTTGTAGAATTCGCAGTAACGCGCAATCGTGTAACCGAAGCAGACACCGATGCTGTCATAAATCTGACGAGCCCGGTCATCGCCCTGTTCCATCAGTTTCTGAACTTCTTTGAGCTGTTCGGCAAACTTCATATCCTTGGGCAGTTCGATGCCGGCAAGCGGAGCCAGACGCGCCACGCCCTGCTGGCAGAAATACTGAACGGCACAGCCCAGGTCGCCGGACCATTCATCGGCAGGTGCGCCTTCGCGGTAGTCCACCGGCACGAAAGCCAGTTCGTTCAGCCAGTCGGTGATGTTGCCGTCCGGGTTCACATAGCCGCCCGCCACGCTGGTTCCCATCGAGATGCCCAGCACGCTGTTGGAATTCATTTCCATGGAGCCAGCCAGCGCGGTTACTTCACCGTCGTTGACCACTTCAAACGGAACGCCCCATTCCTTGCCGATTTCGAGGAACAGATCTTTCACTTTGTCTTCGAACTGATCCTGCGGAATGCCGCGGAACAGCGAGGCAAGACGGACGCGGTTGTTCACGTAGACGCCGGCGGAGCTGCCGCCGATGGCATCGACGCGCGGAAGTTTGGCGGCGGCACGGCGGAGCGTGTCGTTGATGCCGTCTTTATGATAATTCACATCGCTCTGGAAGTACGGATCCCAGGGAACTTCTTCGCTGAACACGATTTTGCCGTCGATGAGTGCGGCGCATTTGCGGTCGGAACCGCCGAGGTCAAAACCGATACGGCAGCCGTCCAGGTGACGTCCCAGCGGTTTGGTCGGTTCAACGGCTTTCGGGGCATCCGCCAGAGGACAGGAGACAATTTCCATGGTGTTGGAGTAAATCCGGCTCATCATTTCGTAATCGAATGCGCGTTCACCGGTTTTGGAATAAATCTTCGCCAGATCGGCGGCAACGCCTTCATCTCCGGCAATGGTCACTTTCCAGCCGCCGCGCATCCACAGCATCCCCTTGACCAGACGTTCCACGTGGCGGATATTTGCCGCGCGTTCATCTTCGGTCGGATTGCCGAACACGACAGTTTCGAAGGTACTGACACTTTCCGGCGTTCTTTCCAGCGCGATGACAATCTTTTTGCTCTTGCCGGATGCCTGTACTGCTTTGCGGAATTCGCGATCCCACAGAACCGCAGGCACGAAATCCTTGTCAAGACACGGAACCACCGCGCAGGCGGCCTTCTTCGTGATTTCCTTCAACATCTCTGTTCTCTCCTGTATATTTAAAATTTTTTAGGAACCAAACATATTCTGTGAAAGATACATTCTTTTTTCGAAATTTCAAGTTCCAATCTTATGTAAATCAATGGAATTATTGTTTTTCCCTCAAAAAAACTCCGCCGGGAGCATAAGACTGCCGCCGTTCCGTTGCCTTTTCCGGATTCCTGACAGCTGCCGCAAATAAAAAACCCCCGTGCCGGGATAACACGGGGGACAACAAAGGAGAGAGTTGTTTTACAGAATGCTTCGGGAATAAGCAAGTTCTGTATTTGCATAGACCGGGGACATTCCGGAAAGTTCCATGCTGCAAAAAAAATTTTCTGTTTTTATGGAAAATTTTTCCGCTTATGCGTCCACAGTCTGCCGAATCTGCTCTTCAGTAACCGGACCCTGCCGCAGAATTTTCCAGGAGGAATCCGCTCCGACCATGATGACCGTGGATGCCAGCGAGTCCGGGGGAAGGGCTCCGCCGTCCACAGCCAGAGCCGGTTCTCCATCAATGCTGTTCAAGCCGTCTTCCATGCAGAGCGCGGCGGGTTTTCCCGAAAGATTGGCACTGGTGGAAGCCAATGCTCCGCCGTAAGCCGCCAGCAGACTGGTAATGAACGGGTGATCCGGAATCCGGAATCCGAAAGTTCCGCCGCTGCGGTCCGGCACGATGACCGTAACGGGTCCGGGACAGAATGCTTCGGCAATTTTCCGGGCGGCATCCGGCAAAGTCGCTTCCGGGGGCAGGGCGTCCACGCACGGAATGAATGCCGCGAACGGTTTGTTTTCTGAACGGTGCTTCAATTCATAGATGCGTTTCCGCGCCGCGGTGTCTTCCCAGGCGCAGACCAGACCATACACGGTTTCCGTCGGAACCAGCAGTACGCTGCCGGGCTGGCGCAGAATTTGCACTGCGTCAGGCACAGCCTCTTTTTCGGACAGGATTTTCATGATTCGTCAAACTGTCTGCCGGATTCAGAAGACACGCCAGAACGCGCGTTCCGCAGTATCGGCTTCGGCTTCCACTGTGCGGTCTTCGCTCAATCCCAGCCGGGGTTCGTGCCGTTCGACGTATTCGACTTTGAGCTGAACAGGAGTGAACTTGACCGGTTTGATTTCTCCGGCTTTCATGAGGTCGATGGCGAGCATGGTTTTTTCCCGGATCCGGGCATGGGCTTCTTCGCGCGGCAACAGGAGTGCGCCTTGCTGGGACGTGGATTTTTTGACTTCGCAGGTTACCACGGACGGCAGGAAAGCCGAGGCTTCCGCACAGAGTTTGTCGCAGCCGCTGGTCATGATGACCGGAATGTCGTAATCTCCTGCAATGGCGGCGTCAACGGCAAATTCACCGACCCGTTTTCCGTTGAGCCAGATATTCTGGATGTCCTTGGAGGAATAGGAATGTTCCAGAAGCGCATTGCGCGTACCCGCCATGGCATGGTAGCCCAGCAGAATTACGCCGTCGGAACCTTCAATGCCGTAGAATCGTTTGCCGGGGGTCTGACCCTGCACCAGACGGATATGCGGTCCGAGTTCATTCCAGAGAATGCTGGTTCCGCCTCCGTGTCCGTCGCGAACCACGACTTCCGTTGCTCCTGCTTCAAAACAGGCGGCGGCGCAGGCGTTGACATCGTCGGTAAGGTAACGGCGTCCCGCGGCATACTGGCTGCCGTCGGACACAACATACTGTGAACCGCAGATTCCGCTGATGCCTTCCATGTCGGCAAAGATATAAATTTTCATGGCACACATCTCCTTTGAAATAAATGGCAATATACTGTTTTCGATATATTACCATGAATTCGTTAAAAATCAAGCTGTCCTGCTGTTTTTTTCAATGCAATATCGGTTACAGTGCTGAAAAACGGAGCTTCCCGGTATCTGTAAAAACACAGATTCTTTTGTCTGTCTTTCCGGTATATCCGTCTTGAAAACGGCTGAAAAAGTGTTATAGTACCCGGTTCAACGAAAAACTTCAGACATCTTCAACGGAAATCGGAAAATTTAACCGTGCCGCAGACCCGGCATTGCGGGGTGTCTGAATGGAGGCTCAGATGAGAAGCTGGATTTTTTATCCGCAGCAGACAACCAATGAATCGTTCAACGACAGCATTGAATTGCTGTTCGGGGGTGGGACGCGTTATCCTGCGCGTGATGAATTCCGCGAGCTGATGCCGGAATGCCGCAGAACGGTTCAACAGCCGTCGCTGGGTTTTTTCTGCGGAACTCTGCCCGGCGATCCCGTCCGTTATCCTTCGCTGCGGGAGGGCATCCCGGATTATCCGCGTCGGGAATATCAGGCGGATTTTCTGCCGACAGTGCAAATCTGGCAGACCAAATTGTCTTTCTGCGCAGCTCCCGTTCCCGAACGCAGTTTCCTGTGGACCGCAAAAGCGTTTTCCGCGAATTGCATATCTGTGGACGGCGAATACCCACCCGGTCCGCCGGACATCTGGGTATTCGGATGCCGGAGTTTTCTGTTTTCTCCATATATCCTTAAATAAAAGGAATTTTCCCGGAATCAGAATAAATCCTGAATCAGGGCGGCGTAATTTTCACTTTCCACCGCCGCCAGACGGTTGTTCAGAGAAAACGGACAGACCAGATACGGTCCAGTATAACCGGTCAGGGCGAAGTAGGACAGCCAGGGTTCAATATGCACTTTCATCAGACGGTTGCCGCCGTCCGCATTGAAGCAGAACATCACCGAACGGGTTTCCAGGCGCAGCGTCTTTGCCAGTTCCTGCGGATTGAAATCCGGTTTCATGTCGTGAGGGTACAGCTCCAGACGCAGTTTCAGACCGGGAATCATCAGATCGCGCAGAAATCCCATGACCCGCTCCGGCATGTCCGCCTTGTCAAACGGCAGACGCACCGGCAGCAGCAGTGTCCGTCCGGCGGCCTGCAAAGCCGGATGCAGTTCCCGCAGCAGGGAAGACAGCTGCTGTTTCCGGTCCGGGTCTTTCAATACCGCGGTCAAAGAAAAGTCCAGAGCTCCGCATTCTATTTCCAGCGTCTGCAGATCCCGGAAAACTTTTTCACAGGTCCGGACAAATTCCTTCCGGATATGTTTCCCTGCGCCCGGAACCAGCGTTGCCAGAGACGGCGTCAGCAGACTGCCGCAATGAAGCCGTCTGAAATGTTTCCGCAGATACTGCTGCCGGCTTTCCGGGAGTGATTTGAAATATTCACAGGAAACTTCGACTGCGCTGAATTCTTTCCGGTCCGTGCATTCGTCAAAAAGAGTTCCGGACAAAGCCAGACGCCCGGCGGCGAATCCGAAATTCGCTTTCCGGCTGTAATCCCGCAGCGGGATGACATTTTTAATGGCGTCCGAATCCTGCATTTCTTAAAGTATCCATATTGACCGTGCTGCCGGAAGGGACTGCTCCCGTGCGTTCCAGCATGGAAAGCACGTATTTGCCCAGCATGTCGCATTCCAGATTGACACTGCTGCCTTTGCCGCAGCACGGCAGATTGGTTTCGTTCCAGGTGGTCGGAATCACATGCACGGTAAAATGATCGTCCTGCAAATCCGCAATGGTGAGGGAGATTCCGTTGACCGCAATGCTGCCTTTCGGAACCATGTACCGCCGCAGCTCCGGTGCGCAGGAAACCGCCAGCACCATATCGTCGCCGTCCCGTCCGAGCGACAGCACTTTGCCGATACCGTCCACGTGTCCGCTGACAATATGTCCGCCGAAACGAGCGCCCATCATCATGGCGCGTTCCAGATTGACGGTGTCGCCGCGTTTGAGCAATCCGAGGTTGGTGCGGCGGAAAGATTCTTCCATCACATAAAATTCCAGCATTGCCCCCGCCGCTTTTTCCAGAGTCAGACACGTTCCGTTCACAGCGATGCTTTCGCCGGGTTCGGGGCGGTCGAAAATCTTTTTCGATTCCACCCGCAGTCTGCCCGCTTTGCCCGTCATCGCGGCGGAAATGAAAACGCCTGTCGATTCAATCAGACCGGTAAACATGATTCAGGACTCCTTTCCGGCGGGATATTTCACCGCCGCGCAGAATGCGAAATCCGCGCCGAGTTTGCGCAGTTCAACCTCTTCCAGCTGATACGCGTCTTCCAGAGAGACTGGATTCATGCCGCCGACACTGGGGCGGCTTCCGGCTCCGCCCAGAATTTTCGGCGCAATATGAAACTCTATACGGTCCACTTCATGTGCCGCCAAAGCGGATGCCGCCAGTGTTCCGCCGCCTTCAATCAGCAGAACAGAAATATTTTCCGCGCCGAGTTTTTTCAGATACTTATCCCAGTTGCGGGGCGTGTCCAGAGAAACAAATTCAAACCCGTCCCGCTGAAACTGTTCCGGGTGATGCGTTACAATGATCCGCCGCGGTGTTTTCAGCACATTCCCTTCTTCATCCCGGACCGTGAAACGCGGGGAATCCAGCCGGAAAGTATCTGCGCCCGCCATGACGGCATCGGCGCGCATCCGCAGCCGCTGAACCCGGCGGCGTGCCTGCGGACCTGTAATCCATTGGGAAATGCCGCCGGCGGTGGCAATTTTTCCGTCCAGAGTCTGCGCCATTTTAAGCAGAACAAACGGTTTGCCCGTGGTGATCCACTTGAAGAACGGTTCGTTCAGTTTCCGACATGCCGCTTCGCAAACCGGATAAACCACTTCCACACCATGACTCCGCAGAATTTCCGCTGCGCGGCCGGCATGTTTGGGATTGGGATCGGTGCAGCCGAAGACCACCCGGCTGATTCCCGCTTTGAGAATGGCTTCGGTGCAGGGCGGAGTTCTGCCGTAAGTGCAGCATGGTTCCAAAGTTACATAAAGCGTCGTGCCGCGCAGATCCTGTCCGTGACACGCCGCAATGGCATTGACTTCGGCATGACCGGAGCCGGCTTTGATATGGTAGCCGGTTCCCAGCAGAATGTCGCCGCGGACAATTACTGCGCCGACCATCGGGTTGGGATTGGTGGTACCCCAGCCTTTTTCCGCTTCGCGCAGAGCTTTTTTCATCCAGCGGCAGTCATCAGCGTTCGTCATGTTTTTCTCCGGCGGTCAGATCGTTTTTTCTGCGGACGGGAAAATCGCCTCCGCATACATTTCCGGTGAGAAAAACTGCAGATCTTCCGGAGCTTCCCCCAGTCCGACAAACAGGATCGGGAGTTTGAATTCTTCCTGAACAGCGGCAGCCGCGCCGCCTTTTCCTGTGCCGTCGAGTTTGGTCAGAACCAGTGCGCTGGCTCCGGAAACGGAAGCAAATTCCCTTGCCTGGGACAACGCATTGGTGCCGACTCCGGCATCCAGAGTCAGCAGGGTTTCATGCGGAGCTTCCGGCAGCTGTTTGCGGATGATCCGCAGAATTTTTGCCAGTTCATCCATCAGACCTTTCTGGTTCTGCTGACGTCCCGCCGTATCAATGATGAGATAATCCATGCCTTTGGCTTTGGCGGAAGCCACGGCGTCAAACGCCACCGCAGCGGCATCGGCGCCGGTTCGGGCTGCGACAACCGGACAGGAGGTGCGTTCCCCCCAGAGTTTGAGCTGTTCGACCGCTGCGGCGCGGAAGGTGTCGCACGCTGCCAGCATGACTTTTTTCCCCTGGGAAGTCAGCAGTGCCGCCAGTTTCCCCGTGGTAGTGGTTTTTCCGCTGCCGTTGACTCCGACCATCAGGATGACAGTCGGTCCTTCGGACGCGGTATGAAGAGGACGGTTCCCTTCGCGGAGAATCCGGCAGAGTTCGTTCCGGGCGGCGGTCAGAATGTCGTCCCGTCCGGAAAATTCCCCCTGCTGGTAACGGTCTTTGAGCGTATGGGTGATTTTGCGGGCTGCCTGCACGCCGAAATCGGCGGCAATCAGTTCGTTTTCCAGTTTGAGGAATGATTCGTCATCCCATTTTTCCTGCTGGGTGAACAGTCCGCTGATCCCGCGGCCGATGGCGACCGCCGTTTTTTTGAGTCCGCGTTTGAAAGCGTCGAAAATGGACATCAGTTCTCCTCTTCTTCCTGGCTGCCGGCAGCTTTTTTCCCTGCGGGAATTTTGCTGTGCGGCGGCAATTTGTCCTTGACTGCGTTCAGCAGTCCGTTGATGAATATGCCGGATTTGTCGGAACTGTAATCTTTGGCAATTTCGATGGCCTCGTTGATGCTGACCAGCGCGGGAATGTCGGGACAGTAGTGAAGCTCAAAAACCGCAACCCGGATAATGTTACGGTCCACTACCGGCATACGGGAAATTTCCCAGTGGCTGGAAGCATCGCTGATGATCTGGTCAATGTCCGCTTCATGTTCGCAGACTCCGGCAATGATTTTTTCTGCGTATGCGCGGGCTTTCCGGTAAGTTTTGGCATCCGGAAATTCGCCTGAAAGTTCCGCCTGTGTCCAGAAGTTCTCCAGGCTTTCCGCAAAATCATCCATGCCGGCGACATCGCACTGAAACAGAAACTGCATGGCGAGTTCGCGTCCAAACCGCTTGAACAGCTTCGGGACAGCCGCAGTGCCGTGACTGGTTTCCGCAAGATTTTTTTCCGGAGTGTCTGCGTGATCTTCCGTAATTTCATTCTGCTCGTTCATAATCCGGACACCCGATCATCCTTTCCGGGAAAAATTCTTGAGCAGATTCGCCATTTCCACTGCCGTGCGTGCGGCATCCGCACCGCGGTTGCCGGCTTTGGTGCCGCTGCGTTCGATGGCCTGTTCGATATTTTCCGTGGAAACCACTCCGTACACCGCCGGAATTCCTTTTTCCAGGGACAGCTGTCCCAGTGCTTTGGAAACTTCGGAGTTGATGTGGTCGGCGTGGGTGGTGGAACCGCGGATCACCATGCCCAGCCCGATGGTCGCGTCATATTTGCCGGTATCCATCATTTTGGAGATCACCAGCGGAATTTCAAAAGAACCCGGAACCCATGCCACATCCACATTTTTGGGGTCGCCGCCCAGACGGCGGAACGTATCCAGTGCGCCGCCGAGCAGTTCACTTACAAAAAAATCGTTGAATCTGGCGCAGACGATCCCGATCCGGAGACCTTCCGCGTTCAGCATACCTTCATAAACATTGCCTTCAGCAGCCATGTCAATACCCTTTCATTGTCAATTTATAATGTAATATACTTGTATATGGGAAAACTGTCAACCGTTTTTTTTGGACTTTCCGCAGGAATCCAGCAGATGCCCCATTTTTTCACGTTTGGTTTCCAGATAGCGGCGGTTGTTTTCCTTCGGCGGAATCACAATGGGAACCCGTTCGACAATTTTCAGCCCGTAACCGTCAATCCCGACGATTTTCTGCGGATTGTTGGTCATCAGACGCACTCCCTTGATGCCCAGATCCAGCAGAATCTGCGCTCCTGTCCCGTATTCGCGCAGATCGGCGGGAAAGCCCAGCTTGAGATTGGCTTCCACGGTATCGCAGCCTTCTTCCTGAAGACGGTAGGCATGAAGTTTGTTTTCCAGTCCGATGCCGCGGCCTTCCTGGCGCATGTAGACAATTACGCCGCGTCCTTCCTGGGCAATCATGCGCATGGCGGTGTGGAGCTGTTCCCCGCAATCGCAGCGCTGCGAGCCGAACACATCGCCCGTCAGACATTCACTGTGAACACGGGTCAGCACGGATTCTCCGTTGCGGACGTCTCCCATCACCAGCGCAAGATGCGTGGAGTTGTCAATCTTGGAACGGTAGAGATGCAGTTTGAAATCTCCGTAATCGGTCGGCAGTTTCACCGTTTCTTCGCAGACCACCAGATGTTCCGTGCGGCGGCGGTAGGCAATCAGCGAGGCGATGGACAGGATTTTCAGTCCGTAGCGTTTCTTGAATTCCATCAGGTCCGGCAGACGCGCCATCGTGCCGTCGTCTTTGGTGATTTCGCAGATGGTTCCCGCCGGATAAAAACCGGCAAGACGCGCCAAATCCACAGCAGCTTCCGTGTGCCCGGTCCGCTGAAGCACTCCGCCCGGACGCGCCGCAATCGGGAAAATGTGTCCGGGAATGCCGAAATCGGAACGCTGGCATTTCGAATTGATCAGGGATTTCACGGTGTTTGCCCGGTCGAATGCTGAAATGCCGGTGGTGCCGGACAGCGCATCCACGCTTTCCGTGAAAGCCGTGTTGAAATGGTCGGTGGACGGTGTACGGTAAATCTTGAGTTCGCGGGCGCGTTCTTCAGTAATCGGCGCACAGACCAGGCCGCGCGCGTGCGTGATCATGAAATTGATGATTTCCGGGGTAACTTTTTCCGCCGCGCAGACCAGATCGCCTTCATTTTCGCGGTTTTCATCATCCGTTACAATGACCATTTTCCCCTGACGGATGTCTTCCAGCACGGATTCTACGGAATCAAATTCGAAATTCATAGCTGATGCCTCCTGTAAATGTGCGGTTCTCATTTGGACAGGCGGGCGGAAACAGGGATCGGCGCAGATCAGCCGCAGCAGCTGCCGCCGGTCATTCTTCTCTCATCCAGACTGTACTGTCGGTCATGGAGTTGCACCATGTCTGCAATTGGCGACTGCCAATTTGCTCGCGGACTGTTACCGCCGGTAAGGACTTCGCGATACCGCGTCACCTTGCCCTGAAGAAAACCTTTGTTCTCATTGATTTTCTAAATAATATACATGAAATTCTGAAAAATGCAAACCGGTTCCGGGAAAAACATTTTTTGAATAAAGGAAAAAGGCGCATATTTCTTTATTTATCCGGACAGACGCGACTGCCAAAAGGTGCTCGACGGGGAAAATTGTTCTGGCTCAATGTTTGGAAAAGAGGTTTGGAAGAGGTTTTGAGCTGTCAAGCCGCATGGGGAAGACGGATTTTTTGAAAAACAGGAAAAACTCTGTCTAAAAATTGAAAAAAGACTGCCGCATGGGCCTTTTTGACCTGAATTTTTGCATGACGGACCATCTGCATGATATTATGCATGGTCAGAATCGCATGGATTGAATGATAAACGGCACATCGTCCTCGGATCCGCAATCGCCGCAACGGGGTGAATTGTTTCATACGTCCGTTCAATCCTTCGATCGGACACCGCTTCGAGCCGTATCGTTTTTTGAATTCATCGGCCGCTTCGAGCTTTCGGCGGCACCGAGTCCTCAAATTCGCATCCGTATACTTGAACTCGCGATTCTGTTTCCCGCATTTCTGGACCCGGCATTTGTTTTTCAGCGGACATTCCACAATACACTTTTTTTCATCGAATTTACACTCATTCAAACCAACTTTATCTTTCGGCTGATGTGCTGTCGGAGCGATCAGTTTTACTCCGTTTTCGGCGGATTTGACATAATTTTCATCCGAACCGTAACCGGCATCGGCAAACAATTCTTCCGGCAAATGCTCCTCTTTTTTCAGTTTTTCCTCAATCTTCGGCAGGGATTCCATATCAGATTCGCTGCCGCCCTGAGGGAGCGCCTCGGTGATCAGCGGCAGGGCGGCAGCCAGACAGATTTTCCGAAACATGATGGCGCCTCCTCATTCATTTTCCAGCACAATATGACTGTCCGCGAATTTTCTGCCGGGCTCGTCCGCTTTTTTATCGCGGATGATCCAGATCTCGCCCGGCGGAGGCAGCTGTGCGGAACCTCTCTTTTCCGGCAGGGCATGATGCAGATAAAAGAAGCCTGCGCCTTGCGTGCGTTCCGGCGGATTGTACAGAATCACTTCTTTGCCCTGCTGTTCCAGGACCGCGCAGTATTGGAACAGCGGACGCAGAGATTTTTTGTTCCGGTACAAGGCAAGCAGAATGTCTGTGCTGATGACAGCCACGCAGACCAGCGTCAGGATGACCGCCGCGCGGCGCAGAGTGATCCAGCCCAGCCACCTGCGGAGCCGTTCCGGCGGATTTGCCAGATAATACCCGCACAGCAGGGCGCAGGGGGCGTTCAACGGCAGCAGATACACCGTCCGTTTTCCGGATGCGATGCAGAGGATCAGGAACGGGACCAGAAATGCCAGCAGCGGGAATAGCAGAGCCTGCCCGCGCTTGTCCGCGATCCGGCGGACGGCGCCGCACAATGCGAACGGCAGCAGAAAAATCCAGGGGCAGAACCATGCCGGCAGTTTCGGCAAATAATAAAAAAACGGTTCCGCATGATCGGTTGTCTGCGAGGAGAAACGCCCCAGATTGTTGTCCAGGACTGCGATTTGGAACATCTCCTCCCCGCCGGTCCGGAGAAGCAGCAGATACCAGATTCCCGCCAGAGCCAGCCCGATGACGCCGCCGGCCGCGGCATAAAGAAACCCGGACGGACGGAATTTCCGCTCCAGGATATTGGAGCCGATCAGCCATGCGCCGATGGTCATGCCCGGCAGAGCGGCGCCGATCAGACCTTTGGTGAGGATCCCGCCGGTCAGTCCTGCGCAGAAAAGCAGTCCGCAGACGGCGCGTTTTCGCGGAGACTCCGTGGTCATGAAAGTGTAAAACGCATACAGGCTCAGCAGGATGAAAAAGTTCAGCATCATATCCACGCGGCAGATACGGCTTTCCGAAAGGAACTGGGAACTGAACAGCAGAATCAATGCCGAACCCATGGCGGCTTTTCCGGAAAATTTCATTTCCCGCGCCAGCGAAAAAGTCAGCATGACACAGCCGAATGCCGCCAATGCGCCCGGCAGTTTCGCCGCAAAATCCGTTATGCCGAACAGTGCATACATCAGGCAAACGCACCAGTAGAAGAGCGGCGGATATTCCAGAAATTCTTTTCCGTTCAAAGTCGGAATCAGGTAATCATGGGAAAGAAACATTTCCGCAGCAATTCCAGCCACCCGTGTTTCGTCTCCGCTTTCCAGTTCTCCGCACCATAAGCCGGCGAACAGTGCCAGGAACGCAATTCCCGCCGAGAGCAGCCCCTTGCTGCGCCATATCCGATTCAGCATAATACAAGCCTCCTGTCTTTTTCTTTTGACAGTACTGTACTTGCTGAATCTTACGGGAATATTATGAACAGATTAAATTCTGTTCATATTCGCTTTTTTTCAGGTTTTTTCTTCTGTTTCAGGAAACGGCGGAGCTGAACCAGCTGACGCCGCGAAGTGGTCAGGAAAAATACAGTCAGCAGACACGCCGGCACCAGCAGCAGAACTGTCATTCCGAAATTTTTCAGCAGAATGGCGCCGATTACCGCACCGGAAATGAAACAGACAATGACACCGTAATAATGCAGTGCTTTCGGCACACCGCCCGTATCGGCGCAGATCAGCCCGCGGAACAGTGCTTCCGTGCCGCTGCGCAGATTTCCCGTGCACATGGTCGAGGCAAAAGGCAGCCCATGCACCCGGCGGAAAGTCTGTACCTGCATGGCGCAGACAAAGGCAATCAGGGCGTTCACGGCGAAATCCAGACGCCCCTGCGGGATGAAGAACACGATCAGCAGACAGCTGATCTCCAGCAGGAGAATCAGCTGATGCCAGATCATGTTGGCGAATTTCGGCAGTCGGTTGTGCAGGGATTCCGCGGCAAACACGCCGGCGGCATAAGAAAGGATCGCCAGCAGGTATTTCAGGGAACTCAGCCACTGCATTTCCGCCAGCTGATAGCCGAACAGTACCATGTTTCCTGTTACCGCATTGGCGAAAACCCTGCCGCGGAACAGATACGTGTAAATATCCAGAAAACCGCCGGCGACACTCAGCAGACATGCCGCCGTCAGCCGTTCCGTATTATCCTGCACAGACATTCTGCCGGAATCCTCATCTGCGGATTATGCTTTTTCTTTTGTCTTGTTCATCGCCGCATCGAATTTGATTCCGGACGGACGGAAATCGCAGCGGCGCACAAACTCACAGGCGTCTTTCGCGCCGAACTCACGATCCATGCCGGAATCTTCCCATTCCACAGAAAGCGGACCGTCATATTCGATACGGTTCAGTTCGCGGATGATCTCTTCAAAATTGACCTGACCGTGTCCCGGACTGCGGAAATCCCAGCCGCGCCCCGGCTGTCCGAAATCCAGATGACTGGACAGAATGCCGGAACGTCCGTCAAGCGTAACCGCGGCGTCTTTCATGTGGACATGAAAAATGCGGTCGGGGAAATCCTGAATAAAACGGACCGGGTTTATTCCCTGCCAGAACAGGTGGCTGGGGTCGAAATTGAATCCGATTTCCTCGCGGTAATCCAGTGTTTCCAGCAGCCGTTTGGCAGTTATGATGTCGAACGCGATTTCCGTGGGATGCACTTCCAGCGCGAATTTAATGCCGTGATCTTCAAACACATCCAGAATCGGATTCCACATTTCCGCCACATAGTCGAAACCGTCCATGATGGTCTGTTTCGAAACCGGCGGGAAGCTGTAAAGCATGTGCCAGATCGGCGAACCAGTGAATCCGGTTACGACTTCCACTCCCAGATTTTCCGCGGCGCGGGCGGTGTATTTCATCTGATCGACAGCCCATTTGCGTTTGGCGTCCGCTTTGCCCGCCAGTTTCTTCGGACAGAAAACATCGGAACGCGAATCGTTGTTCGGGTCGCAGACCAGCTGTCCTGCCAGATGGTTGCTGATTGCCCACAGATTCAGGTTGCGGCTGGCGAATTTATCCTTGATCAGTTTGCAGTATTTTTTGTCGCGGGCGGCTTTTGCCACATCCAAATGGTCGCCGGAACATGCCAGCTCCACGCCGTCATAGCCCCAGGATGAAACTTTTTTCAGGAAAGTGTCCAGCGGCATGTCTGCCCACTGGCCGGAAAACAGGGTTACAGGTCTCATTGTTTTTTTTCTCCTTGCATCAAATGGTTCATAAATACAAGCCCCCTCACGGTATCATCTCCGGAGATCGGACAGAATATCAGCAAAAGCGTTGCGCAGTTCTTCTTCGGTTACAGTCGGCTGCGGTTCGATGAATGTTTCCAGATCCGGCTTTTCCACACAGTCTTTCGGCAGTTCACGCAGAAACGCCGAAGGCAGCTGCCGCACGTACTCATGATATTTGAAACGTGCGGATGCACAGGTCATATAAAGTTCTTCGCGGGCGCGGGTTACTGCCACATAAAACAGCCGCCGCTCTTCCTCTTCGCCGTTTTCCGACAAAGCGCGTTCGTGCGGAAACAGGCCCTGTTCCAATCCCACGATGAAGACAATCGGAAACTCCAGTCCTTTGGATGCGTGAACCGTGGACAGCACCGGACCGTCGATGTTTTCATCATCGGATGTGCGGTCATTTTCATCCATCAGCGAATAGGATTCCATAAACTCGCCCAGCGTGCAGGGTTCCTGCTGGCGCAGTTCATAAATTCCGATGTAATTGATGAATTCCAGCACGTTTTCCTGGCGTTTTTCCGCCTCTTCCATATTCTTGTAGATTTTCTGCAGCCCGTTGAGGTATCCGACGTCGAGCAGATAAGCATGAACCCGGTCGGCAATTTTTCCCGGTTCCTTGAAACCTTCGGCATATTTGCGGATGCATTCCGCCAGTTCGCCGGCAGATTTCGCTGCGGCTTTGGTGAGATGCGAATGATATTCCGCCGAACCGAGAATTTCCAGCAGCGGTTTGTGCATGGTTTTCTGCAGTTCACGCAGCGTCAGGATCGCCTTGTCGCCCAATCCGCGCGGCGGAATGGAAAGAATGCGCAGCAGACTCTGGTCATCGCGGTGATTGATGAGCAGTTTCAGGTACGCGGCGGCGTCCTTGACTTCCTTGCGCTGGAAGAAGGCTTGTCCGCCGATGATTTTCGGGGTAACGCCGCGGGAACGCAGTTCCTGTTCAAAGGTGCGCGACAGATGGTTGGAACGGAACAGCACCGCAAAATCCGACCAGCAGCGGTCGGGTTCACGGTTCAGAATCTGCTGCATCACGTCCGCGACAAACCGGGCTTCCGCTTCCCCGTCACGCAGACGGAATACCCGAACCGGATCACCTTCGCCTTTTGCGGACCAGAGATTTTTATCGTAACGGGCTGAATTGGAAGCGATTACCGCATTGGCGGTTTTCAGAATTGCGTTGGTGGAGCGGTAATTCTGTTCGAGTTTGATTTTCTTTGCACCGTGGAACAGTTTCGGAAAATCGAGAATATTGGAAACCACTGCACCGCGCCAGGAATAAATGCTCTGATCGTCATCGCCGACTACGCAGAGATTCATTTTTTCACCGGCAATCAGCTGAATGATGCGGAACTGCGCCTGGTTGGTGTCCTGATACTCATCAACCAGCAGATATTGATAGGTTTTCCGGCAATATTCCAGAACTTCATGCCGGGTTTCCAGCAGTTTCAGCGTGATCAGCAGCATGTCATCGAAATCCAGCGTGTTCTGAAGTTCGAGCATCTGCTGATAACGTTCGTAAATACGGGCAAAATGCGCGGACTGGGAATAGTCTCCGCCGTCCGCAGCCAGTGCATCGGCAGGCCATTGCAGCAGATTTTTCTTGCGTCCGATGTACGCCAGAGCCGCTTTGGTGTCGATCTCGTCCTTGGAGTAACCGAGTTCGGCGGCGGCCTGACGCACCAGACTGATCTGGTCGGCGTCATCGGCAATGCTGAACGAGGCATTGTAATGTCCCGCCAGCTGGATGAACCGGTGCAGAATCCGGGCGCAGAACGAATGGAAGGTGCCGAGCGTAACCAGTTTGGAGAGTTCCGGCGCAATCATCCGGTCGAGACGTTCCCGCATTTCTCTGGCGGCTTTGTTGGTGAAGGTTACGCCGAGAATGCTTGCCGGGGGAACCCCCTGTTCGATCATATAGGCGATCCGGCAGGTGATCACTTTGGTTTTGCCGGTACCGGCACCCGCCAGCACCAGCAAAGGACCTTCAATCGTGGTGGCTGCTTCCTTCTGACGCGGATTCAGCGAGGCAATGGGAGAAGCCATGAAAACCTCTTATGCCTTGATTTCCGCATCGGCGGCAGCCAGGTCGAACCCGGTTCCGTTCCACAGAGCGGCTGCGGCTGTAACCGGTTTTTCGAAACCGGCGAACACCCCGCCGGAAATCATGTACTGACACAGAGAAGCGGCATCCGCGGCATCGAACGCTTCGTCGCAGTTGTGCGGACACGGAGAATTCTTTTCGTAAGTTGCGAGGTAATAGATTTTGCCCGGTTCCAGCGGATATTCGCGGATCATCAGAGCATCATGACGCACAATGCCGAGCATACAGACGTTCTTTTCCACATCAACAGCCGCGGCGATCCGGGGCGTATTCAGGGAATCTTTTTCGTAGTCCATCGCCAGCAGGGGCAGTGCAAACGCATCCCGCAGGTTCATGCCGGCAATGACTTTTTCGATGATCGGATCGGTCTGGGATCCGTTGGTCACCAGTGCCGTTTTGCCGCAGAGACGCAGACAGTTGTACGCGATGTAGGGGTTTTTGGAAAGGTCGCTTTCAAAACCGGCGCGGGGCATAATGGAGACTTTGTCCCCGGTCAGCCGGGCAGTCCGGTTCGGAAACGAACGGGAGGAAACCCGGTAAGATGCTGCCGCTTTGCCGTCCCGGGTCATGCCCGCCGCCACGATTCTGCCGATGTACATATGGTATATTCCTTCTGTTGAATGTTCTGAATCAGTCTTTGAATTTGTGGTCTTCGCCGCAGCCGTAATGTTCAATCACGTAATCCACATCTTTGTCGCCGCGTCCGCTGCACGTCGCCAGAATTGCACCGCCGCGCATTTCGGAGGCGCGTTTCATGGCATAGGCGATGGCATGGGAACTTTCCAGCGCGGGAATGATTCCTTCGTAACGGGACAGCTTGAAGAACGCGTCCACGGCTTCCTCGTCGGATGCGGTAACATAATTGACCCTGCCGAGGTCGCGCCAGAAGGCATGTTCCGGACCCACGCCCGGATAATCCAGACCGCTGGCGATGGAATAAACCGGAGACGGCGAACCGTCCTCCTCCTGCAGCAGGATGCTTTCGAAACCGTGAAGGATTCCGCGTTTGCCGAATGCCATGGTGGCGGCATTGTCGCCGGTTTTCGCGCCGCGTCCCAGAGGTTCCACTCCGCAGAGTTCCACCGGATCGTTCAGGAAGCCGGAGAACATGCCCGCGGAATTGCTGCCGCCGCCGACGCAGGCGCAGACCATATCCGGCAGGATGCCGGTCATTTCGAGGAACTGTTCGCGGGCTTCAATGCCGACGCACATCTGGAAATCGCGCACCATCTGCGGGAACGGGTGCGGACCGAGCGCAGAGCCGATGCAGTAGATCGCTGTTTTATATTCCTTCAGATACGCGTCAAACGCGGCGTCCACCGCTTCCTTGAGCGTTTTCAGTCCGAAACTTACGGGAATCACTCTGGCTCCGAGAATTTTCATGCGGGAAACATTGGGTGCCTGTTTGGCAATATCCACTTCACCCATGTAAATATCGCATTCCAGCCCGAAGTATGCGGCGGCGGTGGCGAGAGCCACACCATGCTGTCCGGCTCCGGTTTCGGCAATGAGTTTCTTCTTGCCCAGGAAGGTTGCCAGCAGCCCTTCGCCCATGCAGTGGTTGAGTTTGTGCGCTCCAGTGTGATTGAGGTCTTCGCGTTTCAGGTAAATCTGGCAGCCGGTGCCGATTTTTTTCGACAGCCGGTCGCAATGATAGACCGGGGTGGGACGTCCCTGAAATTCACGGCGGATGCGGCGCAGTTCATTGATGAATTTTGCCGAATGGCAGATTGAGTTGTACGCATCGCTGATTTCCTCGAAAACGGGGATCAGTTCCGGCGGCAGAATCGCACCCCCGTATTCTCCGTAACGCCCATTCTTGTCCGGGTAATTGCGGAAATAAGTTCTGTAATCCATAGCATCCTCCGTGATTTTTTCTGCTGTTTTTTGCTTAATCCATTAATATAACGCCGTTTCAGCCGGATTGCAAGGACGAACTCCGCCGGAACCGGAGTAAAAATCCGTAATTCTTTCTCAAATGGAGTTTTCCAACCGGCGGAGAAAAAATGGCGGATTTCTTCTTAATTCCGGTTCGGAGTCAGCCGTTTCAATTCCGGAACCAGTGTCAGCAGCAGAGTCAGGAAGACCAGCGTTCCGCCGGCGAAGTTGGAAATCGGTTCCGCTATGAACACTCCTTTTGCCCCCAGTCCGCCGTATTGCGGCAGCAGAAGAACCAGCGGTACAATGATGATGATTTTCCGGAAAAGGGAAAAGAAAATGGCGCGTCCTTTTTTGTTGAGAGCTTTGAACGTGTGCTGGGCACTGTACTGCAATGCCTGAAAGACAAAAGCAAACAGGTACAGATGCAGCAGTGGGACTGCCGCCTGCAGCAGTTTTTCGTCAGAATTGAAGATTCGGATGAACCATTCCGTTTTCCAGATGATCATGCTCCAGGCGATGGCTGTGTAGAGCACGTTCAGTGCAGTCATGATCCAGATTGCCCGCAATACGCGTTTGCCGTTTCCTGCTCCGTAATTGAAACTCAGAATGGGACCCGTTCCTTCGCAGATTGCCAGTGCCGGCGTTTCCAGCAGCTGCCGCACCGACGCCGCGATGGTCATGACGGCAATGAACAGATCGCCGCCGTACCGCGAAAGCATGGCGTTGCTTATCATGTTGACCAGACTGCTGGAAAAATACATGATGAAGGCAACACTTCCCAGGCTGGTGATGTTGAAAATGGTCCGTCCATTCCCGGCAAGCTCACGGAACCGGACCAGATGCCCTTTCAGCTCGGTGTTTTTTCCGCGCAGAAAACGGAGAATGATTCCCGCGGAAAGAGTCTGGGAAATCACCGTTGCAATTGCCGCTCCGGCAATGCCAAGATGAAATACATAGATGAATACAGGTGTCAGAATAATGTTGGAAACAGCTCCGGCGGCAACGGCTTTCATGCCTTCAATGGGAAATCCCTGCGCGGTAACAAACGGCGTCATGCCGGTCGCAATCATGAAAGGAATGTTTCCCAGCAGATAAATCCGCAGATACGGCAGTGCGTATTGAATACTGTCGTTGGATGCGCCCAGCAGGTACAGCAGCGGACGGGCAAAAATCCAGAGTGTGAGAAACAGAACCGCTCCGGAGAAAATCAGCAGGGTCAGTGCGATGTTCTGAATCAGTTCCGCCTGCCGGAGATTTCCTTTCCCTCGTTCCATGGCGCAGAGCGGCGCGCCGCCCATGCCGAAAAGACTGGCAAATGCAGTTATCAGAAGAATGATGGGAAAACACAATCCGATTCCGGTCAGCGCGACAGCTCCGATTTCCGGAATTCTTCCAATGTAAATCTGACTGACTATACTGTAAAGCAGACTTAAAACCTGTGCCACCAGCATCGGCCCGGCGGTCTGGAAAATCAGCCGCATAATACCGCCATGTGCAAAATCAACCTTGTTCATCTTCCGTTTCCCCGACGCAGACTCTTTCCCGCATATCCGGCAATCCCCGCAATACAGCACAAATGCCCGAAAATGCAAAATGCCCTTTGAAAATTATGACGGATGAATTCTTTTATGTCAGCAGACGCTGCGGACTCCCCCCCGCACGACGGCGGCATGGCTCATCTTTCCCAGCTCATGTTGCCAAGGAATCCGTGTTGAAAAAAGACGCTCCTGTATCCATTCTCATGCAGGTAGGAACATGCCGTTTCCAAACGGTCAAAGATATCCGGTTCATAATTGAAATAATCTTTGAACGCATACTGTTCGTGACTCATCACGTTTCCGACTTCGCGCACCGGATCATTGACCAGGTCCGCCAGCGCCGCCCGGATTTCTTCTTTGGTGGAAAGGTTGCAGACGCATTCCGCCGTATGGAAACACAGATTATGGCGGAAATTATACATCAAATGATTCTTTTGCAGATACAGGGCTTCCGATGCATTGCGGAAATAGCCGATGTCGCAAACCGTTTCCGCATTGCTCCCGGTATCACCGACTGCCGTCCGGGGATCGCAGAATTGCCCATAACAGGCACGCATCCCCCGGTCCGTCAGCACCTTCAGGGACTCCGGACGCGCTATCGCCCAGTGACTCACAGGTGCGGGAATATATGCGGAACCGGCAAACCGGACCAGTTCATTCATCACCAGATCGTAGTCGGCGGCAAGCACATCCGGCGTACAGTTCTGATACGGACGATCCGGAAACTCCCCGCGGGCGTGGAATGCGAGCCGGAGCCAATCCGCATTGTCTTCAAACTCGGCTTTGTAGCAGTCCGGCATCTGTGAAAGATTGAAGCCTTTGTGGTGACAGTCCTCGTAGAAACAGTTCAGACAGATTTTCTGGTCGTATTTTTCGTGCATCTTCTTCCAGAATCCAAGGTAAAACTGGTCGAAGATCGACTTCCGCCGGTCCTGCGCCAGGTCCCGCAGAAAGAATATGTGGTCATCCACAAAAAATTCATACCGGGGAAACGATGCTTTGTCCCAGACCGTTTTGATTTCTTTCGTGGAGATCCCGAATTCGTCGTCCGCCGCAATGCGGATCGTGTTGAACTGTCCGGACAGCCTGACGCGCCCCGTGAAACTCATCCCGTCCCGTTCCGCTTCCCGCCCATTGACGGTGATCCGCCCGGACCCGTCGTAGAGACCGTGCACTTCGATCTCCAGATATCCGGCCGTTTCAAGTCCGTTGTTATGGTTCAGCACTGCCCCATGACGGGGAAAAGTCACTTCCAGCATGATAAAACCTCTTTTCCTGTGTTTGTGAATTCAACGGCGCCCGGCGGAAAACACGCCTGTTCCGCGTCCCGGCACATGACCGCCGAACTGTTTTTTTCCCATAATGCCGCTTCCGGTTGTTTTATATCCAATCAATATATCCCCATTTTGAGACGGTTTCAAATCATCTTTCAGCCTGCCGGACAAATGGACAAATATGAAAGAACCGCGCAAAACATACTTTAGCATGCAGGCGGCACTTTTTCCAATGACGGAAGAAGAAAAAATGGAACTTTCCGGAACGGGATTCCCCAGAAAGCGGGTACGGGCATCGGCTGCATGCGGTTCTGCTTCCGGCGCAGAGGATTTCCTGTGCGCGGGCATTGAGCGTCCGGCGCAGAAGATTTCCTGTGCGCGGGCATTGAGCGTCCGGCGAACCCTTCCCTGCCCCTGATCGCATCGTTCAGTTTATCTGCCGGCTCCCCTGTCATTCCTTCGGAACCGGAGGCGCAAGGACAACCAGATCAACGGATGCGGACAAGTCCGGCTTTCCCCGCTGACTCTGTGCATATCGCAGTTTTCTCCGGATGGAGAGACCGGAACAACCGGCGCACTCCGGTATATTTTCCCGGAAGTCGTAACCATACGCAGTGAATATACCGGGAAGCGGAAATCCGATTTCAGCACCGTATGGATCGCTGCCTGAGTGTCATTGACCCGGACAGGGATATCCGGCATACGGTTCAGATAATCCGCATCAATTTTATAATGACCGTCATCAGTTCTGGCAACGGAGAATTTGACTTGTTCCGGTTGTGCCAATGAGCGGAGCGGCTGATGAATGGATTTATAGACGACACAAAAAGTCGGACGAATGCGAACATGATCGAAACCATTGAATGTTCTTTGTCCATTGATTTCTATTTCCGGGTATACTGCGGCATCCCCGGCGAGCAGAGCCTTTCTCTTTAGTGTGGTTTCTGTTGCGAGTCGTGATCCTTTCACGTCGTCGCCTTATTCACAGTAGCACACTTTTTTAGGTTCAGCCATCTTTTTTTACAATTTACACCTGCGTTCTTTTACCATAGCAACTTTCTGCAATATAGCATCACTGCTCAAAAAACGCAAGGCATTTTCTGTAATTTATGACCGGCAAATTTTGCGGTATTTTTTCATTTCCGGAAAAGATATTGCGCCATTCCATCAGCACCATCGCATTTTTTCAAACAAAAAACTCTGTCTCCTCTTGATATATTTTTCTGTATACCTTATAATAGACAATGATGAAAGGAATGGATATGTCGAAAACGGAAGAAATCTATTTCAAACTGCATGACCAGATTCTGTCCGGGAAACTTGAACCGGGCGAACGTCTGCCGACTGAACCGGAGATGGCTGAAAGGCTGCATGTGGCGCGCAAAACTTTGCGCGGAGCATTGAGCCGTCTGGAAAAAGACGGGCTGCTGAACCGGATTCCGCGCGTTGGCACTTATGTCCGCAGCCGGAATGAACCGGAAAATCCGCGCATTCTGGTGGTGATGAGTGATTTCCCGGGGAAACCGGCTTATACTCCTGTATGGTTTCTGCTCCCCGCCGTTCTGGAATATTGCCATTCCCTGGAACTGGAATGCGACCGGGTGGATATCCGCATGGTCCGGAAGATTGTTCCTGAGCAGCATAATTACATCGGTTTGATTCTTGCAGACGCCTGCTATGATTTTCTGGATAGCGAACTGGAAGACTGTCGCCGGCTGAAACTGCCGATGGTTACGCTGAACTGTTTCGAGCGGACAGTCCGGGAATTGAAGCTGCCATCTGTTCTCCCAAGCCGGAGACAGGCGTGGTTTGATGGACTGACCCATCTGCTGCGGCGCGGACACCGGAAAATCGGCTGCATATTTATTTCCCGCTGGCAATCGATCCGGGATCGAATGGAATTTACGGAACAGGAACTCCGCCAGTACCTGTTGTCTCATCATGCGGAAGATCCAAAAAAATACTGGATTTTTGCAGAAAGTGAAGATTCCGCCGAACTGCATACTGAACTGATCCGGATGCTGAAACAGCCGGATCGTCCGACGGCATTGTACTGCTGGAATGATTATGTGGCATCACGGGTTTACGACTGCGCGGCAGAACTGAATCTGCGGATACCGGAAGATCTGGCGGTAATGGGATTTTCCGGATGTCTGCATGGCACCTTGTTGAGCCCGGCGTTATCCACCGTGGATTTCTGTTACCGCGAGGAGGCAATTCTGGCGGTGAAACTTCTGCTTGAACACAAATCCTGGAGTGGCAGAAAAACTCCGCCGGTGCTGTATTCGCCGCACGAAATCCGGGCATTAACGAGTACTGCAAGCTATTGTCTGACAGAACAGCTGCGGCATTGAAATTGCGAAAACAATGAAACAAAACATAGAAACTCAAGCAAAAAAAGGAAACGAAATCATGACCAGTCCCAAGACCTCCCCCGCACACATTTCAGGAGCAATGCGTAACTCATTGATGTTCACATTGATAGAACTACTTGTTGTGATTGCGATCATTGCGATTCTGGCGGGAATGCTGCTGCCGGCACTGAATTCGGCAAAGGAAAAAGCCAAGGCAGTTCAATGCGTTTCCAACTTAAAACAAATCGGTCTGATGTCGGCATCTTACAGCAACGATCAGCAGGAATGGGTGCTTCCGCATAATATGGGTAGTCATTTTACCGGCATTTACAGACAAGGAGATGCTTATGCGGATTCGAGTACTCCGCTGGGAGCTTATCATCAGATGTACCGGCGTCTGGGGTATGCTGCCGACTGGAAAGCAACTACCGTCACATCTGTGTTTCTGTGCCCTTCTGAAACTGGAACCAGAAGTACTTTTTCCAAACTGTATTTTGGAGGGGTTTACGGCATTTCGCTGGGCTGGATATATGCAAAACAGAATTTATCCGTCCGGCAGATAGCGCGTTTGAGCCGACTCAAGAATCCGTCCATGAAGGCTTACTGTGAAGACTCCACCTCCAATTATAAAACTTCCTTTTTTATGATCGGACTGGGGGCAAAACCGTCCACATCCAACGGCGCAATTGCGTACGGACGGCACAAAAACATGTGTAATGTGCTGTATGCCAGCGGTTCAGTGAGTCCAATACGTGCCGGCAATCCGCTGGAAAGTGCCTTGAACAAGAACGGACTGCTGATCAATTGGGAATCGGACCGCAATTATGTCTGCCGCTATTTCTGGGATGAAAACTGATCGTCTGCAGTTGCAATTCATATATAAGGAGAATAAAAAAAATGAAAAATGTGATCCTGTGCCTGACTGCCGCCGCCCTGTCATTGTCGGCAGAACCGCCGTTCCGTCAATGGGATTTCGAAAAATGGGATGCCAACGGAATGAAATCCGTATCGAAAAGCGGTTCCATTTCAGCTCCTGCCGGCGCCATGCAGGGAAAAGGATACAACGGCAGCACTGCCGCCTGCGCGGATGCCAAAAACAGTGTTGTCTGGTATGCGGGGAATCTGTTTGAGAACAGCAACGCCTTCACCGTTGAACTGAAATTTTTCCTGAATGAACCGGTCAACCGTAAAAACGGCAATACGCTGATCTGCTATGCCAAACATTCCTGGAACCGCGGACAGTTTCTGCTCCGTCTCACGCCGCAGAACAGTCTGGAAGCGTCCTTTCGCCTGACGGATGCCGCCACACAGAAAGTGTTGAAGAAGTTGACAGTGTCATCCGGCGCATTGAAAATCGAACCGGGAAAATATTACACGGTCCGGGTGGCGTCCCGCAGCGGCGGCGCATTGAAAATCTGGCTGGATGGACAGATGGTTGCGGTTCAGGAGAAAGACTCGTTCAGTCTGGGGGATCTGAAAATCAAAAGTCCGGGCGGATATCCGTTCCTGGCTGTGGGCTGGGATCTTTCCAACCTGCCGTCCGACGGTTCCAGATTCCGTCCATTGAATGGTTTTGTTGACGACCTTACAATCTGGAAGAGTTTCCAGGAACCGAAAATGAAAGTGGAAACGGGCAAAGCACAGGAAAATGTGTTGTTCTTAAAAAATAACGGCAGATTTCTGACCGGGAAGTTTCATGTGGCGGATCGCCCCGGCAAATTGCTGGGCAGTTTTATCCGGCCGGAACAGAAATTTCTGGATGCCGCCGCGCAGACTGAAATAAAGCTGGATCAGCAGAATCTGGTGCTGGTGTTCCGGTGTCCGATTGCGCAGGGGACGAAACTGAATGTGAAAAACACCAATCTCTGGAATGGTGATCTGGTGGAATTTTTCTTTCGGCCGGAAATGTCCTCTCCGGAATTTTTCCAGTATGCGCTGAATGCAGGCGGGAAGTCCGCCGCAATTCACTGGAAAGCACCGGGCACCCAGTCTTCCGGATTCCGGAGTCAGGCGAAATTCCGTACGTGGTCGGATGAAACGGCATGGTATGCGGAAATGATTATACCGGTTTCCGAGCTGCGGCTGAATCAGCCGGCAGCGGGAAAGACGCCGCAGGTGAACTTTACCCGGACCGGCACAACCGGCGGCGGTCTTTCTTCGTGGTCCAAAGGCGCGTTGAACGATTTTCGGGCATTGGATAAATTCGGCATACTGGTAATCGGCGACCCTGCCGCCGTGCTGAATGCCCGCCTTGCCGCTCTCTCCGAAGAACTGTCGCACTGTAAAAACGGCGGCGACTCCGCAAAAGCTCTGGCGGACGATCTCCGCAAATTATCCGGTATGATCGCGCAGAACGGTTCCGATATGAACCGCTTCTCCGGATTTGCCGCTGCCATTGAAAATCTGAAGCCGCGGCTGACCCTGGTTCAGTTCGGCAATACGGCATCCATGTTATGGCAGCCGCTGCAGATGTGGAGCAATGATCTCCGGGTTTCCGCTCTGTCGAAAAAACTGACGGAAATCAATCTCACTTTGCCGCAGAACAGTTTCACCTGGCATGGTTTTGCATTCAGCAACCTTTCCGATAAACCATTCCTTGGACAACTGAAATATTTTTCGACAGAGCGTTCGAAAGACAATCGAGTTTTTCAGTTTTTCAACGAAAATTTATGGAAATACAGATATCCGCAGGATCCGGTACGCGAACGTCTTGAGTTTTACGAGGCTCTTCCGATTCTGTCGTCTGCCGGCAATACAGTGTATGACCCGTTTCTGCCGCTGGGCATGAAGACTCTGCTCCGCGCCGGAGCCGGAACGACCGTTCCGCTGTGGCTGCGTTTCTCTTCCGCCGGGCTGAAGCCTGGCACATATACCGGCGTGATCTGCCTGAAACCCTCCTACCCGGATTTCCCGGTTCAGACCGTCCCGTTCACTGTCAAAGTTCTGCCGGTTGACCTGGGGACGGATTATCCGGATTCCACCAATTACACCTTCATGTATCCCAACGGTCATGAAAATCTGACCGGTATTCTGGCGCGGAAAAAATTCAACATTATTTATCCGGGCTGCATCGGACAGCTTGCCGCAGATTATTATCCGGAATTTGATGCGGACGGTAAAATGGTCAAACCTGCGGATTATTCCAAACTTGACCGGATGATCGAGCTTTCCGTATCCAGCGGAATTCCGCTGAACCGGATACAGATCAATTTCTGGCTGGAACTGAACCTGCATGGATTGAGGCATAACGGCGTCTGCACACTGAAATACAATACTCCGCAATGGAAAAACGCATTCGGCATCTGGCTGAAAGACATTACAGAACACTGCAGGAAAAAATACGGTATCGGCAAAGACCGTCTGCTGTTCACCACCGTGGATGAACCGTCCGGAGACGTGAACGATCCCGGCAGCCGCATGTACCAGGCATATCTGCAGGCGAAAATCATCAAGGATATAGATCCTGAACTGCGGACGAAAACCAATCCGCTGCCGGATGTGCTGAATGATTTTGCCCGAAACAAGGTATCCTGCAACAAACTGCTGGAAGTGTATGACATCATTGAATTGTACCGGCCGTCTGTTACGCCGGAAATTGCGGCATGGGCGAAAAACAGCGGAAAAATCATCTGGACGTACGGTATTTACGGAAAGACGACAGCTCCGGATGTTTATCGCCGCGAGTATTGGCAGTCTCTGCGGGACGGTTTTTCATCCGTCGTTACTTACTGGCATTTGGAGGCTGCTGCCGGCGGAGACGGATTCAACGGAAATGACGGGGTGCAGAACCGGGTGGATTACGGTTCCATGTATGTCGATTACGAACTGGGTACTGCGCTGTCCGGACGCCGCGAAGAAGCACATGAACTGGGACGGGAAGATTATCGTCTTGCCAAGTATTGCGAAAAACGTCTGAAACAGCGGAATGATCCTGCGCTTCAGTCAGAGTACCGTTCCATTATTCAGCAGGGAGCTTCTGGCAGCATGGCGGAAATGGATGCTGCGTATGCCCGGCTGCTTGATCTGGCGATCCGGCTGAACCGGTGAAATTTTCAGAAACCTGAGCTGCTGCTGAAATTTCTCAATGGAGGCAGCGGCTTTTTTCAACTCTT
This sequence comes from uncultured Victivallales bacterium, assembly GCA_934661375.1. Lineage (GTDB taxonomy): Bacteria > Verrucomicrobiota > Lentisphaeria > Victivallales > UBA1829 > SIG94. The sequence continues at coordinate 54,466 of CAKUJH010000016.1, forward strand.
CATTTTTTTATGAGACAACTCTGCATTTTTTTGCAACATTTTGAACAGCGGCATTCCGGCAATTATTCGATTAAAAAATATTCCGGAATTTGAAAAAAACAGTTTCTGCTGTATATTTGGAAGATCAGCAGAAGGAATGAAATGGCAAGACAGGCTTCGGAAAAAAGTATTTACCGCGTGGCGGAACAGCTCGGCGTATCCATTGCGACAGTGTCGCGTGTCGTGAACAACCGGATCGGCGTATCGGAAACCACTCGGCGCAAAGTGCTGGAATGTATTCAGCAGATGGGATATAAAGCCAGCTGCGGAAATACGCGTCCCAAATATGTCGCGGTCATCAATTTTTATCCGGTGCCGACCGAATACAACCGGAAACTCCTGGAAGCCCTGTTCATTCATTTCCGTTCCTGCGAATTCATTTTCTGTTCCGCGCTGTATTATGATTTCGAAAAGGAGAAACAGACCCTGCTGCAGCGTCTCCGCGATGAGCAGTATTCCGGCGCAATTGTGATTACTCCGCCGAAACATGTCATTCCGCAACTGTTTGATTTTCTGGATTCGGATATCCCGGTCATGCTGGTCGACCACTGCGATGATTCTTTGCCGGAACAGTTCGGACATATCAGTCAGGACAGCCGCCGGACGGCGCGCATTGCCACAGAATACCTGCTGTCGCTCGGGCACCGCAGAATCGCATATTTGGGCGGCAATCCGGGTATCCCCGGCGCGGATGCCTACTGCCGCGGATATTGCGAAGCCATGACGGATGCGGGGCTTTCTCCGCTGACCCGGATCAATGATTTCTGCGGAAATCTGGAAGACGTCGCCTGCCGCGAAACGGCGGAACTGCTGGAGCTTCATCCGGAAATTACCGCGATTCTTGCCAAAGACGATGACTATGCGCTGGGCGCCATTCACTGTGCAGACCTGCGGGGCTTGAAAGTGCCGGAACAGCTGTCCGTGGTCGGCACCGGAAATTACAATTTCAGTTCATTCTGCAATCCGCCAATCACCACAATGTCATACGATTTGGACTGTCTGGGCATGAAAATGGCGGAAATTTTCTCGGAATGCCTGACCGGGCCGGATCCTCTCCGGAAACTGCCGCGCATTTTCATTGACAGTCAGCTGATTTGCCGCAAATCCGCAGTTGCGCCCGAAACGGTGTAAATTAAAAAAATCCGCCGTCCGTCAAACCAAGGAAAACGACGGACGGACAGGATTTTTTGATATTCATATTTCAGCGTAAATGTTCATCTGTCATGGACATGAAACGTTTTTCCGTGATTTCCGCAAGCAGCGGTTCTCCGTTGAAGAAGCGGTGAAACTCATCCAGCAGGAACGGCAGATAACGGTGATATCCGGAATACCCCGCATTGTGCGGCGTAAGCAGAACATTGTCCAAGCCGTAGAAAGGGGAATCGTCGGGCAGGGGTTCTTCATCGAACACATCCAGAACCGCTCGGATTTTTCCGGAATGAAGCGCGGCGAGCAGCGCGTTCTGATCACACAGCCGGGAACGTCCGCCGTTGGTGAATACGGCTTTTGAACTGAATGCACAGAAAAACTGCAAAATGCTGATAACCGGTCTGACGGCGGGGAACTGGACCGTTCAGTCGCCTGCCGGAAAATGCTTCCGGGCTGCAGTCCGGAAACGTTCAGGAGTCATTTTTCTGGAAGCGGGTCCCGGCAAATGGAAATTTGCTCCGGGCGCGTTGGAAACTCTGCCGCCGCTGCCGGAATCCTCCTTGCAGGCGTCCATGGTTGATAAAACCACATCCGGCGACGGTCTGCTGCCGCTGGCTTCGTATGAAAAAACTTTTCAAACTGCCGGAGTTACAGCTGTCGACAAGGATGGGAAACTGGTTTTGCGCACCCGTACAGATGAAGCAGTTCTGGAAAACGGAAAGTCTGCCTGTCTGCTGAATGGTTTCCGTCTGGAAGGAAAACCGGCGGCGCGGCAAACCGGTGATGGCTGGCTGCTGTCTCCGGATTTTGCCGCTGATTTTGCCCGGAGTTCTCTGCATTACGATGACGACACGGATTTACCGGTCTTTCTGCCGCGCACGGAACAGTCTCCGGATTACCGGGTATTCCGCTTTGTCTCCGCATTGCCGGATTCGCAGGAAAAATTCCGTACCATGCTGACTGATCCGTTCCGGCGGACCGGATACTGGGCGGCGCCCGGCAGGAATGTGCAGTTCGAAATCGTGCTGTTCCGTCCGGAGAAACTGAATGGCGTGGCGATCCGCTGGCTTCAGGGCAGCCGCCGCAAAGCAGATTTCAGACTGGAAGTGTCCGGAGACGGCCGGACCTATGAAACGGTGTTTGACGGCAAGTCTTCCGGCAAGACCGACCAGTTCGAAGAAGTGAAGTTTCCGGCTCGCCCGGTCCTGCGGATTCGTTTCACTGGCCGCGGCAATTCGGATAATTACTGGAATTCCATCACTGCCATGCGTCTGCTGGATGAACGGAGCGGTACGGACCGATGAATCTGTTCAAATCTTATTCCGGGAAAACGTGGACCGCGGGAACTTTAACCTATTCACTGGGCGGACTGGTGTTTCTGTCCATCTGGCTGATCGGCGGTGATTTTCCGTGGTCAATGCGGGATCGGGCGGTAACTCCGGCTGCGACGGTAATTCTGAAACAGATCGGCATTACCGATTTTCTGTACGGGGTGATCGTCATCGCTTTTCCGAATTTCACGAATCTGTTTCTTTCCCCTGTGATCAGCTACATATCCGACCGCCATCGGGGGCGTTACGGACGGCGGATTCCGTTTCTGCTGTTCACGACTCCGTTTATCGTGCTGGGACTGTGCGGTCTGGGACTGACCGCTTTTTTCGGGAAGATGATTCATGCGGCACTGCCGGCGGTTTCGCTTCATGCCGCCATGCTGACTGTATTCTGCATTGCCTGGATTCTGCTTGATTTCGGAACGACGCTTTCCAATTCGCTTTTCTATGCGCTAATCAATGATGTGGTGCCGGAAGTTCTGCTGGGCCGCTTTTTCTCTCTGCTCCGGATTGTGAGTCTGGGCGCGGGAGTGTTTTTCAACTATTGTCTGCTGGCGGAAGTGCCGGCACACAGCGCGGAAATATTTGTCGGATTAGGAATTGTTTACGGGATTGGGTTGACTCTGCTGTGCTGGAAGGTGAAGGAAGGACAGTATCCGCCGCCTCCGCCGGTACGGGAGGATCAACAGGGACAAAGTGCGTTTCACCGTGCATTGTCCGGAACAATAGAATACTTCCGGCAGAGTTTTTCGCTGCCGTATTACCGTTGGCTGATTCTGGCAACCTCCATGGCGATGGCTCTGGCATTCGGTCCGGTCAATTATTTCGCCATACAGTACGCACAGTCCGTTTCATACAGCCTGAAATCCTACGGAATCTGCCTGGTCATATCCCTGTTCTGTTCTCTGTGTCTGAGCTGGCCGCTGGGGTGCCTGGCGGATCGCTTTCACCCGCTCCGGACGGGTGTCTGTTCGCTGGCTGCCTACTTTATTCTGATGTGCGTGTCCTATTTTCTGATGGCGGACCCGCAATACTTCGGGATCATATTCACAACGCATTGCATTGTCAACGGTCTTTACACAACCTTGACCGCATCGCTGCTGCCTCGTCTGCTGCCGCGGACCTTGTTTGCGCAGTTCAATTCCGCCTGTGCGATTGTTTCGGCAGTGTTCAGCATCGGGGCAGGGCCGCTGTTCGGCTGGATTGTGGATACTTTCGGCGGTGGTTACCGTTTATTGTTCCTGCTGGGCGGAGCCGGGACCCTGCTGACTTTTGCCGTGTTTCTGCCGGTATTCCGCGGATTCCTGAAATTCGGCGGTTATGAAGCGTATTCAGCCCCGGTGCCGCGCTGATTCCGGCGTCCGGCGGAATCTTTTGACGCAATCGTGCCGGACTGTTTCCGTTTAATTTGTGCAAAATCACGTTTTTTTGCGTTTTCAGATATTGCAAGCTCGGAAAAAGAGGTTAGATTACACTGTAATGGACAGAAACTCCGCCGGGGGCGGAACTCTGAGGGATTATTGGGAAAGTTTTAACTGCATTCAGGTGTAAAAATGACTTCATCAGAAATACGGGACAGACTGTGCAATCCGCCCGTCCTGGCGGAAAAGGATCAGTACCGGATTAAATTCGCCATGACTCCGCAGGAGATCGAAGCCGCGTTACGTCTGCGTTATCAGGTATTCAAAATGGAACAGGGCAAGCATGTCAAAGACTGCGGACAGGCGGGAATTGACCGCGATGAATTCGATGATTACTGTCTGCATCTGGTCGTGGAAGACAAGGAAACCGGCCGTGCCGCAGGAACATACCGGGTCCATTTGGGACCGACTGCGCTGGAAAATTCGCTGGGTTTTTATTCTTCGCAGGAATTTGACATCAAGGGGCTGGATGCCATTGCCAGACAGACCATCGAAGTCGGACGTTCCTGTGTTTCACGGGATTACCGCAACGGAACGGTGGTTGCGCTGCTCTGGGCTGGCATTTCTGAAATTCTTGCCCGTTCGGGACTGCGTTATCTGACCGGCTGTGTGAGTCTGGAGGACATGGAACCGGAAGCCGGCTGGGCTCTGTATGACTGGCTGGTGGAACAGCATAAGATCTCCGATCAGGTCAGCGGTACGCCTCTGCCGTGTGTCCGCATGGAACGTCCTTCGGCGGAAGCCATGGAAAAATTCCGGCAGACTCATCCGTCGGTCCGGTCGTTGATTCCGCCGCTGTTCAAAGGATATCTGCGGCTGGGGGCGAAGATCTGTTCCGAACCGGTGTTCGACCGGGATTTCGGCACGATTGACTTCCTGATTCTGCTGGATGTGGGCGGTCTTCCCGAACGTTACCAGAAACATTTCAATGTGGCGGCGGTCAAATGAGAAAACTCTGTCGAAGACTTTTCCGGCTTTTTCTGCTGTTCCCGTGGCTGGTGTATCTCGGAATCATTTCTGTTCCGGTAACGCTCCGGCGCGATAAATGGGCGGCGATCAAGGGGATGGCGGAAATGACCCGGTACTGGGGCGCGGGACTGCTCCGTATTTTCAATGTCCGCCTGAAAGTGATTGGCGACGCTTCCGCTTACGACGGCGGACTGGTGGTTTCCAACCATATGGGGTATCTGGATATTTTTGTGCATTCGGCGGTGTTCGGACTGCGTTTCTGTCCGAAAATCGAAGTCAAGTCCTGGCCTGTGCTGGGCTGGTATACTTCGTTCACGCATCCGATCTGGATCGACCGCTCTTCCCGTCTGAAAGCCAAGGAGAACCTGGATGAATTCCGCGCCACGCTGGAACATAAAGTTCCGCTGATCGTGTATCCGGAAGGAACCAGTACGGACGGCAATCAGGTTTTGCCGTTCAAGACTTCTCCGTTTGAACTGGCGGCGTCCGGCGGATTCACCATTCAGCCGGTGCTGACGCTTTACCGGGTTCCGGAGGGGGCGGATTCTCCCTGCTGGTATACGGACATCGGCATCATGCCGCATCTGTGGCAGCTGGTCGGCATCCCGTGGATTGAGTGCGAAGTGTATCTGCTTCCGCCGATTTCGGCAGAGGGGCGTTCCCGGAAAGAGCTGGCGGAGATGACGCATCAGCTGATTTCCGAAGCGCATGACAAATATTGCAAGAAAGGGTCAGATACCGCGGCATCGGTCTGATCCGGAAACAGACGGAGGTTTCCATGTTTGATACGTATCTGGCGGAATTTTCAGCCGCATGGAAAACGTTCATCCGGATTCCCCTGCCGGGTTTTCTGTCCGGCGGCCGAGAGTCCGATTTTGATGAAATCGACGGGCACAGCGCATTGCTGCGGCCGATGATGCCGCTGATCGGTACCCTTCTGGGACTGCTGATTGCCGTTCCGCTCTGGGCGTTGAATCTGTTTTTTCACGGACGCTTTGCAGCTGGTCTGATTGGCGCGGCGGTTGTGCCGCTGGCGTTGGAATTGCTGAATTCCTGGGGCGGGCTGAACGCGTTGACTTCTTACATAGAACTGCGCCGGCAGGGGGCTTCGCAGGAGGAAGCCATCCAGACGCCGCCGGCTTCCATGACAGCTCCCCGGTCGGGGGCGTCCATGCTGATGCTGATGACTCTGTATTTTCTCCGCATGGTGTTCTGCGGTGTACTGGCTTATTTTTCGCCGGTCTGGTTTGTGATTGCGTTCACCTGCGCCTGGCTGGTTCGTGCGCAGCTGGTGTCGTTGAATCCGCCGGGCGGTTTCGGGCGTGCCTGGATTGAGACGCCGCGCGGCTGGGAACAGCGGCATTGGCACTTTGCCCTGGCGGTTCTGCTGATCACAGCGGTGCTGCATTTCGGGATTTCTCATCTGTTTGCTGTCCTGCTGGCGTTCGGCGTCGCCTGGGCAGTTGCCTGGTATGCCGGCAATCTCTGCATGGATGCGGTGTCCGGCATCAACCGGCAGGCATTGGAAATTTTCGGATATGCCGCCGAAATGGTTCTGCTGTTTCTGGGCGTGCTGCTGTATGCCGCACCTTGAAGGAGGTTTGGAATCATGTCATCCCGGAATGAGCTGTTTCTTGATCTGGATTATGCGGAAGCCTCTTTCAATGTCCTGTTTGAAGAGCTTTCCGCGGACGGTTCGGCGCGTCTGATCGTTTCGGAAAAATATCATGCGTTTCTGGAAATGCTCCGGGTATATCTGGCGAAGGAACGCGCGGAACGGCTGGGACGCGGGAGTGCGGACCGGGCTTTCCGCGCCGGAAGCGAACCCGACAGCGTGGATGCGCTGAATGCGCTGGCGCAGCTGTGCGGACGGAAAAGTTTCGGAACCATGCTGGATATGGCGTTGTTCGAGGCTCTGCTTCGTCTGAATGCCGCTTCGTCTTTGCGTCCGGATCTGCTGAAAGCGGTGGAGAAATCCGATACCCTGGCAGGAGGAACCATGCGTCATGCCATTCGTTTTGCCCAGTCGCTGGCGGCGGTGCTGAAAAGTTCGGAGGTCCTGAAAGAGTATGCGGCGAATCCGGATCAGCTTTCGCGTCTGACTCCGGCGGCGGGAAAACTGAGTCTACGCGGTTCATTTTTTCCGCGAGCCACGCCCAAAGTGCTGGCGATGGAATTGGCTCTGCATTTTGAGCAGAATGATCCGTTTGCCGGCTCGCACACGTTCCGTTACCGCAATGGAAAATTTTTCCCTGTGGAACTGAATTCCATCCGCAAAGCGGAAGATTTTTTCGGATACAGCGAAGCCAAGCGGGTTTTTCAGGATCATTTTTCCGGTTTTTCTGCCGGCAAACATAACCTGCCGCTGCTGGTGAGCGGTCTGCCCGGTCTGGGAAAAACGCAGATGACGATTGCCTACGCCATGTCCTTTCCCGAAATCACGCTGATTCTGCCCGGTCCGGAATCTCTGCAGGAAGATCTGGAAAGCATGATTGAAAAACTGGCGTCTGCGGCTGGACACAAATTCATTGTTTTTTTTGATGACATTGACACGCGGGAAATCAACTGGTATTATTTCCGGACGCATGTGGGCGGCTCGTTTGCCTTGCCGCACAATATCCTGACGGTCATTGCATCGAATTACCGTTTTCCCCCGAACATATCCAGCCGCGGACGGGCTTTCACCTTCCCGTTCTTCGACGAGATACGCTGTCAGGAAATGATTGAAGATCTGTTCCTGTCGCGCGGCATGGAACATGTTCCGCCGGAACTGCTTTCGGTAATTGCCGCTGATTATGTGGAATCGTTTGGACAGAAACTGTTCGATGAACTGAGTCCGCGCACTCTTGCCCGTTATCTGGAGCTGTATCTGGCGGATCAGGAAAAACGGAAAATGATGCTGGAATTTTCGCGCGGCGAGGTCATAACCAAACCTGACCCGCAGGCGTTTTATGCTCAGAATCTGAAACTTTTACGTGCATTGTATGGAAAAGAGGCCATTGATGAAATCCGGGAAAAAGAATTGTCCGGTCAATAATCCTGCTGCGGATGAGCCGCCGGTGATTTTTACCGATGAGTATTTTATGCGGGCGGCTCTCCGGGAAGCGGAGAAGGCTGAACTGAATCACGAAGTCCCGGTCGGGGCGGTGGCGGTGCGCGACGGCATGATTGTGGCGCGTGCCTGGAATCAGGTCGAACTGCTCAAAGACGCCACTGCCCATGCGGAGATCCTGGTGTTGTCTGCTTTGGCGGCTCAATCCGGCGACTGGCGCATGGACGGTGTAACCGTTTATGTTACCAAGGAGCCTTGCGCCATGTGCGCCGGGGCTATGGTCAATGCGCGGGTCGAACGGGTGGTCTACGGCATGTCCGATCCGCGGAGCGGCTGCTGCGGTTCTGCGCTGGACATCACCGGTTTCCCCGGTATGCTGCATCAGGTGAAAGTTACCGGCGGCGTGCTGGAACTCGAATGCACTGAGCAATTCAAACAATTTTTCCGGAAAGTGCGCAGCGGTGAACTGCCGAAGCGGAACCGTCCGGAAATCAGGGAAGGATGAAATTATGAAAAGATTCTGTTTTTTACTGTCCGGTCTGCTCCTGCTGACCGTTTCCTGCACTTCCGAGAAACCTGCCCGGAAAACCGGGACTTTTCAGCGGAATCCGGAAGTTTTCCAGAAACTCAAAGATTACAGCCTTCAACTGTCTCTGCTCACATCCCGCCGTGAATTTTATGCAGGCGAGGAACGCGCCGTTCTGACTTTTTCCCTGAAAAACACCGGCTTGCGTCCCGTTACCATTTACGAATGGCATACCTTCGAACCTGCAAACGTCAACCTGTATTACCGTCCGGGAACTGCGGAATCTGGAAACGGCGGCGCAAAATGGAAAATGTCTCCGACTCACGATGCGTCCGGCGCAAAATTGTCCGCCCGTTCTCCATTGACTCTGAATCCCGGCACCAATCAGGCGTTGATCCAGGTTCCAGCGGTGTTCCTGAAGGATTTGCCGAATCCGGACGGTAAAAAACAACCTTACACCTTGCGCGCCGTGCTGAACTTGAAATCGGTCGCGGTGGAGAGTCTCCCCGTGGAAATTTATGTGAAATGAAGCTGTGCCTGAGGGATACGTTCCGAACATGAATCCGTGAAATGAACTGAACGCTTCCCCGCATTCCTTATCGGTGCGGGGTTATTTCTTTCTGACTGCAGCAGTCTGTTTTTTCGGCGGTGCGGCAGATTTCGCATAAGCGGAAATGCCGGAAACAATTCCGTTCACCAGACGGTCCTGATACGCAGAACGCGCCAGATTGACGCCTTCCGTTGGATGAGTGATGAATCCCGTTTCAATCAGAATCGCGGGGCAGGTGGCGTGCCGCAGAACGAAAAAACGCGCATGTTTGACGCCGCGGTCTTCCGCCTTCAGCGTCGTGGTCAGATTTTTCTGCACTTCATACGCCAGACGGTAATTGTTTTTATCGAAGGAATTTCCCGCGCCGGTTTTGGTTCCGCGCTTGCTGTCGCTGGTGGACGCCGCATCGACGGGGGTCATGGCGAACGTTTCAATTCCTTTGATTTTCCGGTTGCCGACTGCATTGCAATGAATGGAAATGAACAGATCCGGTTTCAGTTTCTCGCACATGTCCGCCCGCTGCTGCAAGGTCAGATAGCGGTCATTGTTCCGGGTCATGAGAACCCGGTATCCCTGTTTCTGCAGACGTGCCGCCAGTTTGCGCGCGATGCTCAAAGTGATGTTCTTTTCCAGCAGATTCTTTCCGCCCGGCGCACCCTGGTCTTTGCCGCCGTGTCCTGCATCAATCAGCACGGTCCGCAGGGAATGTTTCCACAGGGGCGTATTCCGGATGACCGGATCAACGACCAGCAGAAAGTCTTTTTCGTCCAGATAAACCAGCGCACCGCGCAGAACCGGCGCATGAGTCAGGTACATATTCGTCCGATTGATGTTCGCCATGCGTTTGTCGTAGAGCAGGGTAACCACGTCACGGGAACTGCGCAGAGTCAGCCCGCTTTTGTAATAGGAAATCTTCATCCCGTAATAGCGGGCAATGTCCTGTACCAGCACAAAACGGCGCGACTGATACCAGATATAGCGGATTTTCACCGGTTTCCGGGTGGACTGCACCTGGGGTTGCGCCGGCTGACTGCGGACAGTCTGAACGGTTTGCGGTTTCGTCTGCCGGACCTTCTGTGCTTTGTTTTTCTGCGCCAGAGCCTGACGGCGGCGGATTTCCTGAATCTGTGCTTCCCGCTGACGGTTCTGCTGTTCCAGCCGCAGCTGTGCCTGAGTCGGACGGTACACCCGGCGGTTTTCCGCCGCCTCGGCATCAAACACATCCCCCCAGAGCAGGGCAGGGATGAATATGGAATACAGGTGCCGCCCGCAAACCAGGTTCCGTAGATTCCCGCATAAACGTTCCAGCCGGTTCATGGTCAGAGCTCCTTGCAGTGAATCAGCTGGCTGAATTGAGTCAGCGTTTCCGTTGGTGGATACATGCCGTACACCCCGCAGACCGAAAGCCGCACGGGGTGTGCCAGCGATGCCAGCACAAAGGCCTTGGCTCGGAGCAATGCATCTTTCCAGCCGGTTCCCTGCGCCAGCAGGGCGGTCAGAGCCGCGCTGAATGTACAGCCGGTTCCATGGTCGGAATTGCCTTTGACCGGAATCCTCGGAGTGGAAAGCAGCAGACTTACTCCTTCATGGAACACCACATCCGCCGCTTCGGGACCGTCTGCATGACCGCCTTTCAGCACAACGGAACATTTCCAGCGTTCCGCGCATTCCCGTGCCGCCAGGACTGCATCGTCGCCGGATTGGATCCTGCGTCCGGTCAGCGCTTCCGCTTCCGGCAGGTTCGGGGTGATCCATGCCGCCTTGGGCAGCAGAGTATTCTTGAGTGCCTCGACTGCATCTTCACGCAGCAGATTGCGTCCGCTGGTGGAAATCATGACCGGATCGACAACCAGCGGTCCGGTGAATCCGGACAGTGCGTCGGCTGCCGCTTCGATGATTTCCGCGGAAAACAGCATTCCGGTTTTGACCGCCGCGATGTCGATTCCCTTGCGCACGGTTCGGATCTGGGCGCGGACTCCTTCCGGCGAAACCGGTTCGATTCCGGCAACTTCCAGCGGATTCTGAAACGTAACAGCTGTTATGGCTGATGTTCCGAATACCCGGAAATAATGGAAGGTGCGGAGATCCGCCTGTATTCCCGCACCGCCGCCGCTGTCGCTTCCGGCTATGGTCAGGGCGGCAGGATATAACCGTACATTCTGCATGTTTTTATTCTGATTTCTTCTGTTCAAGTTCCGCCAGCAGCGCTTCCAGTTTTTCCAGACGCGCAGTCAGACGGCGGACTTTACGCGGAAGCATATGCCGCTCGATGAAATCTTCTTCACTTTCCGCAGGGGTTCCGAATGCGGATGCTCCCGGCGGAAGACTGCGCTGCACTGCCGAACAGCCTGCCACTTTGGAGCCGTCGCCGAGCGTGATATGTCCATTGACGCCTGCTTGTGCCGCCACGATGACGCCGCGTCCGATTTCCGCACTGCCGGCAATGCCGCACTGTCCGATCAATGCCGAAGATTCGCCCACAATCACGTTGTGCGCCACATGCACCAGGTTGTCGATTTTGACGCCTTTCTTGATCCAGGTCTTGCCGAAACGTGCGCGGTCAACCGTGCAGTTCGCGCCGATTTCCACATTGTCGTCAATCTGCACAATACCGTTCTGCGGCACTTTGACCAGTCCCGTGAAGGTCGGGGTGAACCCGAATCCGTCCGAACCGATCGTCGTTCCCGCATGAATAATCAGCTTATTGCCCAGTTTGCAGTAACGCATGATGGATACATTCGGATAGATCATGCAGTTGTCGCCGATGGTGGTGAACTCGCCCACATAAACTCCCGCGCCGATCACGGTATTTTTCCCGATGACGGCTCCCTGTTCGATGACTGCTGTTGCACAGATGGTGGAGCCTTCTCCGATTTTCGCGCTCGGATGCACCACGGCGGAGGGATGAATGCCCGGTTCGAATTTCTGCGGTTCCGGCGCAAACAGTCCGCAGACTTTGGTGAATGCCTTATCCGGATTTTTGCACCGGATCAGCGTCTGGTTTTCCTTCGGCGGAAATTTCCAGTCTTCCGCTACCAGCACGACTCCCGCCTTGGTGTTGTCCAGCTGGATTTTGTATTTGATGTTGGAAAGAAACGACACATCCGATTCCGCGGCGAGTTTCAGTGAATTGACCCCGGTGATCTCCCGGTTCGCATCGCCTTCTGTCTGTCCGCCGATCAGTTCCGCCAGTTCCGCTGCTTTGACAATCTTGCTCATTTTCCTGTATTTCCTTTCCCCTGAACCGGCTGTGGTTCCGGTTTGTTCTGTCCCAGATTAAGTGTTTTGATTACGGCATCCGTGATGTCCAGCATTTTGGATGAATAGACCACCAGCGGAATGTCATTGCGTGATTTGCCTGACTTATCCAGCACCAGCCCGTAGCCTTCCGCCAGACATTTCGTTTCGATCACAGCGGAAATATCCGCCAGTATGATATTGCGGAATTTGATGTATTCATCCTGCAGCTGCGTCTGTTTTTCCCGGTTGTATTCCCGGATTTCCTGTTCCTTGGCAGCCAGCTGACGGTATTTTTCCTGTGCATTCAGACGGCGGTTTTCCCGTTCGGCGTCCGAATATGCCAGATTCTGGGAATCGTCGCGCAGTTTCACAAATTCTTCGCGCAGTTTCATCAGCGACTGGGTCAGCTGTTTGGAATATTCCTTGAATACTTCCGCCTGCTTTTTCAGTTTCGCTTCGTTGATGCGGGTTTTGTTGTATTCTTCAAATACCCGGTTCATGTCAATCACCGCGATTTTCAGCGGAGCGTCTGCGGCGGACGCCATGCCCCAGCTGAAACAGAGTACCGCGCACAGGGCGGTCAGCAGCCATTTTTTCATCTTGATTCCTTTCATTGGTCGTGGTAAGATAATCCGGAAAAGGGAAAAAGTCAAGGATTCCTTTGAAATTATAACCGATGAATTTTGAGCGGATTCCTGCCTCCGGAATTTTTCTTTTTTCAGCAGCGTTTTTCTTCCTGTCCGTTTTCAAAAATGTAGGCAGCCAGTTCTTCCGCTTCGAACGGATACCCGTTCCGGCGCGCCAGCTCCAGAAACGCTTCTATGACTTCCTCCTGTTCCGTGAATTTCTCCTGAAACGAGATGGCTTCTTCATAAAGTTCCCGGTTCCGTTCCAGTTCCATATAAAACATCTTTACATTTTCTTTGCTCATGCGGCTGCCTTTCCTTGTTTCTTCTAATGATAACACACTTTGCGGATTTTGCAACTCCTCAAAAAGAAAAAACGGTTCCGGAATTGAATTTTTCCGGAACCGTTGGGGTTACAGGTTTATCAGACTCAGAGAATCGGAGATGCCAGCTTGGTGGTCCATTCATCCGTTACCGGACCATGGGAGTTCCACTGCGTCAGAACCGTGCTGCTGTCCAGACTGACCGACATCGAGATGCTCGCGATGTCGTTGCCGTTCCGCACCCGGAGTTCCGCCTTGCCGTCGCCGTTGATGTCGGAGATGCTTTCGATCACCACACTGGCGGGCAGGGTGACCAGCGTTCTCCACTGGGCTTCCGTCTGGGCGTTCATCAGCCAGGTCCCGTAGGAGACTGTGCCGTTGCTGTTCTTCGTGGCGATCAGCACATCCGCAATCCCGTTGCCGTCGAAGTCGCCGGTTCCCAGAATGCTGTTGTCCGCCGTGCCCAGGTCGTACAGGTCGCGCCACTGCGGCATTTCGTTTTCCGCGCCCGTCAGCCATGCGCCGGTCTTCGTTCCGTTCTGGAAGATCACATCGGCTTTGCCGTCGCCGTTGATGTCGCCGGCGCCCACGATTTTCCAGTCATTGGAGAGTTCGAAGCGTTCGGTTTTGCCGCTGTCCGTGTAGTGGAACTGGATCGATCCATCCGTGCCGCGGCTCAGGATATCCCGTTTGCCGTTGCCGTTGAAGTCGCGTACCGCGACCAGTTCATGATCGCTGTCCAGTCTTTCCAGCGTGCGCCAGGTCGTTTCGCCGTCGCTCATCTGCCACACACCGACATCTTTGTCCTGTTCATTGTACAGGATCACGTCGGAATAGTTGTTGCCCGTCGTGTCGCCGGTGTCGAACAGCGTCCAGCCGTCGGCAATGTCGCCGCCGGCGAACGGGAACAGTTCTTTCCATTCCGCCGTTCCGTTGCTCTTCATCAGCCACAGCGCGGCTTCCTTTTTCTGGTTGAACATCAGGATGTCCGCATAACCGTTGTTGTCGATGTCGTTGCCGACGATGAAGTCCGTAACATCCAGGGACAATGTCTTGTTGCTGTAGTTCAGCGTGTAGCGCATTCCGTTGATGTTCAGCGATTCGCCGATTCCCAGCGTGTCGCCGTTCACCTGGATCCGTTTGCTGAAGCTGCTCAGGTTGTTGACCAGAATGTAGCTGCCGACCTGCAGTTTGGAGACGTCCAGCGAGATCGTGCTGGCAGCATCCGCGAAGATTCCATCGTCCGCCACCGTGATGATCGCCTTGCCGACGTTGTCCGCCAGCGTCAGCGTCAGATCCAGACTGCCGTTCGTTGCATAAATTCCGTATGCCACGACGGAGGCTGCACTGCTCAAGGTCAGGCTGTTGCTGCCGTCCAGGAAGTCGATTCCGTCCGCCATGCTGATCAGCATTCCGTTGACGTTCATCACGTCATTGCCGGCGGTCAGCGTGATTCCGCCTTTCTTCACCGAGACTCCGCCCGTCGAAATCGTGGTGAAGCCGCTGATTCCCTGGTTGACCGTGAGTCCGTTGATATTCAGTTCCGCATCCGCAGCTGCAGTCTTGACCGTGTTGACTGCGGCGTCGCCGTTGATGGTCAGGCTGCCCGCGGCGGAGATGTTGCCGGCGGTGCTGCTGCCGTCCATATTCAGACTGCTGCTGTTGGCAAGCGCCAGATCCGTCAGCGTGCTGTTGACCGCCGTCATGGCGAGACTGCCGAACTTCGTCAAATCAAGCGCACCGCCCGCCGTCGTATCCGTGATGGACAGTGTTTTCATCGCGGAAAGCCCGGACAGATTGTCGGTCGTGTCGAAGGCGTTCAGTCCGAAGTATTTGCCTTCGGCGACTACTGCGCCGGTCGCTGAGCCCGCCCACGCGGCGTTGACCGCAACATGCGTCAGGTCGAGCGACGTGGAAATCGCATACAGGTCATTGTTGATGACCATGGTGCTGTAGTTCGCATCGGAAAGCGTAACGCTGCCATAGTCCTCCAGAGTCATCACGCCGTTTCCGGTGTAGTCGATCAGCAGAGCCAGATCGGAACTTGCACCGGTCATGTCAACGGTGATGGTACTGGAATTGACCAGACCGCCGACGGTAACCGTGCTGGCAAGGTCGAAGCTGAAGCTGCCGGTATTGGTCAGCGTTTTGCCCACGGTCAGTTTCGTATTGGTGAGATTGACCGTACCATTCGTGTTGAACTCAGCCGTAATCGTAATCACGCTGCCGTCTGCTCCGAAGGTCGTCTCGCCCCGCTGCAGCTGAATCTGGTAGGCATTCAGTTTCGTGTTGGCGAAGTTGAAGACCGGCGCGTTGGTGTCGCGGACGCTTCCCTTGTTGCTGTCGTAAATGCCGTGGCCGTCTCCGCCGTTGGCAGCACCGACGTTCACAAAGGTGTCTTTCGCGGCGAATGTACCGGATTCCTGGAACAGGAAGTTGATATTCACCTGCGCATCGGTACGGTCTGCAACCGCAACGTCTTCCGCATAGCGGCGGGTTTCACCTTCCGCACCCAGCACGGTAACGGAGTCATATCTGGAATGCAGTCTGCCGGTCGCCAGCGTTCCTTCCGCATGGATCGTATGATCGCCCTGGTACAGATACAGCGAGCCGTAGTTCTGACCGCCCTTGATGGTGCCGTACAGATCCAGGTTGTTGCCGTAATAGACCGCAAAGTCATTATTGTTGTCGGCAATATTGAAGGTTACATCCTTGCCGACGACAATGTTTGCATTGACTTTATTTTCAAACACCACATCGCCGGTGTTGATGACTTTTTCGCCTTCGCTGCCGGCTGTGAAGATGACTTTGCCGCTGCCGTGGTCGAATTCCAGTTCGCCGGAAGCCGTCAGATCACTGCCGATTTCAATGGTCGTGTCGCTGCCGTCCTTGGCGATATTGCCCGTGGTAGCGGACAGCGCATCGAACGCGTTGATGCCGAGGTAATAGCCTTCCGCAACTTTCGTGCCGGCTGCCGTGCCTGCCCAGGCGGCGTTGACTTTCAGCACGCTCATGTCAACGTTCAGCGCATACAGGTCGTTGTCGATAACGATCGTCCGGTAGCTGCCGGCGTTGTTGATCAGTGTAACGTCGCCGTAGCTGCTGCCCGTACCGGTTCCGGTGTGGTCGATCAGCTTGAACATCTGACCGGCTTCAACATTGTTCATGTCAATGGTGATGGTGCCGCTGTTGGTCAGATTGCCGACGGTAATCGTGCTGGCAAGGTCGAAGCTGAAGCTGCCGTTCAGGGTCAGGTCGCCGGACACGGCGAGTGTCGAATTGGAAACCGTGATGGTCCCGTTGCTGATCAGCTTGCCGAGGGTCATGTTTGCTTTGTTCTGCAGCAGGATTTCACCGTTGTTCTGGAGTCCGGCACTGGCGGCGTTCACCGCGGCGCCTTCGCCCGTGACGCTCAGTTTTCCGTACTGACCGATTCCGAACGCCGTATCATACGGATTGCCTTCCAGCAGATTGATGTTCAGCTGTCCGCCGTTGGTGATGTTCAGTTCCGAAGTCTTGGTGTCGGTGGCGTCATCCCAGGTCGGATTGTTCTGGCGTTTCGTTCCGATGCCGAACCAGCCTTTGCTGGCTTCGGTGTCGGAATAGTTCACCACTCCGCCGTCGATGTTCATGATGCCGCCCTTGTCCTCGCGTCCGGCGGCGGTCATTCCCAGTCCGAAGACACTGTACAGATTCAGTGTGCCGTTGACCGTGAAATAGCCTTTGTTCTGGAATTCGCCGTACACGTTCAGCTCAGCGCCTTTGCTGATGTTCGTGGAGGCTTCGAACTTATTGTAGAACCAGCCCTTGGCGGTTTCCGTGCCGACCGTAACTTTCGCGCCGTCTTCCAGCGTGAGGATTCCGGCGATGTTTTCGTCCACGGCATCCGGATCTTTGGCGGTGCGGCGGTCGATTTCCATCACGTTCGATACCTTGACCACTGCATTTTTGCCGATCTTGACGTCAACGCTCTTCGGATTGGCTTTGTCCACATTGAAGCGCAGTTTGCCGAAGCTGAATTCGCCCGCGCCGATGGCGGTCAGACTGTCGGTTACGTAATCGCCGTCAAAGGAGAAGCCCTTCGAGGAGGTCAGAACCGATCCGGCGGCGAAGTTGAAGACGTTTCCGGAGAAGCTGCCGCTCAGGTCGACGGTGCCGGACACGGAAAATGTGCCGTTGTTGGCAACCGCCGCCGCTTCCAGTTTGCCGTTGTCGATGACAATGGCTCCGGCGTTGGTGATGTTGCCCGTCTTCGCCGTGGAATTGCCTTTGATCTCCAGCGTTCCGTTGGTGTTGATCACCACGGAGTCGGAGTCCGGCCACGGTTCATACGGCATACGGGTCGTTGCCGCTTTGGACCAGTCAAGCAGCGAACCGTTGGTCAACGAGATGACCGCCGCCGCATTGGCTGCTTCGTCATTGCCGATGACCAGAGAGTAGAGAGAAGCGGAACTGCTGTAATGACTCTGGATCAGCGCGGACGCATCCAGATTGACGGTGGCTTTGCCCGTGTCTTCCGTCGCCTGCAGAATCTGAAGCCCGTCGGCGTACATCACCGAATTTTTCAGATTCATTTCGCCCTGTCCGCGGGTTCCCGCCAGAACTCTGGAACGATAGGAGGCGAACAGTGTGGAATCTGTCATGTTGACTTGACCCTGAATGGTGAGGGACACGCGGCTCATGCCGTCTTTTGCCAGATAAACTCCGTTGGTGTCGCTGTTGCCCGCTTTGCCGGCTTTCGGCATGTCCGTGTCGTTCATTTCGTCGGAAATGCCGACCACCGAACCGGCAACGTTCATGATGCCGTCGTTGTAGAGCGAGAGGAATGCCAGATCGCCGGAGTGCGGATGGAAGTCCAGCTGCGAATCCATGACGGTCAGGCTGGAACCCTTTTCCATTTTCACTTTGGACAGCGTCAGTTTCGCTTTGTCGAAGACCAGTTCGGCGTCTGCCGCATTTCCGTGGAGGTAAGGCAGATGCGCCAGCTCGCCGCCGGTGAAGGTGTATTTGCCGGCCTGGGTGAATTCAACCTTGTCTGTTTCATTCTGAAGTGTGCCGGTATAGGTCTTCGCGGCATTGCCGAAGTCGAAGACGGTCTTGTCCGGCGTCATGCCGATCGCGTTGACCGCGTCCAGGATCGTGTCGAACGCGTTCCAGCCGGCAATGCCGGCGCCGGTCGTGTTGGCTTCCGGAACTCCGTCGGCGTTCTTGCCGCCGACGTGAACGGTATCCTGATTCTGATCCGTCAGATAGACGGCGTTGTTCGTCACAGCCAGCGTCATGCCGGTTTCAAGACCGCTCGCGAGGATGTTTTTGTTCCAGACGATGGAGCCAGCCGAGATGACTGCCTTCGTTCCGGAGGTGAATCCGGTTCCGTCGACCGTGATGCCGCGGCCTGCGTTGCTGTCGCCGGAAACCGACAGCACTCCGGATACGGTCATGGCGGATCCATGGGATACCGTGAGTTTGCCGTCGACAGTGACCGCTTTTGCGGTGAGCTTCGAGGAATCCTGAACGGTCACAATGCCGTTGCCGTCGACATAGAGCTCGTTGAGGTCGGCGGCGGAGCTGCCTGTGATGTTCAGATAGGCTTTCGCCAGGTCCGCATAGTCCGCGGGCTTGTCGGGATTGGCTTTGATGGTCAGCCCTTCGCGTTTGTCGGTCGCAGCGTCGTCGAGGATGTAGGATGCGCCGACGCGGACAAATCCGTTTTTGTTGACGAGCCGGCCATTCGTAATATTGAGGGTCGCGGAGTAGTCGTTGCCGCCGTCCGCATCGTGTCCCTGCTTCTTGCCGCCGACAATCGCTTTCGCGGTTTTGTCGCTGTCGCCGTAGATATAATAGGACCCGATGGTGATGTTGGTATTGCTGACTGTAAGTCCGGATTCGTCGACATTGACTTTTCCGCCCGCCGCGAGGATGCGGAAGCCGCTGCCGGTTTCAATGTTCAAAAGAGAGTTCTTCTGAAGATCGAGCTGTCCGGAAACGTAGAACCAGAGGTTGCCGTTCTTCGCATTGTACGTGCTGTTGTCAAAAACGACGTTGGAATCCCCATAGACTTTGAAGAACGGCGTTCCGCCATCGTGACCGACCTTGGAGCCGGTGAATTTGACCGTCATTCCGGCGAGGGATTCAAAGTGGCTGTGACCGGCAAAACTGATGTCCTGATTCTTGTATTCGACGGTCGCTTCATGTCTGACGGCGTCGCCGTTTTCGGCCTCTTCTCCATAGACGTAGGTCGTGCTGCCGGCGTGCATGCAGAGATGGCTGGAACCGCCTTCCGGAGTCTCGACGGTGAGATTCTCCATATAGGATTTTCTGGTGATCGGGGTCGTGTCTTCACCGGTGCCCTGGATCCTGACTGTCGCATTGGCGCCGGCGGCGTTGATTGCGTCGTTCGCGTTGTCGAACGCATTGAAGCCGAAGTAGTAACCTTCCGCAACTTCCGTTCCGGGGGCGTTGCCCGCCCAGACGGAATTGACCTGGATGACGTTCATATCCGCTTTACCGATGAACAGGTCGTTGTCCAGCACCGTGAAGAGGTCCGAATCATAGTTGCCGATGATGGTCCCGTAATCCACGCTGCCGGTTCCGGTGTAGTCGATCAGCTTGGCGATTTTTGTCTTGTCGTATCCGGCGGTGTCGATCGTGATGGCCGAAGTCCCGGCGTAACTGCCGAACGCCAGGAAAGAACCGCTGTCCATGGTGATGGCGCCGTTGTTGGTCAGGGTTTCCGTGGTCAGGTTGGAGTTGCTGATGGTCAGGGATGCACCGCTGCTGATGGTGGCAGACTGGCTGAAATCGGCATTGGCGCCGTTTTTCAGTTCGGCGGAACTGAGTTCATTCACTGCCAATGCAGACAGATTGGCGGTTTTTCCTCCGTCCAGAATGAATTTTCCGCCGAGGTCTTCGCGTTTTTCCACCGAAACATAGGTGTCATGCCAGGAGCTGGCGGATCTGCCCAGCAGTCCCGTGCCGGTTACCGTGAAAGTGGAGCCTTTCACCAGCAGAGACCAGTCAAGATAGATGGTTCCGTTCAGCGTGACCGTGGAGCCTTTGTCCGACTGAATCTGCATGATGCCGTAGGAGTTTGTATCCGTGTTTTTCTGCTGATTGATCGTTCCGTTGATGATCACATCCGTGGCGTGAACTTCTTTGGTGACTGCGGTTCTGCCGAACCAGACTTTCGCGTTGGTGTTGATGGTAACATTCTTGTCGATGGTGATGGTGGCACGCCGGTCGTCGGAATCGCTGAGGAACGCGAGTTCGCCGGTGCTGTTGGTCGAGCCGCCGTGCGTTTTAAGGGAGTCGTCGACTGTCAGCTTGATGGTGGCGGCGTCGTCCGCAGTCAGAACAAGGTCTTTCGTGGCTCTGAAATTGAAGTTGCGGTTGGTTGCCGCTCCGGCTGCGGCGTCCGTGCTTTCCTCGACGTCGCCCGTCAGTTTGATCGTTGCAGTGTCTGCGGTCATGCCGTCCGCCGCTCCGGAGAGTTTGTCGAACGCATTGAAGCCGAAGTAGTAACCTTCCGCAACTTCCGTTCCGGGGGCGTTGCCCGCCCAGGCGGAATTGACCTGGATGACGCTCATATCCGCATTGCTTGCATACAGGTCGCCGTTCATGGTTACCGCGGTGTAGCCGTTGCCGTTGAGCAGCGTGACATTCTGGTAATTGACGGATGCGGGATCCGCACCGGTGTAGTCGATGAGCTTGAAGAATCCGCCGGCTTTGGCTCCGGTCATGTCAACGACAATGCTTCCGCCGTCGCTGATGTACTCGCCGCTGAACTTGATTGTGGAATTGTGATTCATCCGGATTTCGCTTCCGTTGTAAATGGTTTTTGCCTGCAGCACGGAGAAGTTCTGCATCGTGATGCCGGTAGTGAAGCCCGCCGTGTTCTTCATCAGATAGATATAGCTGTCTGCAATGAAGGTGGAGTCGGTCAGCGTCAGTTTCGCATTGGAATCCGCCTCGTACTGTCCGTTGATATTCTTTCCGATGCAGATGTAGTTGGTGTTCAGGGTGGAGCCGGTAACCGTCAGGCTGGCGGTTCTCGATGAATCATCATCTTCGTAGATCGCCCAGTGTCCGGTTCCGCCGCTGCCGAATTTGCCGGTGATGTTGCTGTCGATGATCTCGGTCTGATTGCGGATCAGGAGGTCGCCGATGTTCAGTTCCGAACTGCTGATCGTCAGCGTCCCCGTGGTGCGGGCGTTGACCGTTCCGATATCGCCCTGGGCGTCATGGATGTTCAGGGCATAAGAGAAGTTCGCATACGGGGCGTCGCCTTCAACCGTCTTGACACCGACATAAATAATGTTGGCTTTGACACTGCCGGAGAGGTCGAGCGACGCATTGGCGGCAGTGTAGCGTCCGAAGCCGACGCTGATGTTGCCCGCTTCGAGGTTGTTAGCGGTAACATCGCCGTACACCTCGGCATTGCCGATTCTGGAGTCGGTCAGGTTCGCTCCGTTCAGATTGAAAGCACCGTTTCCGGAGGTCGTCCCGATGTTCACCGTGGAAGAGCCGCTGACGTTGATGGCGCCGTTGTTGGTCAGAGAGGAAACCGAAAGGGTGCTTCCTTCAATTTGAATGGAGCCGTTGTTTTCCAGTTTTCCCGCCATGGTGATTTCGCTGCCGTCGGAAAGAACGATGCTGGATTTGTCGGAGAGACTGCCGTCCTGAGAGCCTGCAATTTTGGAGTTCTTGGCATTAATCGTGCTGCCTTCAATCACAAAACCCTGTGAGGCTGTACCGATCCAGAACATTCCGGTGGTCATGCTGGTGTCGTTCAGATTCAGAACACCGCCCTGCATGGATGTGTAATTCACTGCGAACTGGACATCGTCTTTCGAACCCGTGCCGTTGACCGTAACCGTGGAACTGCTGCGGGTGATGAACGCTTCTTTATATCCGACCAGCACTTTGCCGGTTTTGTTCACAGTTACCGAGGACAGGCTGGCGACGTAGAGTTCGGTGGTGAGCATGCCGTTGACCACGAGATTCACCGCTGCCGGATCGCGGGTCGGATTCCCGTCCGTGTCAATGTCATCCTGATCCACGTTCTGACCGACCATCAGCATCTTGTCTGTAACCAGAGAAACGCCTTCTTCAATGGTGATCGTCGGAATGAATTCATTTTTGACCGGTTTGTGTTCGCCGTCGAGCTGGTAAACATTCATCAGGTAAAGCCGCGAACCGTGGAAGGTTGCCGTGCGCGGAGTGCCGTCGGCGGCAAAAGCCAGATCGGAATTCGTGTAAAGGTAAACTTTTCCCGTGGTGGCGGAATTGTTTTCCGCATCCGAATTCAGAATGATTTTGGAGGTTGCGGTATTGGCTGTCGCATCCGTCGCGTATTTCGCCAGAATGCCGTCCATGCTGTCGAACGCATTGAAGCCGAAGTTGAAGCCGTCCTGTCCGGGAATCACTTCGCCGGGTTTCATGGACGTCCATCCGGAATTGACCAGGATATTGGTCATGTCCGGGGTGGCGGCGGAGTAAGTGCCGTCTTCGTTGGCTTTGGGTGCAAGCCCTTCCGCGAGGGTGGAGGCGATGACTGCGGAGTCGCCGATAAAGGTGCCGCCGCTGTATTTGCCGGATGCTTCGTCTTTGACGCCGTCCACGACGAAGGCGACGTCGCTGACCGCGCTGCCGCCGGAGCCGTCGAATTTGCCGCTGACCAGGTCGGCAAGCGGAACGTCGCTGGCGGAACCGTCGGCTTTGATGACGGAAACCTTGTCAAGATTCATCACGACATTGGACTTGCCGATGGAAAGCCCGTTTTCATTGTAATAATCGCCGGTCGTCATGCTGAACGCTTCGGAGAACTGGCAATTGTCCACAACCGTGGGGAAGTAGGGACGCAGCGCGGCGACAATGCCGTTGAGTCCGCGGTCGTCGGCTTCGAAGAATTTGGTGTCCTTGAAGGAGCCGGACGCATCGGTCAAGCTGCTGTCGTAGGAAGTCCAGCCGTACAGCGTGCTGCCGGAGACGTTGACGAAGGCGAGTTTTCCGGAGGCGTTGAAGGCGTAGACTTTGACATTGATGGTGGAGTTGCTGATGGTTACGCCGCCGTTGTCGAAAGTGCTGCCTTTATAGATGCCGTTGCGGGCGTTCTGCATGGTGACGCCGTCGAGCGTCAGACCGGTGGCGGCGGCTGCCTGAATCAGAGTGAGACTCTGGCCGGCTCCGTCGAGAGTGAGGTCTTTGAACGTAACATTCGCCTTGGAGACCTGAATCATCTGCTGGCCTTTCCAGGCGTCGTTTTCGGATGCGGTGATGGAGTACTGCCCCGCACCGTCGATGGTAATGTCTTTGCCGACGGTCAGCATGGAATCGAGCGTGATGTTGCCCAGCAGCGTGAGAGTGTCGCCGTTTTTCGCGGCGGCGAGAGCGGCGTCCAGCGTATCATAATAAGCACCGCCGATGCGGACCAAATAAGTGGTCTGAGCAGTGAAAGTGCCGTCTTCGTTCGCCTGCAGAGGACCGAACGCTTTTTCCAGATCTTCCGCGGCCTTGGGTCCGGAGACCGTGAAGGTGAGGGCAGTGCCGTTTTCTGTCTGTGTTTCTTTGCCGACCAGCAGGGTGCCGGACGTTGCAGTTTCGCCGGAGTAAGATTTTCCGGTGACGGTATTGCCTTTGACATCTTCCGATTTGTCTTCGCCGTTGAGAGCAGATTTGAGCGTGGTGTTTTCTGCGGAGCAGTTGATCATCAGTACCGTTTTGCTGTCTGAGTTATTCCAGACGCCGGCGATGCCGCCGATCTCCTGCTCATCGCCTGCATCCTGGGCATTCTTCAGAGTAATGTTTTCCGCGGTGCAGGTAACATTGATGAATTTGTTGCCGTAGTGGGCAATGCCGACAATGCCTCCGACGTCGCAGGTCGAACCGATGACGTTCAGGTTGGAGGTAACGTCCTGAACCGTCTGATTGCCTTCACCCATGAAGCCGATCACGCCGCCGACGTAGGAGCGGTAAATTCCCGACTCTGCTTTGACATAGCTGCCGCTGTTGGCGTCAATGGTGAGACCGGTCAGGTTGGCATAAGCATTTTTGCCGAACATGCCGCCGACATAGGCGTAGCCTTCCACTTTGACGTCGCCGGTCAGTTTGATGTTGGTATATTTGGAGGTATAGGGCGTACCGGCAACTGCGCCGACATCCAGATAACCCTTGACGTCCGCATTGTGAATGGTCAGGTTTTTGATTTCACCATTCGTCGTGACTCCGAAGAAACCGACATCGCTCATTCCCGGCTGGTTGATCACCAGATTGCTGACGGTATGACCGTTGCCGTTGAAAACTCCCTGAAAAGTGCTTCCGCTCTTTCCGATCGGAGTCCACTCTTCTCCTTTGAGATCAATATCCGCAGACAGTTCAACCGTCTGACCTTTGCAGCTGTTGCCGTTGTTGACGGCGTCACGAAATGCTTTCAGTTCTTCCAAAGTGGAAATAGTGACAGTACTCATTTTTGCCCTTTCACATGGTTGTATATATTTTTTGTTGTTTCCATAAAAAACAAGAAAAACCCACCACCCGTTTTTTTATTCAAATTCAGGCCATGGACTTTTCTTGTTTCTCTATTGACAATAAATGCGGCAGAGAAAATCATAGCCGGAGTCCTCCGAATACATATTTGCGGCATCCGGACGGTTTCATCCGGCGGAATGTCCTGGAGAACGAACCTGACCGGAACGTCTGGCGCGTTCCGGCGGATTTTCTGGACAGTCCGCCAACCGTGAATACCGCAGAAACGGGGAGTCTGCCGGTGATGATCCGGCAGACGGGGTCCTTGAATTCCGGAGCGGTTACGGAGCAGGTGCATGAAAATCCGCGATATTTTTCAAAGACGGAAATCACGGATTCGGGCGTAAGTCTTTTTCCGGTAAAGTGCATGGAGAACCGGCTGTCAGACCCGGTGCAAAACAGCATTTCCGCATGGCTGCACGCGCTGAAACGCGGCACGACGCGCAGCGGCGCGTCCGCCGGAAGCACTGCCATTTTCTGGAAATGCAGAAATTCTGTTTTGCCGTTCATGCGGAAAACTCCGTAATGGAATTACTTTTTGGCGTTTTCGTTTTTCTGCAGGATGCCGGCGTCGAGCAGTTTGTCGATGAGCTGCTGCATGGAATTGAAGGTGGCGAGGAAACCCTGCGGCGGCATGATGATGCGGACGCTGGCGCGGGGAACGGGAGCTTTTCCTTCTTCTTCCGGCTGGAGTGTGACGAAGTCGTAACGGACCATGCCGCCCGCGAAGTGAATCTGACCAATGCCGTCTGCGTAAATTTCAGTTTTTTCGACCATAATGATAACCCTCTGTTATGATGTTAGTGGCGGGCGGAAAATTTTGTCTCCGATGACAAAAGAATCAACCCATACTCTTAGAATATAAACCGTGGATGAAAAAAATCAACCTGTAAAAGTTTAAAAAATTCCATTTTTTTTGAGATATTTGTAGAATGCTACTTGTCAAAGTAAACGCACAGACAAAAAAGAAGAGGTGTGCGTTTAGTCTGACAAAAGCTTGTTGTGCAT
>CAKUJH010000017.1 GCA_934661375.1 uncultured Victivallales bacterium
GATGCTGTAATGTACATCCTCTCGCATTCCTTTGCCAGCGTCATCTCAATTTATCCTCGAATAAATAGAGATGCCCTTTTTTTTCGAAAAATCTTCATTTACCCTCTGGTCAGATGCGTCAAGAACGCAGGATAATGATTTTTTTCTTGTTTTCGACTTGAAAAAATGAGAATGCAGGTAATATTATAATCCTTGCAGATTCAGGAGAGATGGTCGAGTGGTTTAAGGCAGCGGTCTTGAAAACCGCCGAGGCGCAAGCCTCCGGGAGTTCGAATCTCCCTCTCTCCGCCATTCCCCATTTCCGCTGAACCGCGATTGTTCCGGAATATTTTATTTGCCCCGGAACGCAAAAAAAACTTGACCTTAAAAAGGAGATGCTGAAATGGACAAAAATGAAATGATTGAAACGGTTCGGAACATGATTGCCGCAGGATCCTGCTGTCCTGAACTGAAAGCCGCCGGACAGAAATATCTGGATGCCATCGGCACGGATGCTGAAAAAAATGCCGCGGCGGTGCTGCTCCGGGAAGTCAAGGAAGATGTCAGCACGCTGGAACATACCATTGAGTTTTTTGAATCCCCGCTCGGCACGCAGATTTTCGGGGCGGAACAGGCAAAAGCGATGGCAGATCATGCACGGGAACTCAAAGCCAAAGGCGAAAAATGGTGTGATTGTCCGGCTTGTGCCGCCTGTGTGAAAATCATCAATAACGCATCCCTGCTGGCTTGATTGCCAGTTCAACCTAAATCAAGGAGAAGAAAAAATGATCCGTCTCAACTGTTTTTATCAGGCAAAGGAAGGCCGCGCTGCGGAAGCGCTGGAAGCCGCCAAAGTTCTTACCGCCGCATCATTGGAACAGAACGGCTGCATTGCCTATGATGTATTCCAGAGCGCAACCCGTCCCGGAATTCTGTTGATCTGTGAAACCTGGCAGGATGAAAAAGTTCTTGCCGATCACATGGCATCTGCCCCGTTCCTGAAACAGGTTGCGGTTCTGAATGATGCCGGAACCATGAAAATCGAAAAGTTCACCTTCTGAACAGAAAAAAATTCCCTTCCGCTGCGTGGCGTCTGTCCCCGTAACGGAAGGGAAAATATGGCTGTTACAAAGAATTATTCCAACCCCATCCAGGATGCGACAGTGTCTCCCATGACCAATTTCTGCGTTTTTTCTGAAACTCCCACTTTTTTGAGTTTCATTTCATAGTTGAGCAGTCCTTCCGTAAACGGCCAGGTATTGGATGTGTAGGAATCCGAACCGAAAACCAGTTTGTCGAAATAATGATCTTCGGTATCGCGAACAAAGATCAGATTCCCCAGCAGACTGGAAAGGTCTTCCGCGGAAAGTGCCATCCAGCTGCCGCAGCCGCCCAGGTCCGCATATAAATTTTTATGCAGCTTGATGAGTTCAGCCGCCTGAACACGCCAGAAAGTGGTTCCCAGGTGTGCCATGACGATGTGCAGATCCTGAAAAGAACGGGCAATGCGATCCAGTGTCAACGGGTTCATGTTGAGCAGTGTCGGGCGACGGTGCATCCGGTCGGTCGGGTTGGGTCGGTATGCGCCAGTATGAAACAGAACCGGCAATCCGATTTTTTCCGCCGCTTCATAGACCGGCATATACAGATCATGATCATACGCGTAATAAGTGTAGCAGAACTTGAATCCTTTCACTCCTTTTTCCGCAAAATAATACAGTTCGGCAGGATCCGGCGCAGTGTCCCAGAGATTGATTTTCGCCATGGGATACAATCGTCCCGGATATTCTGCGCAGATACGGATTACGTCTTCGTTGGGACACATGTCGTGTTCTTCTCCGTACTGCCCCCCGATCAGACAGGCGATGACATCGCGTTTTTCATATTCCCGGACGAACTCTCTGACTTTGCCGGCATCAGCCGTATCGCAGTGGCAGTGAAAATCTATTTTCATGGCAATCAATCCTTTCCATTTGCAGTTCGGAACACTTCATATTCTGCGGCGGACCCGGCATACAGGATACGGGTTTCGGGTCTCGGCGGCATCTGAAAATTCACAGTCTTCAGATTTTTGCCCAGGATTTCTCCGGTGAAAAGATCTGCGACGATTTCAGCCGGTTCCGTCAGCCAGAGCGTTTTAGCTCCGCCGGACCGGGAATAGACCGAAATCAGCGGTCCGGCGAAATTGACTTGATCCAATCCGGATTTGCCGCTTGCCAGCCAGCGGATTTTTTCCCGTGCGAGAAGTCCGCGCAGGAAAACCGCATTCGGCAATGGATGGCAAATCACGATGGATTTATGGTCACTGAACTGGCGTTCCGCGCCCGCCGGAGTTCCATTGTCATGGTACGCAATGATCTTTACGGAAGGATCGCTGATTTCAGTGCGGAACCTGTAAGCCGCGCTTTTCATCTGTCCCCATGCCGCCCGGATTCCAGCGGCGGAGGCATCGGGATTCACCGCAAGTCTGATTCCGGTAAGCCGCGCCGACTGTTCCGGATCGAGCCGGTTGCTGTCACCCACAACGCCGGGTGCGTGGAGAAAGATCAGAGTGCGGCCTTTTTTCGCGGCGTATTTCTGCACTTTCCGGATCATTTCATTGTCCGCATAATAAGCATTGACGAAAAGGACGACTTTATAGCGGCTGAAATCGATTCTGTCCAGGTCGCTCATCAGGTAATAATCAACCGGCAGCCCCAGACGCGGCAGCTCCGCAATCTGGTTTTTGACAAATTCGCGGAGGAGTCCGGAGCCGCGGCTGGTCAGATACGGAATGGTTTCCTCGCTGAACAGAAACGCTGTTTCCGCATGGTCTTTTCTGCGGATGGAGCGGAGCGCGGAATCAATTTCGCGCAGCCGTCCGACTGCCGTCATGAATTCCGGATCGCGATACCAGTCAAAAACGAAATCGTAAAAGTAATAGCTGGATTTTCTCTGCAGATTGAGCATGAAATCGCGTTTGGCTATGGCGATGGATTCGGAAAGATTGTCCGTTGTTCCTAACGATTTGTTCTGTTCTCCGCTGAGGTGAGTGCGCTGGTCGCCTTCGGATTCCCATATTTTTCCATGGAGATTTACGGAGCCGGTGATCCCGTTCAGCTCCAGCTGAAGCCGCCGGTTGTGGTATTGAGCCGGTCCGCCGATAAAATCAATGTCCGCGGAATGCAGCAGCTTTCCCACACCATAGTTGCCGGAATCCTGGAAATGATACGGATTGCTCCCGTAATGTCCGAAATAATAACCGTAATAAGCTCCCACGGCGAGCCGCCGTCCGGAGGCTTCCTTGGCGATTTTCGCGAAATAAAGAATGGTCTCGGCGGCAAATTCCTGGAAGAAGGCATAGTAGTCCACGGAATTTTGTGTTTCAGTTCCGCCCAGGCGCAGGAAGTCTCCGCCTTTCAGACGGTCTGCACGGGACGGGACCAGATTGTCCGGGTTGAAATCCGCGTCATCGCGACCCCACGCCTTCCGCAGAGCTTCTTCCGTACCGTATTTTTTCTTCAGCCATTTTCCGAATGCTCTCTGCATGGGCAGTGAATAATCAACGAAAGCGTGTTCATGATAGCCCCAATGGTTCCATTCTCCGCAGTTCGCATAGCAGAGACGGAGATACGGAATCCGGTCGGCGAAGGGAGATTCCCGGAAAACCTGAATGGCCTGCCGCAGAACTGTCCCCATCTGTTTCCGCCACAATTCGGACGCATAGGACGGCTGACGGATTTTTCCCGGCGCCATTTCGAGCGAGTCTGTGCCGTTGTCCAGTTTGATTAATTCCTCCGGATGTTTTTTGCACCATGCCGGCGGCATGTACAGATGAAAGTAAATTTTGAAATAAACATTGGGATTGCGTGCCGTGATTTGAGCCATGCGCTGGTTCAGTGCCGATTGCAGACGTTCCCGGTTCAGCTGTCCGTTGGAATCCATGAACTCATATGCATTCAGCAGAAAAACAGAACCGTCAATTCCGATCCCGCCGAATCTCGAAGCGGATTCCCCGGCGATTCGTCCTTCCCAGAATCCCAGTGATCCGGAATGTGTCCCGACCGGTTTGCCGTTGACGAGAAAACCCGCAGAGCCGTTTTGGCTGTATACTGTTCCCGTCGCAGGAACGGCTTTCTGTTTCGGATCATACAGCGTAATCCGGCAGCGGTAGAAGTCATCGCCGTTTTTCAGCGACAGTTCCGCCGTCCTGACCAGTTTGTCTCCGGGAAGTTCCCGGTAGACCCGTGTCAGCAGCTCTGCCGGTAATTCAATCAGGCAGTCTTCGTCAACTCTTATTTCCTGTTCCGCTTTTATTCCCTGTCCGCAAACAGCTCCCAGAACGCCGCGGTATTTCCCGGCGGGCAGTCTGCATTCCGGCAGGATCATGCTGGTGCTCTGCGTAATGTCCGTCAACTCCCGGCACACCGGAACTGGAAGAACCGAACTCAACAGGCCGGCTTTCGTCCCTTTGACAGAGAAAGCGGCGATGGAAAGCGTGTCCCGCCATGGGTTGACGCCCACACTCAGCGGACGATCCGCCGGATAAGGATATTCCGTCAGCAGCTGTCCGTTGAGGATGTATTGCAGAGTTCCATTTTTCCCGCGGACCGTGATCTGAAACGGCTTTCCGGGGACGATGGTATTGAATTTTCCGGGAAGAAGTCTGGCGGGCGTCTGGCTTGTTTCAATGAAAAGATTGCGGCCTTTGCCGTCGAAGCCGCAGCAGACATCTCCAATAAGAACTCTGGGGGCGCCCTCCTGGAATTTGGCAAGGCGCAAAGTCAGATTGACTTCGAACTCGCCCGGCGAGTAAAGATGTCCGGCATAAAGGGGATTGCCGGTTCCGGTTCCGCAGAGACCGTCCTGTTCCGAACGCCATTCATTGATGTTGTAGAACGCCTCCCGCGTGGGACGTCCGTTGCGGATGACGGCATCTTCGCTGCCCCAAAGCGTCACGGACGCCAGCAGTGCCGCGAGGACCGCCGTAAAATGTCTTTTCATAGGTTTGCCCTCAATAATTGAATTTTTCGTTGTAGATGATGCCGGAGTTATTCATCTGGTCTTCCCAGACTTCAAAGGAGATGTTGCGCACTGCGCCGCTGCAGGAAACATAATTCAGCGAATTGGCATGACGCTGCGGCGCGTAATAGCTGAACTTGGTGTTGCGGGCGGAGTCCTTGATCCCGTTGCCGGAGACATCCAGCGCCGGGGCGCATCCCAGCTGACGCGGAGAAAGCATTGTAGCACTTTCCGCATCGGCAAACAGGATGATTTCCGGGAGCTGCACGGAATATTTTGCCAGTTTTGACGCTTCCGGCTTCTGTGAATCAAAATAATAAAACGGAATCCGGGCATTGCGTTTCGTGTTGTAGCAGTAATTCGCTCCGTAGCTTTTTGCCGGCTCGGCGGCAGCTCCGCATACGGGCAGTTTTTTCCCCGGAAGCAGGGAAGACAGCGCATAGTTCCAGCGCAGAGCATGTTCACGGTAGGGCGTGTTTCCCGCAGGCAGAAGATCATTGTGATCCGCAGCGTATGCCGCGGCGGCGGCTCCCAGCTGTTTCAGATTGTTCTGGCAGTCGAGGGCGGCGCTCTTGCCTCTGGCGGCGTCGAGACCGCGCAGCGGCACGCTCATGACAAGGACGCCCATCAGGAGGATTGCCGCCGCTGTTGCGGTCAGCTCTATCAGTGTGTAGTGTTTTTTCATATAGACTCCTCTCCTGGTTACCGGTCAAACTTTGAATCGTAAATCCAGCCTGTTTTCTGCATGTTGGTCTGCCATTCGTTGAAAGGTTTCCATGAAGCGGAGCCGTTGACAAAGAACACATTCAGGCCTTTTTTATGGCGCATGGCTCCCCAGTAATTGAATTTTTTGTTCCCGTTGGAGTCTTTGATGCCGTCGCCGGACATATCCACCCCGACGGCGCGCCATTTAGGATTGAGCGCGAACCATTCATCCGCGTCCGCGATCAGCGCGATCTGGTTCGGCAGAAGATCCAGCTTCTGAGACACGGTTTTGTCAACATCCCAGTAACGGTATGGAATCCGGCTGTTGGAGCTGCCCGACGGATCCCACGTGTCTTCGTGATTGACTCCGTAAGTCCATTTGATCGTGCTTGTTTCCGCCACCGCCGGACAGAACATTCCGGTGTTCGAATTGATTTTGCTTAAAAAATCGGGGTCGACTTTCGGATCTTTCCGCTTGACATACTGTGCATACACCACAAACCAGCGGGATGTGCTCAATGCGCTGGCGGAGTTGCCCGCAGGCATGTAACTGTCATAATCATTTGCGTACAGATTGGCGCATGTGCCGATTTGTTTGAGATTGTTCAGACACGACAGGCTTTTTGCCAGCACTCTTGCGTTGTTCAAGGCGGGCAGCAGCATTCCCGCCAGAATCGCTATGATGGCAATAACGACGAGGAGTTCTATTAATGTGAAATTCCTCTTTTTTCTTCCTGCGGCCCCGTTGGACGGATTCGATTGGCTGAGAACCATAATTTTCCTCCTGCTGTTGGATATTATATTGTCTTTTTCAATTCGGGAGACTGCTGTCAGTCCCGTTATTTCTGTTCTGTCAGTTTTTCCATTGCGGCAGAGATCGCCGCCCGTTCCGCCGGAGAGAGCTGCTTCAATGGCAGACGCGCCTTGCCGCAGTCGATTCCTTTCAGCTGCATCATTGCCTTTCCTGCGGAAATGCCGCCGTTCCGGACCAGAATGTCAACCCCCTGACAGACCCGGCGCATGTTCTCCGCAACGGTTTTCCGGTCGCCCGCGTCGAACGCTTTCCAGATACGGTGATACAGGTTTGCGGAATAATTGTAAGTGCTTCCGATGAAAGCCGTTGCTCCCAATGCCAGCGCACCTGCGAAAAACTCGTCCACGCCGAAGACAACGTCATATTTACCGCCGCAGGCATGAAGCGCATTCTGGTAATCGTACAGGTCGTGATGATTGAATTTGACGCCCGCCAGATTCGGGATCCTGCCGTCCGCGCATTCCAGAAAATCGCGCATGGAGATCCCCACGCCGGATTTCATGGTGTGATAATAATAAAACGGCAGTTCCGGGGCGGATTCCGCGGCAGCCAGGCAGTAGTCGGTCAGTTCCTGCGCGTTTCCGGGTTTGAAAAAAGTCGGCGGGATGACGGAAAAGGCGTCATAACCGAATTCAACCGCCTTGCGGTTCAAAACGGAAATGTCTTTCAGGGACAATGCTCCGGTGTGGGCGATCAGGGTCAGACGCCCTTGCGCCGCCTTGCTCCATGTTTCCATGATCCGGATCCGTTCGTCAACGGAACAGGAGATGCCTTCTCCGGTGGAACCGCAGACATAAACGCCGGTGACGCCGTCCGCCGCCAGCGATTCCGCCATTGCCGGGATGAGTTCATAATTGACTTCGCCGCTTTCGGTGAACGGTGTGAACGCTGCGGCGATCAGCCCTTTCAGTTTCTGAATGTGCATTTTGTTTTCTCCTCTGAATCACAGGTAAAAATCATTCATATGAAGTGAATAACCGCGGATCTGGGCTTTGTCCGGCGCGTCGTCCACAATGTAATTGACGATGTAAATTTCTCCATCGGCAAACTGGACCCATCCGGAGTAGCCGAGGTCGGATTTCGGAGAACGGTCAAAGTCAACGGGCAGGATCCGGACAGAGGAATCGTTGCGGTTTTCCGCCAGCACCGAATCCCGGTCTGTGATGGCGGCGAAGAAATTCTGCGTCCAGCTGCCGAGCCAGCCTTTTCCCCCCTGATGGAAACGGTAGGTGATCAGAATTTTCCCGTCGTTGAGCATTCCGGCTGTCGGACGATGACATCCGGGCAGCGGGAAATCAATGATTCTTCCCCAGGTTTCGCCGTCATCACGGGAAATCACTTTTTTGCAGTCATAGCCGAGCAAGGAATTTTCCCGCATAAATGCGGCGATCACACCGCCGCCGAGCGGCAGCATGGAAACTTCGCATAAATTGAATTCCGGCGACTGCGCCACGGTGATGCGTCCGCTCCAGGTCTGTCCCCCGTCATCGGAATAATGCATGAACTGCGCCAGTTTTCCGTTGGTGCTGCAATGTGCGGAAACGATCAGCCGGCGGCTGGGCAGTTCGATCAGTTTGTCCGGCACAATTCCGGTCAGCGGCGTCTCGAACGGTCCTGCCCATGTCGTTCCTTCATCGGATGAAAAATAAAGAAGAACGCGCGCGACCTGTTCGTCCGAACCATGCACAACCCGGTCAACCGTGACGGCAAGCCGCCCGTCCGGAAGACGGTTGATTCGTGCGCAGTTGTAAAAATAGTCCTTCCCGGCGGTTCCTTCGGTCAGCGGACGTTTCCGCGTCCAGGTGCGCCCGCGGTCCGTGGATTCCGTCAGCATGATCCGGGTATAGGAACGGTCGCCGTGATGTGTGCATTCACTGAAAACACAAACCATTTTCTCCGGATTTGCGAGCACGACATCGGGCCATGCCTCGTAAATGGACGGATCATTGCTGACCGTAAACTTCTGAATTGCCATAAAAACATCCTTTCCTGTGTGCTTCATTAATTATAATCCATAAATGCCGGAACGACAATAATAAAAAAATAAGAAAAATAATAATTATTTAACAAAATGGCTTGCATCTGCAAAAAGGGAGTGTATAATAGAAAAAAAGGAGACTGAAATGCTGGTCAGCAGAGAATTGATGATTGAGTTTCTGAAGGAAGCTGCCGGGATAGAATTGAAGAATCTTTATTTCGGCGAATCCGGGCCGCTGCCGCCGCCCGCTTTTCATTTTTACACTCTGACGCCGGTGGCGAGGGTCATCATGCCGCTGAGCGGGGAAAAACATATCGCATTCGCTTCTCATGAGCAGAGAAATGACACTATTTTTACACCCGGCGATGCGATTGTGACGCAGCCTTACGGGTGGACGAAAGAATTCTGGGACCGGGAACACCGGATGATTTCCGTTGTCTTCCGCGAAGACTGCATCCGGGTTCTGTACATTGCACACAACGGAAAGCCGCCGGAACAGAATGGTCCGGACATCTATTATCACATGAAGTATCCGTTGAATCAGGAAGGAAAACTGACTCTTTCCGCGTTGCTGAGCGCCCGAAAAGATCATCCGGCAGCCCGCTTCAATTTCCGCGCACTGCTGGAAATCGTGAAGGAGGCTCTGCTGGACAACGCCTACCATCTTTCATCCCATGAAATGCAGTGGGAGCGGGTTCAGGAGGCGCTTCAGAACAATTTCCGGAATGAAATCGGCAGAGAAGATATTGCCGATATTGCCAAAATCCATCCGGCACAGGTTTCCCGGCTGATCCGGCAGTACCGGGAGCAGTCGTTCAATGAATATCTGAATGAAATGCGTCTGGACTGTGCAGTTGAGCTGATGAAAAACGATACCATGTCCATCGAGGAAATCGCCCGCTGGAGCGGTTTCAATTACCCCAGCTATTTCATCCGGGTGTTCCGCCGCCGGTTCCAGGTTTCTCCGCTGCAGTACCGGAAAAGCATCGGATAAGTCCGGCGGCAGACGGTCATTCCGGAATACGGGGCACGGTCTTCGGTCGGGTGATCACACTCCGGAGGTATCCGGCGGCGCGTCCGTACGCCATGGTCAGGTGAAACATCATCTTGCTGAAATTCAAAGCCGGTATCGCCGTAACGGCACGCACCAGCTGGAGCATCACCGCGTAAATCACCCGGAACACCGTATAATGGTGTTTGTGCAGAACGCGTCCCATGCCGCAGCCGTAAAGATAGCCGCGCCGGAGTGTCCACGGTCCGGTGAACACCGGATGGTTCACTACGATCTGCGGACAGAAATCCAGTTTCCGTCCCGCATGAATCAGGTTCAGCAGGAAATCGGTTTCCTCTCCGGAGCCGTACAGCGTGCCGGAGCCGACGCCCAAAGTTTCGTCGAACAGGATATTCTGTATGGCGTTCCGGCGGACAAAAATGGAAATGGACACTCCGCACCGCCAGACATTGTCGGTAGTGATTCTTCGCGGTGTCCGGTACATGAAACTTCCGGAAAAACGTCCCTGCCGGTCTGTTACCAGCGTGGAAATGCCGTCGGTTGCCGGATTGCTGTCCAGATAATCGGAAATGGTGCGCAGCAGATGCTCCGGATACGTGCAGTCGTCATCGGGGAACGCGATGATTTCACCGTCCGCATAATTCAATCCGATATTGCGCGCCCGTGACAATCCCGGTTTTGCCGTATAGCGGCGGATCGGAAATTTTCCGGCAAAATCCTTTACAATCGGCAGCAGCCGTTCATCCGGATTCTGGTCCACCAGAATCACTTCGAAAGACGGAGCATTCTGCTGCGCCGCAAAGGATTCAAACAGTTCCCGCACGACTTTATCCCGGTTGACCGTGCATAAAATCAAAGAGAAACGCGTCATGATTTCTCCTTTCCGGCTGATTTCAGTTTCCATCGTTTATACCATGTCTTCATTTTCATTCTCAAAAAGGATTTCGGGGGAAGCAGACGGTTCATTATGCCGTAAATGCCTCTGGCGAATTTCAGAAATTCGCCATTTTCCCGTAAATATTCATTTTCATCAAACAGCGACAGCACCAGCAGTTCCTTGTCCGGTGCGCGGTTCATCAGGTACTCGGCGGCGGCGCCGCGGCTGCCCGGTTCCAGCCGGGAATACCACTGATTCCAGAGAATCAGATATTGACCTCTCATCAGACGTTTCCAGCCTACCGCAGCCGCGGGAACATCCAGCACTTTCCGGGAACGCAGAAATTCTCCCCCCTTGCCCAGTGCATCCAGAAGCGAGGCTGTCCGGCGGAATTTTTCATCGGACACTTTCCGCACAGCCGTGATTCCCGCCGTGGTGTCATAATTGTAATACGTTCTGCTGATCTGGAGCAGAGATTCCGCATGATACGCCGCCGCCAGATAAAAATAAAGGTCTTCGCCCATCACGCAGAAAAAATCTTCCAGATCATCCGCCGCTTTCCGGCAGATTTCCGCACGGATCATTTTGAAGCAGAGCGACCAGACTTGTCCAGGTGTGGTCAGCAGGTCATGCAGCACCGCGCCTTTTCCGGAAATGAACTGATTCTCCGGGGTGGTCCAGCCGTAACGTACCTTGCGGGAGCCGTCCGGCTGACGGGCAAATTCTTTTGTGCCGAAATGAATGATGTCCGCCTGTTCTTTTTCCGCCAGCGCATATAGTTCCGCGGCGCTGTTCAGATCGAAAAAATCATCCGGGTCCAGGAACAGAACATATTTGCCGGAAACTTCCTGCAAAGCACGGAGACGCGCACTCAGCGTTCCGCTGTTTTTCTCCTGAAAGAACACTTTCAGCCGCGGGTCTGCCGCCGCCCGGCTTTTCAGAATTTCCCGTGAGTTGTCGGAAGAAGCGTCATCGACCGCCACAACCTCAATTTCGCGCATGGATTGTCCCAGCATGGAGTCCAGCGCGCAGGGGAGTGTCGCCGCCGCGTTGTAGACCGGCAGCACAAAACTGATTTTGGGAGAAGATTGCGGGGTCATGAATATTTCCTCCATCTGATCCGGTCGGAACAGCGTTTCAGGCAGAACCACAACGGCGATTCCGGTTTCAGCAGTCGCGCACATTTTTTCCGGAATGCCGAACAGCGTCCGCCGGATTCCGTTCTGCGGGGCAGGGCGGGAAACGCATTTTCATTCCGCAGGGATGCGTAAGCCTGTTCTGCCAGCGCGGGGGAAAAATATCCGGAAAAATACTGCTTCACACTTTCCGCATCATATTTGCTGTTCAGATATTCCAGCAATTCCCGGCTGCCCGCCGGTTCCGTTTCCGGCCAGCGGGCAAAGAGATAAAAGAAATGTTCTTTTTCGCGCTGCCGGAATGCTTCGGCGTATTGAGCATCGGCTTTCTGCTGCCGGAGAAAATCCTTTACCGCATTCAGCGCATCCAGCATGGTTGCCATCCGCCGGAATGAATCGGGCGTACTGCCGCCCGTGATCCCTGCCGTGAACTGATAATTGTAGAAAATCTGTCCGGAGAGCACCAGTTTTCCCGCGAAAAAGCTCAACACGGTGTAAAAATAAAAATCTTCCGCCGAGACGCAGTAAAAACGCCGGACCGCATCCGCCGCTCGCTGAAAAATATCGCGGCGGAATAATTTCAGGCAGACACTCCAATTGTAAAGATGATCGCAGAACGCCGCTTCGAAAATCGCTTTCCCGTTCAGTTCTTTCCGTACCGCATCCACAGTGCCGGCTGTTTTGCCGTGATCCAGCAGACGCGCACTGAATCCGACAATCTCCGCATGGCTGCGTTCGGCAATTTTCAGAAGCGTTTCCGCGCAAGCCGGATCCAGGGTGTCGTCGGCATCCAGACACAGCAGATAATCCCCGGTGGAGGCTGCAAAAGCATCCAGCCGGGCATTCAGCGTTCCGCCGTTCTGTTCACGGCGCACCAGCCGTACGCGGGCGTCCTGACGGCAGAGGGCTTCGACCTGTTCCGCCGTGCGGTCTGTTGAAGCGTCATCCAGCACGATGACTTCCAGATTTTTCCAGGTCTGCGCGGTAACGCTCTGAACCGCGCGGACAATGCCCCGTTCCTTGTTGTATGCGGGGATCAGAACTGAAATTTTGGTTTGTGCAGTTGAACTCATCGGCGGATTTTTCACTTTCTCATCAGATGGTTCAGAGCATAACGGCAGGCGCGGAAGAAGAAGTTCCGGCGTCCGCTTTCCGGGGGAAGCAGTTTGTAGCCCAACGCGTCAATTTTCCGGTAGAACGGCATGAACGAGGCTCCGCGAGTTTCCGGAGTCAGCACATACGGTTCGGTCCGCGCACCGTAAACATTCACGGCATCCAGCCAGAGAAACGCATTGGGATCTGCGGTCGGACGCGGCTGTTTCAGCAAGGCAAAAAGAGTATCGGAAGCATGGATCTGCGTCGTTTTTTTATGGTTGCCGGCATCACTTTTTCCGTTCAGCAGAGCTTTCAGCTGTTCCGCCAGATCTTCCGGACTTTTCCCGCCGCCGGAGCAGCAGGGAATGCCGCAGGCTTCCGCCAGCTGCATGTACCGTATATCCGGTCGGGCGGACGTCATGAAGAACAGTGCTGCTCCGTTCAGATATGGGTTCAGATCATCCGGCAGACTGCATACTTCCGCTTTCCCGTTCAGTTGAAGGGCATCCAGCAGACTCAAGGTTTCGCGAACTCCGGTGGAGGTCCGGGTCTTGCCGATCAGGAGCAGTTTGAGGTCCGGAAATTCCGGCGCAGCCTTTGCCCAGGCGGCAACCGCGGTTTCCATTTCCAGCGGATCGCCCAGACTGCCCAGCCAGACTGCGGTTCTGCTGTCTTTTTCCGTTTTTCGGTCGATTTTCTCCGGCACCGGAAGGTTCAGCAGACAGCTGGGAACACCGAATGCGGAGAAAAACGCCCGATCCTGTTCCGTCTGTACCGCCAGAGCATCCGCCGCCAGCAGAGTCTGCATACTTGCCATGCAGTGACCCCAGGTTGAATCGTTCAGTCCGCGGAACCCGTTGACGGGAACCGCCAGAAAATTCAGACCGGAGACTTTCAGCTGAATCATGTCGAAGATTGCCGCCGGGGACTCCGGCGCACCATGAATTACGGTGTCGATGCCGTGGTCATTTTTCAGCGTATCCCAGAATGCTGTCCGTCTGAGCCGGTCTTTGGGAGAATCCGCAGTCAGACCCGCGGGAATGACCAGATGCGTCATGCCGTCCGGTATAGACACCGGGTCATTTTCCGGCGTGATCACGCTGATTCTGATTCCGGATTTTTGCCATTCCTGCGCGCAGGCAAGCAGCATCCGTGCGAAATCCCCGCCGGTTGCCGCCGAATCCACATACAGCCCGGCGTGCCGGACATCCGCCGATGCCGGACCGCGCCGCAGAATTTCGGGATGTCCGATATGTTCCGCCAGATAATCTTCGCGTCCGGAAAAATAGCTGATGAACGAACGCATCAGACCCGCGCAGGAATAATTTCCGAACATATAGGAAATGGAACGTTCCCGGTCATATTGAATCAATTTGTGTTCCCAGCGGTCCAGCAGGTCATCCAGAATTTTCCGCTCTTCTTCCTGAAAAGCCGCGCGGTACTGTTCGAATGCACCCTGTTCCGTCAGAAAATGCCTGACGGCATTCAGTGCAGTGAAAACCGAACAATTCCGGATGAATCCTTTGAAATCCACCGGAGCGTATGCACTGACTCCGATTTCCAGTCCATAGTGGTAACATTTTTTCTGAAGCGGTTCATAATGCTGCGCGAACCATGACATCAGAGTATAGAAACAGAAATCTTCCGCCATGATATAATATCCCGGCGGGAGAGCCGCCGCCGCTTTCCGGCAGACATCCGCCGAGATGCACTTGCCGCAGATATTCCAGCGGTACAATCCTTTGACAAATGCACCTTCAAATACTTCGCGTCCCCGCAATGTGCCGTTGTACGGACGCAGACGCCGTTCAACCTGTTTGGCAAACGGCAGTTTTTGGGTGTGTCCGACCTTGACGTCGAAGCAGAAATGAATCATATCCGCTCCGGTTGCCTGGATTTTTGCATAACAGGCGCGGGCGGTATCGGTGTCCAGAAAATCATCGGCGTCCAGAAAAATCAGATACTCTCCCGTGGCGGCGGCAATTCCCGAAAGCCGGGCGGCGAGAATCCCGCCGTTCTTTTCATGAGTCACGACTTTCACCCTGGAATCTTTGGCGGCATATTCCGCCAGCACTTCGGCGGCATTGTCCGGCGAAGCATCATTCACGGCGATGATTTCGATGTCCTTCAGAGTCTGCCCCAGTACACTTGCCATGCAGCGCGGCAGATACTTCGCCGTGTTGTAGACGGGGATCAATATGGATATTTTCGGCTGTGTCGTCATTGTTGTCATAAAATGTGTTTTCTGTTTTTCCTGTCCTTGATTTGTATAATATTATAGCATTTCAACCTGATTTTTGCAATTTGCGATTGTGCTTTTTTGCAAAGATATTTTTATCGGCGCAAGACGGCGGCATGCAGAAAAAACGGCAGACGCAGATGAAATTTCAGCAAAAAATCCATTCGCTCTTTGAAATATGGCGGAATCATGGTATATTAACCTTTGGATATATCTTTCAACAATAAAAAAATACACTAAAACGTGGGAGATGTGAACTTTGAAAATTTTATTGACTGGAATAACCGGACTGGTCGGAGCTTCTGTCGTAACCGCCATGCTGCGGAAACATGACGACATCGAAATCGTGGCGATCTGCCGTCCCGGACGCGGAATTTCCGCAGAGGACCGCACCCGCAATGTGATTCATGAACAGTGTGCGTTCGACGGCGTGCCGGAAGCTGCCGACAAGATTCTTTCCCATGTGAAAGTGATCAGCGGCGACGTCAAGAATTTCCCGAAAGAGGAAATCCTGGCAAATGGTCCGTATGATGTGTTTTTCCATTGTGCGGCGGATGTGAATCTGGGCAAAGACCCCGAAGGCAAAACCTTCCGCACCAATCTGGAAGGCACCCGCAATGCGCTGGAACTGGCTCATCTGCTGAAGGTGAAAGTCCTGCATTATGTCAGCACCGCTTATGTCGCGGGAACTTACAACGGACGGGTCATGGAAGGCACCCTCCCGGCAACCGGTTTCAACAATTCCTACGAAAAGAGCAAATTCGAAGCGGAAAAACTGGTGATGAACTGCGGTATTCCTTATACCATTTACCGCCCGTCCATCATCGTCGGCCGTCTTTCCGACGGTCTGATCCGCAAACCGCTGGCGTTCTACCGTATTCTGGAATTCCTCGGCAAGGTCAAGAAACATCACTGCATCAAGAACGGCATTCCTGCCAATTCCGAGCTGAATCTGCAACTCCGTCTGGAAGCCGGCACGACGGATAAAGTGTACTTTGTTCCTGTCGATTATGTGCAGAAGGCAATTTCCACTCTCTTCTTCCTGCCGGTGGAAAACAAATGCTATCACATTACCGGTGAAAGCCCGGTTTCCACCCGCGACATTGAAATCGCCGTGACCACCACCCTCAAGACGCATGGTCTGAAAGTGATGGACAAAGTGGAAAATCCGACGAAGGAAGAAAAAATGGTGCAGTCCATGATCGGCGACCTGATGCCGTACTTCGCTTCCCAGATTATCTTCGACAATACGGAAGTGAAAAAAGCTCTCGGCGAAGAAGCTCTGGCATGGAAACAGGATCTGCCGTTCCTGAAACGGATGGCGTATTCCTTCTACAAGCAGACTTCTCCGGAACTGGTTGAAGACTGATTTTTTTCAAGGAAATGAAACCATGTCCGCCGCTGTGCAATACCGTTTTCTGAAAGTGGAACATCCGCATATGGTCGCCAACGACCGGGTGCTGGAATGTCCTCGCTGCCGGGAAACACTGGTACGGGCGGACATCGAAGGTTTTTCCGCGTGTCCCTTCTGTTCGTACCGCTTTGCTTCCACTGTTGAACTGGAAGATTTCATCATGGAGCCTGCGGTGGACAGCTGGATGCGTGAACAGCCGGGCTTCACCTTTCATATTCTGTCGAACGTGAAAGGCTGTGAACTTTAGTTTTATAAAACTGAATGGATGTGTATCATGTTCAGAAAAATCTCAATGGCGGCTCTTGCAGTTGTATTCGCTCTCGTTTTCACCGGATGCGGAACTCTTTTCCGCGGCGACCGTGTCGGCAAAAGATCGTCCAACCAGATTGATCCCGCAATTCTGGTCCTGGATTGCTGCGGATTCCTGTTCGGGATTATTCCCGGCGTGGTTGCGCTGGTGCTTGACATCAACAACAAAACCATCTACTACTCCGCTTCCGAAGCCGCCATGTCCGGCAATTGCGATACTTCCAGGATGATTGCGTTGAAAGTGGACGACATGAGCGAAGAAGGCATTGCCCAGGCTCTCAGCCGTGAACTCGGCCGTGAAGTCCGTTTCAACGAAATTCATTTCGCCGCTGCCAAGTGATCAGCGTCTGAATCGAATCATTCTGACCGGATGCCGCCGTGTGCTGTATCCGGTTTTTTTCGGATTTTTTCAAAGGACAGGGAATATGAATCTGCTGCTGCTGACGCCGGAAGATCAGATTGCGCCGGGATGTTTCCGGATAATGGGACGCCGGGCGGAACATATCCGTGCGGTTCTCCGGGCAAAACCGGGCGATTTTCTGAAAGCCGGAATGCTGAACGGAAAAATCGGACGTGTCCGGCTGTTGTCCTGCGGACGGAATGAAGCTGAATTGGCTGATGCCGTGTTTGACCGCGAGCCGCCGGAAAAAAGCCGGATTGTGCCGGTCATTTCGCTGCCGCGTCCGCAGAGTTTCAAGAAAACCCTGCATTTCATTGCCTCGTCCGGTCTGGGAAAAGCGTTTTTTGTCGGCTCGGCGCGAGTGGAGAAAAGTTATTGGAAAAGTTCCGCCATGGACGCTTCTGCCATTGAGGAGGAGATCCGGCTGGGGCTGGAGCAGGGCGTGGACACGGTTCCGCCGGAATTGAAGTTTTATCCGTCTCTGCGTGATTTTTTTGAATCGGAAAAAGATTTTCTGGCGGCTTGTGAACGGCGTATCGTGGCGCATCCGGAACCGGGCGCGCCGGGCTGTCCGCACGCTTTGGAATTGCAGAGGCATCTGGCTTTGGGAATCG
The DNA here is from genome assembly GCA_934661375.1 of uncultured Victivallales bacterium. Taxonomy (GTDB): domain Bacteria; phylum Verrucomicrobiota; class Lentisphaeria; order Victivallales; family UBA1829; genus SIG94. The sequence continues at coordinate 17,574 of CAKUJH010000017.1, forward strand.
GGCCGGAAGGCGGATACACGCCGGCGGAAGTCGCGGCATTTCAACGGAACGGTTTTACCTGTGTAACTCTTGGCGCACATATTTTGCGTGTGGAATTTGCACTTTCCGTTTTATGTGGTAAATTGTCGGTATAATTCGCAACAGAAGGAGTATGCGCATGAAAAAAGTGGAATTTGAAGGCTGGAAGAATTGTGTGGAGCTGACGAGCGGCGATTTCAAACTGATCGTGACGACGGACGTAGGTCCGCGGGTGATCGGCGGTTTTGTCGGCAGCAGCAGAAACATTTTTCACGTGGACCCCGCCCTCGCCGGCACATCCGGCGCGAAGGAATGGGTCAACTACGGCGGACACCGCCTGTGGCATTCCCCTGAAGCCAAACCCCGCACGTATGCTCCCGACAACTCCAAAGTAACGGTCAAGGAACTCAAAGACGGTTCCGTGAAATTTTCCGCCGGAACGGAAAAATCCACCGGCATTTACAAGAGCATCACCATTAAACCGCTGGGCGACAACAAGTTCCGTGTGGAACACCGTCTGCGCAATGACAATCCGTGGGAAATTGAACTGGCTCCGTGGGCGTTGAGTGTGATGGCACCCGGGGGGACTGCGATTGCGCCGCAGAACAAAGCTCCGTTTGCATTGCTTCCGAATACCTTTTTCTCCTTCTGGCCCTACACCGATCTGGCGGATAAACGCATTACTTTCGGGCATGATTTCATTCTGCTGAAACAGATGACCGGTATGCCGCCGTTCAAGCTCGGTTTCAACTGCGAAAACGGCTGGATCGCTTATGCCAACAACGGTACGCTGTTTGTGAAAACGTTTGAATATTTCGTGGATGCGGAATATCCGGACAACGGATGCAGTGTTGAACTTTATACCAACGGCGAAATGCTGGAAGCGGAAACGCTGGCTCCGCTGTATGCCATTTCCGAGGGCGAGGAAATCGTCCATGTGGAAGAATGGCTCTGCACTGCCGGTCCGAAAAAAATCGACACCGAAAAGGAAGCGGCGAAATATCTGCCGGTTCCGCAGGTCTGATTCCGTTTTTTCATGAATCCGCAGCAGACAGAATCCGCATTCCCGGCGATTTACGCGCCGGGTGTGCCGCTCCTTGCACCTATTGCCGGACATACCGACCTGCCGATGCGTCTTTCCGCCCGGCGGCACGGCTGCCGGTATGCGTTTACGGAAATGGTTGACGCCGGGTCGCTGGTTTTCGGCAATTATAAAACCAATGAACTGCTGATTGCCCGCGATCCCTCGGAGGATTTCCTCGGCATTCAGCTGGTCGGTTCGGATCCGGACATTCTGAAAAAAGCTGCGGAAATTGTAAATACTCATGCCTTCTCCGTTCTGGATTTCAATCTGGGATGTCCCGCACCGAAAGTGGCGAAAAAAGGGGAGGGGATTTCGTTTGTGATACAGCGTCCGGATGAAGCGATCCGTGCGTTTTCTGTGCTGGCGGAAAATTCCCGGATTCCGGTAACCGCCAAAACCCGTATTCTTTCCGAAACCGATCCGGAGCCGACGGTTCGTTTCGCTCTCCGGCTTCAGGATGCCGGGGCGCAGGCATTGACTCTGCACGGACGTCTGATGAAAAAGTTTTATTCCGGACCGGTATTTTTTGAAATCATCCGGGCAGTACGGGAAGCGTTGTCCATTCCCGTCATAGCCAACGGCGGAGCGTTGTCGCAGCCGCTGTATCAGGAACTGATGGAGCAGACCGACTGTGCCAACGGCATGGTGGCACGCGGCGCGTGCGGCAATCCGTGGATTTTCCGTGAAATCAGCCAGGGGCGTCTGAATCCGCCCACCTTGGCAGAGTTCGCCACGGAAATCCGGCTGCATTTTGACGCCATGATGTCGTTTTACGGCATGGAAAACGGATTGCGGATCTGCCGTAAAACCTTGCTTGAATATTTGCGCGGACGCGGTTTCCCCGGAGAACTGCGGGCGTCCGTGTCAACACTCAATTCGCTGGATGCATTTGAAACCATGATGCGGCGTGTGGAGGAGGGACCGTCTCCGCGTTACTGGCAGATGTTGGAACAGGATTTGTCCATGGAACGCCGTCTGGCGCGTTCCTGATTTCCGGAAAACCGGTATTCTGCCGTTTCTCCGGAATATTTTATTTCTTGTCCGCGGGCGGCAGTATGACATCGAAAGCCGCGCCCCGTCCGGGCAGATTCATCACCTGAATCCAGCCATGGTGCGCAATCATGGTTCCATATGCCATTGCCAGCCCCATGCCGGTTCCTTCCCCGGCGGGTTTGGTGGTGAAGAACGGCTCGAATATGCGGGAACGGATCGCCGCATCTATTCCCGGTCCGGTGTCTTCCACCCGGATCGCCCGGTAATCATTCCGGATTTTGAGTTCCGCATCGCTGGGCGGTTCCAGCTTGATGTTCAGACTTTGCGGCGTACCGATCCGGATGGTCAGCGATTTTTCCGATTCCGGCTGATTTTTCATGGCGTCCTTGGCATTGATCATCAGGTTCATCAACGCCTGCTGCAATTGAATCGGGTCGCCGATAATGGCGGGATCGGACGGATCTTTTTCAATCCGGAAAGAGATTCCCGACTGTGTGCTGGGCAGAAACAGTTCGGCGCATTTTTCCACCAGGGCGTTCAGCCGGATCTCCTGCTGCTGGTAACTGCCTTTCCGGGCAAAACTCAACATCTGGGAAGTCAGAGTCCCCGCCAGTTCCGTGATATGATCAATCTTGTGCAGATTCCGCAGAACGTCCTCATCCTTGACATCGTGCATCAGCAGAATGATGTCCAGATGTCCCTGTATGGCATGAATATAGTTGTTGAAGTCATGGGCAATTCCGCCCGCCAGACGCCCGATCGCTTCCAGTCTCTGCCGGTGCGAGACCTGGATATTCCATTCTTCGCGTTCGCGTTCCAGCTTCCGGCGTTCCGTCACGTCGCGTCCGAAAGTAATCAGCAGCGGAGTTTTTTCAAACGGGATGGCGACAATGGACAGATCGATTTCCGTGCCGGCGCCGGGGATGGTCAGCTGCACGGAAACACTGCGGTTTTCCTGCGGCACAGTGTGACTGGTCAGTGGTTTCCAGACTTCCGGTTTCAAGCCGGACAGTTCCTCAAAACGCCGGTTGATCAGGTCGGAGAGCGTTTTCAGATGCAGCATCCGCAAGGCGGCATGGTTGGCGTCAATCACGATTCCGTCGGAATTCATGATGACGATCATATCGCTGGCGTTCTGCACCAGCAGACGGTACCGTTCCTGTGATTCCCGGAGATTCTCTTCCAGTTTCAGCGTTTTGCCGTATGCTCCGAAAAACGCCAGAATAATATCCAGCGTCCGGCGCGATTCTCCGGGTGTTTCATACCGGATCCGGCTCAGATAGAAAGTCGTGAGTATACTGATGACCAGCACAAACGCGGCGCGGGTCAGGTAGGAACTGGTCAGGGAACTCCACCATTGCGGCGTTCCCCAGAAGGCAATGGTGACGAATACCAGATGATCGGTCAGCTGCACCAGAATCAGCGAACCCAGCACGGTCAGGAACAATCGGCATTTCAGATTGTGCAGACGCTGGAACAGAATCGGCACCAGAAACAGATCCAGCGACAGCGCGACAATGGTCGCCGCCATCATCCGGCTGCTGGAACGGAGCAGAAATTCCAATGCTTCCGAACCCGGTCCCTGCGAAATGGAATAGCCAGGCCAGGAACACTGCATCAGGGTCATGAACATCAGATAGACATAGAATCCCAGCGAAGCCATCATGCCGATGATGATCCGCTGAGCCATCAGCGTACCGTCCGCTACATAGACCACAACCAGGATCGCCAGAAACGGCAGAGTCAGCACCGAGGATGAGAGCGGGTAATCCAGTCCCGGATATCCCAGCGCAAGACTCAGCCCGGAAGCTCCCACGATCTGGGAGAAAATCAGCAGAACCCCCAGAGCAATATAGAACGGCGCAGTACCCAGAATCCGCCGCAGTCCGTGCAGAATCAGCAATCCTGCCAGGATAAACGTCATTTCCAGAATGGTCAGACAATATCCTATGAAAATTTCCATTCCGTTTCCCTTGACATCCGTTTCCGGTTATCTTCTTCTTTTCGGCACCAGACGCTGATATTCCGGCACATCTCCGAACTTGCGTGCGGCTGCGGCTTTGTCTGAAGCCTGAACCAGGGCTGCCCGCAGATATTCCGTGACAAAACGGCTGTATGCCGCCTGCTGCGCACTGGTGGTATCCTGCGAAACCTGCCACGCTGTTTTGCCTTGTCCCATCCAGAAGAAGTAATACGGCAGCGTATCCAGTTTGTTCAGTTTGATTCCCGCATTGACCGCAAAGACCCGGAAAGCGCGGGTCGACACGATTTTCCGGACTTCTTCCGTATATTCTTTCCCGGTAATGTTCCGGGCGTGAATCACTCCGTCTTTGATGCTTTCCAGTTTGCAGATATTGTGTTTGATTTCAATGTTCAGTCCGGTCAGAGCAGGATCTCCGCTGGTGAAAATGTGATCCCATTCCCACGCGCCTTCCATGATTTTCTGCAGGGCGTTTGCCCGGTTGACCAGCGTCCGAGCATACTGTTTCAGATGATCCGGCGCAGTGGTCATGGCGGCGGCATTGGTTTCAAAAATTTTCCGGAGTCCCGCTTCATCATGCTGATCCGCTTTGCGCTGGAGTTCCAGTACCATCTGCCGTTCAAGAGCAGTCATGCGGTTTCTGAAATTGGTGATTTCCTGCTGTTTTTTGGCTTGTTCCGCCTGTGCCAGCTGACGGTTCGCATCGGCTTCGCGTTTGCGTTCTGCTTCCTCCTTGCGGCGGCGTTCGGCTTCCTCTGCGGCAATCTGTTTCCGGCGTTGTTCATCTTCATATTTCTGAATGGCAGTCAGACGCGCATTTTCCACCTGTTCCTCGTCGTGTGCCGCAAAATACTGTACGATCTGCGCCAGCAGTTCCTGATCTTCCGCCGTTTCCGGAGCCGGATATTTTTTCAGGAACAGCCGGCATTGCCGCGCCGTATCGGCTGGATCGGTTTCTCCGCGGGTCTGAATCGTTTTCAGAACCGGACTGGCAGCTTTCCGGAATTCGGAAATTTCCGGCTTTGCACTTTCCGTTACCTGCTGAATGCCGGTTTTTGCCTTGTCCACGATTGCGGACCATTCCGTTTTCTTGACAAAGTGCATATATGCGGCAAATCCTCCAGCTCCCAGCACAGCCAGAATAACCAGTCCGGCAATCACCAGAACCACGGTTTTGCCGAGCCGTCCGCCGGAACCGTCCTTCTGTTTTTTCTTTTTGCCCTTCTGCGCCATGGCTTTTTTTGCGGCGGCTTCCGCGGCAGCCAGCAGTGCTGCAGTGTCCGGGTTCGGCGCGGCTTCTTTCGGAGCTTCCGTTTTTTTCTCCTGCGCGGGCATTTTGAGGGACGGCGCGCCCGGTTTCAGCGGTGTTTTTGCCGGTTGTTCCGCCGCCGGCGCCGCTGCCGCCGTCGCTTCGGGTTTGGACGGCATTTTCGGTTTGGCTATGCTCAATTTCGGCGGAGCTTTCGGTGCGGCCTTGGCGGCAGCTTCCGCGAAGGACGGATTTTCCGGAACCGTTTCCGTGCCGCTGTAATTCTGTTCTTCATGGATCCGGAGTTTCGGCGGGAGCGGCGTATGTGCCGCTTCCTCCTGATTGGAATGCTGTACCCGCAGAGAACCGGTAACGGTTGCCATTGCCGGATGCTGTCCGTGCCGGATCAGAGCCAGGTCTTCGGCAAGCTGAGCCGCACTCTGGTAACGCTGCGCCGGATCTTTTGCCATCATTTTTTCCACGACCAGAGCTACATCCTCCGGCACATCCGGGTTGATCCGGTTCGGAGGAATCAGCGTCCCGTAAAGATGCTGGCGGGTGATTTCAATGGCATTGGCGCCTTCATACGGGAAACGCCCGGTCAGCAAATGGTAGAAGGTCGCGCCCAGACTGTATATGTCGGTCCGGTTGTCCAGCGGATCGCCGGTAAGCTGTTCGGGGCTGATGTACTGCGGAGTGCCCATGACCTCATCCCCGTCATTGATTCCGGTGTCGTCGCCGACTTTTGCCAGCCCCAGATCCGCCAGCTTGGCGCGTCCGTTGGAAGTCAGCATGATGTTGTCCGGTTTGATGTCCCTGTGAACCAGTTTTTCCTCTTCCCATGCGTAATCCAGCGCTTCGGCAATCTGCTGCACAATACTGATTGCCTGATCCACGGGAATGACTTTTTCCCGTTTCAGGATATTCTTCATAGTTTCGCCGTTCACATGTTCCATGGCAAAGTAGAAAATTCCGTCATCATCGCCGACGGCGTATGCCTGCACGATATTCGGGTGATTCAGTTTAGCCGCGGCGCGCGCTTCCTTGATGAAACCGACTACGAAATCCGCATTTTTGGCATAGGCGGCGGAAAGGATTTTCAGTGCAGCCGGACGATCCAGGGAAATCTGATGAGCCAGATACACAATTCCCATGCCGCCGCGTCCTATTTCGTGCATGATGATGAAATCGCCGATTACACTGCCCGGTGCTGTACGCGAGGAAGGCACGGACACCGGTTTGCCGCAATGACCGCACTGAACTGTTGAACCCATATCCGCATCGTCAACCGACACGATCCCTTTACATTCCGGACATTGAAAACGCATTCCGAATCTCCATCTTTTACAAACTGTTTGCCTTCAATATATAATCTTTTTCCCGGATTTCAAACGCATTCCGCATTCTTTTTCCGTTTTATGAATTTTTTGACATATTCCGTTCCCGCGGTCAGCGCCGTTCCGCCCAATATGCAGATGTACGGGGCAAACAGCGGATAACGGTAGCGCAGTACAAAAAGAAACGGTATTGAGATCACCATGCCGAACAGAATCGGCAGAATCAGAATCAGCAGTGGAAACCGTTTCCGCATGAGAAACACCCCCGCCAGCGCCAGCACAAACAGTCCGGTGAAATATATGCGGATCAGTACAATCTGCCAGGGTTTCAGAATCACCAGATTCGGACACATTCTCCAATAATGAAAGAACCGTTCCTTCAGAATGAACCAGGTTTTTTCCGGGTATTTCATGATGCGTTCCCAGCCCCACTTTTTCCATTGTTCCGCCGCGTTCAGAAAATCTGTAATCCCCTGTTCCTTCATCATCAGGAGATGTTTGGCGTGATCCTCATTCCATTGGCGGGTTGTTGCTTCGGTATAAAACGAAAGATTTATATCCATCGTTTCATAGGTTACGACCATGATTTCCGAAAAGGACAGCCAGAAAACATATCCGCTGTAATAAGTTGTTGGATTCCAGCGTCCGCCCGCCAGCTTGTTGCGCACCGTCCATGGCAGCATGACCAGTGCAAATGCCAGCACAAACAGCAAGGCGTGTTTCCACAGTCCCGCCGGAAGCGGGCGGTACAGCTTCCAGAATGTCAATGCCGGAAAATTTTCTGCTCCGAATACCATGAAGCGCAGCCACAGCACACCCAGAAAAAACACGGGCAGCAGAATCGCCGTCGGACGGGTCAGGGCGGCAAGCCCCAGAAACAGACCGCTCAGCCAGAAGCCGCCGAAACTGCCGCGGCAGGCTTTCAGCAGAAACAGAAAAGCCAGTGCCAGACAGATCAGAAACAGGTTTTCCGTAGACCACGAAATGGTATAATACAACGCATACGGATAAAAGGAAAACAGCAGCGCACTCCACAGCGCACAGGTATTGCCCGCGGCTTCGCGTCCCAGCAGAAAAACACAATACACCGCCAGCAATGCCAGCAGCAGGGAAACCACTTTGGCGGAAACGGTTGTATCGAACGGCAGGAAAAACAATCCTGCGCCCAGCAGCGGAAACAGCGGAGTCCGTGCCAGATCCGTATGCAGTTCTCCCGGTTCGGCTCCCGGCGGAACTGGTTCGTGCCAGCGGTAATAACTCAGGGAAAAACCATTGCCTGCCGCCAGCTGCCGCGACAGTTCCATGTATTCATAGCCGTCGTTATGGTAAAAATCTTTTTCCGAAACTCTGCACAGCAGCCAGATCCGCGGAACTGCACCCAGCAGCAGAATCAGCAGAAGCAGCGGGTAAACCAGCTGCGGACGGGACAGAAAGGAGAATATTTCAGAAATTGTTTTCCACATGCGGAACCAGGGTGTCGCGGTTGGATGGATTCAGCAGAATCCAGCTGCCCAGATGATGCCGGGCAAGCCAGAACCGCAGGGATACACCGAGGCAGCCGAATCCGTATTTCAGACTGCGGCCGAAACAGATGCTCGATGCTTCTTCAAAATATTTGGTCGGACAGCTGACTTCGGCAATCACAGCGCCGGTCCAGGCGATCTGCGCCAGCATTTCATTGTCGAAAATGAAATCGTCCGAGTTGTGCGAAAAATCCAGTTTTTCCAGCAGTTCCCGCGAAAAAGCCCGGTATCCGGTGTGATACTCCGAGAGTTTCTGACCGAGAAACAGATTTTCCGTAAAAGTCAGGAAACGGTTGCTGATGTATTTGTAGAACGGCATTCCGCCGCGCAGCGCATAACCGCCCAGAATCCGCGAACCCAGGACGCAATGGTACAGTCCGTTGCCGATCATGGACGCCATGGCGGGAATCAGCATCGGCGTGTACTGGTAATCCGGATGAACCATGATGACAATGTCCGCACCGTCTTCCAGCGCCAGTCTGTAACATTGTTTCTGGTTGCCTCCATACCCGGAATTGTGTTCCATGCGGTATGCCAGAACCTTGTCGAGCGACTTCGCAATTTCATACGTGCTGTCGCCGCTGGCGTCGTCCACAACAATGACCCGGTCGACAAATGGCTGGGCTATGACTTCCCGCCACGTTTTCAGCAAGGTTTTTTCCGCATTGTATGCGGGCATGACCACGGTTACTTTTTTGCCGTTATACATGAATCAGCCGTTCTTTTTTTTGACCGGCGACCCGTCCGCCGGAACGGATGAGTCTCCAGCCGGGGACATCAGGCTTTGTAACGCAGTTCGCCGTCAACAAAAGCACTGCTGACTTTGAACTTGTCGTTCAGAATGACAATGTCCGCGCAATAGCCAGGAGCCAGTTTGCCGACTTTTTCCAGACCCAGCGCCTGTGCCTGGTTGAAGGACGTCGTTTTGACCAGCTGTTCGAGCGGCAGACCGGTGATTTCGTACACGTTGCGCAGCGCATCGCAGATCTGGAGCGTACTGCCGGCAAGTGCGCCGTTGGAAGCCAGACGCGCCGCGCCATCCTTCACGATCACGGGCAGACCGCCCAGCGAGGATTCGCCGTCGGGCATACCTGCCGCGCGCATGGCGTCGGTGATCAGCTGGATGTGATTGACGTCTTTCAGCGAAAACACCAGTTTGATCATATCCGGGCAGAGGTGCAGTTTGTCGCAGATCATTTCAATGTAGACTTCCTGATGCAGCAGCCCCGCGCCGACCAGACCGATGTCACGGTGGTGCAGCGGCGTCATCTGGTTGCAGAAATGGGTCAGACTGCTCAAGCCGTGGTCGTACGCTTTCTTGAAATCGGCATACTTCGCCGCACTGTGAACGCAGGACGGCAGGATTCCGGCGGAAATCAGTTCCGCGGCAAATTCCGCACCGCGCGGCATTTCCACTGCATAGGAAACTTTTTTCACCGGATAAATCGCGTTCAGACGCTTGACCATTTCAATATCCGGTTCGCGGACGTATTCCGGGTTCTGCGCGCCGAGGCATTTCGGGTTGATGAACGGACCTTCCAGGTGAACTCCCGGCAGTTTGCATCCCTTGACGCCTTTTTTCGTGTAATTCGCGGCAGTCTGGAGCGAACGCGCCAGCAGATCTTCGGGCAGGGTGAGGGTGGTCGGAAGATAGCTGGTAACACCTTCCTTGAGTTTGTCAATGCCGATGGTTTCCATCGCTTCGTCCGTGGCGTCGCAGAAATCAACGCCGGATTTGCCGTGGCAATGAACATCAATAAAACCGGGCATGGTCATGGCGCCGCAGACATCAATGAGCTGATCGGCCGCCGGCAGGGCGTCTCCTTCCGCATAGATGCGTTGAATCATTCCCTTGTCCACCAGAATGGAACTTCCCTTGAAATTCTGATCCGGGGAAATCAAATGACAATTTTTCAGCAGCAGACTCATATTCGTTGCACTCCTTATTATAAATTCATGTTTGAAAACCAAACCTCTTTCCGCAATATAACAGAATGCAGTGTTTTTTCAAGCAGATTCATGCAATTTTCATTTGAAAAAAGCACACCGGCCTGTCCGCGGCAGTGTTTTTGCCCCTTCCGCAGAAATTTTTCCGCGGAAGGGAACATGAAATCAGAGTTCGCCGAGACGTTTTCCGATGTAGATCTGACGCGGACGCACAATTTTGGTGTTAGCACCGATCATTTCTTTCCAGTGGGCGATCCAGCCGGGCAGACGCGCCAGCGCAAACATCACAGTGAACATGTTTTCCGGAATACCCAGCGCACGGTATACGATGCCGGAATAGAAATCCACGTTCGGATACAGATGACGCGAAATGAAATATTCATCATGCAGCGCGGCGTCTTCCACTTCCAGCGCAACATCCAGCAGCGGATCCTTGATATTCATCTTTTTCAGATATTCATGACATTCCTTCTTGATGATCCGGGCGCGCGGATCGAAGGTTTTGTAGACCCGGTGTCCGAAACCCATCAGCCGCTGGGTGTTTTTCTTGTTCTTGACTTGTTCAATATATTTTTTCACATCGCCGAGTTTCTGGATATGACGGAGCATTTCCACCACTTCCTGATTGGCGCCGCCGTGCAGCGGTCCGGAAAGCGCGGAAATACCGGCGGAAATCGTGGCATACAGATTGACCTGCGCACTGCCGATGGTCCGGACTGTAGTGGTCGAGCAGTTCTGCTCATGATCCGCATGAAGAATCAGCAGGGTGTTCAGCACCCGCACTGCTTCGTCGGAAATGTTGTACGGCGCAACCGGCGAATCGAACATCATGTTCAGAAAATTTGCACAATAGGAAAGGTCATGACGCGGATAAACCACTGGCTCGCCGATGCTCTTCTTGTATGCCATCGCCGCCATGGTGCGAACCATGGAAATCAGCCGCGCCGTGGACAGTTCAATATCTTCCTCCATGGACAGCAGGTCGACATTCGGATAGAATGCCGCCAGTGCATTGATCATAGTGGAAAGAATGTGCATGGGGTGTGCGCCGCGCGGAAAATGGTCGAAGAAGTGACGCATGTCTTCGTGCAGAAGAGAATTGGTGTTGAGCAGTGCGGAGAACATCCGGCCCTGTTCTTCATCCGGCAGAGTTCCATGAACCAGCAGGTAGGCGACTTTCACGAAGGAACCCGTTTTGACCAGTTCTTCAATGGGGATGCCGCGGTACCGGAGGATTCCTTTTTCTCCGTCGATGAAAGTGATCTTGCTGTAACACACCGCGGTATTGGTCAGACTGGGGTCGAATGAAACGTAGCCGGTCGCTTTTCGGAGCTGGGCAATGTCAAACGCTTTTTCCCCTTCGGTACCCACGACCACAGGCAGTTTTATTTCCTTGCCGCCGATCTTCAGTACGGCAAATTCCGGTTCGATTGATTGTTCCATTGTAATACTCCTCAAAATCAGAAATACAGTTAAAGATTTTATAATATAGCACACATTCCAAATTATTCAATAATCGGATTTATATTGTTCAATGCTTTCTGTCTATTGAAAATGCAGTTTCCTTGCAGAATTAAAATTGTTTTCAGCACAGGAAAAATACGGAAAGGAAATTTTACCGGAACGGGAGGTATTGCAGAATGGATAGACAGAATAAAAAACGGAACGTTCCGCCGAATCAAGGGGAACGTTCCGTTTAGAATTTTTTTGGAACTGGATTATTTCGCCTGAGTCAAAGTGACGTTGCGGAATTGCGCTTTGCCTTCGACATTGCGGAACAATACATAGTAGTTGACGGTTTTGATCGGTTTTTTGGGGGTGTAAGTCAGCTGAACTTTTTCCCAGTCATGAGTTCCGTTTTTAAAGCTGGCCTGCACTCCGAAAGTGTAAGTGTTGTCCGTGTGGAGAATATCGAGGTAAATGACGTAATTGTTGGCGGTGTTTCCTGTGACGTCTTCACATTTGCTTTCCGCGGAGAAGGTGATCGCCTTCGGTTCGGTCTGATTCAGAACGACAATCTGGATGACGCCGGCTTTTTTGAATTCAGCCGTTCCGACGAAGGAAAAAGTTCCGTTCTGCCGGTCAATCACGCTGGTTTTGTCTGCCTGAGAGTAGAGCCGCCAGTTGGCGTTTTTCAGGAGATTGGCATCCTGAGCGAAGATTCCGAGTGTCAGGGCGAAGAGGAACAGCACTGCAAGTTTTTTCATTATTTGATAACTCCCATGGGTTGCGGCGGCATGGTTTTCCGCCAGTTGTTTTGACTTTCGAAAAAGTTCTTCCTTAAAATATAAGGGCACATTCCCGCATTTCAACCGCAAACTGCAAAGATTTTTTGAAAAAACGCCTTTTCAATTCGGCGGAACAGTCATATTCCAAACAGTTCGACGGAATAACATAACAGGAAATGGGAAATTCGCAGATTTTTTCTGGAAAAAACGGCAGGGAGCCTTGCATTTATTCTGCAATGTGATATAGTAATATATGAAATAAGGAATTATAATTTCATATTATGAAATCACTGCATAAAACATTTGACATTCTGGAGTATGTGGTTCTGCAGAATGGACAATCGGTAACTCCCAGTGAAGCCGCGGCTGCGCTGGGCGTGAATCTGGTTACCTGCACCCGGATCATGGGTGAACTGACGGACCGCGGGTATCTGGTGAAAATTTCCCGGAAAGACGGATATGCCGCCGGCCCTATGGTGATTTCCCTGGGAACCCGCGACAATGTATACAGACGGATCGCCTCCGCCGCCTCCGGTCCTGTCGAAGAGCTGTCGGAATTCCTTCATCGCCAGGTGAATATCGCAGTGCTGGATCAGTCGCGCCGCATCATGCTCTGTTATCATCTCGCCGATGCGGAACTGAAACCGTGGGACCGCTTTTTCTTTACCGACCAATGGGATACCGCGACCGGGCGTCTGCTGATTGCCGCACAGGATGACCGGTCCGCCGAAAAACTGACTGCTTCCGCCGGCGTGTTTCCCTTTCCGAAAGAACAGCTGGATGCGATCCGGCGGGCAGGCGCTGTGCGGTTCGAGCTGAACGGGGAAATCATTATCGGGCATTGGGTGCGGGTGTCCGGTTATCCCGCCGCGGCGTTCGGATTCGGTATTGCTCCGGAACGCGCCGATGAGGCTTTCGCCCGTTCTGCCGCGACAGCGGAACGGATACGCAATCTGCTGATGAAACCGAATTTTGCCTATTAATATATCGAAAGGAATGATTTATGATGATTTTGACCTGGAATCCGAAGACCACGGATGTCGCACTTCATGAACTGCTGCGGACTCTGGCGGATGAATATCCGCTGCGGGAGGATGCGCAGAATGTAAATCTCGTATTCGAAAAAACGGAAGATCCCGGTGTACTGCGGGTCACCCGGCGCGGGGACTGCTGGTTTGTGGCATACGGTCCCGGCGCAGTGGCGGCACGCGGCGTGGCATATGCGTTCTCCGCGCAGGAATGCAGCGAAAAAGTTTTCTTCAAGACGTACGGAATTCTGTTTGACTGCACCCGCGGCAACATCATCACGGTCAAGCATTTCAAACACTGGCTGCGGCGTCTGGCTCTGCTCGGCTACAATATGGCGATGATCTATACCAAGGATGCGTATCAGGTTCCCGGCGAACCGTATTTCGGTTACATGCGCGGCGCGTATTCCATGGAGGAAATCCGCGAGATTGACGCTTACGCCAAAAAACTCAATATTGAAATGATTGCCTCCATTCAGGCGCTGGGACATCTGGAACCGGTTCTGCGCTGGCCGGTCTACAATGAAATCCGCGATACATCCAGCGTGATTCTGGTCGATGAACCGCAGTCCTACGAACTGCTGGAAAAAATGATAAAATTCTGGAGCGATGCGCTGTCCTCCCGCCGGATCCATCTCGGCATGGACGAAACGCATGACCTCGGACGCGGCAAATTCATGGACCGGAACGGTTATGAAAGCCCGTTTGACATTTACAACCGGCATCTCGGACGTCTCTGCAAGATGTGCGAAAAATTCAAACTGAAACCGATCATCTGGTCGGATATGTATTTCCGTTATGCCAACAAGGATCAGAATTATTACGACACGCAGTCCGCAGTGCCGGAAAATGTCAAAAAAGCCATTCCGCCGATGGTGCAGCTTTCCTATTGGGATTACTATCACCGTGACCGCGAAACGTATGAAAAAATGCTCGCCCGCACCCGTGATCTCAATGGCAGTGCGCCGCTTATGGCTTCCGGAGTGTGGACCTGGCAGCGTTTCTGGACCGATTATGAAATGACGTATGCCACCGTTCGTCCCTGCATTGACGTCTGCCGGAAAACCGGCGTGAATGAGCTGATTTTCACTCTCTGGGGCGATGACGGCGGTTATTGCGATTTCGATTCCGCGTTTGCCGCTCTGGCATGGGCTGCCGATTACGCCTGCAATGAAAAGGAAAACGAAGACCGCACTGCCAAACTGTTTGAGGCTGTCTGCGGTTCGTCTTACCGTCTTCAGATGATTTGCGGCAATTCCTGCTACACGTACAACGGAAAACTCGACCGGATCGTCAAAATCACACCGGGAGCGCTGCTCTGGGACGATCCGCTCATGGCGATTGCCTGGCATGAATTCCCCGCCATGAAGCCGCAGCTGGCGGAAACCCTGCTGAGCGGTTACCGTAAAATCATGGAACTCATTGAACCGCACCGGGATGACCAGGCTGCCGGACATATCAACTATGTCTGGAATCTCCTGAATGTGCTGATTCTCAAAATAGAACTGCGGCAGCGTCTGGAACACGCTTATGAGAAACGTGATTTCAATACGCTGGAAACCATTGCCGAACGTTATATCCCGGATGTTCTGGACGCCATCGACGGTTTGCTGGAAGCCTTCCGCGAACAATGGAAACGCAGTTTCAAATCTTATGGAATGGAACTCATGCAGATTCGTCTGGGCGGACTTTCCGAACGTTACCGCGAACTTGCCCGTGTGATCGACGAACTGGTTCACGGCGAAATTGATTCCATTCCGGAACTGGAAATCAAACATCAGCCGCGGGGATATCTCCCGGATTCTTATCTCCGCACGGCAACCGGATGTTTCTTCATCTGATAAAAGGAGTTGAATGATCATGAGTGAAAAAGCATTGAAACAGGCCATGGATTTCATGGAAAACGAAAAACAGTTCCATCTCGGATTTCTGCCGACGGAACAATCCAACCCGCTGACCAGAAATCTGGATCGCGAATTTGCCAAATCCAGTGTGGACGGCGTGAAGAATCTGCAGAGTGTCGACCGCAATGTGCTGGTCATGGCGAAACGCATTTTCGCCTCGGCGGAATTCCGGAAACTGGTCGATGCCGGAGAAAAAACTATCCGGAACGGCGGAAAAGTCGTCTTTTCCGGCTGCGGCGCGACCGGACGGCTCAGCATTCTGCTGGAATGCATGTGGCGCGACTGCTGCGCCGGCAATGCCGCCCTGTCTCCGTATGCGGATCATGTGTTCAGTATCATGACCGGCGGCGATTATGCGCTGGTGAAATCCGTGGAATTTTTCGAGGATTACCAGTCGTTCGGCCGCCGTCAGGTCCAGGAAATGGGCATGACGGAAAACGACATGCTGGTCGCCATTACGGAAGGCGGCGAAACTTCCTCCGTGCTGGGCACGGTGTTTGAAGCTGTGGAACGCGGCTGCAAAGTGTTCCTGATGTTCAACAATCCCGCTGATCTGCTGGCGGAACATCTGGAACGCTCCCGGAAAGCGATCCGCGACCCGCGGGTCTGCGTGCTGGATCTCTCCTGCGGTCCGATGGCGCTGGCGGGTTCCACCCGGATGCAGGCAACGACTTCCGAACAGCTGGTTGCCGGCGGTGCCCTGGAAAGCATGATGAACCGTCTGACCGGCGCCGCGCAGCTGGATTATGCGGCGGAATTTGAAAAACTGCTCGGACAGCTGGAAGCGCCCGCCGCACGCAAAGGCATGGCGGATTACATTGATTTCGAGGCGGCTGTCTACCGTAAAAAAGGTTTGATCACTTATTTCGCGAATGATTATCTGCTGGATATTTTCACCGATACGACGGAACGTTCCCCGACGTTCATGCTGCCGCCGTTCCGCAAGAATGACGACACCGTGTCGCCGCGTCCGTGGGCGTTTGTCAAGAATCCGCTGCTGTCCACTCCGGAAACCTGGCGGAACGGGATGCACCGTCCGCTGCGCTGTCTGGAATGGGGACCCGCCGATTATGTCCGGATGAATGCGCCGGAAAGCATTCCCGCCAATCCGCCGAAAATCCGGGCGTCGGAACTGCTGAAATTTGAAGTCGGCAAAGAATCTCCGGAAGACCGCGCGGTTACCGGCAATGACGCGGCTGTGCTGGTTACCGTCGGCAGGACGCAGAGCAATCCGGAAATCTTTTCCGCATTTGCGGCGATGAAGGCTCCGTTTGCGGAACGCCGTCATCTGGCGGTGGGCGGCGACGCTTCTGCGGATTTTGCCGTGCCGTGTGAACTGCCGGAATCTCCGCTGCACATCATGCAGCATATGGCGATAAAGCTGGTCCTGAACACGATTTCCACGGGCGTGATGGCTGTGCTTGGCCGCATTACCGGCAACTGGATGAGCTGGGTGGACGTTACCAACAAAAAACTCATGGACCGCGGAATCCGTCTGATCTGCGAAATCGGCGGACTGGACTACCGCTCCGGCTGCATCCGGCTCTTCGAGGCGGTGGAGGAACTGGCAGACAAACATCGCGCGTTCGATGAAAAAGTTTCGGCTGTGCAGTATGTGCTGAAACAGATGGGACGCTGAACCCGTCTGCTTTACCGGCAAGAAAAAACTCCTGACCCGGAATTTTTCCGCGATTCAGGAGTTTTTTTTCTGTGCGGGGATGATTTATTTCAGAACATTCCGCATGGCATTCATCTGTTCTTCAATGGAACTGACCAGTTTGAACTGGGTGCGGGAGCGGTCCAGGTTCTGGTTCGGACGCTTGATTTTGAAATATGTATCGCCGACCAGATAGTCGGTGAGGAACCGCACGCCGATTTCCAGCGTGATGATTTTGCCCGCCATCGGCATGTATTCCTTTTCCGCGGAGGTCATGAATTTCTGGGCAGACTGATAGAAGCCGCGCGACAATGCTTCGTACATGTCAAAACGCATGAACACTTTTTCCAGATTGACTTCATCTTCTTCGGCGGGATTGGTTCCGCTGCGGACCATGTCGCCGAAGTCATAGAGGGACAGCCCCGGCATGACCGTATCCAGGTCAATGACGCAGATTCCTTCTCCGGACAGGTCGTCGATCAGGATGTTGTTGCACTTGGTGTCATTGTGGGTGATGCGTTCAGGAATGGCGCCTTCCCTGTTGAGCTGAATCAGCGTTCCGGCTTCCTCTTTGCGGGACAATACGAAGTCAATTTCCTTCTGGACATTTCTGACGCGGTTGAGCGGATCCTGCCGGATCGCGTCTTCGAGCTGTTCGATCCGTTTGGGGGTGTTGTGGAAATCGGGGATGGTGTCATGGAGTCTTTCACCGGGCAGGTCGGTCAGCTGCTGCTGAAATTCGCCGAACGCCTTGGCGATGCAGTAGGCCTGTTCCGGAGTTTCCAGCACTTCATAGGCGCGTGCGCGTTCCACAAATATATAGGCGCGCCAGCAGTTGCCGCGGCGGTCCATCACATACGGCTTGTCGTCATGAGTCCGCAGCAGACGGATCGTGCGCTTCCGGGTTTCGGCGTGGCTGGAATGAATGTGTGAAAGAATATGTTTGGTGACGCGGTCCACATTTTCCATGACCTTGACCGGTTCCTTGAACACATTGCCGTTGATGCGCTGAAGCACATAATTCAGACGGATGGCGCCCTGGTCAAAAGTCAGCATGAATGTGTCGTTCACATGTCCGTTACCGAATGGTACACCTACCAGATAATCTCCATAGATAATGAATTTACTGATGAGGTCGCGTAATTCTCTTTGTGAATATGCCATGTTCTTCCTGTTCTGGTTCAAATTCCTGTTTCGGCAGATATTCAGCAGTTCCTTGCGGCATACCGCTTACCCGATAAGCAGGCAATATACATGTGATTTGCCGCAAGTCAAGAAAATTTTGCCGCACGGAACCGAAAGCGGCGTTTTTACCGTCTGATTTTTACCGGCAAATCCATGAAAACAGGAAAAAAGCAGATTTTTTCATTTTTTTTCTGGAAAACCATTTGCTTTTTCAGAATATTGAAGTATATTTAATTTTATAATGACTACAATATGTTGTCAGAAAACCAAAAAAAGGAGTTTGTAAAATGAAACAGTTTGTTTGTCCTGTGTGCGGTTATGTGTATGAAGGTGAAACGGCCCCGGAAAAATGCCCGCAATGCGGATGCCCCGGCAGCAAGTTCACGGAAAAAAAGGCGGAACAGACCACCTATGCCACGGAACATGTGATCGGCATCGCCAAAGATGTTGACGCGGAAGTTCTGGAAGGATTGAAAGCCCATTTCGCCGGGGAATGCACCGAAGTCGGCATGTATCTGGCAATGAGCCGTCAGGCGGATCGTGAAGGATATCCGGAAGTTGCGGAAGCCTATAAACGTTATGCGTTTGAAGAAGCGGAACATGCTTCGAAATTCGCTGAACTTCTCGGCGAAGTCGTGCTTCCCTGCACGGAAACCAACCTGAAAATGCGTGCGGAAGCGGAAAACGGCGCCTGTGCCGGCAAATTCGCCATTGCCAAACGCGCCAAAGAACTCGGCTATGACGCCATCCATGACACCGTGCATGAAATGGCGAAAGATGAAGCCCGCCACGGTCAGGGCTTTGCCGGTCTGCTGAAACGCTATTTCAGCAAATAATCAGACTCTCTCTCCTCGCTCCGGACCGGATTCTTTCCCTTTTCCGGTCCGGAGCTCTTTCCGTTCAATTGCCGGAGACTGAAAATGGAATCTCTCATACTGCGCAGTGAAGCGATCGCAATCCTGAAAAAGCACGGCTTGCGTCCGTCTTCGCCGCGAATCACGATTTACAGTTATCTGCTGGCGCATCGGATTCATCCGGGAGCGGACACCATTTACCGCGCTTTGCTGCCGGAGAATCCAACTCTTTCTCTGACCACAGTTTACAACACCCTTAAACTGTTTGCCCAGTACGGGCTTGTTATGCCGCTGACGATTGAAGACGGCGAAGTCCGTTATGATGTCAATACGGCATTTCACGCTCATTTCAAATGCCGGGTATGCGGCGGGGTTTTCGACTTTTTCTCTGCAGAATTTGAATCCGGCATTCCGCAGCCGGCACCGGAATATCTGGTGGAATCCGTTCATCTGGATTTTTACGGAGTCTGTCCGCACTGCCGGGAAAAAGCAAACCGGGACAACGGATAAACGTCATCCCGGTCTGCTGTAAATAAAGCTGCTGAAAATGCGTTACAGCTGGAAAAACTTTTTCGCTTTTTCCAGAAAACTTTCGCGCAGCGGCTGATTGCCTTTCTGTCCTTTCAGCAGATCATCGAAATGCCGCAGGGCTTCCTTCTGTTCGGCAGTGAGCTTGCGCGGAACTTCCACGAAAACCTGCACCTGCTGATCTCCGCGTCCTTCGCCCCGGCGCAGGGAAGGCATTCCTTTGCCGCGGATCAGAAATTTGTCGCCGGTCTGTGTTCCGGCAGGAATTGCCAAAGTGGCTTTTCCGGAAACGGTCGGAATTTCGATTTCGCCGCCCAGTGCCGCCGTAGTGAAGGAAATCGGCACTTCACAGAAAACCGAAGAGCCGTTCCGTTTGAAGACATTATGTTCACGCACATGGGTGATGACATACAGATCGCCGTTCGAACCGCCGCGCAGTCCCGGTTCGCCTTCGCCAGCCACCCGCATCCGGGTTCCGGTATCGACGCCCGGCGGGATGTGCAGCGCGACGGAGCGCTTGACTTTGCGTACACCTTTGCCGCCGCAGTCCTTGCACGGTTTTTCCGCGAGGACACCGGTACCGCCGCAGTTCGGGCATTCGTGCATGACCGTGAAGAATCCCTGCGAAACGGAAATCTGTCCATGACCGTGACAGCGCGGACAGGTTTTCTTCGTGGTTCCCGGTTCGCAGCCTGATCCATGACAGGTTTCACAAGCTGCCAGACGGGAAAACTCAATCTTGCGGTCTGATCCGAACACGGCTTCCTCAAAATCAATTTCCAGATCATAACGCAGGTCATCGCCGTCCACCGGACCGTTGGGATTCTGCCGCTGCGCGCCGCCGAAGAAGGAATCGAAGATTCCGCCTCCGCCGCCGCGTCCGCCGAATGCTTCCCGGAACAGATCGAACGGGTCGAAACCCGCGCCGCCGGCACCGGCTCCTCCGTGTGTGAAAGCCTCCTCGCCGTACTGGTCGTACATCTGCCGTTTCTGCGGATCGCTCAGTACGGAGTACGCCTGGGAAATCTGCTTGAAATGTTCCTCCGCCTCGGCATTTCCCGGATTTTTGTCCGGGTGATATTTCACTGCCAGGCGGCGGTAGGATTTCTTGATTTCCGTATCAGTCGCTTCGCGTGTAACTTCCAGAATTTCGTAATAATCCGCCATTATTCGGCGCTCGCTTCTTGTTCAGCGCAGAACGTCATCAGCGAAGCGGTGCGTTTGGCGAACAGCAGAGGATCGGGCAGTGGGCTGCCTTCCGTCAGCAGAGCCTGGTCAAACAGCATTTCCGAAAATTCCTGCATCTTCGGACTGTCCGGAGATTTTTCAAACAGGCGTTTCATGGCTGCGACCAGCGGATGATCCGGGTTCAGTTCCAGCGTGCGCGCCACTGCGGGTGCAGCATCTTTGTTGATGGCGCGCATGACCCGCTGCATGTAGGCGCTGGGATCGTTTTCGCTGCTGACCAGACAGCAGGCGCTTTCCGTCAGACGGCTGGAGAAAGTAACGTCTTTGACTTTGTCGCCCAGAGCTTTTTTGATGGCGTCAATCAGCGACTTGTTGTCATCCGCCGCTTTTTTGGATTTTTCCTCCAGTTCCTTCTGAATGGACTCGTCCAGTTTGACTTCGCCCTTGTTGACGGATCTCAGTTTCTTGGAATCATATTCCTGCATACCGGACACCACGAACTCGTCGATGGGGTCGGTCATGAACAGAACATCGTATTTTTCCTTGCGGAGAATTTCCAGATGCGGGGAATTTTCCAGCGCTTCGCGGTTGTCGCCGGTCAGATAATAGATGTCCTGCTGCAGAGCCGGCATGGCTTCGCGGTATTCCTTGAGCGTAACCAGTTTGCCCTTCGGGTTGTTCATGGTCTCAAACAGCAGCAGGTTCTGCAGTTTTTCGCGGTTGGCGTAATCGGTATGCACCCCTTCCTTGATGAGACGTCCGAATTCCTTGTAGAACCGTTCATAGCGTTCCCGGTCATTGGCAAGCATTTTGGTCAGTTCGGAAAGAATGCGTTTGGTCAGGTTGACGCTGATCTTGTGAACCTGCGGATTGTCCTGAAGCATTTCACGCGACAGGTTCAGCGGGAGGTCGCTGGAATCCACCACGCCGGCGACGAAGCGCAGATAATCCGGCAGCAGAGCCGGACAGTTGTCCGTGATGAATACTCTGCGGACATAGAGCTGCAGTCCGTTGGTGCGGCGTTCTCCGAACTGGAAATCAAACGGCGCATGTTCCGGAATGAACAGCAGAGCTTTGAATTCGGATGTGCCTTCCGCACTGTAAACAATGCGTTTCAGCGGTTCGCCGAATTGTCCCAGATGCGCATAGAAACTCTTGTATTCCTCGTCCGTCACTTCGGATTCACTGCGCAGCCAGATGGCTTTCATGGTGTTGAGCGTCGAATCTTCTTCCACATCCTTGTCGTCTTTTTTGACGGTGTGTTTCATGCGGATCGGGTATTCGATGAAGTCCGAATATTTGCGGATGATGGAGGAGACGGTCCAATATTCCAGATAGGATTTGGCATCTTCTTTCAGATGAAGGATGATGGTGGTTCCCTGTCCGTCGCGCTGTGCCTCTTCGATGGTGTAGGAGTCTTTGCCGTCGGACGACCACTTCCACGCCTGGTCGGAACCGGCTTTGCGGGTGATGATGTCCGCCCGGTCGGCAGCCATGAACGCGGAATAGAAACCCACGCCGAACTGTCCGATCAGTTCCGGATTGTCGCCTTTGGCTTCTTCCTTCTGCTTCATGGCTTCAACGAACGCCTTGGTGCCGGACTTGGCGATGGTGCCGATGTCCGCAATCAGATCGTCGCGATCCATGCCGATGCCGTTGTCAATAAAGGAAAGGGTGCCGGCTTCCTTGTCCGCCGCAATGCGGATTTCCCAGTCCTGCGCATATTCCGGATGGCTGATGGACTCGAAACGCGCCTTGTCCAGAGCGTCGGCTGCATTCGCCACCAGTTCCCGGATGAAAATGTCTTTGTTGGAATAGACGGAATGAATCATCAGCTGCAGCAGCTGCTGAACTTCTGTCTGAAACTGCATACTGTCTTTTGCCATGATAAAGCCTCCTGCTGGAATAGTTTAAGAAATCAGTGCTTCTTCCGTATGCTGTCTGTTATTTGGAAGGGGCTTTGTTCTTGAAATCGGTGCAGTAGAAACCTGTTCCGTGGAAAATGACCCCGGCGCCGGCGCCGATTTTTCGGACGAGTGTTTCCTTGCCGCAGACGGGGCATTTGGTCAGTTTTGCATCCGTCATTTTCTGAAAGATTTCCAGTTCTTTGCCGCATTCCTTGCAGACATAATCGTACGTAGGCATTTGTAATTTCTCCTATTTTAAAATAATGCTGTTTTCAATAATAAATGTTGTAGAAAGCATTTTCTGTGCCATGCTTCCGGAAAAGACCCTTTTCCTGTATGGATTGTCTTTCCCGAAATTTTTCTGCCGGGGTGCAGAGTGACAATATGGCACAGCAGACGGCACAAGCTGTCACAGTGTCAGAAGAACAGTTTGATGGTGGCGATGGCAGACAAAGCCAGCACAACTTTTTCAAACAGTTTCTGCGGCATCTTGTTCAGCAGCCAGATTCCCAGAGCGGCGCCGACCAGCAGCAGCGGGATGGTGGCGAGGTCTGCTTTGACCGAATCCATGGTAATGCGGCCTTCCGAAATGAAAATTGGCACTTTGGTCCAGTTCAGCAGCAGGAAATACCAGGCGGCGGTTCCCATGTATTCCTTTTTTTCGAAGCGCATGGCAATCAGGTAGATCGCCATGATCGGACCGGCGGCGTTTGCCACCTGCGTGGTGAATCCCGCCAGCAGACCGAACGAAGCGGCAAAACTCCAGTGAGTCGGAATTTTTTCCTTGTCGCGGAAAATCAGATCCTTGGTGAATCCGAAAACGCACAGAATCAGAATCACGATGGCGATCAGCACATTCAGGGAATTGCCCGGCACACTGCGCAAAACAATTGAACCGATGATGATGCCGACCAGTGCCGCCGGAATCAGCCGGAGCAGCTGTTTCCAGTTGACTGTTTTGCGGTAATACCAGGCGGCGGGCAGGTCAGCCAGCGCCAGCATTCCCAGCTGCAGACCAGTGGAAATTCCTGTGGGGAACGTGTTGGCGAGCATGACCACCGGCAGCAGTCCCAGTCCGGGCAGTCCGGTTTTGTTGATGCCGATCAGTACGGCGGAAATCGCCAGCACAATCAGCTGGAGAGTCGAAAATCCGTGAAAAAAGTAATCCATTTTCCTGCTCCTTGCAGTGTTCTGTTTTTTTGAAGCATATAATATACACCGGAAGGAGCTTTTTTAAAGCGGAATACGGAAATTCCTTTCAAAACAGAATGGAACCGTCTTCCAGTTTCCGGACGGTGAAAGTTGTTCCGTCGAAAAAACCGAAAGTCTGCGGGAAATTCTGTTTTGGCAGGGAAATCGAACCCGGATTGAAAATCGTCAGCCCGCAGTCCAGTTTTTTCAGCCTCGGAATGTGGGTATGTCCATGCACCAGCACTGTACCCTGCGGCATTGGCGGCAGATTGTTTTCATTCCAGCGGTGTCCATGAGTCAGGAACATGCGCACGGAATCCGTGACCAGTTCGGAAAAGTCCGCCATGATTGGAAATTCCAGCAGCATCTGATCAACTTCCGCATCGCAGTTGCCGCGAACCGCAATGATGTCGTTCTTCCGGGCGTTCAGCAGTGTGACCACCTGTTTCGGATCATACTGCACCGGAACGCCGTTGCGCGGTCCGTGATAGAGTGCGTCGCCCAGCAGTACCAGACGGTTGGGCTGGAGGGTAGGCAGATAGGAAAAAAGTTTTTCCAGAGTGGCGGGGACTCCGTGAATATCGGAAAAGAACAGAATTTTCATAAGGTATATCTCCTTCAGTTTTTGCAGTGTACTATAGCACTGTTCTGCGGAAATTCCAGTCGCCGGCAATCTGAACGGCGGTTGTGTCCCGAAGGAAAAATCAGATTTTTTTTGTTTCCGGTGCATAAAAGACGTTTTTTCAGCGAATCAGTTGTTTGAAAAGAAAACAAAGTCCGGCTCACGCGGAAATTGATCGGTCAGCCTGGGGGGAGATGTCCGATGAATGGATGCCGGGGCGGAAATTCGGAAAAAGAGGCGGCGGTTGAACTGCGGGAGGTCTCCGGACAGATTCCGGCGGCTGCAAAGGGAGGGAGGAACCGTCCCGGAAAAGATGCGGATTTTCAGGACTTTTGACTCCGGAAACGGGATTTTTCATGGAAATCTCTTTTCCGGAGTGTTTTTTTGAATCCAGACTGCTTTGCAAATCCATCCGTGCATTTTTTTTGAAAAAATCTTGAAAAAAATAATTTTTCCTGCTTGAAAAAATAGTTAGACGCGGTTAAATTAGGCTTGTCTAACAAAAAGTGGATGCGGTTGTTTCCCGAAAGGATGGATCGATATGAAAATTTGGGGAAATTTCAGAATACAGCAGAAGAAGCGCACTGCCGGATTTACGCTGGTGGAACTCCTTCTGGTTATTGCGATTATCGCTTTGCTGGCGGCATTGCTGATGCCTGCTTTGCAGAAAGCCCGCGCCAAGGCGCAGTACATTGCCTGTGTGGCGAATTATAAACAGATGTCGCTGGCATATACCATGTATGGAACAGATTACAAGAATGTTCCGAGCGGCAGGATTCTGGGGCGGGGACCGCTGGGAATTCGCTATCCCTACGGATATGACGATGGCCGCGGCGGCGGTCCGGAAATTTACGGATTCCCGTCTGCGTTGGCTCCTTATACCGGGAAAAGCTGGAAAATGTGGCGCTGCCCTGCCACTCGGCCCAACATCGCTGTCAGTTATCATTCCAATAATACGGTGCTTAATGAGATCGGCAGAGGTTATGAGACTGTTGAAAGTTTCACGGATCCTTCGGTCCGGATTCCTAAAACCTATAAGAATCTGCATCGTCCGGAAGTCGGTTCACTTCAGATTATCGGAGAAAACAATTACAAGCCCGGAGCATACCGGACTGGCGTTTACGATGTCAGCGGTGTAGACGATGCCGGCGAGACTTTGAAAATCCGGGTATTCGGACACAGCCGCGGCGCACCGCCTCCGTACACCGGAGTGGGAACAGATCTTCATCTTACGGCGGACGGTACTGTCGTGCTTGAGGGCATCTGGACAAAATGGAAGTATGGAAACTATCAGGGCAAAAATCTGTTCTGATCAGATGAAACAGAAATGAAACAATCCGAAAATAAAAATACAAGGAGGTGCTATCCGCCGCTATATTTTTTCCGGTTCCGGTTTCTCCGGAACAGTTCAATGATTTATTTCAATTTTAATGCAAACCACAGGAGTTTTCCACAAAATGTCGGAACTATCGATGACCAGCATGAATGGCGGAGTGCAGATTGTCTCCTCCGCGCTGAATGAACAACAGATTGTATATCTCGATTTCGATGGCGAGATCACCCGTTACAGCGGCGAGACCGAACAGTTTGATGTTACGGTGAAAAATGCCGGAATGTCCGAATCCAAAATCGCGGACATCCTGTCCCGTCTGAATGAAAAATACGCATCCCGCGGTGTCCGTTTCACCGCCACCCGTCCGGTTTCGGGCGACTATTCCACTGTGTATGTGGGACGCAGCAGCGACATTGCATACACCGGTCTGGCAGAGACCGTTGACGCGGGCAATCAGAATAAGAACGACAATGCGTTTGTCAATCTGGACAATTCCACATCTGCGGAAAAAGTCGCGGAAGTCATATCCCATGAAGTGGAGCATATTGTTTTCGGCGCGACTCACGGAGGCGAAGGGCTGGAAGCCTACGCCGCCCGGAATGACATCTGGAACGGCAGCTCCGTTTCCGGTCTTACCATCGGGGCAAACTATTACCTGAATGATACGGCAAAGTATCAGTCGAATTACGGCTCTGCGCCGGAAAATCCGCATGCGTATATGGACAGCTGCCACGTGGTGGAAGGCGGCTCCCTGTACGTCAGCAGCGGCGGTATCGCCACCAATATCACGGCGGATGAATATTCCACTCTGGTGTTCTACGTTGCTCCGGACACGGTGTTTGAAGGCACATCCAATGGCGTGGCGTTCAGTCTGCGCGACGGCGTTCTTTCCGGTTATGTCAACAGCGGCGGCAGCAACACGGCTGCTGTAAATATTCTGAGCGGGGGGACCGCTACGGATATTACCAATATTCGCGGCTGGGTTCGTGTTTCCAGCGGCGGTTTCCTTTCCAACTGCTATGCATCCGGCGGCGGCGTGAATATCGCCGGCAATGCGGAAAATGTGGTGCTGGAAGACGGCGTTACGCTGATGCTGTCAGTGCAGAAGGATACCAATGTTTCTCTGATTTCCGGCGGAATTCAGATTAATGTCAAGGATGGCTTGCTTACGGATTACACCATCGGCAACGGAACCAGCAACGCCTGGCTTTATGTTGCCAATGGCGGCCGGGTTTCCAACGTCGTGACCAATAATAAAGGCTGGCTCGGTGTTTCCGGGGGCATCATCGAAAATGCCACGGTCAATTCCGGCGGAAAATTTGATTTGCGTTCTGCCGGTTCGGCGACGGGAACCGTTGTCAATTCGCAGGGACAGCTGACTGTTTCCAACGCCGGTACGGTCATTGCGGATACAGAAATCAAGATTGGCGGCACCATGAAAGTGATTGGCGGCAAAGTTACTGGAACGCTGGAAATTGAAAAAGGCGGGACGGTAACGATCAGTGCCGGCGTGAATATGGATTTGAATATCAGCGTGCGGAGTACGGAAGACAGCGCGCTGTTCAATGATTATTCCCTGATCAGCAACGGCGACAAGGGCGACTGGACGATCACGGTTGACGCCAAACAGGCGGACGGCACGTATCAGCTGATGGGCAACGCCGGTTCGTTCAGCAATACGATCACGATTCAGGATACGGAACTGACGAAGCTCGGAACGATTCAGGTCGGCTCCGATCTGACAGTCGGCGACACGATTTATAGTCTGGTCAAAAACAACGGAGTGCTGGAACTGACGATTACCAATCCGCAGCCGGAACCGGCGGGTCCGGTCCGTATGGATTTGAACGGCGACGGCATTGCGGATGTCATCATGACCAGTCCGACCGAAGGCGCGGCGCGCTGGACGATGGGCAAGGACGGCACGCCCGCAGCGTGGGACAAACTTTCCGCTCTGCCGGGCAGCTGGCAGATTTTCGACGCGGTGGATATGAACGGCGACAAGCTGGCGGATATCGTGCTGTACGATCAGCCGAACAACGAAGTCGGACTCTGGACGATGGGTCAGGACGGCGTGAGCGGCTTTGAATCCGTGGCGAAACTTTCCGAAGGCGACAGTCTGGTAACGGTCCGCGACTTCGACGGAGACAAGACTCCCGATCTGCTGGTGCGTCAGGCGGACGGCTCGGTCGGCGTGTACGGATCGGGCAAGTTCACTGCGATGTCGAAAGACTGGAACATTGCGGGCGTCGGCGACCTGAACGGCGACGGTATTGCGGACCTGCTGCTGCGCAACGATTCGGAAGGCAACGGCGAATCGCATATCGGAGCATGGGTGATGAGCGCGGACGGACCGTCCTGGCAGGATTACGGATACGTGAATCCTGAAAACGGGATTGTCGGCCTGGGCGATTTCAACGGCGACGGTGTGGCGGATGTGCTGTTCAACACCAACGGTTCGTATGGTGCCTGGATCATGAATTCCGACGGAAGCATCAACGGATGGAAATCGTTCTGCGACTTCCCGGATACGTTGAAAGTGGCATATATCAGCGATTACAACGGCGATGGAATCGACGATCTGCTGGTGAGCAACGGCGATGACATTGCGGCGGTCTGGGTGGACGCGAGCGGAGAAAATACGAAGCTCGAATGGAAACCCGCGGGAACGACATCTTCCTGGAGTATCGGCATAGCCGGCCAGGTCTGAATCTGACCCTCTCTCAAACGCACGGACGGTTCTCCTTTTCCGTCCGTGCGTTTTTTCGCGTACATAGTAAAAAGAAAAACCCCGGAACATGCATGTCCGGGGCAATGTTTCAGCAGCAGTTCTGTGCGTTACTGAATGTCGAGGGAAATATCTTTGAGTTCCGTGATCAGCTGTTCGCCCGACCAGTTGACGAGGATCACGAGCTGAGCCTGCACTGTGCCGATCGGCCAGCGGGAGCTGTACCAGACGCCTTTCGTGTCCAAACCTTTGATGGAGCCGGAAAGTGTTCTCCAGTCTGTGCCGACGTGTGCAGCGCCGCCGGTATAAATATATCCGCCGTGAATCTGTTCGCGGACTTTGGTTCCTGCCGCGACATCTTTGAGCAGCGGATTGTTGAAAGTGATTTCCCAGTTGTCGCCTTTCTTGACCGCGTCTTTCACTCCTGTAACAAGAATATTATAGTTGGGAAGGTCGGAAAGATCCTCTTTGGCGTCTTTCATAAATGAATGGAATGTGCCTTTTTTGACTTTGGAGGCGTCTTTGACCAGCAGAACCGTGTCGCCTTTTTTGGCGTCCGCGACAACCGTTGTGAGCGTGGACGGGACGCAGTTGACGTTTACCGAGTTGATGGGACGTCCGTTTTTGTCAAACGCATTGAACCCGAACAGCACCCAGGAGGTCTTTTTATCCTGTGCGTCTTTGGCGCGCACGGTGGCTTTGATCGTGTAGGTTTTGCCCGGGTCGACCGTGAATCTGGCGGCATTGAGGAAAGTTCTTTTCTGCCGGACGGTCAGGACCCCGTCGGCATCCGAAACGCCGGTCGCCTTTGCCCAGTCGGACGCTTTATTGTAGGTTTGGGTTTGAGCGGAGAGCGTACCGGCGGAAAGCAGGGCGGCGGCACCGAGCAGAAGAGTCATGCTGACTTTCATCTGTACTTCCTTTCATTTTGAGAGTTTCTGTAAAATCGGTATTGCAAAACTTGATTATGAACATTATAACACGTCTGATTTCAATTTCAAGCGAAGATTTCCGGCAGATCGTCTTTTGATGCGAAATAATCCATAAAAAAAACGAAAAATGCTTGCCAAACGGAAAATCAGCAGTATCTTTACTGCATAAAAATATCTGGAGGACCGAATGATTTATTTTTTTGCGGACAACCATTACGGGGTGTTTCCCGGCAAAGTGATTTATGAACATCTGCCGGAAAAATTGCGGACCCGGATTCTTTTTTACTGCGATGAATGGGCTGCTCTGGAACATTCCGACTGGGATTCGGACTGTGAACTGCTGCTCCTGAATATGATCGGCGGGACCTGCGATCAGCCGCATCCGGGAATGGACGCGGAAAAACGGGTGCGGCGTTACCTGGAACGCGGCGGCAATATGCTGCTGCTCCATGGATCCAGCGCGGCGTTCTGGCAATGGGACTGGTGGCGCGAACTGCCCGGAGAACGCTGGGTGCGTCCTCATGATCCCGACGGAGCTGCACCTTCCACTCATCCGCGCAAGCCATACCGGGTAACCCTGTCCAAGACCCGGCATCCGCTGGCGGAACGTCTTGCGGAAATGGAACTGCCGGAAGATGAGATTTATACGGAATTGGAGAACACCTGTCCGTGCATGAGACTGATGGAAACCCATATTGAAGAAGGCACCTTCGTGCAGTGCTGTGAAGCCGTGTCGCCCTGGGGCGGCAGACTGGTCAGTTTCATTCCGGGGCATTCCCCGGCTGTTACCGGTGATCCTGTTCTGATCGGCAACATTTCCGTTCTGATTGATTATCTGCTGGCATAAAAAACGGCTGTTTCCTTTGATGAGGGAGACAGCCGTTTTTCGGGAGCTTCGTTCTTTTATTCTGCAGAGAAGACCGCGGAGAACGCCCTTTTTCCGCCGGGCGGAATGATGACCGGCTGATAGAACGGTTCAAAAGTGGCACATGCCATGTCGGCAGTGTCCCAGACCGCCGCACCGCCGAAAGTCTGCGCCGGATCGAAACTGCAGCGCAGCACCGGACCGTCTTTCATCACAAACCGGAACTCATTGCCGGAAATTTTCACGGAATCTTGCTTGACGCAGAACAGACTCCGCAGTTTTTTCTCCGCGGCGGGATCGCAATTCATTTTCAGCAGCGTGAATGTTTCCGGACGTTTGAGGAAACTGCCGCCGCATTCAATGCCGTTGCCGGAATGTCCGTTCCACGCCAGCGGCTGAAGGAACCAGCGGTAGCCGACTTCATTCATTGCCACGGCCTGCGTGTTATTGAGTTCGACCGCGAATTCGACTTTTTTCAGATCTGGAGAGAAGCGGACCGTTTTGACAATTTTCAGACCCGCCAGCTGCGGATAATTGCGGACATTGGTGGTGAATTCCGCAGTGACGGAAAGACCGTTCGCAGAGATTTTCTGACCGGTAACGCGGTAATTGGCATCCGCGACCATGCCGATTCTGCCGGGAGACCAGAAAGCGGACATGCCGAAACGGGACGCCATCGGTTTTTGACCGTCGAGCGACCAGAGTTCCAGCGACATGCCACGTGGATTCAGCAGAGCGGAATTTTTTCCGGAGCTGATTTCCAGCATGGTCATGCCGTTCTTTTTCGCCGGTTTGCAGGAAAGCGCGCCGGAACTCTGGCTTTTGAGTTCGCCGATGTCGTTTTCCGCATGAAGAGCCTTATCCCGTGCGGCTTCCGCTTCCGCCGCAGACTGATTGTCTTTGCGGCAGCGTTCGAGCTCACGGAGCATATCCGCCGCAGTAACGGCTTTGGCAGATGATTTCGTTTCCGGTTCAATTTCGAAAAAGACCCAGCGCATGGCTCCGGCATGAAGCAGAATGCCGTCCGCCAGATCCTTTCCGGTGAAACTCTGTCCGGCGGTTTTGACAAACTGGCGGTCAAAGGCTTTTTCCCGAACCGAATACTTTTTGGCCGGATTCAGACCGGGGACGGAAAGTTTGAAAACGACATCGCCTTTTTCCCAGAAATTGCCGACAGCCGCCAGAATTCTGCCGTCTTTTTCAAAGGCGGCAATCTGGAGCAGATCGCTTTTCTTGACGTCCGGCAGGAATTTCGGTTCGATGTTTTCCGCCGGTGCAGGGAAGGGCGACTGCGGTACAGCAGAGACACCGGATAACGGTTTGCCGTTCATGACCAGCTCTTCATTGGCGGCGATCAGCGCATTGCTGTCGGCGAAAGCCTGCCAGTAGCGGTGATCGTAACCGCGCGGGAAGAAATAGAGGACCGAGGCATCGTATCCAGCCAGGAACGAGCTGAGCTGATCCATCGCCAGACCTTCCGGCTGTCCCAGCGCTGTAACATCGCACTGACTGCCGTGCGGCATCGCCATGAGTTTTGCGCGTTTTGCCGGATTCCGGAATGCCTTCCGGTAATCGCGGATCACCCGGCGTGCCATTTCCCAGGTCAGCAGATTGGCGCCTTTGGTGTAGGTGTACGGCTGGTCTGCGCGGAACCAGACATACGGACCCCAGACGTTCAGCCATTTCAGGCTGTCGGCATATTCATAGGGAGTGTATTCCCATTGTTCGTAGAAATGATTGGGGTAAATGATGATCTGGTCGGTGCCGACTTCCGGGCAGAAGCCGATCTTGCCGCTGCCGGTTTTCAGACAGTCCTCCTGAATGGTTTTGACCATACGGGCGTGCTGTTTTGCGCGGAAACGGATGACCTGATCACGGTATTCAAAGCCCGGCTGAACTCTGGCGGGCCAGATGTCTTTGATTTTATCTGCGGAAATGCCGGCGAATTCTGCAAATTCATCGCGGCAGTTATTGCAGAAACAGCCTTTGTTGATGGTGGCATACGGTTCCCAGTTCGGCACCATGCCGTCGATATTCGCCAGTGTCTTTTTCAGCACAGGCAGCACTACGGACTGATAATACGGAGTGCGTCTGTAAATTGCTGTCGGACAGGTCATGATGTGTGAACTGTTCAGTACCGGCTTGCCGTTCTTGTCCAGATAAGTGGCATAAGCGGGACGCTCCGCCGTATCCTGAATTCCGATGCGGTATCCGTTGGCGATGGCATAGGTTTCCGATCCGATGAGCCGGACGCCGTTCGCCCGGAGCATGGCGGAATATTCCGCATCCGCGTCCATGAGCATCAGCGTTGTTCCGGTGCGTCCGACAAATTCCGCGATCCGTTTGTTCAGTTCCGGCTGCTGGAATGTCAAATCGTTGTAGACGGAACTGAAGCCCGTGAAGAACTGTTTCGGGGCGGTGGAACTGCGGAACGCGGGGAGCATTTTCAATGTGAATGTTTCCGGCGACCCCAGAATTTTGCCGTCTTCCGTGAGATAGTAACGGCAGTTGTTCCAGACCGTTCCGGGCGCGGCATTTCCGGAAATCATGACGTCGGGGATATTCCAGCCATTGAAGTCCGTGGAATTGCGGATGTACGGAATGATGCCGTCGATGGAGAACTGACTGCGTGTCCATTTCTGGCCGTTGACGGAAAATTCCGTGCGGCTGATTTCTTTGCCGAAGAAACTGTTGGTTCCGTCCACGGAAATTTCTGCGGGAAGTTCCAGATTCATCCGGTATCTGCCGGATTGCAGCGTTCCTTTGGGCAGGTTGTTCCGGAATTTGAAACCGAGTACACCGGGAGTGCCGGCTGCAAGGGCAAAAGTGTTGTCCAGCAGTTTGACGGGGGCAAGTTCCACGGTTACCGGAACCTGATTCCGGTTTTCGATCCGGACCAGCTGCGGGTTGCGGATCTGCACTTTGCCGCAGCCGTCCGCGCGGAACGTTACATTCAGGTCGCGGGTTCCGGGCGGAACCGTGAACTCCAGACTGTGCGGATGCCATTCCGGCGCGGAAAGAAGTTTGCTGTAAATGTAGTTGCGGGTTTCCTTGCCGCGCGCCGGATGCGGATCGCTGCCGTCGAAGAACCACAGCAGAATCATCTGGTCATAGCGGTTCTTGCCGATCAGCTGATTGCGGCAGTCCAGCGTGAGCCGGTAGGTTCCGCCGTTTTCATCGGGCAGTTTGACGATCTGGGTGAAGGAGATGGTGAACTTGTCGGAAATATCCCCCATCAGTTTTTCCAGAGAAATCGGACGGTTCAGCTGAAGCGCCTTTTTGCCGTCTTCCGTGTCAACGATTTTCGCCGAGGTGAACAGCTGGCTGTCCGCATCGAACTTTTTGCGGGTTTCATCCGTTCCGTGAATCCAGGTGCTGGTGGTCCAGCCGCTGCCGGATTTGCCGTAAGTCCCCAGCAGCGGCTGGGAGAGGTCGGAATTGACCAGCAGATTGCCGGCTCCGGGCTGGGCCGGCTTGAACCGTTCCGCGGAAATCTTTTCCATGGGGAAAGTTACGCCGCCGCGATCGAACTCCGGGGATGCAAACAGCGTAACCGCCCAGAGACCGCAGCAGATTGCGGTTGCAGTTTTCATGTTGTAAATCCTTGTGGTTGAAAGAAAAATGAAATTACGGCAAATCCGCCAGTCTCACCAGTTTCATGTTGCGGAACTGAATCTTTCCGGCTCCGTCCGCGCGGAACGTAATATTCAGATCACGGGTTTTGGGCGGAACTTTGAACTTATGCACCACTGTTTTCCAGGCATTGTTCGTACTGGGTTCGAAACGGAAATAATCATACGTGCGGGTTTCCTTGCCGGCGTCCGGGCGCGGATCGCTGCCGTCGCGGAACCAGAGCAGAATCAGCTGGTCATGGCGGTTCTTTCCGATGACTTCACTGCGGTAATCCACCGAGAGCTGATAAATGCCGCCGTTGTCATCCGGCTTGACAATCTGGGTGAAGGATGCCGTGAATTTGTCGGAAATATCCCCCATCAGGGTTTCCAGTTCCGCGGGACGGTTCAGCTCCAGGGCTTTTTTGCCGTCTTCCGTGGTAACGATTTTCGGGACGATCATTTTCTGGGTGGGCGCATCAAATTTCTTGCGGTTTTCCTCGCTTCCATGAATCCAGTAGGAAACATACCAGCCGCTGCCGGGTTTCCAGTAGGAACCCAGCGGATTGGCGAGGTCGGCGTTGACCAGCAGGTTGGCATCTGCGGCGGATGTTTCAGCTCCGCAGAGCGCGACAGCGGCAAAGAGACCGCACAGAACAGAAGTCATTTTTTTCATACGATTTTCCTTTCCGTAAGTTTATTTATATGAAGGGTTGTGAAATCAGAGATTGCAGCCGGCTCCGGAACAGAAACCTTTGCCGGCGTGCCAGGACGGCGCATTGAGACAGCCTTTCCAGTCGACGTTTTCCCTGAAACGTTTGTCTCCGTAATGCAGGGTTGCCACATTGCCGCCCAGGGCGACGAAGCTGCCGGAAAGATTATGCCGCCAGGAATGAGTGGCACTGCCCCACGAAGCAGGGTTGTAGTTGAAATCGCCGTTCTCCTCTTCTTTGCGGTCGCCGAAAATGAACAGACTGGTCGGTCTGGGAAAACGGGCAGCCTGAAGGTTGGAATCAAAGGAAACAAACCGGTTGTATCCGATGGTTGCTGCGAATTTACCGGCCGCGGAAGCCGTGTAGGTTGAAGCCGGGCAGGCAAACTTGGAACGTTTTCCGTAAGCGATTTCACCGACGCTGACAGTCGGTTTGTCTTTGAGCATTTCGTGCAGTCCGCCCTGCATTTCATACGAAACGAATACGCGTCCGCTGCCGCTGTTGTAGGAACCCGGATCGCCGAGACCTTTGCCATTGTTGTAATAGGAACAGATGTAGCCTTTGTTGTCATCGATATACATGCTGACGGCTCTGCCGATCTGGGAGAGATTATTGACGCAGGCGATTTTCAGCGCGGTCTGTTTTGCTTTGTTCAGCGCCGGCAGCAGCATACCCGCCAGGATGGCAATGATCGCGATAACGATGAGGAGTTCTATCAGCGTAAACCGCAACGGTTTACGCTTCAAATATGAAATGGATGATAACATTTGCCGGTTGTTCATAAGTTGAGTCTCCTTTCTGCTTTTTTAATTTCTTGTATAGGTAAGTGTCATTCAGGTATTTTAAAATGTCAAGGGGGGAAGAAAAGATTTTTTTGAAAAAAAAGCGGTCAGCCGGAAAACCGATGTGCCGCTGCCGGAATCCCTGCCGCTTCAGCGTAAAATATTTTGATAAAAAACAGGCGTATACTTGATATTCTGCAATATTATTGCTATATTATGCTATTGTTATTATGATAATTCTGATGTATGGAGAGGAAAGGGAAACAAATGGAAATCTTGCGCCGCAACGGATGCTTTGCTCCCGCTGAGCCGGGAAGCTGGCTTTCCCTCTCTTCCATTCAATCTTGCGCGAACGAAGTGAGCGCAAGCAAGCAAGCAAGCAAGCAAGCAAGCAAGCAAGCAAGTGTCTGCTGTTTAATTCCTGATAAGAAATATACAACCCTGCTGATTGACAGATCCGGGGGATTATTGTCTTTAAACGAGCCGCGAAATCCAATTTCGGATGACCGCGGTTTTTTCGTGTCTGAATATCTCAATCAACCATTTCCCGTTATGAGGTCAATGAAATGACAGAAGCCAGTTTCTTTGAAAGTATGACAGATGCAGAAATTGTCGATCTGCTGAAAAAACAGAATCATCCTGCCTGGGATTACGTTTTTGCACATGCCGGACTGCCGGTTCTGAAGAAACCTCATATCCGGGGAATCATGCGGGACCGTCAGCTGAGCAATCTGGATGTCTACGGTCTGCTTTATGATGAAATGAACTATTACGGGAAGATTCATCAGTACAAAGGCGGTTCCGTGATGGGGTGGATCAAGCTGTGGGTGTGGGGATTGGTTCACAGATATTGCAAAAAAAATCCATATTCAGTGTCAGATGAAGAGGCTTCAAATGCCTTAATATCAATGAAGGCACCGGAGCCGAAAACGGAGATGCGCGAAATCGCGGACCGCTGTTTTCGGGAACTCTGGCAGGAAGCTCCCCTGAGAGCGTACGTGCTTGAGCTGAAACTGAATTGCAATCTGTCTGCCAGGGAGATCAAAGATCTCCTGAATCTGAGCAGTGAAGACAATGTGAATCAGCTTTTTTCACGTGCGCTGAAAGATATGAAACGACTGAGAAGGAAATATGAAAATGAATGAAGCCTGTCCAAGCGAAGCCCGGCTGATTGAATTTGCACTGACTCCTTTGCAGGAGGAGAACGTGGATATCGCAGTGCATATTCTCCACTGCCGGGACTGTGCAAAAAAACTGTATCTGATGAATCAGGTTATCTTATCGCATTGCGAGGTTACACCGGAAGACTGGGCGGAAATCAAAAGTTTCAGACCGCGCAGAAATCCGGCAGTCAATGACAGAAATCCGGCAGTCAATGACTTGTGGCAGAAAGTGGAACGGCTCCTGAATTACATCATTCCGGCTGATTTTGAATTCATCCATGCTTATGAAGAACAGCCGCTGGTCGCCGCGTCATCGGGAAAGGAACCTCCGCATGACAGCCGCCGTGTCCGCCGGGAAGACCGCGAGGCGTCTCCGAGTATCAATCTGGTCTTCAAGGCGGACTGCGAGGACGATGATCCTCATTTCTGGACCGCATCCCTGCAGCTTGATCTGACCGTGGGGAGTGATGACTTGCTGCCAATTTCGGTAACGGACTGCAGCGGGAACCCCATTATCCACGGTGTACTGCTGCTGTGCGGACAGACCTTGCTGGTATCCGCCGGGAAAGCCTATATTTCCCTGGGAGATTTCCGCCGGAATCTCCGCAATCGGGAGGTTGCCTTCCAGTTCGCCGCAGGGAAACGCGTAGCCGGCAGTCTGGCTTTGGCATTGGAGGGAGTGTGAGATGGAAAAACAGGAATTTCAGCGGCTCGGTTTTATTTCGCAGGAACATTATGAAGCCACACTCAAGACTTTGCGGAGTAATTTCACGGGGGAATATGCTCCCGGAGGCATGACGGGGTGCATGATGACCCGCAGTGCCGCCGAAAAAGTTCACCGTTACTTTGAAGCATATCAGCAGAACGTGGAAAAGTGGAATGCGGAGACTCCCAGCGGAAAATATCCTGCGCGGGTGAATCTGACTGCGGGACTGCCGCCGGTTTTTGCCCAAGGGAACCGCGGAACCTGTGTAGCGCAAGCGGTAACTGGTCTTGCCAATTATTATTTCGGCAAAGACCCGGTTCTGAGTACGGAATACACTTACGGCGTCATAAACAAATATGGATGTGCTGAATATGCCAAGGCTTATCCGGCATTCATGGCGGATCCGATGAAATATTTGCAGAGGACAGGCAACATCGATGATGAAGTCGGGACAGCTGCCTGGTATTTGAATTTTGCCTTTCCCCAAACCGTAAAAAAGAAAATTGAAGAAAAAC
This sequence comes from uncultured Victivallales bacterium, assembly GCA_934661375.1. Classification (GTDB taxonomy): domain Bacteria; phylum Verrucomicrobiota; class Lentisphaeria; order Victivallales; family UBA1829; genus SIG94. The sequence continues at coordinate 55,346 of CAKUJH010000017.1, forward strand.
GGAAGGCTGAACCCTCCGGAAAATTGTCTGTTACAGAACAGGATTGTGCCGCCTGGTTGAGTTCGTTGAACCCTGCCGATGAGGACGGCAGTTGGCTTGAGGTTGCCCATCGTGTATTCCTGCAGGAAGGATTCTGCACGGCTAAGGTGCTGCCGTACAACCCGCTGTTAATCAAAGGTAACGGCGGACATCTCCCCATGCCGGAAAAAGCAGTTCAGGACGCGGCGGCACGCCGGATTACGGATGAACTGCATCTGTTCAGTGATCCAGACTGTATTGATGAATATAAAAAATTCCTTTCCGGTAACAACGGCAAATGGGAACCCATGCCGGTTGCAATAAGTGTTTTTTGTTTCCCGTCCTGGCTATGCAGCCCGTTCACCAAGAAAACCGGCTGGTTTCCCATGCCGATTCCAGAGGATGAACTTATTGCAGTTGTTACGGAGGATGCGAATCAGTTCATGCAGAAGAATCCGAACGCCACGCAAGAACAGCTTGACCTGTTCATCCTTAAGGAAAAGGAGGAACAGAAAAAAACACGGGGGAATACAATTTGGGGGTATAAAGATGGCGGTCATGCCATGTTGGCAGTCGGTTATGTGGATGAACCAATGGTTGCAGGAGGCGGTTATCTGCTGGTCCGTAACAGCTGGGCGGAAACCTGGGCGTGGAGGGCTGAATATCCCGGCTGTGCGAAAATTCCGTATGCCTATATTGAAAATTTCTGCGATGAAGCACTCAGCATCATCAAGCCGCGTCAGCCGGAGAAAGCAAAAACACCGGAAGCGCCGGTCATTACCGTGAAAACGGATACGGCGGCGAAAAAACAGCCCGGCGGCATACCGTCGCCGGAAGTCGCGCTTCTGCAGCTCACGGATGATCCCGGAACCCGGCAGGAAGCACTTCATCTGACACACCGCTTGGCAAAGGCAGGGTACCGGGTCCGTTTCGATGTCGCAAGAGATCCGTCCGGCGAGCTGAAAGAACGGTGGACCGCCTGTCCGAGTTCGGTTCGCGACGTTATTCTGCTGGCGGGGCAGGGCGGCAGTAATTCCGTTTCCGGAAAGGAACTGACGGAAAGGCTCGCGCAGCTGTCCGGTTCGGGGAAAAACATCATTTCGGTTCAGCTGGGCAAAACCAATTCCGAATTGCAGAAATCTCTGCCGGAGTCCTGCCGCAAGCTGATTTCCTACAACCGGATCAAAATTCAGTCGGATTCCTTCAATGATGATTTCGACGAACTGAAAATGCGTCTGAAAAGCCGTCCATTGCAGAATCCGCAGGAAATCAGCGCGTTCTATGAATCATTCCGGGATGCGTTCAAGGCAGCGACCCTTAAAGTCGTTCAGGCGGAATACAATACGGATCTTGATCTGTATCATCTGCTGAAAAAGAATATGAGCTTCCGGATGCTCGAAGCACTGATTCTGTATCTGTGCCGCCGGGGATTCCGCATTCTTGATTCCGGCGGCTCCCTGATTCCTCATGAACAGTTTTCCGAAAAATTGTCTGCGGGAAAATGCAGTGCCGTTACGCTGGAATCGAAGTCGGTCCGCGACAGATTCTGCATCCGATTTGACCATAAGCACAAAAAAGGGGTCATCATGAAGAACACCGGAAAAGAAGAAACCAACCGCAAGTCGGTGATCGGCGGGCTTTATCAGTGCCTGAAATGGCTCTTCACCCCGGTGACGTTCGGTTCCATGCCGGCGCAGAACGCCGGACAGGATGTGCAGGACACGGAACCGAAAATTCCGGAACGTGCTGAAAAAGTTGCCGCGGCACAGCAGCCGGCGGCAGTCCGGAATGAGAATCCGGAAAGAACTGCGGTGCAGAAACCGGAAAACAACGAAGCCGCCGAAGCGGTCCGGCGCAAAAACGAATTCAGCGGTATGATTGACCGGAATATCCGCAGTCTGGACATGGATTACTGTTTCCCGGATCTGGAACTTTCGCTGAAAAACAAACTGCTCCCGTGGAGACTGCAGGTGAAAGAAGTGCATAAGCGGGACTGCCGGATTGAGGATCTGACTGCCCGTCTGGAAGCGGAAGGTCTGATTTCACCGGAAGATCGGGAGCAGGTGAAAAAGACATCCAGTCTGTCGCTGTATGAACTGAAAAACGGCAGTGTTTCCGTGATGATTGCCGCCGTGTATCTGACGCTCTGGAAAAACGGAAAAAAGATGCCGCTGAATGACGCCTGCATGAATCTGCTTCAGGAGTTCAAGGAGTGCCTGAAACATTCCATGACGGATTTGTACTGTCCCCGTCTTTCCGGAACCGGACTGCTGCTCGGCACCAGCAATGCGGCGGTCGGCAGTGAACGTGCGGAAGCATACCGGAAAAGCGCGGCGTCCTTCTGCGGCGGCATCGGCGAATTTGCGATTTACTGTGATTACAACACCGCACTTGAAAAGTGGTTGTTCGTGTTTCCGGAAAGATGGGATGGATATTACTGGTGGCATTTTGTGGAACATCTGCTGCCCATTGACTCGGCGGTCTGCCTGAAAGAGCTTATTGAACGGGGCAATAACGGCTGCACGGTCACGAAGCCGCGGCTGGAAGAAAATCTGGGGCTGCCTCATGCGATTTTTGCTTCCGCGTTTGCCCGACTCAAACCGGTTCTGACCAAAAAAGGCATGGTGAAAGCGGAGGACGGCACCGAGACCGAGGAATATGAACTCAACCTGGAAAAATCAAAAGAGATGTCCTGTTCGATTACCGGACACCGGCGTTTTTCCTATGGTGTGTGGAACTATATCCACTGCGTGATTTACAGCGCGGCATTTGCTTTCGGCGGCTATCTCGCTTACACCGTTCTCAATGCGCCGTTGTATATCAGCATTTTCATCATGGGAGCAGCTTCATTGATTGCCAAAAGCATTGTCGAATGGAATGACAGACGGATTAAAATGCAATAAAACAAGGAGAAGAACAGATGGGAATAATGAAACACATTGCCGATTTTCTGCGCAAATTGGATGGTGATCAACCGGCGAAGCCTGCTGTTCCGCAGCCGAAAAAATCCGGGATGCTTGATTATGCGGATCTGATTCGGGAACACGAAGGCAAAGAACGGAATGTTTATGACCGTCTTGCCGATCAGCGTAAGGAAATCGCCAGAAAGGAAGCGGAGCTGAAACGGCTTTTCGCCGAATATGATCAGGCTTCGCCGTCCATGAAAAGCAGTTATGAGGTGGAGATCCGTTCCCTGGACAAGGATCTGGAAAATCTGAAAAAAGATCTGAAAACCTTTGCTTTCCAGCTGGAACAGGAAAAGGTGATTCTCCAGAAACTGCGGCATCTCCGCAATTCCGGCGATCATGAAATCGATGAGATGGAAATTCAGAAGATTATCCGCGCTGCGGCAAAGGACGTCGATGAGCAGGAAAGGAAACAGGAACTGCTTGACGAACTGGAAAGCGTTCAGTATCCGGAACACTGCGAAGACCAAGCTGACACGGAACAGAATGAGGCGGAAAATCGCGAAGATTTCAGAAGAATCCGCGCCAAGGTTGTCCCGGAGCAAACGAAGAAAAAAACGCCGGAAAAACCGGAGGAAAGATCTTCGGAAATTGAAGACATCAAGAAAAAAATCAATTCACTTTAAGAAAAAAAACAGGAGGTAGAAAATGGGATTGCTCGGTGCGATTGGGGATGCGATTGACAGACATTTCAACAACAAAAATCAGCCGAAGGAGGAACAGCCGACTCAGGAAGACATCCTGTGGAATGCAAAATTCGAAATGAAGCAGTGCATCAAACGCATGGAGAAAAATATCCACGCGCGCGAGGAAAAAGTCAAGAAAGAATTTGAGAAAGTCAATTCTTTCCTGCGGGCAGGCGACAACCAGGCAGCCAGATTTCATGCGGAGGCAGTGGCTACTTACCGAAGCCGGATTGCGCAGTCGCACAAACAGCTTGTTACGTTTGAGCTGATGTTCGACAAAATGAACGACGGCGCATTTTCCATGGAAGCCACGAAGATTCTCGGCGATATGGCGAAAGCTATCAAAGGAATGGCAGATCCGATGGAGGTCCGGAAACAGCTTCAGGCAGCCGCTCAATGCGAAGAGATTGTCAACGAACTCGGTGAGACCATGAAGGACACCACCGGCGAAGTCGATGATACGGATATTAAGGTGGCAACGGAAGAAATCCTGATTCAGGCGGCGAACGGAGTGAACACCAATCCTGAAGAATCGGCTCTGAATCTCAATGGAAATCCCGGCAATACCAATGGAAATGACAGTATTGAAACAGAGGCGAACAACGGACTGAAAAGTCTCGAAGACCTGATCAACGGGAAAAAATGATTTGCGGAGAGCAGCATGAGCACATTCAACTATGACCAGAAAGTCAAACATGAGGCGCTGGCGAAACAGGCATTGGAAGCCGGAAATCTGAAACAGGGTTTTCATCATATCTGCCAGGCTGCCATGTTCTCGTTCCTTTTGGCAAAATCGAGCGAGAGCAAAATTGCCCGGACCTATCTGGAGCAGGGGAACAAACTGCTGGAAATGGGGCAGACTCTGAAGGAAAAAATCAATGAAGCGCCGGCAGAAGCGAAAAAAACGGCAGCCGACGGAAACGGCAAGGAAAACTCGGAGAAATCTCTGTTCCAGTCCGTGGAAACGCCGAACATGAAATTTGCCGATGTGGCGGGAATGGATGACGTCAAACGGAAATTCACGGAAATGGTCATCACTCCGCTGAAACATCCGGAACTGGCAAGCAAATACGGCGTCAAATGCGGCGGAGGCGTCCTGCTTTACGGTCCGCCGGGAACAGGAAAAACCTTTGTGGCGCGGGCGCTTGCCGGAGAACTGAACGCCCGGTTCTATGTCATCAAGAGCAGCGATCTGGTGTCCAAATTCGTCGGGGATACCGAAGTCCGGATCAAACGGCTTTTCGAGGAAGTCCGGAAGAATCCGCTGGCGGTGATTTTCATTGACGAAATTGACGCGCTGATGCCGGACCGTTCCAAGCAGGACCTCAAGGAATATGACAATAAAATGGTCAATGCCCTGCTGCAGGAAATGGACGGCTTTGAATCCAAAGGCGCCAAAAACGTGCTGCTCTTTCTGGGGGCGACCAACCGGCCGTACTGCATGGACAGCGCCTTTCTGCGTCCGGGTCGTGCCGATGTGAAAATCCGGGTGGACCTGCCGGATCTGGAATGCCGGCAGAAGATTCTGGAACTGTTCTTCAAATCGCGCGGCTGGAAACTGCCGGAAACCTTGCTGCAGGACGCCGCAAAACGGACCGAAGGATTCAATTCCGCCGATGTGGACAATCTGGCGCAGATTGTGGTGTCGCTGGCATTTCAGAGCGAAGTCCGGTTCCGTGAATCGCATCCGGACGGCGACGAATACACTCCGGATTTCCAGAAACTGTTTGAGGAAGCCTTCAAAACCGCAAAAAGTTCGGTCAATCCGCGGGATCTGGAGCTGCTGGATCAATGGGAAAAACAAAATGGCATAATTTAAAATAAATTGTGTCAGAATGCGGCTGTTCAATTGCCTATTACAGATGAACAGGCAAAATCTGCAAGAGGAAAAACAAGATGGCACTGAAAAAATTGAATTTTGAGGTTTCTGATCTGACTTCGGGGCTGCTCCGGGATGCAAAAATCAATTTGCAGCAGGATCGGTCTGCCGTTATGCTTCAGAATGAACAGCTGGAGAAACACAATGCGGAGTTTCAGGCGAAAAACGCTCAGCTTCAGGCAGAAGTGGAGGCGCTCAAACAACGCATAAATCAACAGGCGCCGATGGTCGATCTGGCTAAACAGATGCCCGAACTGCTGGTCAACTATGGAAAACGGGAACAAGAAGTGAAAATTCTTAAGCAGCAGCTGGAAGAAGCGAAAATCTTCATTACCGCCGCCGCCCAGATTCCGGAATTTCAGCAGCAGCTGCGTTCCAAGGATGATGAAATCAAAAATCTGCAGTCCCGGCTGGAAACTGCAGAAAAGGCTTCGAAGACTTTGCCGAAAGCTCCGCCGCCGGAAGCTGCCGCCGCCCGTATGCCGGTTTCATCCGCCGGAAACGGCAGACCAGCCGGCAAAGTCCGTCTCGGCAGATCTTCGGCAAGCCCTGTCCGCGCCGCGAAGACCGGGAAACCGGCGGCGTCCCGGACACGTCCTCTGGCAGGTCGGATGAACCGGTTGATCTATCTGTATAAACTTGCCAAGGAAATGGAACTTCGCCTGTGGATGCCGGAGGAATTCTGTCATCTGGCTGAGCTCGCCATCGGTTTTGACAAGGATATGTGCCGGATATTTGTGAAACATATCCGCGAGGAGGCAAAATGTCAGTCTTATCAGGGTTCGTCCTTCAGTTTCCTGGATGAATGCCGGAAGGATATGGAAAAGGTTTTCTCAATCCCGCGGATGTCGCGGAAAAATAAAGCACGCTGAATTTTTTTACGGAAAGGGCAGAGGTTATGGCTGCAATTATTAAAATGTATACATGGTGGACAATCCGCCATCATAAGAAAAGTGAGGAACAGGCGTATAAGCTGATTGCGATTTCCCGCAGAAAAACGGTCTCCGGAATCAACGGAAATTCGCTCAATGATACGCTGGAAATATCGCCGGCGACGGATCAGACCGTCAGACAGAAAATCAAGGACGGGGCAGTGGTTTTTGGCATCCGTCCGTCCGGCTTTGCGATGGATTTCGAGTTCAAATCTGTCCAGAAAGAGAGTGTCCCCGGCGTTCTCAATGCGAAAATGCACGGTGTCTTTTCCTTGAATCTTGCCAATCCGGACGCGCTTGGAATGCTTCTGGTCGATTTGCCGGAACTCTGCAAGAAATCAAACAACGAATGGACCGCTGAAGATTTGCAGTCGCTGTTTGCCGAATACAAAGACAGAATTGAAATCGCACTGCGCCGGCGTGTGGGTAGTTCGCCGGTTACCGCGCAGGAACTGCTTTCGGTCGGCGATTCGTATAATTACAGCAGCGAGCAGGTTTTCCCGTCCTGGCTGAAGGTGGATTATCTGCACACGAAATACACTTATACGGAAGCGGATTTCCGGGCGGCACTTCCTGCCGTGGCGGAGCAAGGGAAAAAGTTTTCGCAAGAAGCCGCCGCCTGGGAAGAAGAATACAACCGCAAAGTCGAAGCGATGGAACGTCAGAAAGCGGAAGCGGAACTGCGCCGGTCTGCCGCCCTGCAGAATATGGACATTCTGAATCGGGAGCATCAGATTGAACTGGCAAAAATCGAAGGCGAACGGAACTTTTTCCGGAAAAGACATCCTGAACTGTCTGAAATCGGCGACATGTTCAAGACCTACCGGAATAAAACCTATGCCGCCTATGCCCGTATTTTCTATTATTTTGCGGATCATCCCATCCTGACTCCGATCATTCTTTTTGCGGCGCTGATGGTTTACAATGTCGCCGCCTCCACCATTATTCCTCTGCGGGTTCAGATCCGGATTGAGGGAAATAATGATACCGCGGTTAGTGCGCTGGAATCTGAAATTTTCGAATATTTCAAACCGGAAAAAGGCAAAATTATCACAGCCCCATTGGGGTTTTCGGATGCGGACGGTGGACGGCAGACCGAAGAGTTTCTGCTGGTTCGGGGACAAATTGATGATTTTCAGCAGGAACTGCAAAAGTCTGTTCAAAACCAGCAGCAGTATCTTGAAGGCAAAGTCCGCAGTACTCCGGCGCATTATTCCTTTTTTGACGGCGGGTTGAACTTTGCCCTCAAGAAAAAAGTTTATGTCTTTACTGCCAAAGACAGCGAAAAAGTTGCGAATCAGCAGACCGTCATCCTGATTGGGAAAAATTCCATTGAAAGCGATTTGAAAGATTTTCTGGAGAATAGTTTTGCTGCCGGAAGGGTTGATACTGACAACGACGACAAACAATATCCCGATGGTATTGTTTTCTGCTTCAAATTGCGCAGTGGCATCAGCACCAAACACCTGAGTGCGGCAATCACCAAAAAATTTAAATGTAAAGCGACCGGAAGCAATCCGGTGATAGTCAACGCACGCGCAGCGCAGACAGTGAATGTTGTTCTGGACGTCAGTAAACTCACATTTACTCAGACACAAAAAGTAGAAAAATACTTCCTGGATAACGATTCCTTTCTGGAAAAAAAGACTATGTCCGTGCCTTGTAGCAAACAGGATATGAGAGCTAAACTCAGAGTCTTTTTCGAAAAAGAAGAAAACAGAGACATATCTGGAGATTGGGATAAGGATGGAAAAAGCACTTTTATCTTCAAACCCGTCCAAGTGCAGAAAAAAATTCTCCGCATTCAGATTGACAAAACAACCGATCGGATGCTCGATGATTTCAGTAAATTGCAGAAAGAGTATGGCATCAACAAAAAGGGAACAACCTATACTCTGGAGTACTTTGCAACGCCCGAAGGAGAAAAAAAGCGGAGTGCTTTTGAACAGGATGTGGAGCGTTTGGGCTATCTGAAATGGGAAAAAGAGACACAGATCGAAAACGGCAAAGTGATAATTTATAAAGTCGAGGAGCAGCGTACAATTGATACCAGTGAATTGCCCTCTGCCGACCGCAATAAGATCAAAGAGACTTTTAAGGGGATCGGCGAAGGGAATCAGATCACGGTTAATGCCGAAAACCTGAACAGCGAAGCTGTGGAAAATTTTATCCGTAAGACTGGCATTGATATCAGGGGTAATAAAGCAGTCAAACTTCCCCTTCGGGAATTGGTTGTCCGCATCCAGGGGACGCCGAGCCAGACAACTCGGGATTGTCTGAACCGTCAGGGATTCCAGACGAAGGGGGATGGTTATTATGCTGCCGGATATTATACGGATGATGACTGCAAGACGAAATTGTCTGCATTGAATAAACTGTCGCCGGCGCTGAGCCTGGTCAGCTATGATAACAACCAGTTGGTTTTTCAGCAGAAAATCTATGTGCAGTGGAAGGCGCCCGGTTTGCCGGAAGTGAAAGACCTGCTTGCGGATGGATATTTTTCCGAAGAGGAAATCAACGCCGTTCAGCATCAACAGAAATTCAGAGAGTATGTTTTTAGAACCAGCAACAATGCAGATTCCCAGACGATTACCATTTCAAAGCCGAAGAAGAATTATCAGGTAATGTTTCACATCGATCCGGATGATTTCAAGGAAATCTATCCTGTACTGCGGAAATCCTTCGGTAATGATGAATTCCGTATTATCAAGCAGCATCGCAATCCGTCGTACGTCATGTCCCGCGTCAGAAGCGACAAAGCCCCAGCGGCTCTTCAAACGGATATTTATGATAAATTGCAGCACTGTCCAATCATTCCGAATATCTCGGTGCTGCCGGAAAAAACTGAATAAAGAAAAAACTCAACTGAAAGGATTTTGAATATGAAGAAAAAACATGTTTGTCTTATGTTTGCATCATTGTTTGCAGCATCATTTTGCGGATGTTACAATATGCGCACAGACCCGAACGAATCACTGGATAAAGTGACGTTCTGCGAGTGGTGCGAGCACTATCTGCTGTTCGCGCATGACTGCCGCCGCTCGCGGGAGAAGTGCATCCCCATCTGTATCGAAGACTGCAAACGGTTCGATAGAAATCTGGCTGAGGAACAGGAAAAATGGAAGGCGTTCAAAAACATGGAGCCTTACAGACCGCGCCGGACAGGAATTGTCCTGATGGATCAGATCAACCGAACTCTTGCCAACATTACGGAACAGATCCGGTATGAGGTGGTCATTCCGTACAAGGAACTTGATAAACAGGGGCATATTCAGGCGTACAAGGTGTTTCGCGCGGATATAAAACATACGATGGCAGCATTCAATGTCGACCGCAAAACGGCACTGCAATGGACGTATACTAACTGGAAGAACCGTTACGGCGAGGAAAGATGTCAGCAGCTGATGGCGGCTTTCCCCATCATTGAAAATATGCAGGCGGACCGGCAGCTGAGAGGCGCAATTGTGCGCAATGCAGACAAAATCAATGAGCTGATTATCAAAATACCTCTGACTGTGGTGCAGTTGAGAGAGGCGGCAAAGACTTCAAAGGGGAGAGAACGCATCAGCAAGGCCGGAAGACAGTCTGTGAGTATTGCCTTGAGGCTGGCCGCAACGCTTGGTTATCTCGGCGAGTTCCAGAAAGAAGAGCTCCAGGAAGCGCGTGACATAAGAGTTGCAATTGAGGACATTCAGAAACATAACAACAATGGAATCTAAAAACACAAAGGAGTGAAAGATGAAATCATTGATGTTGAACATGATGGCGGCTGCCGCATTGGTTTTTCTGTGCGGATGTGTTACCGTGTGGGATTTGCCGCAAGGATTTGATCCGCAGCATTCCACCGACCGGATATTGATTCAGGTTGAACCGGCGAAAGAAACCGACAATCATAAGGTGGATCAGGCAATTAAGGACAAACTGAATGCTTTCCTGTCTACCAGGTTCAGTTCATCCGCCCGTTTTGTGGTACTGACTGGATTCCAAGGAGATCTTGCCGGAACACAGAACAAATTTTTGCGGATTTCTCCCTATCTTACTTATCACCGGGATCCGAAGAAAGCCGGTAACATTTACTATTGTCAGACCTCTATTTCGTGTCAGCTTCTGGATTTGGAAGCCGGCGCACTCAGCAATAATGGGGCGGATGATATTCAAATCTCCAAAAATTGTCCGAAACCCATTCTCGTTGATCGTGTTTACGGTCAGGAACATTTCTCAGTGACCGCCATGGACGTGGATACTATGTTCACTGAAACGTTCCCCCTGGTGTGGAAGGAACTTGAAATAAAGATTGCGGAAAAATTTCCGGTCAATGCAAGAGTTACATCGGTTGAGTCCACGAGATCCGGTACGAAAGTCCACATCAATGCCGGTACCGCAAACGGTCTGCAAAGCAGCGATCTGTTCAAAGTGTACGCAATCAAGAACAAGATGGTTACAGTTGTCGCTATGGCGAAGGGGCTGGTCGGTGCGAATGATTCGACTCTGACCATCACCAAATGGAATGAGGACGATGCGACTGTGCGGGACATCTATATGCCGCAGATGATGCAGAACCGGGCGGATGACCTGTATGTGGTTGCCGAGCCGAAAAAATCCCAATAATTTCTGAAACATTGTCAGTAATGCCATGCGGAATGTCCTTATATATACAGAAGGCATTACTGACAAACTTCAGGAGCAGCGCATGAACATCGTTATGCAGGGAAAATCCGTCAGAGACGGGATCGGTTATTTTCTGATCGGACAGAGCCGCTTTTTCAGCGGACGCGATTTATGGAAATACGCCCTGCTTCCGCTGTTTTTCATGGCGCTGTTTTATCTGTTTGTGTTTGCGGGCATGGTGTGGCTGCTGACGGCTTTGACGGAAGGAATGGAAAATACTTCGTTCGGACAAAGTCTGTCGCATCTTTCCGTGTATCTGTTTTTCGGGGTGTGCGTTCTGCTGGTATGGGGGACGCAGAATGCTCTTTATCAGTGTTTCGGGGCGTTTATTTTTGATGCGCTTTCCGAATATTATGAAAAAAAGGAATACGGTTATACGTGCAGCTGTCCCGCCAGACAGAGAAGGGCGGCGGAATGGGACAGCTGTCTGCTGTCCTGCCGAAACTTTATACTGGGGCTTGGTCTGATGCTGGTGCTGTTTGTTTCTTTCGGGGCGGTGTCGCTCATCTGCACTCCGCTGATGGGCTATCTGCAAGGCGTCTCCTGTTTTCAGGCATGTGCGGTCAATCACGGAATGCGTCTCGATACTCTGCGGCCGCGGCTGCACCGGCATTTTCTGACGATCACCGTATTCGGGACATGTTCCCTGCTGGCGCAGATGATTCCGTTTCTGTCATTTGTCCTGACGCCGGGTTTTTTTGTGGGGGGATGCCATCTTTTCCGGGATAAGATACTGTCGGAATCCGACATATGAAATCATAATCAAATCATAGGAGAGTTCAACATGAGTTATTACAATGCAGTGATGAAAGGTGCGGGAAAAATCAGTTTTTTCTGGCGGATTGTTCTTTGTCTGCTTTTTCCGCCGCTGGCGGTGTTTGACAAAGGATGCTTTTCGCTTGCGCTGGTGTATATCCTGACGGTCGGGGGAACGGGAACCGGCGTTCTGTTCGGATTCTTCATCTTTTCGTTTCTGGTCGGCTGGATTCCCGCGGGGCTGGTTGCGCTGCTGATTTGTGCCGCAGACCTCAAAAATGAAAAGAATCAGCCGGATGACGGCACTGTCTGCTGCGAAGACGAAGGCGTACCGATGCAGTTGAGTTTCCGGGATCTTCTGATACTGGGATTCCGTTACCTGCTCTGTATTTTGTTTCCGCCGCTGGCGGTCATTGACAAAGGGTGCGGAGCTTTCCTGCTGGTGATCCTATTTACGCTGTCCGGCTGGCTTCCCGGCGTGGTGCTGGCGTTTCTGATTTGTCTGAAAAGCAATAATTATTACAGAAAAAATCCCGCAGATCCTGAGTGAGCGATGAACCGTTTTTTCAATAACATATCGGACCGGGTCATCCGGCTGTTTCTTGCGGTGTTCTGTCCGCCGCTGGCAGTGGCGGACAAGGGATGCGCCGTGTTCATTCCCGTGCTTGTGATGTATGTGATTCAGATTGCCGCGACGAGTGTCATTTTTCTGCTCAGTCTTTATTTTACATGGTATTTCTGTGTTGACATACCTTTAGGTCAAGCAATAGTACGTTTTTTGGGGATTGGTGAGATATTGGACGAAGTATCAATAGAGGAAGTTGATTTCTCCATCAGATGGCTGTGGATGATGCTGCGTTGCCAGGCATTATTGTTTATCGGGCTTTCCATTGTTATGGCGATTCACCTGTTCTGCAATATCCTGTTCGGACTGGTTGCGTCCGGCGTGAACTTCATTCTGGGATTCATCCCGATTCTCATTGCTGTGATCGTGTGTCTGCTGAAGAACGAGGATCCTCTGCGGCCGGAAGATATGGCAGTATCCATCTGGCGTGACGGAATTTTTTCCTGGGCGTCGCTCCGCAGACTTTTTGTCGGAGCCGACCGGGTTGTCCTGTGCATGATTTATCCGCCGCTGGCAGTGGCGGATCTGGGATGGAAAAAAGTGCTGCTGGTGTATCTCATCAATTTATTCGGGATGTATCCCGGCGCGGCGGCAGTTTTCTTCTGTGTAATCAAAAAATATTCTTCAAAACCGGAAAGTAAAAAGGAATTAAAGAAATGAGTGTCAATTACAAGGATTTTATTCATCCGACCGATGAAGCCGCACGAGTGCAGCTGGAAGGAATGCCGGGATTCCAGAAAGTCATGGAATGGTATCTGGGCATTGGTCTGGAACGTATTGTGCAGGGGCTGTATCTGGCTTCCAACATCAAACTTTCTCCGACGCAGCTGCCGGAAATTTACAATCATCTGCCGCCGATCTGTGAAAAATTCGGCATTCCCGAACCGGAATTTTATCTGACCATGAACCCGGTTCCCAATGCCTGGACAACCGGCAACCGCAACACCTTTCTGGTGGTAACCAGCGGACTGGTGGAAACCATGCGTCCGGAAGAACTGGATGCGGTTCTTGCCCATGAATGCGGACATATTGTCTGTCAGCATGTTCTCTATCATACCATCGGTCAGACTCTGATGTCTTTCGCCACTTACCTGCCGATTGGCAGGATGCTGATCACCCCCATTATTTATGCACTTCAGTTCTGGAGCCGGCGCAGTGAATTTTCCGCAGATCGCGCGGCATCGATCTATATGGGGAAAGACGCCGCGGCTCATGCGCTTATCCGTCTCAGCGGCGGACCGCTTTCCATTACCGGCGCGTTGAATTTTGAAGAGTATGCCCGGCAGGCGGCGGATTACGATGAACACCGTCAGAAATTCTGGAACAAACTGCTGCAGAATCTGAGCATTCTGGAATCCTCGCATCCGTATATGACCGTGCGCGTCAGCGAACTCATGAAATGGGCTGATTCCGAACAGTTCAAGAATGTTCAGACCCGGTTCCGGGATGCCGCGGTTTCGTTCCCGTGTCCCACCTGCGGAAAAATTATCAATGATGATCAGACATACTGTATTTACTGTGGAAGGAAATTGAAATGAAAAAGAACAGAATCGTCATCCCCCGTGCCAGTTTTCTGGTTGCCAGCCTTTCGGATGCCTTACAGAAATCTCTGACCGACCGGGGCTGCGCCGTGACCATCCATGACATGGCGGGACACGGGCGCAATTTTCTGGTCCGGAAAGGGAATTTTCTGCTGGGACTCTTCGGCTGCAGCCGCACGGTGAAACTCTCCGTTTACACCCAGAACGATGATCTGGCTGTTGACCTGAGATGGTCGCTGCTGGGGTCTCATATCACGCTGCTGATTTTATTGCTGATGATGCTGCCGCCGCTTCACATCGGGATTATTTTTGCCATGACGCCGTTCGGCTGGGCTTTCATTCTGGCTCATATTATCGGATTGATCATGCAGCTTCATTTCTTGAAGAAAATCCGCAGTTCCATTCGTGAATACTGCGAAAAAAATGTCTCGGAACCCAGTTACTGCCCGCAATGCGGCAGCCGCCTGAATGAACATGGCACCTGTGACAACTGCGAAGGCGCAAAGAAAAACAGCTGAAACCGGGATTGTTATTGTATATCAAGATCCATGAAATGATGGATTTTGAAGAGGGGAACAAAGTGCCGGCGGTGTTGTACGGAACACCGCCGGCATGATGTTTTTTTAATGGATAATGTGCAGTCGACCGTAATTTACGCGGATTTCCCAGCGGACATATTTGCTGAAATACGGGAAAAGGAAGAATTCGAATCATTTAAAATAAAATGGTGCGCCCACAAGGACTTGAACCTTGGACCCAATGATTAAGAGTCATTTGCTCTACCGACTGAGCTATGGGCGCATATTCATTCTTTTCAGAATACCCATAATATACCAGTATCTTTGAATATTTCAAGCCGGATAATCAATTTTTTTTGTTTTTTGTGCGTTATAAGTTAAAAGTGCTACTTGTCAAAGTAAACGCACAGACAAAAAAGAAGAGGTGTGCGTTTAGTCTGACAAAAGCTTGTTGTGCATT
>CAKUJH010000018.1 GCA_934661375.1 uncultured Victivallales bacterium
GAAAAATCTCATTCGGAGATTTTCAAACAGAAACAATCGGAATTTCTGTCAAAAAGATATTGATAGAGGTTCCCTAAAAAAAGGATTTAAAGGAGGTTGTTATGATTTCAGAGGAACAGAAGAAAACAGTTTTCGCCCATACTCGGAGATTCACACTTATCGAACTTCTCGTGGTAATTGCGATCATTGCGATTCTGGCGGGAATACTGCTTCCCGCACTTCAGAAAGCACGCGACAAGGCACGGGATCTTACTTGTATGAACAATTTGAAACAGATAGGATTGGCAGGCAGTTTCTACTGCAATGACAATAATGAAGAATTCCCGACGGCATCCCATCTGGCAATAACGGGAACCGTCAACAAATATTGGTTTCAGAAATTTGAAACTTATGTCAAAAACGAAAAAATCTACCAATGCCCCCGCGGACCGAATTATCTGAATCCGCTTTTGAGCTGGGTCAAATTTACAAGCGGCAACTATTATCCCTGTGTTTACGGGATGAATTTTTATTTGAATTTGGTACCGGGAGATCCCGGAATCAATCATCCCTACAAACGGACCCGCGTAAAAAACAGCTCCGGCACTCCCTATTTCTGGGACATGAATTTCCATTGGGAGGGGCAATACGGTTCCTTCTATAATTTCCGCAACAACAATGTAGTGAATTGCTCGGCGGAGGCATATTACCAGGACCGGACGAAACGAAGTACCTATTTCGGAGCCTGGCATAACCGTTCCGGCAATGTCGCGTATGTGGACGGGCATGTCGGAAACCTTAACTATACTGAAGTCTGCCGGATCGGTGCGACCTTCGGCAAATCCATTTCATTTATTACCGAAGGGACCTACTGATGAAAACGGTTCTTCTTCTTTGTCTGTCGACACTTGCGGTCTCTCTTTTCGCACTGCCGCCGAAAGCAGTCATGCCATTATCTCAGGATGGACCGGTCATTGACGGTGTCATCAATCCCGGAGAATGGCGGAACAGTCTGCGGATCGGCGGTTTTCTGCGTCCTTCGCCGGAAGCTCTGCTGATTGCGGGCGGGGACGGATTCGTCAACTTCGCCTGCGACGGCAAATTTCTGTATGTGGCGTTTCGCACTCCGGCAAAAAACTTTGATCCGGGCGGAGGATTGAAAACCGATGCGCAAGACCGGGATTCAGCCGTTTACGAGGATGATTCCGTGGAGCTGCTGCTGATTCCGGATACTGCGCAGGACAAAATGATGTATCAGTTCATCTTCAACGGGAACGGCGTCGTTTTCGACCGTGCCTGTGACCGGAACGGAGCCTGGAACGTGAAATGGAATTGTCCGGGACTCAAGGTCGCCAGTGTGGTGAAAAGCGGCTGGTGGGAACTGGAGGCCGCCATTCCGCTGGCAGCGGTGAATCTGCCGAAGAAAAGCATCCGTTTGAACGCCTGCCGCAATATTGCCGGAGACGGGCCCTCCGCCCTCGTCGCCACCACGGATTATTTCTCGCCCGGCACCATGTTTGAACTGGAATGGCGCAAAGGTATCCCCGCGGTTCAGATGAACGCGGTTGGAACTCCCGCGGACGGGCAATGGAATCCGGAGATTGTGATCGGCGCGGCGCCGGAAGGGAAAACAGTTTTTGCGGATATGGAGATCCGGGAATACAAAGACGGCAATCAGAACGGAGAATGCGTATTCCGGGACTCAAAAACACTCAAGAGCGGACAGCGGCTGACCGGACGTTATGACACCTTGTCCCGGGAATCGCATTCCATCGAAATCAATGTACGCGACGGGGATACCGGGGAATTCCTGCTGTCCCGGCATTTCTATGGAAGACGCGGAGCCAGAACCGAAGGAATTCCTCCGTTCTGTGAATTTGACCTGCCCGGCATCGGTTCCGGCATGGTGTTCTATTATCCGGGAAAGAACCAGGCGCGCTTCTGCGTGGAACCGTCTCCGAAATCAAAGATCCGCGCGATCAAACTGATGATCGGAGGAAAAGAGATTCTTCTGAAGCGGAAAAATGGAACGTTTTCCGCTGTGGGTCCCACTCCGCCAACCGCGGAGAGCCATCCCGCGGATCTCCGAGTAACGTTTGGAGACGGGACGGAACGGACCATTCCGAAGGCATTCTCGCTGGAAAAGAAACACTTTGTCTGGGAAAACAATTCCCTCGGCAAAGATCCGATTGTCATTCCGCCGTTCCAACCGGTGCGTGCGGAGGGCAATGTGCTGAAAGTGATTCTGAGGGATTACGCAATGTCCGCCTCCGGACTGCCGCGCTCCATCCGTGCTCTGGAGCGGGAAATTCTCGCCGGAGAAGCTTATTATGAATTGACAGCAGATGGAAAAACCATGCGTTTTTCCGGGAAACAGCCGTCGGTCCGCGTGACGGAGAACGGATGTTCCGCGGAAATTCTGGCAGCCTCTTACGCTCCGAACGGGATGGAGCTGAAAAGCAGGGGGCGTTTTGAGTATGACGGTTTTCTCTGGAATGAACTTCGGCTGAATCATACGGCGGGAAAAAAGATCGAACGCTTCACGCTGGTCATTCCCTTCAAAAACAGCGAAGCTCCGCTCTATCATGCTGCCACGGCGGATTCCATCCGCTTCAATCCGACTGGAGCTTTGCCGCAAGGGGAAGGCGTCATCTGGAGCGGCGACAAGCTGTATCGGAAATCAATTTTTCTTGATAAAATGCAGGCTCCCCAGGCGGTTCCCTATCTCTGGCTCGGAGCGGAACGGCGCGGACTGGCATGGTTCATCAACAATACTGCCGGCATGAAGCTCGACCCGGAGAAACCGTCGGTCCGGATTGTCCGCAGAAATGAACTTCTGCGTCTGGAAATTGATTTTATCAACCGTCCGGTGCGTTTGCGCGAAGGACATCCGCTGGCATTCGGATTGCAGGCGACGCCGGTCAAAATGCCGGATCCCGCTCTGCGGCGCCATTTTCAGTCCGCATATCCGGAACATCCGAAAAACATGGTCACCCGCATGGAAATCTATGAATGCAGCGGCGGATATTTCAACCGCTGGTCGCGTCATCCCTGGAAAGATGACTGGGAACTGTTTGAACAGGGATACGCTCTGGCCAACAGCGGAAAAGGAGTGGAAGCATTCCGGCAGGCCGGCGAAAAATGGCGGGAGCAATATGATTCCGATCTGGCGCAATACTGCGGCAGACTCCAGAACATCGGACAGGAAACTTATCTGCAGTGGTTCCTGCGCGGGATGCGGGAAACATCCTCGCTGATGATGCGGATTCAGGAACCTGTTTATCCGTTCAAATATTCCGATCCGACCCTCACCTGGGAAAAAGACGATGCCGTGCAGTATTTCAAATCGGAATGGATTTCCCGATCCTGCGGCTATATCGGCGCCATCCGCGCCTTCCTGACGCCGTCGTATATGAATTTCATTCTCCATTACAGCCATGAGGAATTGAAACGCGGACTCAAGGGCGTCTATTTCGACGATATGTTCCCCATGACCTGTCGGAATGCCGATACTTGTGCTGAAACCGATGAAAACGGTCTGATCCACGGAAATTACGGCATTCTGGAAATGCGTGAACTGGTGAAACGGACGGCGGTCATGCAGCATAAGATGGGAATTTCGCCCCGCCTGCTCCAGATCCATATGACGAATTGTCTGCTGGTTCCCTGTTTCTCGTTTGCCACCAGTCTGCTGTCATGGGAAGATCATTTCGGAGAAGACGAATTCCAGAAACGCTACCCTGTCGATTATATCCGGGCGGAATCTCTGGGCTCGCAGGTCGGCGCCGAATCCGTGGCCCTGGACGGCATTTACCGCCGCCAAACAGCACCGGAAAAATGGATGGAGCGCTTTGCATTCCTGACCCGGACTCAGCAGGCTCTGCTGCTGCCCGCCGGCGTCAAGACCTGGCGCAGACTCTGCTCTCCGGAGGTGGGCGTTCACAAGGATACCCTGTTTGGAATTCTGGATGTTCTCGGAGATTTCGAAACCTGGGCGGAAGACTGCCGTTTTGTGCCGTTCTATGAAGATGACGGACTCATCTCCGGAGCGCCGGATGACGTTCTGCTGGCGTCCTATCGGCGTCCCGGCAAGGTTCTTGTGATTCTCGGCAACCGCAACGATAAACGGAAAACATTCAAGCTGTCGGCGGATCTGAAACAGCTTGGACTGCCTCCGGACAGCCGCTTCATCAACACCGAAACAGGCAAACCGCTGCCGGATGCACAAGTTACGCTCGAGGGCTGTGATCTGTCCATGATTCTGATTGTCAAACCATGAACCTGCGATAATTTTATGCAACAGGAGATTTTCAATGAAAAAAACCGTAATATCCGCATTCTGCGCAGCTGCCGTCCTGACGGCTTTTGCCGAAGAAGTGAAAATCGACAACCGTTTTCTTTCCGACGGGAAACAGAGCGTAAAAGGCTGGCTGTATAATAACGCCGCCGAGTTCAAGCCGTTTGGCGATGTGCTTCCGGTCATGAACGGCGGACAGGCTGGTGTCCGGCTGGTGTCCAAGGGAAAATACACTGCGATTTATCTGGAGAATCAGATTCCTGCCGTTAAGGGGGATATCCTGAAATTTTCGTTCCGGATTCAGGGAACGGGACGCTACGGCATCGGCATTTACCAGTATGGTTCGAAGGCAAAATGGCAGTGGCGCGGTGCATCCATCAAATACGGAAATGCAAATTATACATCCCCGGTTCCTGTCGATTTTGAAGTTCCGGTCAATGCAGAAGATACAAAGAATGTGTGTCCGGTTCTGATTGCGGACGCCAATGCAGATATTTCATTTTTCGGACTGAAAATTGAAAAGAATCCGAAGAAATGAGTCGGAAAGCGCAATATGATGTCTGTATCTGAAAAAATGCCGAAACAGATCCTCTCGGGAGCGCTTCATTATTTTCGTGTGCATCCGGGACTGTGGGACGACCGCCTTGCAAAAGCGGTCGCGATGGGATTGAACACCATCGAAACCTATATCCCGTGGAATCTCCACGAGCCGCACCGAGGCGAATTCGTTTTCGACGGGATTTGCGATTTGGAAACATTTCTCCGCAAAGCGGCCGGACACGGTCTGTTTGTGATTGTCCGCCCGGGGCCCTATATCTGTGCGGAATGGGATAACGGCGGGTTTCCCGGCTGGCTGCTGAATGTTCCGGGAGTCGAACTCCGACGGAGGAACCGCCCTTATCTGGATGCGGTCACGGATTATTTCAAGGTTCTGCTGCCGAAGCTGGTTCCGTTTCAGATCACAAGCGGCGGTCCTCTCCTCATGATGCAGATTGAAAATGAGTATGGTTCCTTTGGAAATGATCATGACTATCTGCGTTTTCTGCAGGACCTCTACCGGGAGTCGGGGATTGACGTCCCCTGTTTCACCAGTGACGGCCCTTATGGGCATTATCCGGTCGGAGGAGCCTTGGAGGGCGCGTTGCTGACCGTGAATTTCGGCACACGAAGCCGGGAAGCGTTTCAGTCTGCCCGGAAACTCCGTCCGGAGGAACCGGATTTCTGTATGGAGTTCTGGGATGGATGGTTTGACCACTGGGGAGAAAAACACCAGCATCGTCCTGCGGCGGACGGCGGAGATTCCTTTGCCGCGGAATATGAAAGCATGGTTTCGCATGGGGCCCATGTGAATCTGTATATGTTCCACGGAGGGACAAACTTCGGATTCACGGCGGGAGCCAACGGCAATTTCCGGGAGGATTATGCTCCGGTTGTCACCAGTTACGATTACGACTGCCCGCTGTCCGAGTGCGGCGATCCTACGGAAAAATTTCTGGAATGCCAGCGGATTCTGAAAAAATATACCGGGAATCCAAAGATTCAGCCGGTCCCCCCTGCCCCGAAAATCGTTCCGCCGCCGGTCCGTCTGACCGGGCAGTGCCGTTTCCGGGAACATCCGGAAATTTTTTCCCGGAAACACGGCAAGTCCGTCACGCCGCCGACGCTGGAGGCGCTTGGAGAAAATTTCGGATTTGTCTATTACAAAACCCGGATTGATCCTTTCGAGGGCAAAGCGGTTCTGCGTCTTTTTGAAGTGAACGATTATGCCCAGGTCTGGCTGGACGGACGTTATCTCGGACACCGTTTCCGCGATTCGGGAAAAGATGGATTTTGTCTGGAAGGACGTCCCGAAGGTTCTCTGCTGGAAATCCTGACGGAAAATATGGGACGGATCAACTACGGTCCTTATGTGGGGCGCGATCCGAAAGGAATTGCGGGAGCAGTCTGCCTGGATTTTCAACAGCTCTTCCATTGGGAGTATGATCTGGTTCCGCTCGCCTCCGTGGACAGCATTCCTTTCACCGACCTGACGGACCGGACGGATCCGGCTTCGTTTTATTCCGGGACATTTGAACTGGAGGAAACGGGGGAGGCTTTTCTGATGCGTCCGGGACGCAAAGGATGTGTATGGATCAACGGATTTCCGTTGGGAAGATACTGGGAAGCGGGGCCGACGGAAACCCTTTATGTTCCATCGGCTATTTTGAAGAAGGGTGTCAATCATATGATTCTGTTTGAACAGGAGGGGTTGCTTTCGGAAGATCTTTGCTTCTCTCCGCAACCCCGGCTTGGTGAACTGGAACAAGGACGTAAGCAGGAGAGCAAAGAATGAATTCACAAAGCAAATATGGTTTTCCGTTTGGAGTTTCCTATGCGCCGTATGCAAAGTCGAAAGATTTGCCGATGTCGGAATGGGAACGTGATTTTCAGACGATGAAACAGCTGAATTTAAATACACTGCGCGGTTTTGTCGCATGGGATCGCATTGAGATCTCCGACGGGGTGTATGACGATACCAAGCTGGATTATCTCTTTGAACTGGCGGAACGCTTTGGGATGGACATCATTCTGAATGTCGGCGGAGCGTTCAGCAATCTCTGCGGCATCTATCCGCCGCACTGGCTGGTGCTGAGCGGAGAATGCACCGAGGTTGTCAAACTGGATCACAGTTCCTTCTACGGTCCGCGCCGTTTTCTCTGCATGGACGATCCCGTCTATCAGCAGCGCGCATTTCATTTCATAGAACGGATAGTCCGGCGCTACAAGGATCATCCCCGGCTCGCCGCGTGGAGTGTCTGGAATGAACCGCTGATCGGACATGTATGCTGCTGCCGTCACACCATGAATCTGTTTCACGGATATCTGAAGAAAAAATATCACAACAATCTGGAAGAACTCAACCGGGGATGGGGTACGGAGTTTCCGATATCCTACCGATCCTGGGAGGAAATCGAGCCGGGAATCGAAGCCGGTTTCGGAGGCGGCTATACGGCATGCCTGGATTGGAAAAATTTCATTGAAGAAAAAATCACAAACATGGTCCGAACCGAAAACAAGCTGATCAAATCACTGGATCCGGTTCATCCGACAACGATCAATATCGTGACGCATGCGGAAACCGACCGCTTCTATCGGAACAATCTCCATGCCCTGGCTCAGTCCGTGGACATTGCCGGATATTCACATTATCTGCTGGACGACAAGCCATATCAGGCGGCCATGTCGCTGGACCGTCTGCGCTGCGCCACGCTTGCAGACAGAGGACAGTTCAATATACTGGAAACGGAGGCCGGATCCCATCAATATCTGCATCCCTGGCTTCAGGCATCGGGCGAAGGAGAATGCCGTATCAAGAATCATTGGCAATCTGTGGCACACGGTGCCCGGATGATTCTGCTCTGGAAGTTCAGCGGACGCATCTCCGACAAACAAACAGATGAATACAATCTGACCGCCTGGGACGGCTCCATTACAGACCGTGCGCGCCGTAACGCCGTCTGCGCGGAAAATCTGAACTCGATTGCAGATCTTCTGTCCGAGCGGGAACTCCATGCGGAAATTGCAATATTCACGCCGCACGCGACCCGGATGTATGTGGAAATGGATACGGGAACTTCTTTTCTGATGGATCGCTATACCCAGTCCATCGAAGGAGCCTACAAATATTTCTGGGATCGAAATCTGCCGGTGGATTTTCTCTGTGAACAGGATCTGACGGACGGGCGGCTGAAAAATTCCCGTTATCGTTTTCTGGTCATTCCGTTCGGAGTCGTGATTGATCCGGAATCCGCAAACAGCATTGATTCCTTTGTCCGGAACGGCGGCGTCGTTTTTGCCGACTGCGGCTGCGGAATGCAGACCATGGAATGTTGCAATCAGCGCCGGGCTCCAGGTTATGGACTTGCCGCTCTGTTCGGCGGGTATTTCAACGATTTGCTTTCCCGTCTCGGTCATCCGCGGGAAAAGGTCCTATTCGGGGAAACGGAACTTCCGGTTACGGACGCTTTCGCCTATCTTTATCCGGACTCAGACACTGAAATTCTGGGACGTTTTGTGCATGGAGAAGCTGCGCTGACTGGTCACAGAGCAGGAAAAGGATATGCCGTTCTATGCGGTATCAGCCCGTTCCAAAGTTATTGCAGGAATCAAACTGCCGGAATTCCGGAACTCATGAATTTTCTTCTGGAAAAAGCCGGAGTCAAACCAGCATTTGAGTTCCGGAATGACTCGCCGGAGGCGGAAGTGGAAGTCTGCGAACTGTCTCTTGCGGAAAAATCCGCCCCCCGTTGTTTTGTGGTCATAAACCATCGGGATGAAGCGTGTTCCGGAGTATTTGTTCCTTTGGGACATGTCCCGGAAAAGCTGCATGAATTGCGTACTGGGGAGCTCCTCAATCTGCGGAACGGAGTTTGCCATCTGGAGCTATCCCCTATGCAGACGATGATTCTTATGGAGGAATAACCCATGCTGGAACTCGACATCCGAAAATTTTTCCATACATCCTGGAGTCAGGCATTTCAATCTGCGCTTACGGCATGCAATCGGCTGGACTGCATCATTCTTTTCCCTTCCGGAGTTTACAGATTTGATCCGGAAAAGGAAATGACACAGTTCGCCTGCATCTCCAATCACAATTCCGCGACAGAGCATCCATTTGCCCTGATTCTGGACGGGTGTCGGCAGATTCATTTGAAAGGGGAAGGCGCGGAACTCCGGATGAACACACGTGAAATCATTCCGTTCCGAATCGGCAACTCAAGAGATATTACCATTCAGGGATTTTCCATCGACACGGAACGCCCCTGCTATGCGCAAGGCACCGTTCTGCACTCAACAGACTGTTCTTTTGAATTGTCCGTTGAGACGCCCGACCGGGGAGAAAGCCGCAACGGACACTTTTTTCTGAACGGAGTTCCTTATTACGGTGCGGCGGAAATGGATCCGGAGACTCTCGGGTTACGGGCAGGAACCTGTCTTAATTTTGCCGAGGACTATCCTGCGGAAATTCCCGTGGAGGCACTGGATGAAAGGAGATTTCTGTTTCATGGAGCCTTGAAACAGATGCCCCCGGCGGGAAGCCGTCTGGTTCTGCGGTACGGTCGTCGCACAACCCCCGGAATTTTCATAGAAGGTTCGGATTCAGTGAAGATCGAGGATATCTCTCTGTGGGGCTGTGCGGGAATGGGAATCATTGCACAGTGTTCGGCAAATCTTACGTTTCGCAGGTTCAATACCGGCATACGTCCCGGGTCCGGCAGAATGTTCAGTATCTGCGCCGATGCCATTCATACGGTGAACTGCCGGGGGAAGATCCATATTGAACAGTGTTCTCTGGAACATCAGTTTGACGACGCAATCAATCTGCATGGAATTTATTCCTGTTTGAAGCGCCGGACCGCTCCGAATGAATTCATTGTGGAGCGCGGTCAACATGCCCAGGCGGGAGTTCCGCTTCTGGAACCAGGCAACCGAATCAGGCTGCTCAGCCCGGACAATTTGGAGGAACTCGGTACGGCGGAGATCACCGGCTGTCATGAAATTTCCTTGAGCGAAGTCCTGATTCGAACCGCAACCCAGCTGGACTGTCCGCCAGGTACAGCAGTCGAAAATCTTTCCTGGCGACCATCGGAGATCATCATCCGGGACAATATCATGCGGCATAATAATCCGCGCGGGATCCTGGTGACCTGCGGAGGATGCCCGATTCGAATTGAAAACAACCTGATTGATACGCCATATGCCTGCATCTCCATTTCCGGAGACGCCCGTTTCTGGTATGAATCCGGCAATGTGGATGATCTGCTGATCTGCGGGAACCGCTTCCGCGGAAATTACGGTGCAAACAACGGGATCTCCAAAGCGGTGATCGATATCCGGCCCCATATTTCTGTTCCGCGCCGGACACCTTATCACGGGAGAATTCGGATTTTGGAGAATGTCCTGGAATCCGAAAGCGCCATCTTTCTTCATGCCGAATGGATCCGGGAATTGGAAATTGCCGGGAACCGTCAGACAGGAACGGAGCTTCCCCGTATGACAATCAAGCATTGCGGGGCATGTTGAAATTCCAAAGAATCGCCGTAAAAGGAGAATCGCAAAGAAGCTGGCATTATCAATTCCGGTAATCTTTACCGGACAGCAGAGATGAAATTTCTGTCAATCAGCTATGATAAAGGGTTACTCAAAATAATTCAGAGGAGCAAAGATGAAAATTACTGCCGTCAAGACGTATTTGTGCAACTGTTTTCGCACAAACTGGGTTTTCGTCAAGATCGAAACTGATTCCGGGATTCACGGCTGGGGCGAGGCAACACTCGAATACAAGGAAAATACTGTGGCCGCCGCCATCCATGAGCTGGAATATTTCCTAATCGGGGCCGATCCCGCCAATATTGAAAAATTCCGGCATGACTGCTACCGAGACGCCTATTGGCGCGGCGGACCTGTGTTGATGTCCGCCCTCGCCGGAGTGGAAATGGCGCTCTGGGATATCAAAGGGAAAGCCCTGAACGTGCCGGTTTATCAGCTGCTGGGTGGAAAAATCCGGGACAGCGTGCCTATTTATGTGAACGGCTGGTTTGCTCCGGCCAAAACCCCTGACGAGTTCGCCGCGAAGGCAGAAGCCGTGCGGAATGCTAAATTTTCCGGCTGCAAATGGGATCCATTCGGGAAAGCGTGGCAGCGCCTGGGCAAACACGAACAGGAAAGTGCCATGGACTGTATCCGCAAAGTTTCTGAAACGGTCGGAAAAGATGTCAATCTGCTGATCGAAGGGCATGGGCGCTTCGACATACCCACTGCGGTCAAGATTGGGCAGCGTCTGGAGGAATTTGACATCTTCTGGTTTGAGGAGCCTCTGCCGCCAGACGACCTGAACGGTCTGCGGGAAGTCAAAGAGCGGGTTCGAATCCCGCTGGCTGCAGGCGAACGGCTGTACAACCGTTACGAATACCGTCAGTTCTTTGACCTGAACTGTACGGACTACATCCAGCCGGACATCTCCCACGCAGGCGGCATTCTGGAAATGCGTTTTCTGGGTGCGGAGGCTGAGACGCGTCATATCGGATTCTGTCCGCACAATCCATCCGGTCCAGTGGCAAACGCGGCCTCGCTCCAGCTGGCTGCCTGTATCCCAAATTTCGTCGTGCTGGAAATGATGATGACCGATGTCCCATGGCGAAGCGAGATCTGCAATGAAGACCTGCTGGTGCTGAAAAACGGCGAAATGCGGATCTCTGATCGGCCAGGCTTGGGCATCGAACTGAACGAGGTGGAACTCGTCAAACATCCGTTCCAGCCCATCCAACTCCGGCATTATCGTGGAGACTTGACCGACATCCGGCCGCCGGACGCCATTCGCTACTATACCATGGAGGGATGCTGAAATGGACCGTTTCAAAGGAAAGAGCGTACTGGTGACCGGAGGAAACCGCAATACCGGACTGGATATCGTACAGAAATTCGCGGAGGAAGGCGCGAAGGTGTTCATGTGCGGATCTTCTCCGGAATCCACGGAAAAGGGCGCGGCGGAACTGGCTTCACGGGGTTGCAAAGGAGTACGGAGCATCCCCTGCAATGTGACTGATCTCAACCAGGTGAAAAATCTTTTTGACAAGCTCGAGAAAGAGATTGGGCATTTGGATATTCTGGTAAACAACGCTGCACACCAGGGAATCGGCAAATCCTTCGTTGAGATGGATCCTGCGTATGTGATGGAAGTGCTTGGCGTCAACGTCCTAGGGGGATTCCAAGTCACTCAGCAGGCGGTCAACCGTTTTTTTCTGAAACAGGAAAGCCGGGGCGTGGTGGTGTTCCTTTCTTCCAACACTGCCATGCGGGCGATCCGTAACCGGACTGCCTACTGCGCCAGCAAGGGCGCGATCAATTCCATGGTCCGGTCGATTGCGTTGGACTTGGGACCACTGGGTATCCGGGTGAATGCCTGTGCGCCGGGCTATATTTACACAGAACGCTGGGATATTCTGCCTGAAGAAATGAAAGCGCGGCGGCGACTGAACTGCCCTCTGAGACGCGAGGCATCGGGGCGGGATATTGCCAACGTAGTGGCATTCCTGGCCAGCGATGAGAGTTCTAACATGACCGGCGAAATCATTACCAGTGATGCAGGCTGTTCCTGCCAGCACATGCCTGTGGATGTGGATCTGTAAGAAGGTGAGGTCTCCGATCTGTTCGTTGGAAACAGCGGACAGATCGCGATGTTGTCAGCAAAAGTTCATCTTTTCACATTAGTTTCTGACTCACTTGGAAAAATAAGCGCGGACTGTCTGCAAATCATAACAGACTTTATCATTTGGGAATGACTGCAGCAAAACCGCCTTTCGCAGATGCCGTTGCCGAACTTGTCTCTGCTTGAAATATTGTCCGGAAAACTCTGCTGAAACAGCCGGATTGGAATTTGCCCGTTCAGTCAGATGTTTTCCTGATTTTATCTTCTGAATTCTTCCCGGACAGCAGTACGCTGAAACGGGTTATTTATTATTGTAAATCTTGAAATTGCGTTCAGAATTGACGGTCAGCCCCTTGGCGGTGGCGGGATCAAACGGACCTTCCAGATAAATGACCGGCGTATCCGGTTCCGTAATCATTGCCGGTTCGATGGACCGGTAATACATGCCGTCGATCAGGAACCCAAGCTTTTTGTTGTCGGCGCGCAGAACCGCCATCGCACTCCAGAGCTTCTGTCCCCGCGAAGACAAAGTTATTTTCAGATCAAAGAAATCAGTGTTGCCCGGACGCGGAGTCATTTCGATTTTTTCAATGTCGCGCGAATGCAGGAACGGATTTTTGTTGACGCAGACCGTGCCGCCGAAAAAGGAATTGACATCCTGTTCCAGCTGGTCGGCGCCGCGTTTATATTTGATGATTTCGTGGACGGTAACCACGTAACGCGGGGTTTTATCGGTTTCCTCCATCATGGCTTTTTCCGGATCCTCCAGAAATTCTTCGCAGGAAGAGGCTCCGGTCAAAAATACGGCAACGCACAGAATGCCGAACACTGCGGCGAACGATTTGATTTTCATGATAACTCACTCCGTTTTCTTATGATATTTTAAACACATAAAATACGGGAGAAAACCGGAGATGTCAAGTCTTTTTGCAAAGATTTTCCAAAAAAGGCGGCTTTGCCGGCTCCGGCGCCGCAGCTTCCGGCAAAAAATCATCTCCGGGACTTTCATTTCCGCCGGAACGCTTTATATTACTACAGAATACTATGAAACAGAAAACTCTTTCGGGAAACACATGAAAAATCTGCCGAGAATAGCCCGCGTGCTGCTGGATCTGTCACTGGACAGAAACTTCGATTACGCTGTGCCGCCGGATCTGGCTGCGGAAATCCGGGTCGGAATGCGCGTCATTGTTCCTTTCGGAACCAGCGGGGAACGTCCGGCGTATGTGGTCGCTTTCGCTGAAAGTTCGCCGTACCCGACCCTGAAACCGATCCTTTCCATCTGCCGGGACAACACCTCCCTGCCCGATGCGCTGATCCGGCTGGGCGAATGGATGGCGGATTACTACTGCTGCGCCAGGGAAACGGCAATCCGCAATCTGCTGCCGGGAGCGGTCCGCAGCGGCAAAGTCAAACAGAAAACCTGCGCCTGGTATTTTCCAGCCGACCGCGACACGGTGAACCGTTACATTCTGGACAATCCCAAGGCGAAAGCGCGCTGTGCCGTGCTCCGGGTTCTGCTGCGGAACACCCGCGGCATGGACGCCCCGCAGCTGCTCAAGGAAGCGGAAACCTCCATGGCGACGCTGAAAAAACTGCTGGAGGACAAAGTGATTGCCGTCGAACGGCGCGGAGTGGAACGCGACCCGTTCAAGGGCGTCAACATCCTGCCGACACAGCCCAAGCCGCCCAGTCTCGAACAGGAAACAGCCCTGGAACTGATTTTCCGCAAATATCATGAACGGCGCCCCGGCGAAAGTCATGTGATTCTGCTTCACGGCGTTACCGGCAGCGGAAAAACGGAAGTCTATCTCCAGACCATCGCCGAAGTTCTCAAGGACGGCGGCGAAGCGATTGTGCTGGTTCCGGAAATTTCCCTGACACCGCAGACAGTGGAACGTTTCCGCGCCCGCTTCGGCGATCAGGTCAGCGTACTGCACAGCGGGTTGAGCGACGGGGAACGCTATGATGAATGGATGAAAGTCCAGTCCGGCAAAGTCAGAATCGCAGTCGGCGCACGTTCCGCGCTGTTTGCCCCGTTCCGGCATCTGGCACTGATTGTGGTGGACGAGGAACACGACAGTTCCTACAAACAGTCCGAGGCGCCCCGTTACAACGCGCGGGATGTGGCAGTCGTGCGCGGAAAATTTGAAAATGCCCTGGTGATCCTCGGTTCAGCGACTCCGTCGGTCGAATCCTATCACAACGCCCTCACCGGAAAATATTCCCTGGCAAAACTCACCCGGCGGCATGATCCGTCCATCCTGATGCCGGATGTGAATGTTACGGATATGCGTCTGGAATCCGATGACGAAGGGCGCATTCCGTTTTTTTCCAAAGGTCTGGTCGAAGCCGTCCGGGAACGCATACGCCGCGGCGAACAGAGCATCATCTTCCTGAACCGCCGCGGATTCGCCCGGCAGCTGAACTGTCCCGAATGCGGCTACATCGCCATGTGTCCGGAATGTTCCGTCGCCCTGACCTACCATCAGCGGAGCCAGACGCTGACCTGTCATTTCTGCGGAGCCGCCGATTCCGCGCCGGAACGATGTCCGCAGTGTGGTTCGCCCAAAATCCGTTACCGCGGCAGCGGAACCGAACGCATTGAAAGCGTATTCGGCGAACTGTTCAAAGGAGCAAGAATCGCCCGCATGGATTCCGATACCATGACGCGTCCCAGTCTTTATGAAAAAACGCTGGCGTCGTTCCGGCGCGGAGAAATCGACATTCTGATCGGGACGCAGATGATTGCCAAGGGACTGGACTTCCCCAACGTAACGTTCGTCGGCGTGGTCAATGCCGATCTCGGACTGTATATTCCCGGCGATTTCCGGGCGCAGGAACACGCGTTTCAACTGCTGACGCAGGTTTCCGGACGCGCCGGACGCGGCGGCATTCACGGCGAAGTTCTCATTCAGACCTGCAATCCGTTCAACTCCGCCATTCAGTTTGCGGCGCAGCACGACTACGAAGGTTTTTTCAAAGAGGAAATCGCTCTGCGGGAAGAACTGGCGTTTCCTCCGTTCGGACACGTGATGCTGGTTCATTTCCGGGGTGAAGATGCGGAAAAAGTTCTGCTGACCGCCAAACGGATCATGGAGGCGGTCCGTCCAGCTGTTGCCGCGGATACACGGGTCACGGAGCCCGCGCCCGCGCCCGTTGAACGTATTGCGGGCAAATACCGTTTCGCCGCCGTTTTCATGGGAACCAAACTGGCGGGAACCCGCCGCGCACTCAAACGCGCCATTTACGCGGATAAACATCCGGGCGTCGATGTTTACGTGGATATGGATGCACTGTCTTTCCTTTGAATCTCATCAGCATTTGCCGCGACGGGACGGGTGTAGAAACGGTTGCGGTACTGCGCCGGACTGCATCCGAAATGCTGACGGAACGCCCGCCCGAAACTGGCGGCACTGGCATAACCGGTCTGCTCGGCAACCTGTTCGCAGGACATGGAAAAATCCCGGAGCAGACGCGTTGCCAGCTGCATCCGTTCCTCCTCGGAAAACTGCTGAAGCGTGAACCCGGTACGTTCCCGGAACACCCGTGAAAGATGTTCCCGCGAAATCTGAAGATGTTCGGCGATTTCCTGTATATTCAGAGTGTGCCCCGGATTTTCCGAAATCAGCAGCTGCGCCGACTGAACCAGCTGACTGCCCGGCGAAACAACTTCATCATGTTCCAGCAGTTCCCCCAGCAGGGCAAAGATATCGCAGGCGATTTTCGCCCCTTCCGTCGGAGTAACAAAACGGACGGACCGGCAGCGGTTGCGGAAAGATTTCAGATATTTGACAAATCCGGAATCCAGCGGAATATCCACATAATGCCCGTACCGCCCGCTGATTTCTTCCAGCATACGCACCGCCTGTTCCCCGAAGAAGTCAACCCAGAGGAACTCCCACGGCTCCGCGGCGTGTCCGGGGTAATAATACGCGCTCTGCGGATCTCCGAGCGTGCAGATGAACGCCTTCCCCGGCGTGAGCTTGTAAATGATGTCGCCATACCGGAAAGCCCCTTCGCCGGAGACAGTGCAGGAAATCTGGACCGCATTCACGGGACGTCCGCGTCCTTCCAGATGATACAGCGGCGAAGTCTGGCGTTCCAGCACAATTTCATGCGGCACCGGAAAAGAATCCATAGGTCGGTTTTCCTGAAAACGGACTTCCCACAGACGTATGTCGTCAAATACCCCCATTGTCAAACTCCTCACATTTTGTAACTGTAATATCACATTCTGCATAACAATACTCTCTTGAATCCAATAAATCAAGCATTAAATTAAAAAACAGAAACGAATTTTCATTCGTCACAAAATAGATACATCAACGAACGAAAGGAATCCATCATGGAAAAGAAAATCCGCGTTACCGTCTGGAACGAGTTCCGTCACGAACTGCAGAATGAAAGTGTCCGGGCAGTTTATCCGCAGGGAATGCACACCGCTATCGGAGAAGCGCTGCTTCAGGCTGGCGATTTTGATGTGCAGTATGCCTGGCTCGACAAGGATGCGGAACACGGGCTGAGCGAGGAAGTCCTTGCCAATACTGACGTGCTGTTCTGGTGGGGACACATGGCGCACAGTGAAGTCAAGGACGAAATCGTGGACCGCGTTCAGAAACATATTCAGGAAGGCATGGGACTGATTGTACTGCATTCCGGACACTTCTCCAAAATCTTCCGCCGTATGCTCGGCACCACCTGCAGCCTGAACTGGCGCGAAGTCGGTGAAAAGGAACGCATCTGGACCATTGAACCCGCGCACCCGATTGCCGCCGGACTGCCCGCGCATTTCGAACTGCCGCACACCGAAATGTACGGCGAACGCTTCGATATCCCGACTCCGAAAGACGTGGTTTTCATCACCTGGTACGAAGGCGGCGAAGTCTTCCGCAGCGGTGTAACTTTCGAACGCGGCTACGGACGCATCTTCTATTTCGCGCCCGGACACGAAACCTTCCCGATTTTCTACGATGAAAACATCCGCAAGGTTCTGGTCAACGCCGCCCACTGGGCTGCTCCGCGGATCGTCCGCAGCATCTCCTGCCCGAGCGTTCCTGCTCTGGAAGAAATCAAATCCAAATAACGGAGATTCTGAAAATGAGTAAAAAACTGAAAGCCGGCGTCATCGGTCTGGGCATGGGCGGCGGACATCTGGCAGGCTATCTGGATCATCCGGACGTGGAAGTCGTCGCCATTGCCGACCGCCGCGAAGACCGCCGTGCTCTGCTGCCGGTGAATTTCCCGAAATTCCACGGCAAAGTTTATCACGAAGGCATCGAAATGATCGAAAAGGAAAAACTGGACATCATTTCCGTTGCCGTTCCCAACAACCAGCACAAGGATCTGACCATTGCCGCGCTGGAATCCGGAGCGCATGTGCTGTGCGAAAAACCGATGGCTATGAATGTGGCGGAAGCGCAGGAAATGCTCGATACCGCCAAACGCTGCGGCAAAAAACTCGGCATTGATTTCTCCTACCGTTTCAAACCGCAGTCCCGCGCCATGAAAGACATGATTGAACAGGGTGCGCTCGGCGATATCTACTACGGACGCAGTGTCTGGTTCCGCCGCCGCGGCATCCCCGGCCTGGCGGCGAACAGCTTCAACACCGGTGCCGGGAAAACTGCCCCCATGGGTTCCTGGTTCTTCGACAAGGAACAATCCGGCGGCGGTCCGCTCATCGACCTCGGCGTGCATCGTCTCGACCTCGCTCTGTGGCTGATGGGGTATCCGAAACCGGTCTGGGTCATGGCAAGCACCTATGCCAAGTTCGGACCCGAACTCGGACGCCGGAACGGTCTGCCTTACACCGTTGAGGATCTGGCGTGTGCCATGATTAAATTCGAAAACGGCGCAACGCTCGAACTGGATGCGTCCTGGGCTTCCAACATCAAGGAAAATGAACTCCAGACCATCCGGCTGCTGGGCGACAAAGGCGGCATGTACCAGTACAACCTCAACGAAGGGTATACGTACGATGTGGAATATTATTCCGAAATCGCCGGACGCCAGTTCGACAGCAAAATGCACACTGCCGACGACATGCCGAGCGCGTTTCAGCTGTTCGCTGACGCCGTGCGCGACGATACGCCCTTCCTGGTTCAGCCGGAAGACGGCGTAACCGTCATGCGGATTCTGGATGCAATCTACCGTTCCGCCAATTCCGGCGCACCGGAAAAAATTCTCTGACCGCTCTGTCTCTTGAAAAATAATCCGTCCGGGTGTAAATTACCGTTTCACCCGAACGGATTTTTTTTTGGAGCACAGACAGGAAAATGGAAGAGATTTCTTACTGGAAAAAACTGTGGCTGCTGTTCTTCACGTTTGCGAAGATCGCCACACTGGTCGTCGGCGGCGGATATGCGATTCTACCCGTAGTCGAGGAGACTTTCACGAAAAAATACAAATGGCTGTCCCCGGAAGAACTGCTGGATATGATGGGACTGGTTCAGGCGGTTCCGGGAATTATCGCCTGCAACTGTGCGGTATATGTCGGACGCCGGATCGCCGGCTTCGGCGGATTGCTGGCAGCGGCATTCGGGGTCTGCCTGCCGTCCGTGCTGATCATCATGATCATTGCGGCGTTCTTCCCGAACCTGAATCCGGAAAACCCGTATCTGCTGGGCGCATTCCGCGGAGTCCGCGCCTGTGTTACCGCCCTGGTGGTGATGACCGCATTCCGGATGGTGAAAAAAGTTCTGAAATCCTGGTTTGAATGGACCATGGCTTCGGCGGCGCTGATTCTGGTTCTGGCAAAATTTGAACCGGTTTACGTGATTCTTGCCTCCATGCCGATCGGGATTGTGTTTGCATGGTTCAACCGGAAACGGCTGTCCGCTCAGCCGGAAAAGAAAGCAGGTGCGCAATGAATCTGTGGACTCTGTTCTGGCTGTTTGTGAAATTCGGCAGTGTCAGCTTCGGCGGCGGTTTTGTGCTGGCTCCCCTGCTGATTGCGGAAATGGTGGAAAAACGCCATGTCATTTCCCTGGAGGCATTCGGCAATCTGGTTTCCATTGCCCAGGTAACACCGGGACCGATCGGCATCAACTCGGCAACCTACATGGGCTATATCCAGGGCGGAGTCGGCGGCGGCATACTGGCAAGCATCGGACTGATTCTGCCCTCGCTGATCCTCGGACCGATGATCTTTTATGCCGTGGCGCGCTGGAAAGACTCTCTGCTGATTTCCGGTCTGCTGAAAGGCGTTCGCCCGGTATCTCTGGCTTTGGTGTTCTTTGCCGTTTTCCTGTTCATGGGCATGTCGGTTTTCACTGCTCCGATTCCGTTTGAAGCCGTCGGTGAACTGATCCGCAGCGGTTCGTTCACCATTCCCCAGAATTTCCGGCTTTCTTTCGGCGGTCTGGCGGTATGCCTGGCGGTCCTGCTGCTGATGTGGAAAACCCGGCTTTCCACCACCTGGCTGATTCTGCTTTCCGCCGCGGCGGGCGCATTGATCTGCAGGTGAGGAAAGTTTTCCGGCAGCCGTCCGTCATTCAATCCCGTACAACGTCAGTTTACGGTGCAGAGTCCGGCGGCTGATTCCCAGTTTTTCCGCGGCTTTGGTGCGGTTGCCGCCGCATTCCTCCAGCGCGCGGGAAATCAGCATTTTTTCGTTGCGTTCCAGATCGCAGGATGAGGAACTCAGAATGGTTTTGGATATGCCGGGCGTGAGTTTTTCCCGGATATTGATCGGAACATTGTCCAGATCAATCGTATTGCTGCGTGTCAGCACGACCATGCGTTCAACGCAGTTCTTCAGTTCCCGGATGTTGCCCGGCCACGGATAGGAACACAGGGCAGACATCGCACTTTCCGAAATCGTCATTTCCGGTCTGCCGTTTTCCTTGGCGAAATATGCCAGATAGTGATTGACCAGCGGCGGAATATCTTCGGTGCGTTCCCGCAGCGGCGGCAGATGAATCGTCACCACATCCAGACGATAGTACAGGTCTTCGCGGAAAGTGCCTTCCGCCACCATGGCAGCCAGATCGCGGTTGGTCGCAGTAACCACGCGTGTATCTACTTCGATGGTGTCCACGCCCCCGATCCGTTCAAAACAGCGGGTTTCCAGAACGCGCAGCAGTTTGACCTGCGTCGACAGCGGAATTTCCCCGATTTCATCCAGAAACAGCGTTCCGCCGTCCGCCAGTTCAAAACGGCCTTTGCGCTGTTCCGTGGCTCCGGTGAACGCTCCTTTTTCGTGACCGAATAATTCGCTTTCAAGCAGGGTTTCCGGCAATGCCGCACAATGAACCGGGACAAATCTTCCGGTACGTCCGCTGAGCTGGTGAACCGCCTGCGCGATCAGTTCCTTGCCCGTTCCGCTCTCCCCGGTAATGCTGACCGTGGCACGGGTCGGGGCAACCTGCCGGACATTGTCGATGATCCGCTGCATGGCGGCGGAATTGCCGATAATGTTTTCCACGCCGAATTTGGCATTCAGCCGTTTTTTCAGTTCGGAATTCTCCGCCTTGATCCGCCCGGATTCCAATGCACGGTTCACCAGAATTTCCAGCTGGTCCAGATTGACCGGTTTGGTTACAAAGTCAAATGCGCCGCGTTTCATGGCTCCGACAGCGGCCTCGATGGAACCGTAAGCCGTAAACAGAATACAGGGCGGCGGAGGTGTTTTCTTCAACGTCGCATCCAGTATGGTCAGTCCGTCCGCTCCCGGCATACGGATATCCGACAGCACCAGATCGTAGTTGTTGCGTTCCAGCAGATTCATGCCGATCTGCCCGTCTTCGGCTAACGTGACATCGTAATTCGGACGCAGAAAACGCCCCAGCGCTTCACGGGTTCCGCGTTCATCGTCGACAATAAGAATGGAAGGGCGTCCCTCCCGTTTATGAATCAGGGGCATAGGTATTACTCCGGCTTGTTTTCATTGAGTTCGCACTCTTCCGCTTCCAGAAGAGCTGCGCGGGAATCTTTCGGTGGCGGCAGCACCCGGATCCGGGAACCGATCACCGGAAATGCCAGACGGAAGCGTGTGCCTTCCCCCACTTTGCTTTCGAAGGAGAGCCGCCCGCCGTGGTCGCGGACAATCCGCTCGACAACCATCAGCCCCAGCCCGTTGCCGTTAGCTTTCGTCGTGAAAAACGGCGTGAACAGCTGCCGGGCATCTTCCGGACGGATTCCCTGTCCCTGATCCAGAACATCCACATACACCGAACGTTCATCCGCCGAACAGGATATGGAAAGCGTTCCGCCCTGCGGCATGGCCTGCACGGCATTCTTGATCAGATTGTAGAAAGCCTGTTTCAGCAGATCGGCGTCTCCGCGGATTTTCGGCAGATTCTGATTCCACAGACAGTTCACCGTTACATTCCGGCCTTCGATTTCATGACGCATGAAGGACAGAGAATCCAGTACGGCATTTTTGATGTCCATGGGATGCAGATTCGGTTTCGTCGGCCGCAGGGCATGAAGGAACTGATGAATGATGTTGTCCAGCCGTTCCACTTCGTTCTTGCATTCCGTAACCATTTCCCGCCCGTCGTTCAGTTCAAAATTGCCGCTGTCGATGCTTTTCTGAAGCAGCTGAAGGTTCAGATACAGGCTGTTGAGCGGATTGCCGATTTCATGGGCGACTTCCGCCGCCAGGGTCGTTATCAGATTGGCGCGTTCGTTTTCCGCCGCCGAACTCAACCGGTCATACGTTTCCGTGATGTCGTTGAAAATCAGCGTGGCGAAACTGTGATCGTCTTCCGCTTTGCGCGGCACCGCATAAAAATTCAGCACCCGGCGCCGCGGATACAGAATTTCAATCTCATGATATGTGGTCTGCGCACTGATCCCCTCCGGTCCGAAGAAATGGTCCCAGTCGATTTCGCGGATCAGACCGGACACCCGGATGCGGGACACATCGTCCGGAATCCCGAACATTTCCTTTGCCACGGCATTGTGGTAGACCAGCCGGTAGCCGTCGTCTATGATGATGATTCCCTCCCGGATCGAATTGAATACCGACTCCATGAACCCGTGTTCACGGGACAGCAGATGCACGTAGGAATTGATGGAACCGGAATCCAGCGAATCCAGTTTGGATACAAATTTGGAGAAAAATTGATTTCTGGGCATAAATGACACACCTTCATTCAGAATCAGGGTTGAAACATTTTGTCACACTATACCATGTTTGCGCCAAAAGTCAAGTTTGCTTTTTTAGCCGGTTTATTCTTTTTTGGGTGGAAAAAACGGCTTTTTTATCGAAAAAATGCAAATAAATGATAAAAAAAACATTTTTTTTGCGCATTACCCCCTTCACAAAATTGATTTTTTGGTTATAATTATATATGTAATCAGTGCAGCAATGCACTCCGTGAGGGTTTTAACAAAAGGAATGGTGGGAAAAATGGCCGAGAAAGAAAAAGGCAAAGTCAAATGGTTCAACAACTCCAAAGGGTATGGCTTCATCGAACGTGCATCCGGTGATGACATCTTCCTGCATTACAGCTCCATCAAGGTGGACGGCTACCGGACTGTGAAAGAAGGTCAGGAAGTCGAATTCATCGTTACCAATGGCGCAAAAGGACTGCAGGCGGACGAAGTTGTTCCTTTGAACTGATCCCGTCTGTTTGAC
Organism: uncultured Victivallales bacterium; assembly: GCA_934661375.1. GTDB lineage: Bacteria > Verrucomicrobiota > Lentisphaeria > Victivallales > UBA1829 > SIG94. The sequence goes on from CAKUJH010000018.1 coordinate 23,053, forward strand.
AGAGAAAACCCGGTTCGTCCACTGACTCGGACCGGGTTTTTCGTTTCTTTCCGGAAAAGTTCTGTATTCAGGATCGAAGCCGCGGATCCAGCACATCGCGCAAGGCATCTCCCAGCAGATTCAGCGCCAGTACCAGCACAAACATGAATGCCGTGGCTCCGCCGACTTCCCACCAGATCCCACGCCAGAGACGTTCCTGCCCGTCCGCGATCATCACGCCCCAGCTCGGCTCAAACTGTACACCCAGCCCCAGATAGCTCACAATCACTTCGGTCATCACCGCAAACGCAAAGCGCATGGTGAAGTAAACTATGATCAGATGGGCAAGATTCGGCAGAATATGACGCGTCAAAATCCGGAAATCACTCTGCCCCAGCGCACGCGCCGCCAGCACATACTGCCGGTCCCGCAGTTTCATGGTTTCCGCACGCACCACCCGGCAGAGCGCAACCCAGCCCGTCAGCCCGATTCCCAGATACACTGCCAGCATCCCCGGCTCTGTACGCAGACATCCCGCCAGCACAGCAAAGGCATGTTCCAGCGGAGCATACAGAAAGCCTTTCGACACCAGCAGGGCAAATGCCAGAATGAACAGCAGGGACGGCATGGAGGCGAAGGTGCTGTAAATCCAGACCACGGCGTCATCTGTTTTCCCGCCGTAATATCCCGCAAGAATCCCCAGTGTTACCCCAACCAGTGCGGAAATCAGCGAAGCCGCCACCCCTACTTTGACCGCAGTCTTCGCGGCAAACACCGCCCGCAGGAAAACATCCCGTCCCAGATAATCGGTCCCCAGCCAATGCCGCCGCGACGGCGGTTCAAAACGTTCCGACAGATGACGCTGCTGATAGACCGGCTCCACTTTCCGTGCAGCACAGTACATGCCGTACCCTTCCGCAAAAACAGCCATCCCCAGATACAGCAGACACAACAGCAGTGCCGCCGCTGCGGCTTTCCGGCGGAGCAGACGTCCCAGCGTGTCTTTCCAAAAAGACTGCCGGCGCGGTATGGCGGCTTCAGGCATCCGGCTGCTCCGTATCTTTCGGAGTATGACGCGCACGCATCAGAAACACTTGCAGCAGAGATATTTCCGAAGGCGTAACTCCGTCAATGCGTCCCGCCTGCGCCAGGGTTCCCGGACGCACTTTCTGCAGTTTCATGCGGGATTCATTGCGCAGTCCGGGCAGTGAACTGTAATCAAAATCTTCCGGAATACGCCATGCTTCCAGTGCGCGCAAACGCCGGATCGCCTGCTCTTCCTGCCGCATATACCCTTCGTAATGCGCCTGTATCGCCAGATGACGAAGCACGCGGCGGTCAGTGGCATTTTCCGAGTCCAGACCGATTTCCGCCATTTCGAATTTCGGCGGTTCCGCCTCACAATCTCCTTTGCAGTCTTTCAGTGCATCCCACAGATTCCGTCCGGAACGGCGGATGCTCCGGCAGAGCGCTTCCGTCTTTTCACATTTTTCTGCATAATCGCGGAAACGGTCGTACTTTTCCTGCGGCAACAGTCCCCATTCATATGCGGACGGACACAGCCGGAAATCCGCGTTGTCCTGACGCAGCGACAGACGATGTTCCGCCCGGCTGGTGAACAGACGGTAGGGTTCCACGATTTCCTTGGTGGTGATGTCATCTGCCAGCACTCCCAGGTACGAGCTGTCGCGTCCCAATTCGACGCCATCCTTGCCGGCGGCATAACGCGCGGCATTCAGTCCGGCAAGCAGTCCCTGCCCCGCCGCTTCCTCATAACCGCTGGTCCCGTTGATCTGTCCCGCGTGATACAGCCCTTTCCACTTGCGGACATGCAGAGTGCGGTCGAGTTCTTCCGGGAAAACAAAATCATACTCAATGGCATACGCATACCGGGTAACTTTGGCATGTTCCAGACCGGGAATCGTCCGCAGAATTTTCAGCTGGATTTCCGGCGGCAGACTGGTGGACAGACCGTTCAGATAATATTCCCCGGTGTATTCCCCTTCCGGCTCCAGATAAATGTGATGTCGTTCGTGATCGGGAAAACGCACGATCTTGTCTTCGAACGATGGACAGTAACGCGTCCCGATACCGTGAATCAGCCCGTTGTACATGGGCGCCTTGTCCAGATTGGAACGGACCAGTTCCGCGGCGCGGGCATCGGTATGCGTCAGGTAACAGACCATGTTCTTGTCATGAGACTCCGGGCGGATGGAATCATCCGGGAAAAAACTGAACCGTTCATCGGCGTCTTCGGAAGGTTGCGTATCCAGACCGGAAAAATCAATGCTGGAGCCCAGCAGCCGCGGCGGAGTCCCCGTTTTCAGCCGACCGGTATGCAGATGAAGCTGCTCCCGGAAAGCCGCTGCCAAAGCAACGGACGGCGGATCACCGGCACGCCCGCCGGGAAAACTCCGCAAGCCGAAGTGCATCTTTCCCGCCAGAAACGTTCCGGTCGCAACCACAACGCTCTTGGATTTGTACAGATCGCCGAATTCCGTCTCCACACCGCAGACTGCATCCCCGCCCAGCAGAAACGAAGTAACCTGGGATTGCTTGATAGTAAGATTCGGGGTAAGTTCCAGCAGCCGCTTCATGGAGCGCTGATAAGCGACTTTATCGCACTGGGAACGCGGCGACCAGACCGCGGGTCCCTTGGTCCGGTTCAGCATTCTGAATTGAATGGAAGAAGCATCGGCAATCTGTCCCATTGCTCCGCCGAGGGCATCGATTTCGCGTACCAGATGACCTTTCGCAATGCCGCCGATACACGGGTTGCAGCTCATCTGGGCAATATGATCAAGGTTGATGGTCAGCATCAGAGTGGATGCGCCAAGCCGAGCCGAGGCATAAGCCGCCTCGCAGGCGGCATGTCCGCCGCCGATCACGATAACATCATAATATTCTTCCGGCATATTCCGATTTCTTCCTCATTTGATAATCCGGTAATATACCGCCCTTTTCCGTTTTTTTCATCCGTCCGGCAACTTTTTTTTGAGATTTATATCATTTCTCACAGGCGGAACTCAGTCTTGTCTGCAAAAACTTCAGGCGTTTTTCCAGACTCTCACGATCCTTTTCCGATTTCCACAGATGATATTTCAATTGAATCTGCAAACATCGGATTTCTTCCGTCGTCAATACCGCTGAGGAAGCAATTCCGGCTTTATACTGCAAGCGATAATCATTCAACAGGCGCTCCAGACATTCCGACAATCGCTGCCGTATATTTTTCTTCGTATCAGCCTCCGATGAATCAGCCTCCAGACGAGCAAGCAACAGACGAATTTCCGCGTTCAGCAAGGTGGGAAGGGACGCTGTTCCGTTCTTAAATTCCAATTGCTTCTGCGTAAATTCCCTGGACAAAGTCTCGAATTCATCCGCAACAATCACGATATCAGCGAACAATAACGATAACAGTAACATTCCGGTTTTCCAGCAAAACATGCGCATCCTCCTTTCCACAACGGTAACTTCGCCAAATATAACATGGATTCAACGCAATACAATTGAAAAAATCCGTTTTTTTCTGTCTCCGGCGTGTTTTTTCTGAAAAATGTGCTATACTGTTCCTGAAAGGAAAAGTCGCTGCCATGAATCATTATGAAATACTGGGCATTGATGCCGATTGCGGGTTTGCCGCTCTGAAAAAGGCATATTACCGCAAAGCGCGGGAATGTCATCCCGACCGTTTCGGCGGCGATCCGGAAAAAACCGAGCAGTTCAAACAGCTGGTCGAAGCATTCGTCACCCTTTCCGATCCGGAAAAACGCCGTCTCTATGATTCCGCACTCCGGCCCGGCCCCCGGTTTACCACCATCATTTCACAGGAAACCATCATGGACACCGATGCCGATGACACCCTGGAAGAACTCATTGTGGGCAATGACCCGCCCGCGGGTACCACCCTGTTCACGTTTTTCAGTGATCTGGAAAAAACTCTGGTGTTCATGACCAGCCGCGAAGCCCGCGACTGTTTCGAAAAAAGAAAATTCCGCACCGCCGCCAGACTTTACGAAAAACTGGTCATCCTGGCGCCGGTCAATATTCTGTACCGCGTCTATCTGGCACGCTGTCTTACCCGGCTTCAACGTTATCGGCAGGCAGCGGTTCATTATAAGGCGGCTCTGGCAGTCGGACGACACCGGGACCCGCCGCAGCATCTGCTCCGGGTGCAATATGAACTTAAACAGCTGAACCGGAAACGTCTGCCGTTTTTTGCGCGGCTGCGGAAACTTTTCCAGCCGGATGATCCGAACGTGTTCCGCTCTCCCGAAGAAGAAATGATTGCCGCCGCAGAACGCGAAATGGCACGGATGCTTTCCGCAGAAAAACAACTCGCCGAACAGAAAAACCGGAAACGTCTTTCCCGCTGAAACAAAGCCGGACAAACAGAACTGGACGGCAAAAAAAAACCAGAGCCGAAGCCCTGGTCTTTTTTGTAAACAGAATCTGATGAATCAGACCGTTTTGCCGGAGATCACGCCGTGGCCCTTGAATGTACGGGTCGGGGCAAATTCACCGAGACGATGTCCGACCATGTTTTCAGTCACAAACACCGTGGTGAAGGTTTTGCCGTTATGCACATTGAAGGTGAAACCAACGAAGTCCGGAATGATCATGGAACGGCGCGACCAAGTCTTGATCGGCTTTTTGGCTCCGCTCTTATCCATTCTCTGAACTTTTTCGATCACGTGGGCATCCACAAAGGGACCTTTTTTAATTGATCTGGCCATGGTTTACTTCTTCCTCCGTTCAACAATGAATTTCGAACTCGGCTTCTTCGGATGGCGGGTGAGCTTGCCTTTGGCGAGCTGGCCCCACGGAGAGACCGGATGACCGCCGCCGCTGGACCGACCTTCACCACCGCCCATCGGATGGTCAACCGGGTTCTGGACAACGCCGCGGACATGCGGACGGAAACCGAGGTAACGCTTCTTGCCGGCTTTACCCATATCGGCATTCATGTAATCCACATTGCCGACCTGACCGATGGTGGCTTTGCATTCCAGATTGACCATGCGGACTTCTCCGCTCGGCAGTTTGATCTGGGCATAATCACCGTCTTTGGCGCGCAGGGTGGCAACCTGACCGGCTGCACGAACCATGCTGGCACCTTTGCCCGGAGTCAGTTCGATGTTGTGAATCTGGACACCCAGCGGGATGTTGCGCAGTTTGAACGCGTTGCCCGGCTGAATTTCACCCTTGTCGCCGGAAATCACTTTCTGGCCGACTTTCATCCCGACCGGAGCCAGGATGTAGGATTTCACACCGTCGCTGTAAGCAATCAGGGCGATGAACGCAGAACGGTTCGGATCGTATTCGATGTGCTGAACCGTCGCTTCGATTCCGTCTTTGTTGCGGCGGAAGTCAACCATGCGGTAGGTGCGCTTGTTGCCGCTGCCGCGGAAACGGGTCGTGATACGTCCCATATTGTTGCGGCCGCCGGTGGACTTTTTGCCTTTGCAAAGGCTCTTTTCAGGAGTCTGACGGGTCAGTTCGGAATAATCAACAACCGAGCTGCCGCGCAGGCTCTTCGTAATAGGTCTGAAAGTTTTAATAGGCATCTTTCGTCTCCTTATGCAAGGTCAATGGAGCCTTCGGCGAGGGTGACGACTGCCTTCTTCCAACTGGCACGACGGCCGGGAATCGGGGATCTGCCCGCGCGTTTGAGCTTGCCCATAAAGTTGAGAACATTAACGGATTTGACCTTCACACCGTAGATTTCCTCAATCGCCGCCGCAACTTCCAGCTTCGTGGCTTTCACGGCAACGCGGAACGCGTATTTGTTCTGCTCTTTCAGCAGCGCGCTCTTTTCGGTCATCATAAGATGCTTGACAATATCGTAAGGACTGTTAAACTTCATTTTCCTGTTCTCCCTTATGCCAGACGCTTGACAAATGCGTCAAGAGCTTCTTTGGTGAAAAGGATCTTGTCCGCCAGAAGAACATAGTAAGTGTTCACGCTCGTTGCTTTGAGAGTGAAGACCATGCTCATGTTTCCGGCAGCGCGTTCCAGATTCTCATCATATTCCGGCACAGCGACCAGCACTTTGGAGTCGTCCAGCTTCAGGGCTTTCAGAACACCGGCAAAATTCTTGGTCTTGAAATCCGGCAGATTCAGAGAATCAACCACAATCACCGATTTTTCCTGAAGGCAGTCGGAAAACGCACGCTTCAGCGCCAGTTTACGAACCTTCTGATTCAGCTTGATGGAGAAATCGCGGGGCTTCGGACCGAACGCAATACCGCCGTGACGCCAAACCGGGTTGCGGGTTTCGCCGGCACGGGCGCGACCTCCGCCTTTCTGTTTGAACGGCTTCTTGCCTGTTCCGGCCACTTCAGCACGGGTCTTGGTCGAAGCAGTACCCGCACGGGTTTCCGCCAGAAATCCAACAACCGCGTCATGAACAGCCTGTGTGCCCTTTTCGAGCTCGATGCAGGAATCGTCGATGGTATAATCCCCGACCTTCTCCCCCTTCATATTCAGTATGTCAATCACAATAGACATTTTTTCACCTGTCAGTTATTGGGGATTATTTCTTTTTGGCTTTCTTGACAATGAGAGTATTTCCATTGGGACCCGGAACGGCTCCGCGAACAAAAATCAAATTCTCATCAGCAGAAACTTTCACGACACGCAAATTCTGCACCGTAATGCTGGAATTGCCGAGCTGACCAGGCATCTTCTTGCCCTTGATGATGTTGCCGGGTTTTTCACGGCAGCCAATTGAACCGGGTTTCCGGTGCCATCCACCGCCGTGACCGTCACGACCGCCGGCAAAGTGATGACGCTTCATAACGCCCTGGTATCCTTTACCTTTGGTCACGCCGGAAATATCCAGAAACTCGCCTTCGGCAAAGATGTCCGCCTTGATCTGGGAACCGATTTCATTCGCAGGATCTTCATCGGCACGGAATTCACGGATAAACGCCGGCGGATTCGCCGCCAGTCCCGCTTTCGTCACATTCCCGATGACAGATTTAGAGGTGTTTTTCACCTTCTTTTCCCCAAAACCGACCTGAAGGGCAGAATACCCGTCACGTTCTTTGGTCTTGACGCCGACGACCACACACGGACCGGCTTCAATGACGGTCACGGGAATCAGAATTCCCTTGTCGTCATAGACCTGCGTCATACCGACTTTCTTTCCGATTAAACCTTTCATTTTGCTCCTTTCAGGCACATGTCCTCTCGGAAAAAGGACCTTGGTGCCAAAAATGCTTTTTTATTATAACTGATTTCGCAATCAGTTGCCAATTTTGATCGAAATATCAACACCAGCGGGAAGATTGAGCTTCTTCAGCTCGTCAACCGTCTTCGCAGTCGGTTTGATGATGTCCATCAGACGCTTGTGCGTTCTGATTTCAAACTGATCCATGGACTTTTTGTCAACATGGGGTGAGCGGTTGACCGTATAACGTTCAACACGCATCGGCAACGGAATCGGACCGGCAACCACGGAACCGGTTCTGCGGGCGGTATTGAGAATCTCAGATACCGACTGATCGAGAATGCGGTGCTCGTAGGCCTGAAGCTTAATGCGAATCTTCTGGGCCGATTTCGAGGATGAAGTTTTCGTACTCATTTACTCGTTTTCTCCACTATTTTCTTCTGAATTGCATCTGGTACACGTTCAAATATGAAGGGTTCCATTGTATAGGAAGCTCTTCCTTTGGACAGAGAACGGATCGAAGTCGCGTAACCGAACAGTTCCGCCAGCGGAATGTTCGCAAGCACGCGGGTTGCCGTTTCCTGGGTTTCAATTTCCACGATAGAACCGCGGCGGGAAGAAATATCACCGATAATGTCACCCATGTTTTCATCCGGAGTGGTGATCTCAACCTTCATGATCGGTTCAAGAAGAACCAGTCCCGCTTTACGGGCAGCATCCTTCAAGCCCATGGAGGCAGCGATCTTGAACGCCATTTCCGACGAGTCGACCGGGTGATAAGATCCATCGACAATATCCACATGGAAGTCCGTCAGAGGATAACCGGCAAGCACACCCGTCTGGGCAGCTTCACGAATACCCTGTTCGATCGGCTTGATAAATTCTTTCGGAATGTTGCCGCCGACCACTTTGTTTTCGATCGTGATGCCATGACCGCGTTCCATCGGAGTGAGGGCCAGGATACAATGACCGTACTGACCGCGACCGCCCGACTGACGCACAAACTTGGAGTCGGCAGTTGCAGGTTTGAGAACGGCTTCACGGTAGGCGACTTCCGGCTGACCGGCGTTCGCGTCCACATTGAATTCGCGGCGGAGACGGTCCATAATGATTTCCAGGTGAAGTTCACCCATACCGGAAATAATGGTCTGACCGGTTTCCGTATCGCTCTTCATGGTGAAGGTCGGGTCTTCGTCAGACAGCGCACCGAGCGCACCGTACAGTTTATCGCGGTCGCTGGAAGTTTTGGGTTCAACCGCAATCGAGATAACCGGTTCCGGGAAGTGCATGGATTCCAGAACGATCGGGTCGCTTTCATCACACAGGGTATCACCGGTGGTCACGTTCTTGAAACCGACAGCGGCAGCAATGTCGCCGCAGAAAATTTCTTCGCATTCTTCACGGTGGTTGGCGTGCATCAGCAACAGACGTCCGAGACGTTCACGTTTACGCGTTCTGGGATTGTAAGCAGTAGCACCGCGCACCGCCACGCCGGAATAAACGCGGAAGAACACCAGACGTCCGACAAACGGGTCGCTCATGATCTTGAATGCCAGAGCTGCGAACGGCTTGTCGTCACCGACCGTGCGAATCATCGGCTCTTCCGTATCCGGATTCATGCCTTTGGTTTCCCAGATATCAACAGGAGACGGCAGATAATCCACAACGGCATCCAGCAGGAACTGAACACCTTTGTTCTTGAATGCGGAACCGCAATAGGCAGGAACCAGACGTCCAGCCAGAACAGCTTTACGCAGACCAGCCTGAATCTGTTCGACGTTCGGGGTCTCGTCATTCAGGAAGATTTCCATGATTTCTTCGTCGACTTCCGCAACGCTTTCAATCAGGTGGGTGCGCTTTTCCTTCAGCATTTCCACCATATCTTCCGGAACCGGGATTTCGTTAAATTTCATGCCGTCATCGCCGCCGAACTTGTAGGCCTTCTCATGAAGGACGTCAATCAGACCGGAGAAATTCGCTTCGGCACCGATCGGCAACACCATCGGAACAACCGTCACGCCGAGTTTCTTGTGCATGTCTTCGACAACTTTGAAGAAGTTGGCACCGGTACGGTCCATCTTGTTGACGAACGCGAGGGTCGGCACTTTGTATTTCTTCGCCTGACGCCAGACGGTTTCAGTCTGAGGCTGAACACCGCCGACGGCGCAAAACACACCAACAGCACCATCAAGCACGCGGAGGGAGCGTTCGACTTCAGCAGTGAAGTCCACGTGCCCAGGAGTGTCGATCAAGTTGATGCGGCAGTGTCTCCAGTAGCAGGTAGTAGCTGCAGAAGTAATGGTAATACCGCGTTCCTGCTCCTGGACCATCCAGTCCATGGTGGCATTGCCTTCATGAACTTCGCCCAGCTTGTGGTTAACGCCAGTGTAATAAAGAATACGCTCGGAAAGAGTGGTCTTTCCGGCATCGATGTGAGCCATAATGCCGATATTGCGCGTAGCGGCAATCGGAGTTTTCCGTTTCGGCGACTCTTTGTAGTCTACGTTTACTTGATGTTCTGTCATAGTCGTATTGTCATGACATCGCTGATGTGCTTTGCAACAGGCTGTTCATTACCATCTGTAATGAGCAAACGCCTTGTTGGCCTGCGCCATCTTGTGAGTGTCGTCTTTCTTTTTAATAGAGGAACCAGTGTTGTCAAAAGCGTCGAGCAGTTCAGATGCGAGGGCCTGCATCATGGATTTGCCCTTTTTGGCCTGAGAATAGGTCACGATCCAGCGCATTGCCAGAGCAACCTGACGTTCAGCGGGAACGTCCAGGGGGACCTGATAAGTGGCACCGCCGACACGACGGCTCTTGACTTCCAGTTTCGGTTTGACATTCTCCACCGCCTGCAGAAAAACTTCCAGCGGTTCCATGTCTTTCTTCTTCGATTTGATCACATCGAAAGCCCCGTAGACAATGCTCTGGGCAACAGTTTTCTTGCCGTTGCGCATGAGAGTATTGATGAGGCGCGCGACCAACTCGCTATTGTACTTCACGTCGGGCGTGAGTTCTCTTTTTGTGATTCTGCGTCTTCTCATTGTGTTTCCAACATCCTCGATGATTTACACTTATTCAGTGTTGATTATTTTTTCTTGGCAGGAGCATCCGCTTTCGGGGTCTTGGCTCCGTATTTGGAACGGCCCTGTTTACGGCCTTCCACACCGAGGGAGTCCAGTGCACCGCGGATGATGTGATAACGCACACCGGGAAGGTCACGAACCCTTCCGCCCTTGATCAGGACCACAGAGTGTTCCTGAAGGTTATGGCCTTCGCCACCGATGTAGGCAGTCACTTCAACTCCGTTGGTCAGACGCACTCTGGCGATTTTGCGCAAAGCAGAGTTCGGCTTTTTCGGGGTTCTGGTTGTAACCTGCATACAAACGCCGCGTCTCTGCGGACACTTCATCAGTGCCTTCGACTTGCTTTTCGCAACTTTCGAGCTGCGGCCCGATTTCACCAGTTGATTAATGGTCGGCATGTTCTCCTTCACCTATTCGCAATTGTTGCAGTTATGAATGACAAAACGGATATATAATGTAACGCTCCGTCTGCATTTTTCAACTGCGGATTTCATTTTTTTCAAAAAAAATCTGATTTTTTGTCAGAACAGCCCCGTCTCCCTTCCGGAAGACGGGTTGTTTTCACTCAGTCGTTTTCGTTCTCGTAATCCTTCGTCGGATCAAATTCGCTGTCATCAATGTCATCATCGAAAACACCGGACTGTTCATCGTCGAAGTCATCGAGAAAATCGTCCGTTTCCGATTTTCCGACAAAATCCTCATCTTCGTCCACAACACTGTTGTTGGCGAAAATCTCGTCCATTTCTTCGTCGTCTCCTCCGAAATCAATGTTTTCGAGTTTTTCATCTTCGTGCTGCGGTTCCTGTTCTTCAGGCGGACGTTCAACCGGAATCTCCACGCCCAGTTTGGTCATGTGCAGATTCTGGAATTTTTCCGCTCCGGTACCGGCCGGAATGAGGTGTCCCGTAATCACATTTTCCTTGAAACCGCGAAGAACGTCCACCTTCCCCAGTGTAGCCGCATCCGTCAGAATACGGGTAGTATCCTGGAACGACGCCGAGGAGATGAAACTTTCTGTTTCAAGGGATGCTTTCGCGATACCTTGAAGGACCGGTTCGCCTTCGGCGGGTTTTCTGCCCAGCCGACGCGCTTCTTCATTCGCATGGAGGAATGCATAACGATCCACCTGCTCGCCGGCCAGGAAGGGAGTATCTCCCTGATCCACGATGCGGATTTTCTGCATCATCTGACGAATGATGATTTCAATATGTTTATCATTGATTTCCACACCCTGCGCCCGGTAGACCTTCTGGATTTCGTTAACAATGTAACGCTGCAACTCGTGAGGTCCGCAGATTTCGAGCAGTTTCTGAGGAATAATGGAACCAACGGTCAATTTCTGACCTTTCCGCACAAAATCGCCTTTGCCGACGATCAGGTGTTTGGAGGTCGGAATGCTGTGTTCTTCGTACACATCCTTGTTATCCGGATCGCGAACGATGATAAGCTGACGCCCCTTCACGTTCTTGCCTTTATCAACGATACCGTCGATACGGGCGATCTCAGCGACTTCTTTCGGCATACGGGCTTCAAACAACTCGGCAACACGCGGAAGACCTCCGGTGATGTCGCGGTTTTTCTGCTGCGAACGCGGCACACGTGCCAGCGTCATGCCGGGGTAAACTTTTTCGCCGCGCTTGACCATCAGCAGAGCGCCGGTCGGCAGCGGATAGTTCGAAATCAGTTCTCCGTTCTTGTCATTGATCACAACCTGCGGGAGCAAGTCTTCGCGGTGTTCCATGACGGACAATTCTTCGATACCGCCACGTTCACTGCGGCTCAGCGTCACGCCTTCGACAATATCATGCAGCGCGACGATACCCGATTCTTCCGCAATGATCGGCATCTGGTACGCATCCCACGTGGCAATCTTTTCTCTCGGCTTCACCTTGTCGCCGTCTTTCTTGAACAGAACAGCACCCACTTCAGCCTGATAGCGGTCGATTTCCGCATCCTTCACAGCATCCGACCAGAAATCGTAATCCTGTGCGAACGTGGAGCCCATCACCTGTGCTTCCAGACGGACGCGTTCACGCGCCTGCGCTTCCGCTTCCTTCGCCTTGGCTTCGTCGTAAACCACGATGAAACCGTTCTTGTTGACGACCAGAGTGTTGCCTTTCTGATCCGTCACCAGACGCAGGTTTTCAAAGCGGACAGTACCGGACTGACGAGCCACGATCACCGGTTCCTTGCCGCCACCGGAAGAAATACCGCCGATGTGGAACGTTCTCATGGTCAGCTGTGTACCAGGTTCACCGATGGACTGAGCGGCAATGATACCCAGGGCATCACCAATTTCCGCATCTTTGTCCGTCGCCAGGTTTTTGCCATAGCATTTCACGCACACGCCATGTTCAACATCGCAGGTCAGAACAGACCGGATCAGAACTTTGGTGATGCCGCGTTTTTCAATCAGATCAGCACGCTCCGGAGTGAATTCCTCACCGGCGCGCACAATGTAGCTTCCGTCCGTTTTGGCAGGGTCACGAATGTCCTGCGCACTGTAACGGCCCAGCAGACGAGCCTTCAGCGGAAGCATCACATCATCACCGTCGATGATCGCTTCAACGTAAATACCTTTGAGCGTACCGCAATCTTCGCTGCGGCAGATAATATCCTGCGCAACGTCAACCAGCTTACGGGTCATGTAACCGGAGTCAGCGGTTTTCAGAGCGGTATCAGCCAGACCTTTACGGGCGCCGTGGGTACTGATGAAGTATTCCAGCACGGTCAGACCTTCACGGAAGCTCGACAGAATCGGCCGTTCGATAATTTCACCGGACGGCTTGGTCATCAGACCGCGCATACCGGCCAGCTGTTTGATCTGGTCCTTACTGCCTCGCGCTCCGGAATCCAACATGGCGTACACCGGGTTGAGTTCCTTGCGGCTGGCTTCTTCCACTTCTTTGGTCAGTTCGTCTGCCACAGTGTTGGCGGTCTTGGTCCATGCGTCAACGACCTGGTTGTGCCGTTCACCGACAGTCAGGAAGCCGTCATCATACTTTTTATTGATTTCGGCAATGCGTTCGCGTGTTTCCGCCACCAGTTCCGGTTTCCGTTTCGGAATCAGCATGTCCGCCACCGAAATCGAGAATCCAGCCACGGTTGCATATTTGTAACCGAGATTTTTCAGTTTATCCAGCAGTTCGATGGTTTTGTCATGACCGGTATATTCATACGCTTCCGCAATCAGACGGCCAATGTCTTTCTTCTTCGCCGGCTTGTTGTAGAAGCCCAGCACGCGTTCCCAGATACCGTTGAAGATGCAGCGGCCGGGAGTCGTAATGATGAACTTGTCCGTGGCGTTGCCGCGCGGAGTTTCCACGCCGTAATCCGGGTTCGGGATCTTGATCGCATCATGAATCTTGATGTAACCGGAATCCAGAGCAAACAACACTTCATGCACATCTTTGAACAGACGGATCCGCTCTTTGTTGCGCGGATCAATCGTCAGATAATACACACCCAGCGTAATATCCTGCGTCGGCGTTGTAATCGGTTTGCCGCTGGCAGGCGAGAAGATGTTGTTGGAAGACAGCATCAGCAGTTTGCATTCCAGCTGAGCAGCCGGAGACAACGGCACATGCACTGCCATCTGGTCACCGTCGAAGTCCGCGTTGTACGCAGTACACACCAACGGGTGCAGACGAATGGCGGAACCTTCAATCAGAATCGGATCGAACGCCTGAATACTCAGACGGTGCAGCGTAGGCGCACGGTTCAGCATCACCGGATGCCCCTTCGTCACTTCTTCCAGAATATCCCAGACGACCGGTTCTCCGCGTTCAATCATCTTTTTCGCACCGCGAACCGTATGGGCATGACCGCGGTCTTTCAAATGACGGATGATGAACGGTTCAAACAGAATCAGAGCCATTTTCTTGGGCAGACCGCACTGCATCAGTTTCAGTTCCGGTCCGACAACGATCACCGAACGGCCGGAATAGTCAACACGCTTACCCAGCAGGTTCTGACGGAAACGTCCCTGCTTGCCTTTGAGCATATCGCTCAAGCTCTTCAGCGGACGGTTGCCCGCGCCCGTAACCGGACGGCCATGGCGGCCGTTGTCCATCAGGGCGTCAACCGCTTCCTGAAGCATACGTTTTTCGTTGCGGATAATCACTTCCGGCGTACGCAGCTGCAGCAGGTTTTTCAAACGGCTGTTGCGGTTGATGACACGGCGGTAGAGGTCGTTCAGGTCGGAGGTCGCGAACCGGCCGCCTTCCAGCGGAACCAGCGGACGCAGATCCGGCGGAATAACCGGAAGAACTTCCATGATCATCCATTCAGGACGGGAACCGCTCTTGATGAATCCTTCAACCAGACGCAGACGTTTGGACAGTTTTTTGCGGGTTGCCTTGTTATTGGTTTTGGTCAGCTCGACTTCCAGTTCGGCATGGAGCGATTCCAGATCAATGTTCTGCAGCAGAGTTCGGATCGCGGGCGCACCCATTTCAGCCTGGAATGCATCCCCGTAATCATCACGCGCCTGACGGTAGTTGATGTCGGTCAGGGAATCACCCAGTTTCAGCGGGGTGTCGCCCGGATCAACAACGACCCAGTCTTCATAATAGATAATGCGTTCCAGGGTACGCGCCGTCATATCCAGCATCAGACCGATACGGCTCGGCATACACTTGAAGAACCAGATATGGGAGACCGGCACAGCCAGTTCAATGTGTCCCATGCGCTCACGTCTCACCTTGCACAGGGTCACTTCCACACCACAGCGGTCGCAGATGATCCCTTTGTTCTTCACGCGTTTATATTTTCCGCAGGAACATTCCCAATCCTTCTGAGGACCGAAAATGCGTTCGCAGAACAGACCGCCCTTTTCCGGCTTGAAGCTCCGGTAATTGATGGTTTCCGGATTCTTGACCTCGCCGTGGCTCCAGGAACGAATGACCTCCGGAGAAGCGACTTTGATCGTCACCACTTCGAAAGCACTCATGCCGGAAAGCTGCTGAGCACTCAATTCTCGGTTGTTGTATGAATTGTCAATCACTTTGGATTCCTCCGCTTAAATTTATTTCGGAGACTCTGTCCGCTTGACCGTGCGGACATCGAGGCCCAGGCTTTGCATTTCCTTCAGCAGCACGTTGAACGATTCAGGACGTCCCGCATCCAGAATATTCTTGCCGCGGACAATGGATTCGTAAATCCGTGCGCGTCCGGTAACGTCGTCGCTCTTTACCGTCAGCATTTCCTGCAGGGTATGTGCCGCACCATACGCTTCCAGCGCCCACACTTCCATTTCTCCGAAACGCTGACCGCCGTGCTGTGCCTTACCGCCCAGAGGCTGCTGCGTAACCAGAGAATACGGACCGACTGCACGGGCGTGAATCTTGTTCGCCACCAGGTGGTCCAGCTTCAGCATGTAAATCTGACCGACCATAACCCGCTGGTCAAACTTGTCGCCGGTACGACCGTCAAAGACATCCGTCTTGCCGTCGTATTCGTTGACACCGTTTTTCATCCGGAAGCCCCAGTTGTAATTCTTGCCGACTTTTTCGTTGGCTTCCTTCATCATGTCCACGATCTTCTCTTCCTGAATACCGTCGAACACCGGAGTCGCCACTTTGATTCCGAGCATCTTTGCAGCCCAGCCCAGGTGGGTTTCCAGAACCTGTCCGATATTCATTCGGCTCGGCACACCCAGCGGATTCAGCACAATGTCAACCGGCGTTCCGTCTTTCAGGAACGGCATGTCTTCCACCGGAACAATACGGGAAACAATACCCTTGTTACCGTGGCGTCCTGCCATCTTGTCGCCCACCTGAATCTTGCGTTTGGAAGCAACGTAGACTTTGACTTTCTTGATGGCTCCGGTTTCATCCGAAACACCGTTGGCAAGAGAAGCCAGCGATTCGTCACGGTTGCGTTCCAGCACATCAAAACGCGGTTTGAAGGTGTCAATCACTTTCATGATGGCATCTTTGGTCGGACAATCTTCCATGCGGAAGGAGTCATACTGATTCGCCAGTTTGATGATCGACGGACGCGTAACTTTGCGGTTCGAAGAAATCAGAATAGCGTCATCCTTGCCGGCTGCGGCATCATAAATCGGACTTGGGAGTTTCTGCTGGAACAGAATGGCGGAAAGTTTTTCAGCCAGTTCATCCACCAGCGCAGAACGCTGTTCCTTATACTGATCCTTCACATGTTTCGTCTGACGTTTGCGTTCCTGATTCGTCATATTCTGACGGTTCGGATCTTTGGCGTATTCAATACGGACATCCATCACGATGCCGCCCTTGCCGCTCTGAACATACAGACTGGAATCTTTCACATCCGCAGCTTTTTCACCGAAAATGGCGCGCAGCAGACGTTCTTCCGGAGCAAGTTCCGTTTCCGACTTCGGCGTAATTTTACCCACCAGAATATCGCCGGGTTTCACTTCCGCACCCAGACGAACCACACCGTCAACACCCAGATTCTTCAGCAGATCTTCACTGACGTTCGGAATATCGCAGGTGATTTCTTCCGGTCCCAGTTTGGTGTCACGGCTGGTGATCTCGAATTCATCAATATGAATACTGGTGAACACGTCCTCTTTAACCAGACGTTCACTCAGCACAATCGCGTCTTCGAAGTTATATCCGCACCACGGCATGAAGGCAACAAAGACGTTTTTGCCCAGCGCAAGTTCGCCCTGGTCGGTTGCAGCACCGTCGGCAATCGAATCACCGACTTTGATGACCTGACCGTGCTTCACAATCGGACGCTGATTGATGCAGGTTCCGGCATTGCTGCGCAGGAACTTCACCAGCTTATAAACTTGCGGATTCGGGTCAGCAGTGGTATCCAGCGGCTTACCGTCAGTCGTTGTAACAACCTGTGCAGAAGAAACTTCCGCCACAATACCGTCAGCTTTTGCAGAAGTTACCGCACGGGAGTCAACCGCAACTTTGCGTTCCATGCCGGTTCCGACATACGGTGATTCCGTAACCAGCAGAGGAACTGCCTGACGCTGCATGTTCGATCCCATCAGCGCGCGGTTCGCGTCGTCGTGTTCCAGGAACGGAATACACGCAGCGGCGGCACTGACCAGCTGTTTCGGCGAAACGTCCATATAATCAACTTCAGAAGTCGGACGTTCTGCAGATTCACCCCACTGACGAGTCATCGCCATCGGATTGATGAAACGTCCTTCGGCATCCAGCGGCGCATTCGCCTGCGCAATGATGTACTGCTCTTCCTTGTCTGCGGTCAGATAATCAATCTCATCCGTAACAACACCATCCACCACCCGGCGATAAGGAGTTTCCAGGAATCCGTATTCATTGATTTTCGCATACAGCGACATGGAGGAAATCAGACCGATGTTCGGACCTTCAGGAGTTTCAATCGGGCAGATACGGCCGTAATGGCTGGCATGTACGTCACGGACTTCAAATCCGGCACGGTCACGGCTCAGACCGCCAGGACCCAAGGCACTCAAACGACGCTTGTTTGTCAGCTCGGACAGCGGGTTGGTCTGATCCATGAACTGCGACAGCTGGTTTCTCGCAAAGAAATCGCGGATAACACTGCTGAATGCTTTCGGGTTGATCAGTTTGCCCGGAGTCATCGCCGTTCCTTCCGTTCCCGGAGGAGTCGTCATTTTTTCACGAATCAGACGATCCGTACGATAAAGACCGACACGGCAATGGTTCTGGAGCAATTCGCCGACAGTACGGACACGACGGTTGCCCAGATGGTCAATATCATCCGTGGCCGCCGCTTTGTTGCGGAGCTTCATCAGCATCTTCGTCGCTTCCATCAGATCTTTCTTGTCCAGCGTGCGCAAGCTCAACGGGAAATCCAGACCAAGACGTTCATTGAGTTTGAAACGACCGACCGTACCGAGGTCATACCGC
Organism: uncultured Victivallales bacterium; assembly: GCA_934661375.1. Lineage (GTDB taxonomy): Bacteria > Verrucomicrobiota > Lentisphaeria > Victivallales > UBA1829 > SIG94. The sequence continues at coordinate 41,151 of CAKUJH010000018.1, forward strand.
TTATTATCAAAGAAAAGATGCTTCAGCAGAAGTTTCGCATTGCTCACGCTCGGCGGATCGCTGGGACGCATCTTCTTGTAAATTTCACGCAGCGCATCTTCCGGAGTTTTGGACGGATCACGGGCAATACAGTTGATCAGATAGTGGTCGCCGTCCGGAATGTACGCGAGGTCAACGCTCTTGACTTTAGAATCGCTCAGCAGTTTCACATGCGTGTCATCCAGCTGCTGGCATTCATCGATCAGCAGAGAACCATCCGGAGAGAAAACCGGTTCGATGGTATGGAAAACAGACACATCGGACTGCTTGGCCAACTGAGCGGGAGTCATCGTCTTGATCTCATATGCGGCACTGAGCATCTCACGGTTGGTTTCGAAACCGATAGCGCGCAGGAAAGTGGAAATCAAGAATTTCCGGCGGCGGCGCTGCCGATCCAAGTAAATATAAATCAGATCGTTGATATCGAACTGGACTTCCATCCAGGAACCGCGATCCGGGATAATTCTATAGGAATAGAGGCTTCTGCCGCTGGAATGACGAGTTTTTTCGAAGCAGATTCCAGGCGAGCGGTGAAGCTGACTGATGATCACGCGTTCTGCACCATTGATGATAAAGGTGCCGCGGTCGGTCATCATGGGGATTTCACTTAAAGGAACGATCTCATTGAATACGGCGTCTTTGACTTTGAGATTGAATTCGACGCTGAGCGAGGCATTATATGATAAACCGTCTTTGATACAATCCACTACATCTTTTTTGGGAGGAGTGATGTAATATGCGACAAACTCCAAGACCATTTGTTTGTCGAAGCCTTCCATGGGAAACACTTCGTTGAATACTTCTTGGAGGCCCTGATTCTTTCTCTGTTTTGGGTCGGTGTCCATCTGGAGAAAAGCCTTGTAGGAATCGATCTGACTTCCAATCAGATCGGGAATCTCCAAAACCTCTCTCAATTTTCCAAAATTAACGCGTTCAGGCATTATTCCACCCTGTCATTGTGGTTGGGATGAGCTGACTTTGCACAACGCATCGGCATGATAACCTCTGCGCAATCCGCGGGCGGCCTATAACCGCGGATTTACTTCTAAACACAGGAATGCGGAAGTTCTCCTCCATAATGAATCATGAAAGAGAACTCCGCATCACTTTACCGGTTAAGCAAAGACCGGTACAGCCGAATTACTTGACTTCGACTTTCGCGCCAGCGGCTTCAAGCTGTTCCTTGATCTTCTTGGCGTCTTCTTTGGAAACACCCTCTTTGACGGGCTTCGGAGCAGATTCAACCAGATCTTTGGCTTCTTTCAGGCCCAGGCCGGTGATCGCGCGAACTTCTTTGATCACGTTCACTTTGCTGGCACCCATATCGGCGAGGATCACGGTGAATTCAGTCTGTTCTTCAGCAGCGGCGGCAGGAGCAGCACCAGCAGCGGGAGCGGCAGCAACAGCAACCGGCGCAGCAGCACTGACACCAAGTCTCTCTTCGAGAGCTTTGACCAGTTTGGAAAGATCGAGGACGGACAGTTTTTCCACGTAGGAAATGAACTGTTCCATTTCCGGCGAAACTTCAACGTTAGCTTGTTCAGTCATTATAAGACCTCCGTTAATATTGTTCGAAATTGTTTCAATTCGCTTCTTTTTCAAGCTTGTTTTTGTAAGCATTGACAACATTGACAATGCTCGTGACTTTAGCGTTCAGCACTCTGACAAGTCCGGTCGGAACCGCATTGAGCAATCCGAGCAACTGAGCACGGAGAGCATCTTTGGACGGCAGCGCGGCAATGGCAAGAACATCATCCTTGCTCAGCACGGCACCATCATAATAACCGGCTTTCGGAGCCATGACTTCCTTGGTGGACTTCATGAAATCCTGAATCGTCTTGGCGACCTGACCGGCATCGCCTTTACCAATGATGACGGCAGTATCGCCAGTCAGTTTCAGATTGGCAAGAGCTTCCATGCCATTGGCTTCAGCCACTTTCTTGATCAGGCGGTTTTTCAGAACATGGCATTCTGCTTCACATTTGGCAAGATCATTGCGGAACGTGGTCAGTTCTTTGCTCTTCAAACCTTTATATGACACAAAGTACACATAATCGGCACCGACCAGGAGACGCGCTACATCATCAAACATCTGGATCTTTTCAGATCTTCTGGCTTTTTCAGTAGTCATCTTTTACTCCTTTGTCGAGAGGGTGCGCGGATCAATTTTGATCCCAGGTGTCATCGTTCCGGAAATCGTGCAGCTCAGGAAATAAACGCCTTTGGCGGAAGCGGGTTTCACTTTGACCAGCGCTTTGACCAGCGCTTCGCAGTTGGCCACAATATCTTCAGCCTTGAAGGACAGTTTGCCAACCGGAACCTGCACGCAGGCACCTTTGTCGGCTCTGAATTCAACACGACCGGCTTTCGCCTCAGCAACAGCCTTGCCGACAGCATCGGTCACAGTTCCGGTTTTCGGGTTCGGCATCAAGCCCTTCGGACCGAGCTGACGGCCCAGGGGACGAACTTTCGGCATGGCAGACGGAGAAGCGATGAGAACATCGAAATCCACCCAACCACCTTTGATCTTTTCAATGATGTCTTCAAAACCCACAAAATCCGCACCTGCACCAGTCGCTTCCTTCTGAGCATCGACATTGTCCGTGATGACACAGACTTTCACCGATTTACCAGTTCCTTTCGGGAGCGGAAGCGCACCACGAACGGTCTGATCTGTCTGCTTGGGATCCACGCCGAGACGGAATGCCATTTCAACAGTCTGATCGAACTTGGGCTGCGGGAGCTCTTTGAGGAGAGCCACCGCATCGGCCAGAGTCATCTGGACACCGCGGTCAATCTTCTCAAGCTGGGCTCTGTAAAGTTTACTTTTCTTACCCATCCACCACCTCAATTCCCATGCTGCGAGCCGTGCCTTCAATGATTTTCATTGCGGCAGCCTCGGTACGGGCGTTGATGTCGTTCTTCTTCATCTGCACAATCTGTTTGATCTGGGAACGGGTGATCTTTCCAGCCGATTCACGACCGGGGGTCTTGGAACCGCTCGCCAGATTTGCCAGCTTCTTAATGAGAACAGGAGCCGGCGGGGATTTGGTGATGAAGGTGAAAGAACGATCCTGGTAAACGGTAATCACCACCGGAATCACCATTCCGGCCTGTGACTGCGTCGCGGCGTTGAACTGTTTGCAGAATTCCATGATATTCACGCCGGCCTGACCAAGTGCAGGACCGACCGGGGGCGCCGGATTGGCAGCTCCCGCAGGAATTTGCAGACGAATTTCCGCTGTTACCTTTTTCGCCATTTGTTCCTCCATACTCCGCAAGGTGGTGCGACCGACAGGAACTCTCCCACCGTTGCGATGTCTTCTTTATATATACACGAGTCTATGGTGAAATTGCTTTCACCGCCTGTCTTGACTCCAAAAAATCATTCCAGAACTTTTTCAACCTGCCAGAACTCCATTTCCATCGGAGTCGGACGGGCAAAAACCAGAATTTCCACTTTCAGAAAACCGCGTTCCATATCAATTTCCAGCACAGTTCCTTTGAATCCAGTGAACGGTCCATCCACAATTTCGACCTGATCGCCGACATTGAACTGCGGGCGCACGGGCTGCTGGGCAACCACATCTTCTGCGCCGGGAAGAGAAATCCATTGAGCCACTTCTTCTTCCGTCATGGCGCCGCCAATCTTGGATACGCCTTTAATGCCGTTGATGAAGTGCCAGACTGTTTCATTGAGCTGATTGTCATCAGTATAAAGATTCATGCGCGCGAAAACATAACCGGGAAACAGTTTTCTTTCGACCATATGGCGAACGCCATTGCGCATTTCGACAGTTTTTTCCATTGGATACTGAACTTCGAAAACAGGAATGGAGGGATCATTCAGGTTGATCTGACGCTGAATCGCCTCCCGCACTCTTTTTTCATATTGAGTAAGAGTATTGATAATATACCACTGACCCTCTTCGTGTTCCATAATTTAACCAAGCTCCCGAATAATTGAATTTTCCGTGAATTTTTGCAGGAATAAGCAGATTAGAAGGTGGTAAGAAACCGAACCGCCCTGAAGAGAATCTGATCGATGCCGGCCAGATAAACCGTGGAAAGGATCAAAGCGACGATCACCAGAATAGTAGATTCGAACAACTGATCCCGTGTAGGCCAGCTGCTCTTATTCATTTCATCCAATGTTCCCATGATGAAGTTTCTGATTTTTTCCGTAATCGTGCCCATTCCGGCATATCCTTTCCATATTTGAGTCAGTTTCAGATGAATGAAACTGGCAGGAGCGGCGAGGCTCGAACTCACGACCTGCGGTTTTGGAGACCGCTGCTCTACCAACTGAGCTACACTCCTGGGTGTGTTCCGAATATTACGGAACAACCTGAACAAAATTACTTGGTTTCTTTATGCACCGTGTGTTTACGGTCAAACTTGCAGAACTTTTTGATTTCCAGACGACCCGGAGTATTTCTTTTCTCCTTGGTGCTGGTATAATTTCTGCGTTTGCACTCAGTGCATTCCAAAATTATAATTTCACGCATTTTATTTCACCTTGCATCCATCCGTCATCACGACAAACCGATGCGGTTAAAATGTCCTGCCGGTTTTATCCGGCAGGAACATTCAATTTCAGCAAATCGCCGAATTATTCAACGATTTCAGAAACACGTCCGGAAGCAACGGTACGGCCGCCTTCGCGGATAGCGAAGCGCTGGGTCTTTTCCATAGCAATCGGGGCGATCAGTTCAACACTGATGGACACATTGTCACCAGGCATAACCATCTGGACACCTTCCGGAAGGGTAATGATACCGGTAACGTCGGTCGTTCTGAAATAGAACTGCGGTCTGTAGTTGGAGAAGAACGGGCTGTGACGTCCGCCTTCGTCTTTGCTCAGAACGTAGATTTCAGCTTTGAATTTCTTGTGCGGGGTGATGCTGCCCGGTTTCGCCAGGACCTGACCACGTTCCACATCTTCTTTCTTGGTACCACGGAGCAGGCAGCCGATATTGTCGCCGGCTTCACCGAATTCGAGTTCCTTACGGAACATTTCAACACCGGTGATGGTGGTTTTGGCAGTCGGTTTCAGACCGACGATTTCGCAAGCATCGCCAACGCGAACCTGTCCGCGTTCCACACGGCCGGTAACCACGGTACCACGGCCTTCGATGGAGAACACGTCTTCGATCGGCATCAGGAACGGCTTGTCGTTTTCACGCTGGGGTTCAGGAATCCAGCTGTCGATAGCATCCATGAGTTCCTGAATGCAGTTACATTCCGGAGCATTCGGATCGGTGGCCTGAAGGGCCGGATAAGCAGCACCGCGGATGATCGGGGTGTTGTCACCGTCGAAGTCATACTTGGAGAGCAGTTCACGGATTTCCATTTCGACGAGGTCCAGCAGTTCCGGATCGTCGACCAGGTCAACCTTGTTCAGAAACACAACGATACGGGGAACACCGACCTGCTTTGCCAGCAGAATGTGTTCACGGGTCTGCGGCATGGCGCCGTCAACAGCACTCACCACGAGGATCGCGCCGTCCATCTGAGCGGCACCGGTGATCATGTTTTTCACATAGTCCGCGTGCCCTGGGCAGTCAACGTGCGCATAGTGACGGGTAGCGGTCTGATATTCCACGTGAGAGGTGGCGATGGTCAGAATCTTGGTGGAGTCACGACGACCCTGGGATTCAGAAGCCTTGGCAACCTGATCGTACGGAATGTAATCAGCAAGACCCTTCAGGTTCTGAACGTGGGTGATTGCTGCGGTAAGAGTGGTCTTACCATGGTCAACGTGACCGATTGTACCGACGTTTACGTGCGGTTTCTCTCTGACAAATTTTTCCTTGGCCATCTCATGTCCTCCTTTGATGACAATTGCCTATGGCATTTTGTTTTCAGTTCTATCTAAATACCGTTTAGTTTATAAAATGGAGCCCACGACCGGGATTGAACCGGTGACCTCGTCCTTACCAAGGACGTGCTCTACCGACTGAGCCACGTGGGCAAACATCACAATCACAAACGAACCGCTTGCGACAGCGAGTTCATAATTTATATCAGAAAATCGATTTTTCAAGTCTTAATTGAAAAATTTTTCGATTTTTTCATATTTCAGTATTTTTCAAGACAGCATTTTGCCATCAAAGGATCCAGTCTGCCTCTATTCAGCGAGACTTTACTCCTTATTGCGATAAAAAAATGGTGCTCGAGGGGAGACTCGAACTCCCACGGATTGCTCCATTAGCACCTCAAGCTAACGCGTCTGCCATTCCGCCACCCGAGCACATTCTCTTCTATTGCAAATTGAACAGCGATTAATATAAGCGTTTTTTTCTATTTGTCAAGCTGTCTCTGTAAATTTTTAGGCTTTTTTTCGGAATTTTCCTGTTTTTACCCTGTTTTCCGCCCGATTTCTGCATTTTGATATTTGATTTTCCGCAATTGCGGGACTATACTTTAACGAAAAGATACTCTGAATAGCAATCCGAACAGGAGGTTCGCATGTTGTCTCAATCAAAGACCGGAGAAATGCACGGCAGCTGGATATGGCTTGCGGCGCATGAACGCAAAGACAATCGACGAGTTTTCTTCCGCAAGGAATTTGTGCTGGATTCCGCCGCGGTATACGGTGAATTACTGATTTCCGCCCTGCCCTTCGGTCATATTTTTCTGAATGGAGAACATGTGGGATACGGTCCTGCACCTGCCACGCATTCAGTATGTTACATCGACAAACTGGATGTTACCCAGTATCTGGAACCGGGCATCAACACCATTGCGCTGATTGCCATGGATCAGACTGAAGCCAACTGGTATGCGCATCCTTATCCGCCCCGCGTCTGGTGTCAGCTCTCCGTAGACGGGAAGCTGGTCATGGCAACCGGAGGAGACTGGAAAGCCGCAGAAGCCACCGCTTATTTCCAGAATCAGCCGCGCTGTCACTTCGGGATGGAAGAAACGGAAAAAGCAAATCTTGATCATGATCTTTATTTTTGGACTGCAACGGGTTACGATGATGCAAGCTGGCAGAACGCCGCCGAAATTTCTCCTGTCGGGAGCGGAAAACCGGTCCCGGTTCTGTCAAAAACGCCGCCCTGTCTGTGGCAGGAATCCGATGCGGTTGAACCGCTCCACACGGGAATTTTCAAAGATGTTTTTGCCTGTGCCTACTATTCCTATGAAATGTTTCCTGAAATCAAGCCGGGAAATTATGCCGCCGAAATGTTTGCGCTGTCAGAAAAAGATGCAGAAATTGATATGGAAGTATCTTCGGATCAGCCATTTGTGATTTTCTGCAATGATGACCCGGTCCTTTATTCGTACCAGACCCGGAAACTGGATCAGTATGAGCTGCCGCATTCTCCGCAGACCGGCACGGAAATTCTGCAGAAAACGCGGATTCACATCAAGCCCGGCTGGAACCGTTTTCTCTGTTTCCAGGAAATATCGGACGGCGGCATGGGACTGATGCTGTTATTCCCCGGCACCCGTAAAGAGGAGCTGGTTCTCCGGCGTGAACCGTCGGAAGAAGCCCTGATCGGCTGGAATGTCTGCGGACCGCTCCGTATTCCGCTGTCCTTTTCCTCGCCTTCCTTTTCGACAGAAAACTGCGAGGACAAAGTCCGCGGATTCCTGCCGCTGGATGAGCATATAAACGATATCTCCGCCTATCTCGGAAACTGCATTTTTGAGCGCAGCGACACCGTTTTCAGCGATGTGCTGAGCCAGGATGAGTTTGCCGTCTATGATCTGGGTGAATTCTGCTACGGATTCCCCATTCTGGATATTGAAGGGAGTGCCGGCGACATTGTCGATATCTCCTGCGGACTGCGGCTCGCCGGAGACGGAGTCCGGACCATCGGACCGCTGGGACGCATGACCGATACCCTCCTGCTGCGGGACGGCAACAATTCCTGGATGCGGACCGTTCCGCGCGGGGCGCGTTATGTCATGATTTCTGTACGCCGGGCATCCGGTCCGGTAACGCCCATTCTGCGTTATGTTTCCGCGACTTCCGAACTGGGCATGGACAGTGATTTCTCCTGTTCCGATGAGACCCTGAATCAGCTTTGGGAACATGCGATGAACTCTCTGCGCACCTGCACAGGACAGAGTATCGCCGATGATCCGTGCGGACGCCGCTGTCAATCGCTGCCGGAAGCCTATATTTATTCGCGGACCTTATACAGCGTGGCAGACGGTCTGCCGACAGCCGCAAAAGCGCTGCGGGAATTTGCCGACGCCCAGCTGGAAAACGGCATGATGCTGAAAATCGCCCCGTCCGGCGTCTATTCCTATTCGCCGGATGCGGCACTGCTCTGGATTCTGTGGCTGGAACAGCACTGGGAATATACCAATGACGCAGAGCTGCTGCGGGAAATGATGCCCCGGCTGGACCTGCTGCTGAAATTCTTCCGGATGATTCCGCCGCAAGGCGATGTACTGCTGCCGTCCGAACGGGCTGGTCACTGCGCTTTTCTGAACGAACGGCGCGACCTGACCGAAAAAGGCATTTTCTCCCTGCTGAATGCGCTCTACTGCCGCGCTCTGACTGCGGCGGCGCATCTGTATCAGACCCAGGAAAACGGTGAAGAAAAACGGCTGGAATGTCTGGAACGGGCGGCACGGCTGAAAAACGAAATCAATCAGTTCGCCTTCAACCGGGAAACCGGTTTATATTCCGACTGGTATGACGGCACTCAATCCGCGGAATGTTCGCTCCGAACCAACATTATGATACTGAATGCCGGCATTGCAGAGGACGAAGACCGTATCCGGCGCATTCTAACACAATTCTGTTCCGATGCGGAAGGTCTGCAAAGCGAAATCTCCAGTGCGTTTCTGCCGTTCATTCTGGAAACATTATTTGCTTACGGGCTGCGGGAAACAGCGTACAGGACTCTGATCAGCGGATTCAAACTCAATCTGGAAAAAATGTATCTCTATGAACGGAAATACAATCCGCATATTTTCAATATTGCCGCTGCAGATTTTCTGATCCGCGAATTTCTGGGAGTGCGTCCATCGGTTCCGGGGGCAGCGCAGATTTACTTCAATCCGGCTTGCGACATCATTTCCGAAGCCCGCTGCAAACTGCCGACGGCGGAAGGAAAAATCGCAGTGGAATGGAAAACGGACAAACGGGAAATTCAAGTCGGCATAGATTCCAACTGCACACTGGATGTTCTTCCGCTGATTCCGCCGAAATTCGGTGCGACATTCAATCTGGGAAAACATGTCAATCTGCTGGATCCGAACAGTGGAAAGGAGTAAGCGTTTTCCACGCAGGACTCATATTCAAAAAAAAGACTGCGGACCCGTTAACCGGCGCAGTCTTTTTTTTGAAAACGGAAATTCCGTCAATTCCGAACCTTATCGTGAAAACGCTGTAACACATTCATGAACAAGGTCTTTTCAGATTCAGAAAGACTGGCAAGGAACTCTGAAGTCTGCCGGTTGAAAAAAGAGATATAGCTGCTGGTTTTTTCCTCGCCTTTTTCTGAAAGACAGATATTGACAGCACGCCGGTCGGTGGAACTGTGGCGGCGTTCCAGCAGATTCTGACGCACCAGAGAATCCACGATAATGGAGACAGCTCCGGAAGTGAGCTTGACTTTTTCCGCCAGCGTTTTCAGCATCAGCCCTTCCCCGTTTTTTTCTTTTGACAGAGTCGCTACCGCTTTCAGCACGCGCATCTGACCGACGGTTACATTGGATACCAGCGAGGAATCGCTGTTGTAGTCATTGGCTTTTTCCCGTAAATCGTCCACCAGATAGAAAAGCAGACGCCAGCATTCTTCCGCAGTTTCAGCCATAAAAAGACCCTCCTTCACAAAAACCTTCCTTATGGTTTTTAATATAGTTGAAAAAGCTCATTCTTTCAAGTTATAAATCATTTATTTTCATTATTATTTCACAATTACAGGCAGCGGCTTCTTCCAACAGGGAAGCGAAACCGGAAATACGGCAGAAATCCGGATGTTTTTTTGCAATATATCTTGAAAAAAACGCAAATAGATGTTACTGTTTCTGCATGAAGAAAAATTTTTTACAGAAAAAAAGGGGTTGAACGATGAAAAAACTGCTCACGGCACTGGTATTGCTGGGTCTGACCTGCATGATTCAGGCAGGAGATCTGGTCACGAAATCCGGAAAAACTTACAAGAATTTTGCGTTGATGGGAGCTGCACCCAATGGAATCCGCGTTTTTCATGATGACGGCGTAGTCGTTCTCCCACCCTCGGAATTTCCCGATGAAATGAAAACGGAAATCGCCAAAATCGCCAAAAATATTCCGGCAGCCCGGAAAGCCGAACAGCAGAAAGCCAAAGAACGCCGAGCCAGACAAGCCGAATCCAGCAAAAGAGCCAGAGCTGAAAAAGCACGGCAGAAAAAATCCGCCGCTTTGCTGCAGCAGGAACAGAAAAAAGAACAGGAAAAACAGGCTCGTTTGAAAGCGAAAACCCCGGCGGCAAAAACCGGAATTCTCAAAAAGCAATAAACCGCGTGAAATTGTCAGAACCGCTTGCTCTTGCGGATGAAGCAGAGTTCATTGCAGCGGGGGCAGCGGGTTACATTCTCCCCCGCATTCCGCGCCAGAAATGACAATCGGCAGTTGTCACAGAAGTAAAGCCGTTTTTTCACCACAGACCAGCCGAAAGTTTTTCTGCGCCGGAGTTCGTCCCGCAGCCACAGAGAAGCAAGAATAATCAGCCAGATCACCAGATAAACACTGAACAGATGAATTGCCGGTATCGGAATCATCACAAACTCTCTTTCCGGATATGCTCCCGCTGCGGAGAATGCCATACCACTGTAAAATATTTTTCCCCCTGAACTGAACGGTCTGAATAATTTTCCCGCCGGAACATCAGCTGACGTTTGGCAAGCAGGTCGAGTTCGACAATTCCGCAGGAACGCAGGATCTCCACCGCAGGAGGCAGTTCGCCCCTTCCCGGACGCAAAAGCAGCACCGTAGGACCGGATGCCCGGCGGAATTGCTGCGTATACTGTCGCGAAGCGGAATCCGCATGAAAAAATCCGGTGAACACCTGACCGGTCTCATCCGTCCAGACCGGATACTCCGGTTCCGGCTGCGCAATGTTTTCCCGTGCCGGACGGGCGGATAACGGCGGAATTTCCCCAGCGGAAAAATCCTTCAGCTGCCGTACAGACGGCATGACCGGTTCCGGAATCCGGTATGCGGAATCCACTGCCGACAAATCATGATGAAATACCGAAGGATCCGGTGCTGGCGTCTGCTTGCGGACACAGATCTGACTGAATCCGGAGATCATGTCGGGCTTGAGCAGACGTTCAGGATCGCTGTAACGAAGCCAGTATTGCAAATCATAGGGATCGCCCTGCCGGGATTTCAGTTCGTTTTCATCCAGCAGCAGTGTGTAGCGGGAATCTGCATTCCGCTCAGCCACATTGCGGGGAAGCGGACAGAACAGCACCGGCAGCAGAACATGCAGTCCGACAGCAGCCAGGAAAACCAACAGCCATTCCCTGCCCGTCAAACTGTATTTACGCGCCGGTCCGCCGTTTCGGTTCATCGTTTTTCCGTCTCCGTGAAAATCGTCTGTTTGGAACTGTTTTTGCGCGCCAGAATGAATACGTTCAGTTTCAGTTTTTCCGCCAGAGCCATGATTTCCGCCACGGTTTCAAAACTGTTGGCACGATCGGCACGAAGCACAATGGCACTCCGTTCACCGTCCGGACTGCCTACAATGTCCGACAGAAATTTTCCTTCCAGCTGTTTCAGATTGTCCACCGCCGCGTCATTGAAATAAATTTTGCCGTTTTCATCCAGGGTAACAATATATTTCTTTGCGCTGTAAGTGCTGACCGATGAGGCTTCCGGCAAGTTCACGGGAATACCGGAAACCGGGACAAAAGAACTGCCCATCATAAAAAAAATCAGCAGCAGGAAAAAGACGTTCATAAACGGCAGCAGATCCGGTGCGCCATGCAGCGGTTTCAGCCGGGGACGTATCCGTTTGACAGTTGAAAGTTTATTTGCCGGCGGATTCATTTTTCTTCCCGTCATCCTTGTGGTCAAAGAAATACAGTATTTCCGAGGACGCTTTTTCCATTTCAATGCAGAAAGTTTCCACTCTGGCGACCAGATAATTATAAGCGATCAGACACGGGATCGCCAGCGCCAGCCCCGCAGCCGTCGTCAGCAGAGCCGTACTGATTCCGCCGGATAAGTCCCCCAAAGTCAGGTAAATTCCCTGCTTCATCTGCATGGCAGTAAACGTTTCCTGCATACCGAACACCGTGCCGAGCAGTCCCAGCATCGGCGCCGCTTTGGCAATGGTTCCCAGAATGCTCAGACGGCTTTCCAGACGCGGCAGTTCAACCAGAACAGCGTCATCTATCGCCCGCCGGATGTCATCTTCGTTCTGATATGCCTGAATCGCGGCGGTCAGAATCCGCGCCACCGGACCCGGCGTGTTGTCGCACAGGGTCAGAGCCTCAATCATGCCGTCGCGCCGCAAAACATTGACCAGTCCGCTGACCAGTTCCCGCACATTTACCTGCGCACGGTGGAACTGAAACCATTTTCCGATAAAGATAAAAACCGCCAGCAGACTGCAGAACAGAATCAGCCACATGGTCACGCCGGCTTCCACAATCATATTCCAATAAGACATTGTTCACTCCTTTCAAGGATTGAATTTATTGTTTTTCAATTTTTCAAAACGTTCCGCCGCTTCCGGCAGAGGTATCAGCTTGGCGTCTCCCAGCCAATGCAGGGCAAACCGGGCATGATCCAGGGTGGAGCGCAGCGGATGTTTGCCCGCCATGTCAACCAGGGCTTCCGCGGCACGCACACACCAGACCGTTTCCGAAGGACGACGCGGAGCTTCTGCCGCAGGATATTTGTAAAGAACTTTGCGGTACTGTTCAGATGCGGCATTCCATTTTCCCAGCAGTTCCAGACAGCGCCCCGTCCGGTACAGCGCCATCGCTTCAAATTCGGCAGTGCAAGCCGGCATCTCCACAAGTTTCTTGTAAGACTGAATCGCGCTGATCAGTTCATTTTTGGAATTTCCCGGATCCGGCGAGGCTATCGCCAGCAGACAGTCCCCGACCGAACCGCAGGCAGCCGCCGCCAGCAGAGAATTGGGACGTGCTTCCATTACCTTCCGGTAAAACGGTATGGCGGATTTGAAATCAGCCGCCGCACGGAGAATGTCGCCATGCAGATAACTGCCATCCGTCGCGGCTGGGGTACCGGGGAATTTTTCATACAGATTCTCCAACCGGCGCACTGCACCCGCAGAATCACCGTTCCGATACGACTGCAGAGCCAGTTCATAACAGGCTTTTGCCTGAATGGCGGGATAACGGGAATCCGACGCCAGTTTGTTCAACGCAGCAACAGCCTTGTCCTTCGCTCCCTCTTCCGCATAATGCTCCGCCAGACGGAACAGAGAATCCACCGCATATTCCGAATCGGGATACTGTTCCGCCAGCAGCCAGGTCTCGCGTTCCGCCGCAATCACATCGTTCTGCGCCGTATATGCCTGAATCAGCCAGGAGGATGCCTGCGGAACCAGCGGATGTTTCGGATATTCTTTGCGCAGACGGGCAAAACGTTCCGCCGCCAGCCGCATATCAGTTTCAGTAAAAGCAATCAGTCCGGAATGATACAACGCCTGTGGAATACGGGGATCTTTCCGGGCGGTTTTCTGCAGAAATTCATTGTAAAGCCGCAATGCCGCAGCATACTGTTTTTTCTGTGCCAGCGCGGCGGCTTCCAGATAAACGGCGCCGGGGTCTGCATTCTTTTCCGACACTCCGGGCAGTTTCCGCAGTTTGTTCAGCAGCTCCAGTACCCGGTCCGGCTGATGATCTTCCAGACAGGCACTCGCCGCTCTCAGATACGCCTGCGCGGCACGGTCCGGCCAACGTTCCGCAATCTTTTCATACAGCGGGACATACAGATCATTCCGTTTCAGACGGGTCAGAATGTCGCCCAGCAGAAATTCGCCTTCGGCTTCCCTGCCCTGCTGGAAATGAGTACGCACAGTCTTTTCCGCCTCCGGCAGCCGTTTCAGACGCCCCAGCAGCAGCGCATATTCAAAAACCGCCTGTTTCCGTTCCTGTTCGGATGAATTCATGTTGGCAAAGACAGATTCATACAGAGACAATGCGCCATTGATATTTCCCGAATCACGCAGCAGCTGCGCTGTCCGCAGCTTGATGGCGGGACTGAGCAGAGAGCCCTTGAACAATTCCAGCTGTTCCATTGCCAGTTCAGCGGCATAATTCTTGTCGCCGACGGCTGAAATCACAGCAATCATCCGGTTCAGCGTGTCAAACATTTCCGTTTTGTCCGATGCTGCATGAAACGCGGTCCGATAGGAAATCAGCGCATTCCGGAAATCCCGTATCTTCATGTAAGCATCTCCGTAGGAAGACGCCACCAGATACGTCAACGGATTCTGACCTTCCCGCAGATTGCGGATCAGATTCTTCCATGCTCCGGAAGCACCGGCGGCTCCGGACTGTTTCAAAGCAATATAGGCAGCCAGCAGCGGATAAATTTCCCGGTCGGCAGAATCTTCCGGCGGATTTTCCAGAAGCAGTTCCAGTGCTTTTCCCGGCTGTCCGCCCGCCGCCAGACATAATACCAGACGCTCAAACGAGCTGCGCCCCAAAGATGTCCTGCCGCCCTGTTTCCACAACGGACGGAAAACATCTGCGGCCTCAGCGTTGCGTCCCAGTTTTTCCAGAACGCGGCCATAGGCAAACAAAGTCCGCAGACGCCGGGGATCCTGCACGGTCAGAGACGGCAGCAGTTTCCGGTAAAGCTCTGCGGCTTCCCGATATTTTCCCTGCTGAAACAGAATGTCCCCGCGCCATGCGGCAGTGGTCAGCGTGTTGACGCCGGGAAATTTCTGCTCATAATGCGCCAGCTGTTCTTCCGCCAGAGCCGGCATCTTTCCCAGAACCAGCGCATCCAGCAGACGTTCATAGGCTTCCCGTTCCGCGGTCCGGTCCTGTTTCGCTCCGGCGTCCTGCAGATATTTGGTATAGAAACTGACTGCCACCGGATAATCCCTGGCGGCAAAAGCATCGTCGCCCGCCCGGAGATCGGCATTGACATTCTCCTGCGACATCACGGCTCCGGCACTTTGCGACATCAGCAGCTCCACCGGATACGCCGGGGACAATGCAGCCGCAAATCCGGCAGTCAGCACTGTTGTAAACCAGAATCTCAAAAACTGCCCCCTTTCAATGAGGGTGAATTTTCCCTGCGTCTGAAATCAGAGCAGGGAAACGTACTGTATTTTTTTACGCCTTCGGGGCAGCGGAATCAGCCGCCGGATTTTCCGGAACAGCTTCCGGTGCAGACGCCTGAGCGGCAGCGGCAGGAGCCGCAGATGCGGTATTTCCGCCGGATGCCGCGGCTTTGCGTTCCGCCAGAACCGCTTTGATTTTGTTCAGGATGCGTTCTTCCACATCATGATTTTCCTGCAGATACGCTTTGACCGCTTCTCTGCCCTGCGCCAGCTGTTCATTTTCAAACGAGAACCATGAACCGCGTTTTTCCAGCAGCCCCAGATCCATGCCGACGTCGATAATCGAACCGATACGGGAAATGCCTTCATTCCACATGATGTCGAATTCAGCAGTTTTGAACGGGGGCGCGAGTTTGTTCTTGACCACTTTGACTTTGGCGCGCGCACCAATCGCTTCACCGGAAGAATCCTTGATGGTCTGGATTTTCCGAATGTCCATGCGGATGGATGAATAGAATTTCATGGCGTTACCGCCGGTGGTGGTTTCCGGATTGCCGAACATCACGCCGATTTTTTCACGGATCTGGTTGGTGAAAATACAGCAGGTCCGGCTGCGGCTCACCGCACCGGTGATTTTGCGCAGAGCCTGAGACATCATGCGCGCCTGGAGTCCCATGAAGGAATCGCCGACCTGTCCGTCAAATTCCGCTTTCGGCACCAGTGCCGCCACAGAGTCGATCACGATGATGTCCACGGCATTGCTGGTAATCAGTGTATTGACAATGTTCAGCGCATCTTCTCCGCAGTCCGGCTGGGCAATCAGCAGATTGTCGATATTCACGCCGATGCGTTTGGCATATTGCGGATCGACCGCGTGTTCCGCGTCGATGAATGCAGCCACACCGCCGGCTTTCTGGGCATTCGCAATCACATGCATACAGAGCGTGGTTTTACCGGAAGATTCCGGACCGAAGATTTCGATGATGCGTCCGCGGGGCAGCCCCATGATGCCCAGTGCAATATCCAGCGACAGCGCGCCCGTACTGATAACCGGCACGTCCACCGTGGTATTGTCGCCCAGGCGCATGATCGCGCCCTTGCCGTATTCTTTTTCAATCTGTCCGAGAGCAATTCCCAGATTCTTTGCCCGCGCGTCCGCCACTGAGGACGCCGAAGCACTCGCTGTTCCTTTTTTCTCCGCCATGTTTTATGACTCCTGTTTTATTCTGTTAAATATCCAGATCCTTGACACCCGCCGCGTGTTTTTCGATATATTCCCGGCGCGGTTCCACATCATCGCCCATCAGCAGCGTGAACATGCGTTCCGCTTCGATGGCGTCTTCCATTGTAACCTGAATCATCTTGCGGCGTTCCGGATCCATGGTCGTTTCCCACAGCTGGTGCGGATCCATTTCACCCAGACCTTTGTACCGCTGGATGCGCAAGCCCTGCCGCCCGTTTTTCTTCACTTCCTCGAACAGTCCGGCAAGTGTGTTGACCGGAATTTCGGTATCGTTTTCCATGATCTTGAACAAGGCTTTTTCGCCGTGATAAATGGTTTTCGGATCATAGGAAGCGGCTTCCAGTTTCCGGCACAGTTCCTCACAGGAATTGGCTTCATAAATTTCCGTCAGGTCTATCGCAGGATGCAGTCCGCGGCTTGCCGTATTCGCTTCCACAGAGGCATCCCCTTCAACGGCTTCCGCTGTTTTTTCGGCAGGCTGTTCCGATGCGGAGTAAACCGCTGCAACCGGAGGCAGTTTCTTTTCCGCGTCCGCAATGAAAGCCGCTTCTTCTTCACGGGAATAGACAAAGTTTTCGGAAACGGTTCCGTCCATATTCCGGACTGCAATTCTGGCAATCGGGAACTTGCCGTCTTTTTCCAGCGAGAAATAATGATCCGGGTCGATGCCGTGACGGTGCAGTCCCTGCACAATCTGATTGGCGGAAGTAACAAACGTCGCGATTTCAGCGATTTTATCCGGCGTTACCGGAGAATCATCCGCGGCATTGCGGACGTCAATATCCTCTCCGCCGTTGCGCAGCAGATAGCGGTCCAGCTGTTCATCGGTGTCGATATACGTTTCATTTTTCTTGCGCGTCACTTTATACAGCGGCGGCTTGGCAATGTAAATGTGGCCGGTCTCGATCAGCGGTTTGAGTTCGCGGAAGAAGAACGTCAGCAGCAGTGTGCGGATGTGCGAACCGTCCACATCAGCATCTGTCATGATGACGATGCGGTGGTAACGCAGACCGCTGATATTGAAATCCTCTTTTCCGAAGCCGCAGCCGATGGCGGTGATCAGCGACTGGATCTCCTTGTTTTCCAAGACTTTGTCAATGCGCGCCTTTTCCACGTTGATGAGTTTGCCTCGAATCGGAATGATCGCCTGGAAGGAACTGTTGCGCCCCTGTTTGGCGGAACCGCCTGCGGAATCACCCTCGACGATGTAAAGTTCACTGATGGAAGGATCTTTTGAAGAACAGTCCGCCAGTTTGCCGAGGAACGGGGAAAGACCTTCCAGCGCGCCTTTGCGCTGAACCAGTTCACGCGCTTTTTTCGCCGCTTCACGCGCCCGTGCCGCCACTATGGATTTATTGACGATCTGCGCGGCAACCGCCGGATTTTCTTCCAGGAAAGTGCTGAGACAGTCATTGACCACCGAATCCACAATGCCGCGCACTTCGCTGTTGCCCAGCTTGGTCTTAGTCTGTCCTTCGAACTGCGGTTCGGGAACTTTGACGCTGACCACTGCCGCCAGACCTTCGCGGGTGTCATTGCCGCTCATGCCTTTTTCGCCTTTCAGCAGACCGGCACTCTTGGCATAGGCGTTGATGCAGCGGGTCAGTGCGCCCTGAAAACCGGACAGGTGCGTACCGCCTTCGATGGTGTTGATATTGTTTGTGAAACTGAAAATTGTTTCGGAAAAGCCGTCGTTGTACTGCATGGCGACTTCCACGTCAATTCCGTCTTTTTCGCGGTGCATGTAAATCGGCTCATGAAGAACCACATTATGCGCATTCAGATATTTGACAAATTCAATCAGACCATGTTCATAATGAAAGACTTCCTGATGAACCGGATCTTCGCGTTCGTCAATCAGGGTCAGGTGAATGCCTTTGTTCAGGAACGCCAGGTCGCGCAGACGGTTCGCCAGAATTTTGAGCTGATAAACGGTGGTCGAGAAGATTTCAGCGTCCGGCTTGAAAGTAACCGTAGTGCCGCGTTCCGCAGTGGGATGCAGTTTCACCAGAGGGGAAACCGTGTTGCCGCGGGCAAATTTGATCGCATACGCCCAGCCGTCGCGGCAGACTTCCACTTCCATCCATTCGGACAGCGCGTTCACGCAGGACACACCGACGCCGTGCAGACCGCCGGACACTTTGTAGTTGCTGTGGTCGAACTTGCCGCCGGCGTGCAGAACGGTCAGCACAACTTCCACGGCGGGTTTGTGTTCTTCCGGGTGCATATCCACCGGGATGCCGCGGCCGTCATCTTTGACCGTGATGCTGTTGTCCGGGTGAATCGTTACAACGATTTTGTCGGCATATCCGGCAAGCGCTTCGTCGATACTGTTGTCAACGACTTCATAAACGAGATGATGCAGTCCGCGTTCGCCGGTATCGCCGATATACATGCTGGGACGTTTCCGGACAGCTTCGAGTCCTTCCAGAACTGTGATCTGGCTGGCGGTATAGCCGCCTTGTCCGGCGGGAGCCGGCGCGGTATTTTCCGCAGAAACAGGGGTTTCTTCTGCCATATTGCAACTCCAATCTTGGGGGTTTTTTAAAACCGTGGTTATATTCGTTCAATTCATCAAAGTAATATACACTTCGGGGTTTGGATTGTCAATGAAAATCAAGGTAAAAAGATGTCTTTTTCCACGGAAAAAGCAGGAAGGCGCGGCAGGCGTGCCGCAAGGCTCCGGAAATTCAGCAGAGAGAACGCAGAACCTCTGTTACCGCCTCTGCGGAAACCGCTTCCATGCAGAGGGCGCGTCCCTTGGGACAAACCCGTTTGAAGCACGGGGCGCAAGGCTGTTTGTCAAACAGAATACGCCAGTTCTCGGACAGCGGCGAAGTAGCCGCCGGATCCGTTGAACCGAACGGAGCTGCGCCGGGGGTGCCGAGAGCCGCCGCCAGATGCATGGCTCCGCTGTCGTTTGCCACACATGCCCGCGCCTGACGCAAGACCAGCATCAGGGTTTCGAGCGTTGTTTTGCCGCCCAGATCGAAGCTGGATTCCGCCGGCAGTCCGGACAGAGCTGTCCGGGCATCCGCCGCTTCTTTTGCGGCGCACAGCAGAACCACTTTTCCTTTGCGTTCCCGAATCCACCATGCAGCAACATCGCGGAACCGCAGGGGATCCCAGCGTTTGGCTGCTCCATAAGCCGCTCCCGGCGCCAAAGCCAGCAGCTGTTTTTCCTGCAGGACGGCGCGGAGTTCATCGGACCAGGTTTCCGGTTCACGCGGAATGACGAATTCCGGCATGACCCCGTCCCATTCCGGTGCCCCCAGCGCATACGTCATCGCCAGATATTTTGCCGCCTGATGCGGTTTGTTCAGCTCATGATCCAGACGCGGCGGAAATGAAAAGGCGCGTTTCAGCAGAAACGAACGAAAACGCGCGCCGGCACCGTACAGCTGCGGAATCCGGCACGATTTGATCCACAGAGCATCCCGGAAGGAATTGTTCAGAAGCAATGAAACTCCGGCTTGAAGCCAGCGGACGTCTTTCCACTCCTGTTTCGACGGAAATGCATGGGGATCAGCCAGTCCGACCACCCGGTTCACCACCCCCGGAAGCATCCGGAACAGCGGAACCAGTCCCTTCGGACAAGCCACAAACAAGCCGCAAGGATCCGGCAGCATTTTCCGCAATACAGCCAGAGCGGGAAGCGACATCACCGCATCCCCCAGCCAATTCGGGGAACGGACCAGCAGACCGTCGCGCCATTCATGCAGCGACAGTTCCCGCCGTTCGAAAACCGGGACTTCCCCGATCTCCGGAATCATCCGTTCCAATGCCATCCGGTACCCCTTATCTTATGCTTTCAGCAGATTCAGGTCGATTTTGACCACAACTTTTTTCAGTTTGGATTTTCCCTGAAAGGAAATGCCTCTGCCCATGTGGGCATCCTGCGGAAACAGCAGGGCGAAACGACCGGGAATCAGCTGCGGTTTCACATCGCAGGGAATGCCGTCCGCCGCCAGAAAAGCATAATCTTTTTCCGCGTCATACGGAGTAAACACCGCCATGCCTTCCGCCGGCCGGACATACAAGGCTTCACTGCCGGTGATAACCGCCTGAAGGTCGGCATATTTGCGGTGAATTTCATACTTTTCCGGCGCGGCTTCCTCCGTTTCATATTCCATGATATTCGCATAAACGGCATCGCCGTCGATTTCATGCCTGCCCAGTGCGGAATCCGCGTTGAGGATACGCACAAACTGAACTGCTTTTTCAAGTGCAGCGCCAAAGCCGTAAACGGACGCATTGTCCAACGTATCATAAATCATGATGACAAATCCTTATTTGCCGCAGCATTTTTTATATTTTTTGCCGCTGCCGCAGGGACACGGATCATTGCGACCGACTTTGGCTTCCTTGCGGACGTACGGCGCCTGCGGAACCAGCTGTCCGTCATAGAAATACCAGTCGCCGTTTTCCCGGCGGAACTCTGCGATTTCATGGTGTTCCATGGAAATGCCGCGGTCATGATAACGGGCAATAAATTCCACAATTCCGCTGTCGTCATCGGGTCCGCCGTTTTCCGTGCGGATGATTTCCAGTCCATCCCACTGGGAATTCTGCGACCAGCGGCGGATTTCCTCGCGGTCATTGTTTTCCCGCTGGGAGGAATGGGTGGAATCGATAATGAAATCAATGGCGCCGGTGGCGTATGCACTGTAACGGGCACGCATCAGGGCTTCGGGAGTCTCCGCTTTGACAGTCCCGTTGATGATCTTTTCACAGCAATCGGCATAATTTTTCCCCGACTTGCAGGGACACAGTTCTTCACTCATTTTTATTCCTTGGTCCAATGGTTGAAAAATACAGAACGGTTAATAATACGCCCGAAGCGCCGTTTTGTCAAGTCCGGAAATGAAATTTTCCCGGATACACTTACAGTCCCAGGTTCATCCGGCGGAAAAATTCATGCATGAATGCCGCTCGTTCCTCCGCCAGACGTTTTCCCGATTCCGTGGTCATGCGCTCCGGGACATGACGCAGTTTGACCAGATATTCCCGGTATGCGGTGTCCTCCCGGCTGTACGCCGGCGACCCTTCGGCTTCCTGCTCCGTGTTGTGAAGCCGCGCGCCGATGCGTCCCGCATAATGAAACGCCCGCCCGATGCCGACAGCGCCGATGGAATCCAGCTTGTCCGCATCATACAGAATACGTTCCGTCAGAATCTCCGGACATTTCCTGCCGCGGTAACGATGCCGTTCCACCGCATGAGCGATGGTCTGAATCATGCCTTCATCGGTACAGCCGAGTTCACGCAGAATTCCGGCGGCTTTGACGGCTCCGAGTTCGGCATGACAGACTTTTCCGCCGGAAGCAAATTCGTCCGGCCGGGCGCAGTCATGCAGCAGAGCCGCCAGCTCAATGACCCGGAGTTCCTGCGGGGAACAGTGTTCCTCCGCCGCCAGCTTCCGGGCATTTTCCAATACCCGGAGCGTATGGTCGAAATCATGGCAGCCTTCACCGTCTTTCAGCAGGGAGCGGACACGTTCCCGGACGGCGGCAAAAAGCGCGGCATCATTCATTTCGGATTTTCGTCGTGCGTCTCAAGACTTTTCGGCAGTTCCAGCTGAAGGTAATGCCGGTCCTTCGGAATCACTGTCAGCCAGGCGTCCGGACCGTATTCCGGACCGAGATCCGTCACGATGTAATGCTTTTCATCCTCTTCCCGGTTGTAACCGATGGTGGTTCCCGGCGGAATGATGTTATGCTTGTCGATGATCGCATTCCGGATGCGGCAGTGTTCACCGATATCCACATCGTTCAGCAGAATGGAGTTATGCACAGTTGCATAGCTGTGGACAAACACCGAATTGAACAGAATGGAGTTGGTCACGGTACTGCCGGAAACGATACAGCCGTCACACACGATGGAGTTGATGGCTTTACCGATACGGGGCAGTCCGTGGACGTCTACTTCTTCATTGTGAACGAATTTCGCCGGCGGCAGGCTGAAATGGTAATTGTAGATCGGCCATTTCGTATTATACAGATCCAGGTGCGGCGTAGT
This sequence comes from uncultured Victivallales bacterium, assembly GCA_934661375.1. Lineage (GTDB taxonomy): Bacteria > Verrucomicrobiota > Lentisphaeria > Victivallales > UBA1829 > SIG94. The sequence continues at coordinate 63,680 of CAKUJH010000018.1, forward strand.
TGCGCGCAGATCCATATTGGCTTCGAAGAAGGCTTTCAGCGTGCCGACGTCGCGCCAATAGGGTTTTTCCTGCACTTTCTGTCCGGGAATCTTGTTCTGGTAGAAGTTGTACGCATAAAGGCGTCCGGACGGAACCAGCGACGGGATGATATTCTTGCCGAAGTCATGCGAGCTGGAGGCGTCGGCATGGTCGGCTTTCAGCAGACTCACAATATCCTGTGCACCGAAAATATAGTTGCCCATGGAAGCCAGCGCCATGTTCTTGTCGTTCGGCAGCGGAGTCGGGTTTTCCGGTTTTTCCTGGAATCCGACAATCCGCCAGTCTTCGTCGACTTCAATAATCCCGAACTGACGGGCGTCTTCAATCGGCACGGGAATCGCGGCAACCGTGGCTATGGCGTTATGATTGATATGGAAATCCACCATCTGGCTGATGTCCATACGGTAAATATGGTCGCCGCCGAAAACCGCCACCAGATCGGGACAGAAATCTTCAATCAGATGCACATTCTGAAAAATGGCGTCCGCGGTTCCCATGTACCAGGATTTATCTGCCGTCTGCATCTGCGCGGGAACCGGAATGATGAAACGTCCCTGCCGGTGGGAACTGGAAATGTTCCAGCCGTTGATGATATGTTCCATCAGACTCTGGGATTTGAACTGGGTCAGGACAAAGATGCTGTCGATGCCGCTGTTGACGAAGTTGCTCAGCACGAAGTCGATAATCCGGTATTTTCCGCCGAACGGCACGGCAGGTTTGGCGCGCTGATCGGTCAGCGGAGCAAGACGCCGGCCTTCTCCCCCGGCAAGGATCATGGCAAGTACGGATGTTCTCATAGCAATAACCTCCTCGGTTAAAAATTTTCTTTTGGGTATACGATAGCATAAAAAACGAAAGACTCAATACCCGAAACAGAAAAAAAGCAAAGAAAAAACTCGAAACTCTTGATTTTAAAAGAAACAGAGTTAATTTATATTCGAATTATTACCAGGAGCGGAAACATGAAGCGGAAAATCTTCTTTTTATATGGTTTGACCTGTGCGCTGGCATTCGGAACCTGCGCATGTTCAAAGCCGTCGGAACCGGTCAGTGTTCAATTGAATCAGGCGGCAGACAAAGCAGTGGCAGGGGATTGGGCCGGAGCGGAAAAAATCACCCGGCAGGCGCTGAAGCAGGAACCGGACAATGTGAACACCCTGATGCTGCGCGCCATGGCGTGCAATAATCTGGGCGCTTCCGCAGAAGCTCTGGATCTGGCTCTCCGCGCCGCACAGCTGGCTCCGAAACTGTTTCTGGCGCAATACCTGAAAGGAATGCTGCTGTGCAAGAACGGCAAATACGACCTGGCTCTCAGTCCGCTCAAAGAAGCGCGCAGTCTCCGACCCGGCGACACCAATACCCTGATTCTGCTGGCGGAAGCCTCGCTGAACCAGAAAAAATATGACGCGGCGGCGTACTGTTTTTCCAGTCTGGCGCGTCTGCCCGAATATAAACTGACTCCGTATCCGTGGAACGGCATCGGCGTCAGTTACGCGGTCCGTGCGCCGCAGAAAGCCCTGAAATTCCTGCGGCAGGCGGAACGTCTTGCACCCGCGGATCCGGTTACGGCTCTCAATCTGGCGGTTCTGTACGATACCCGGCTCCGGCAGAAAGCCCCCGCCATGGCATATTACGCCCGCTTCCTCCAGCTCTCCGCCGGGAAAGCGGAATTTGACGCCATCCGCGGCAGTGCCGAACTGCGTCTCGATTCCCTGAAGGGACGCTGAACCATCAGTGTTTCCGAAAGGAGAAAATCTGTCCTGTGCCGCATATTCCGGAAGAAATTATTGACGAAATCGCCGCCCGTTCCGATCTCGTGGACATTGTTCTCGGCTATGTCCCGAACCTGAAACAGGCTGGCTCCCGCTGGAAAGGGTGCTGTCCGTTCCATCAGGAAAAAACCCCTTCGTTCATCGTCAACCCAGACTCCAATACGTTTCACTGTTTCGGCTGCGGAGTCGGCGGCAATGTGTTCAAATTTGTCATGATGATCGAAAATCTGGATTTCCCCAGCGCAGTCCAGACTCTTGCCCGGAAATACAATGTAACCATTCCGGAACCGGCCCCCTACCGGGGCGGCGGAAAATATGCGGCATCCGACAATGAAAATTACAATCTGCGGGAACGTCTTTTCCTGCTTCATGAAAAACTGGCGGCGTGGTATGCCGCCTGGCTGAAAAACAATCCGGACTCCAAAGCGGCGGCTTATTTCCGCTCGCGCGAAATGGATCCAGCCTTCGCCCTGCGCTTCCAGATCGGAGCAGCTCCGGACAGCTGGGACGCCGCCATGAACTGGGCTCTGCATGAAGGGTTCACCCTGGACGAACTCAAAGCCGCTCACCTGGTTTCGGAAAGCCAGAAGGTTCAGGGAAAATTCTTTGATTTCTTCCGCAACCGCCTGATCTTCCCCATCTGGAACGAACAAGGCCGCGTGGTGGGTTTTTCCGCCCGGCAGATCGACAAGGAACAGGGCGGCGGAAAATATGTCAACAGCGTCGAAAGCCCCATTTTCAAAAAAGGACGCATTCTGTACGGCTTGAACTTCGCACGGCCGGACATCCCCAAAAAAGGTTCCGTGATCCTCTGCGAAGGACAGATGGACGTCATAGCCATGCACACTGCCGGATGCACCAATGCCGTTGCGCCGCAGGGTACGGCTTTCGGGGATGACCAGGCTGCCATTCTCCGCCGTTACACCGACACCGTTCTGCTGGCAACCGATGCCGACAGTGCCGGATTCAAAGCGGTTCTGAAAGATGCCGCCATTCTTCTGCCGCGCGGATTTCATCTGAAAGTGGTCTCGTTCCCCGGCGGGAAAGACCCCGATGAACTGCTTCACAAATCCGGTCCGGAAGCCGTCCGGGAAGCCGTGGATCAGGCGGCGGATTTCTTCGAGTTTCTGTTCCGCCGGGCGGCTTCGGAACAGGACAGCAGCACTCCCGACGGGAAAGTCCGGATCGCGGAACAGCTGCTCCAGTACATACGGCTGCTGGAAAGTGAAGTTGCGCGGGACTCCTATCTGAACTGGCTGGCGGAAAAACTCGGGTTGACTCCGGATGCACTGGAAACGGAACTGAAACATCTTGAAGTCCGGCAGCGTCATACCCCCCTGCGGGAGCATCGCCGGACGGAAAACCATGCGGAACAGACCAGTAAGCCGGCAGGTCCCCTGCCCGATTCCATGACTGATCCGAAACTGAAAATCGCCCTGACGGAACTTCTGCGGACTCTGCTGAACCACCGGGAATGTGCGGACAGAATTGCGCAGGAACTGCTGCCGGATTATCTGGACGATGGTCCCGTACCGCAGGCCATCATCACACTGATTCAGGCGCATCTCAATAACGAATGGGAACAGGGGCCGGCAGAAATCACCCGGCAGCTGACCAGCTGTCCGCTGGATGGTTCAGCGGTTTACGCGATTCTCTCGGAAGAAACGGCACCGCAGTCCGAAGACATTGCAGAAAAAATTGTGCAGGACTGCCTGAAAAGCATCCGCCGTCTGCATCTTCAGAAACAGATCGCGGAACTCCGGAAACTGCTTGCCGGCGTACCGCAGGGCGAAGAGCGGCAGTCCCTGCTGCACGAATTCATGAATCTTACAACTCAACTGACAAAAACCTGAACTGAGGAGGTCTTTTTATGTCTATGCAGCAGCTGTTTGAATTGTTCCGCACGGAGCCGCGTTTTTTCCTGTTCGGCATGATCTGTTCCTTTATTTTCGGCTGCTGTATCGGCAGTTTTCTGAACGTGTGCATCTGGCGGGTTCCGCGCGGCATGTCCGTGGTTTCCCCGCCGTCGCATTGTCCGAACTGCGGACACGAAATCCGGGCATGGGAAAACATTCCTCTGCTCAGCTGGATCTTTCTGGGAGGAAAATGCAGCGGCTGTCATCAGCCGATTTCAGCACGCTATTTTCTGGTGGAACTGATGGTCGGACTGCTGTATGCGCTGATTTTTCTGACCGTGATTGTGCGGCTGCTTCCTGCCCCGGCTCTGCTGTTTTACTGGATTTTCGCCTCCATTCTGGTCTGTTCGGCATTTACGGACTGTGAAACGGGCATCATCCCGAATCAGTTCACTTATCTGGGACTGGCTCTCGGTCTGATTCTGTCGCCGCTGTGTCCTGCTTTCTGGCATACTGCCTCCCGTCCGGCGGCTCTGCTGCTCTGCGCTGGTTCGGCATTGATCGCCGGCGGATTGATGAGCGGCTGCGCTCTGCTGGGAAAATGGATTTTCAGACGGGAAGCCCTGGGCTGGGGAGATGTCAAATTAGTTGCCGCGGCGGGCGCCATGCTCGGATTGCCGGGGGCAATGTTCATGGTTACTGCCGGATGCCTGCTTGCATTGGCGGGATTTCCGCTCCTGCGTCTGCTGGTGCGCAAATACCGGCACCGGAAAACCTTGAAATTCGGACCGTTCCTCGCGATGGGCGGTCTGCTCTGGATCTTCCTTTCCTCCGCGCAGTTCTTTCTGGATTTTCTGCAGAAAATTCAGCTTTGCGGACACTGAAACTCCATGGCAGCACGATACACTGCACCTGTATTCTGATTTTTCGGGGATAACAATCTTTTTGCAGTAAGGAATAAGGGTAAAAAAATGGTGAGGGTCGATTCTTTTGTCTGTCAATCGTCTCTGCACCTCAAAAAATTCGCAGCTTACCGCAGGATGCTGACAGCCCTCTGTCGCTCAAAAATCATCTCCGAAAGCGGCAAAAAAATGCCAGAGACTATTTTTGAGGGAAAACGAAAGGTCTGATTTTTCCCGGATAAGCCGGATACGGTTCATTTTCACATAGTCACAACATTACAATACAACATAATCCAAAGAATGCAAGTCTTTTTTTGTTTTTTGAGGGAAATTTTCGCTGTTGACATGAATTTTTAAGCGAGCAGAAAGAAAAAAACATGCGGAGGCTTTACTGCTTCACCGCGATGCCATCAAGGCATATTCGCCGACCTGATCCACGTAGATGCCTTCGACCGCCAACTTCGGTGTTCCACAGGAAACAACCGTCTTGCTGATTGCCCAAAGCCCCACCCGGACCCAAATGTCACCGCGATGTAAAAGATGAAAATGGAGCAGAACGGAAAGAACAGTCCGAAATTCCTCAGGAACAGTTCGAGCACGGCAAACACGCCGGTCAGCAGAAAGATGTATACCTGATGGATGATCATTTCTTTTCCTTTACGAAAACGGCGGCGAACCGAACTTCGGCCGGCGATTCAAAAGGCCGTGCCGCAGTTTCCAGATAAAGCTGATTGCGACGGGAATCCTGCACGGATCTGCTTTCGGCGGTCACTATCCCAACAGGCAGTCCGGAGGGACTGTTGCCGGAAAACGCATTGGTATAAACTGTCTGCCCCGCGGCAAGAACGGTATCCAGCGGCAGAAATTTCAGGGTGGACTGCATGCCCGAGCTGATTCTGGTTCCTTCCATGATGCCCGATGCTTTGGAATCCGGCAAAGAAACCGACAGGCGGAAATCCCGGCTCATGACCGTGGAGACCAGCGCGGTATGGGCGGTTACGGACTTCACTTTTCCAATCACGGCAATCCGCGGCATATTCGGAAGTTTGGAATAGACCGGTGTCACGACCAGATTTCCTAGTTCAATCCCGTCCCGGCTGCCTTTGTCGAGCGTGAACTGTTCCTGCCGGGTCTTCGGATCGCGTGTCAGCACCTCGGCAAACACCGGCCGGAAAGTGCCTTTCCGGCCAAGCGACATCAGGGTGCGCAGTTCTGAATTTTCATTTTTTAGGTCGGCCCATCCGGTGATTTGGTTTTTCCTTCTATGATAGGTTTTGTCAAGCGGCTTTTGCCACTTTTTCTTGTTTTTTTGCGTTTTTTAGAAGGCCGGAA
>CAKUJH010000019.1 GCA_934661375.1 uncultured Victivallales bacterium
TTGATCGTGTCGAAACTGGAGGAAACGACTTTGTCGAGCATCGCCTTGTCAGTGCTTGTCGCCAATCTTTTCGGGATTCCGTTCGGTCCATTTTTTATTATCTTCTTGCGGGATGATCAAAACATCGGCAAAAAGCACCATATCCTGAGGTTTTTCGATGACGATGACCGTTTCCCATAAATCCGGTAAATGCACACAGAGAGTCGCTCCATATAACTCAGGCATGACAAAAGCGCCCCCCTCCCGCTGAATCTCTGCATCCACCGTAAAAATCATGCCTTATTGAGCAGACACTAGGTATATTCCACTGGATAAGTAGCCCCATCAACTCTTCTGACTTCGCCGGTCAAAACTAGTTTGTCCATAAATTACGTTTTTGTTCTGGATTTTTTTCGTTATTTTGAAATAAGATCAATCGCCCATCTCTGTAGATATATCCTTTCCCATATTTGCCATTAATAAAATAATAAAAAAAAGTAGGAGTTCCCAGTTGTTTTAAAATTTTAAAAGATTTAATTGAATATCCTATTTGTGGGGCTTCTCCCATTAGATTCCAGAAGTTCTTATAGGTTACTGCGTTTTCATCAAAATCAATTACAATAAAACCATCCTCAGGATTTGCATTTACAAGCTCCAGAGAACTTTCATTAAAATTATCAACGTCTTTTTTTGAATTTATCTGCAAATATGGTTCATCAATAGATTCTTTTATTGTGCTTTTTTTCCATGACTTTATCAAAAAAATATCGTTGATTTTTTTATTTTCTTCCATTAAAAAATTCCCTTTAAATATTTGCAATTTGGGCAATTCCCCTTTTTTCTTCATTACAAAAACTAAGTTATCACCAGTTATCAAATTGTCAGTTATATTGATGCTGTTTTTTTGAGCTTTGTTAAATAATTTGCTATTATAACCATAGTAATAGTTCGTAACCATAGGAATATATCCATCTTTAGAGAGACTAATGTATACGCTATCGCACCCTAACGAAGAGATTACGAAATAATTACTTAAAACATAAGTGTTTTCTATTTCTTTTGATTCCCATATACCACTTATACTTTTTGTCACCAACACACAAACATCTTGCAATAAATTACCGTGCTCATCTATAATTTTTCCCACAATCACAAATTTGCCTCGCTTCCCCAAGGATTTTCCCCATGAAATGAAGTCCTCTTTACTCTTGAAATCTTTTTCTTTAAGTACTGTGCGCGACTTGGGAACTTGTGATAATTTTTCTATTAATGCCTTGGCGTATTTGACTTGTTCTTCTTGTGTTATAAATGATTGTGCTTCACTTGCAACCAAGAAATTATTTGCAAAAAGCAGTAAAAAAATACAAACTTCCATGATTTTTTTCATAAAACTAAGCTCCTATATTTTTTATTTTGCAAAGGGAAATGCTGCTTCATACCATTCTACAATTTTATAAAATTGCAATTCTTGGAAATCAGAATGTTTATTACTCCTCCATCCCAGGTTAACTGCATTTATATTGTTATTAATAAAATAATTATGTTTTGTTGCTCCGAGAGGATCTGTGAATGCCTCTAAAGGAATTAGTGAACCCTTGCGGACAATTTCTCCCTGTCGAAACATAGCCGCTTTATCAGGTAAAGAACTGGGTGTCCGGTGTGTATCAGATGTTCTATAATAATAATCTTTTGTACTGTAAAAATCATTTCGTTTCATAGAAAACCAAGAACTGCCATTAAGATATTCATCTCCGTCTACGTAGGAATTTATAGCTGTACTAACAGCATTTCTTGCCGCATATAAGCCATTATAACCTTGATTAAACCAGAATGTCCAAGAATTATTCATTAACAAAAAATTCAATGCAATATAATATCGCGTCAATTTTATCATAAACACCTCATTTTATGTTGCAAATATAGACTTCCGCAACGACCAAGCGCAACGGAGAATCAATGCCAATGCCGCCGTACTGACGGAAAAGAGCAATAGCCAGATTATAAAACCGATTAAGCCACTGTTAAAGATTACTTGATTCAATTCTGTTCCTCCCTCGCCATGTTGTTATTGCATGTAATACAACTTCGTTAAAAATTCCTCATCTTGAAAATTTTAAATAAAATAAACGAAGCTATTTTACCAATTTGTACCAAGCCATATGTTGGTATTACGTATTCCAGGATTACGGTTTACATACAGATATATCCTCAATGACGCTTGTTTTATCTCCAATTTTGAACCAGAAGATTTATCTAGCATAATTAGTCCCTTTCCATAATATTCATTAACCCTAAAATAAAAAACCATATATGGAATACTTTTTGGAACTAAAGAAGTTGAATGAAGCACATTCATGTTGCCATATCTTTTGACCTTGGGTTTTACGTAATTATGCTGAAGATAGTTGGTTAACCCATCTTCAATTATAAGTTCCGGCTGGTAATCTCCTCCTTTCGGTGCTTCCCACATGCTACGAAAGCAATGAGTCCCCTCCACATATTTTACAGGAATGAAGCCGCTGTTTATTCCGTTGGTTTTTAAACGGATAGTGCCATCATGACTTCCATCCTTTTTGCGCCCAGGAATAATGTAGATCAAATTTCTCGGAAGTTTTTTTTCATTTGTAAATGTAAATTGAAATTCGTCATTTGATCTTCTTCGTTTTCCTGCCCCTTCGTATGGGATAACGATACCAACGATTGTATTCTCATCCCCATTCTCTGAAAAGGTGAGAATCGGATTATCAATTCTGAGCAATTCTTGATTGGTCTTTCCATGGGGGAAAAGTATGATTTTTACTTTCCTTATAATTGTATTCTGTTCCATTGTCGCTTCGCCAGATTCAAGCATATTTGCTAACGCAGACGAGACAAGTCCTGTTCCAGCAGCATAATATCCAGACTTTTCAAAATATAAAGACCATGCATAACATCCAGAAGTCGACAATTTAAACGATCCATTCTCAATAAATGTTTTGTTGTAATAAAACGCATTATTCACTGAGTCATTATATTTTTTTATTATGACATTAACATCTTTTATTGGATTCCCTGCTGGATCGACAATAATACCTTCAATGCAAAAATTATAATGATTCCTAACGGTATTTATAAAAAAAGTTTCTCTATCGGCTCGTGAAGAGAAATAGCTTTTCTTTGGTATAGTATTTTCTCCCGCATTACAGAAAAAAAACATTATAACCAAACAAATGACGATACTGTTTTTCATGATCCCTCTCTTTATTTTATTTTGTCAACTACTTCGCTATACCAATTGAAAATGGAATAAAATGGCAGATTTTTTAAGTCACTATGCGGTCTGTTGGCAATATCAGTTCCCCACCCATATGTCGCAGCATCAATCATCATAAAACCTGTCATATTAGGGTTGCTGCTCAAACCGATAGGGCGTGTTAAATCCGATTCAGAATAATTGCTGATTCTATTTCGTAGAAGTGCCGGTATTCTTAGTGCGAGTTTTTCTGCTGTTCGATTTGTTGGAGAAATGGATGTTACATCAGAACGGTTATAATGATTGTCTCCCCATGCTGTCGGGAAGTCAATAGAAGAATCCTTAAGCCGATAATCTGACATAATCATCAGATCCAACGCTTCATCGACTTGGTTATGGGAATTATATGCATTTCTGACCGCATTCCTTGCGGATTTTCCGCTCCATGCCATGATTGACTCAAGCAAGCATTTCCGCAAAGACCACACACAACGAATAGCGATTGCCAATGCCGCAGTGCTGACAGCAAAGAGCAACATCCAGATAATAAAGCCAATTAAGCCACTGTTGAAAATAATGTTAAACATATCAAACAGGCTGCTTCAATGTTATAGTGAACGTAAATTCAAATTTCCACTTTGGGAATTGAATAATATTTCGACACGTAAACTATAATCATGATTGAATGTGCCATTTCTCGCACCAATGTTCTTGATAACCCCTTTTCCATAGTAATTCCCGCATCGAATATAAAAATAATATCTTCGATCAATTCTATATGGAATTACAAGTTTTTTCGTCGCATAATTTTTTTGAGGTGCCTCGGTTAGGAAAGATAAATCTTTTATTGACATGTTTTCTTCATCAACAAGAATGAAACCATCGGACGGATTGGATGAGACAAAGTTAAGGAAGTATGTCTTAGGCGCAGGAGCATGGCTACCTCTACCATTATTTCTTTCATAAATGATTGCTCCTTGTTTGTCACGATCGAAGTCTAAAAAAACGTATTTCTTCAGAGGGACTAGATTACCAAAGGGAAAGACTTCAATACTTAAATTTCCAGCTTCGAGTTTCGTGAGATCGCATACAGACTGATTATTACTTTTTACATTATATTTAATTCTCTCATCAAACTTAATCAAATTTGCCAATGTCCCGATTTTACGAAGTTTGACATGAAATTGTGTTTGCAATGCGGAATCACTTTCATTAACTTTTTTCCCGGTATAAAGTATAACGTTTTGCGTGTAATATCCTTTTTTGTAGAATGATATAGATACCGAGGTATAATGTTTTTTTTGAATTGAAAAACAGTTATTTATCTTCATCGAATCATGCAACATTTCAGACTCTGTTCTCCAGACATTCTTAGGACGGCAAAAATCAATTTCTAAATCAACATCTTTAAGCATGACGTTATCTGTATCCGTAACTATGCCTACAATGCTTATTTGGGCATTGTTCAATAAATTTTTATATCTCCTTTCCAATTCCTTATATCTAATGTCCTGTCCATTAAAGGACAGGGTGCCAAGAATCAGGAACAAAAAATTCAATGCAATATAATATTGCGTCAATTTTATCATAAAACACCTCATTTTATAATGCCTGTTCTGTTTTTAAAAATTTCATTAAACCAAGTGCAATCAGCAATACGGCACAGATAATTCTTTCCGCCAGTGCCGGATGCTCTTCACAATAATCAAACACCCCCTGCCAGTCGCCTTGTTCAAACAGAGGTATCTGTTTCTCGCGGAATGCCGCTGTCACAAACAGGCATTGCCGCAAAGACCACACACAACGAATGGCGATTGCCAATGCCGCTGTGCTGACGACAAATAGCAACACCCAAATCAAAAAGCCGATAAAGCCACTGTTGAACCCTGAAGGACCATAAATTTATGAAACAATGCTTAAGATTTCTGATGACGGGGAAAACTCTTTGCGGGAGTCCAGCCGCAATCACTTTTTCAATTCCTTATGGACTTCCGCGGGAAGATAAAGCCAGTTTTTCGCATCGGCTTTGCCGGCGGCACCGTGGAAGTTGTCGTAATCGCCCATGACGGGCATGAAGAAATTCTGGACTTTCAAAGTCTTTTCATCCATCTGCAGCCCGTTTGCGAGAGTGTTCCAATCGTAACTGCCGTTTTCCCGCGTCTCCCCGAGCGGATCGGACGGACAGAAGAATATCTTCCGGTTATTGGAAAGATAGTGGCTCAGGACTTCCATGACCGGAGGTCCGGCGGCGGGGTCCTGAGACCCGGCGCAGGTCGGCAGGCGGTAGGAGGATGCCGCGCCGTACAGTTCCAGTCCAGTGCCGATCTGTTTGAGGTTGTTCATGCATGAAGTACGTCTTGCCGCGGCACGGACTTGGTTCACTACCGGAAAAAGAATTCCCGCAAGCAAGGCGATGATTCCGATCGTGATCAACAACTCCAGCAAAGTGAAAGAAGATTTTTGCTTCATCGAGTGTTCTCCAGCATGTTTTTCCATATTTTGATGGTCGGTCCCAGCAGTTCCCTGTCCCCAGGCGAAAGAATATTGGTCGTTGTATTGACCGCCTGATTGAATTTTGCGCGTCCTTCCTCGGTATTCATGAGGATTGCAACCGCCTTGCGCTGTTTTTCCTGCGGCAGTTTGCGGAAATAAGCGAGAGTTCTTTCCGCATCCTTCCTGAGCAGTTCTGCCCGTTCCTGCTTCTGGTCCTGCGGCAGCTGCGCGAAATCCCGAAGCGTGCTGTCCATGGCTCCTGCGAGGGCTTCGACCATGATTCTGTGACGCCGGTCAGCCGGAAGCCCGCGGACTTCTTTGAAGCTCCGGCGCAGAGAATACAGGCGGTCCAGAGTGGATTCCTCCGGATCGAATGCTTTCCGGAAATCATGCCTGATCTGCTGTTCCGGCGGCAGGGGCGGTTCCGCGGGGGCGTGAAAGCAGAGATATGCGGCGATTGCGAAAAGAACTGCCGCTGACAGTAAAATAATCAGAACTGTTTTCTTTCTGCCTGTCATAGAACAATGTCCGGATTGCTGGTTTTTAAGTTTCAACGATACTATACATCCGGTTTTTCATAAATCAAGAGGAAATGGCACTGAATACAGCTCTGAAGAATCATTTTTTCCGCAGAAGAAAACTTTTCCAGGACAAGAAAATGGAGATTTGTAATGGTTTTTGTCATTTGATCGCAATATAGCGCGGAATCCTGTATTTTCAACTGTTAAAATATACTTTGTATATTTTAAAATCAACGAACAGCAATCCCTTCATCAGGAAACAGCCTCAAATCCCTTTTGGCAGTCGCGTCTGAATAGACGCCGCTGCCCAAAGTCCGGAAATCGAAAATTTTTATAAAAACGCAATTATGTTTTGAGCGTGAACAATGTATGGGAAAGCTATTGTTTTTACCAACTGCGGCTATGGTCGCGGTGGATGATCCATCCGCGAATACCGCCGCGTCCGCCAAAGGAAATCACGACCGAAAGTTTTTCTTTCTCTCCCAGCCGTGAAGACCTCGGATAATAATAGGGAACCATCATATCAGGCGATTGTTTCAGGCAATATGCTGCAACGCCCCCTCATATAACGGGAAAAAGTATTCTCGCCATTTTCTGTTCTTATTATATTGCGTATCAGAACGGAATCCCGTACTCAGACTTTGCGGATATCCGTCTCTTTCAAATCCAAAAGCTCCGCTGCAATGTATCCTTTTTCCATTTTGGAAATGGCAGATGCTTCATGCGCATCCGAACCGAATGTGAACTGACAGCCGCATTTTTTCGCCAGACGGAACATCTGCATGAAACTACTTTTTTCCATCTGCCCAATACTGCACTCCCTAAAAATCGACATGTTGATCTCCATCGCGATCTTCTTTTCTGCGGCAAGCTCAAACGCCTTGCAGAAGCGGGTCTCCCCGATCAGCGGAAGCAGTTCTTCACTCGGATACGGACAGCACACCGCCTCAAACGGATGTGCAATCGCAGTGATCCATTGTGCAACGGGACTTGAGAGGATATCCATGAATGCCTGATACATGAAATCCGCATGCTGCTAGTGATCTGCATAATATTCCTTCGGCATAGTAATATGCGTATGGGAATTCGGCACGATCATGAAATCCAGTTTTTCCGCCGTTTCTTCCGTGACTGCGGGACCGCGCATGGCAAGAGAGTATTCCGCTTCCGCTCCGAACAGAAAACGGAGTCCGTTTTCCTGACCTTTGCTCCAGTCCTTTTTGATCTCGGAGATATGAGCGAAATCCTGCTTCTGGTACCATTCAATCGCACCGGGAATATGTTCATCCCAGAAATGATTGGCAATGCCGCAGGTTGTGATCCCTGCCGAATGAAAGGCGGGGATATAACTTTCCACTGTTGCATTCTTGTCTGCACACAGGGAAAGATTGGTGTGAATGTGCAAATCCTGTTCGATTTTCATAAGACACTCTCCAGTTTGTATAAATAACGTTCTGTCAAATTTCCTTAAATTAATCAGACCTTCAGAACAGACTCTCTGGCAGAATCTTGTTTCATTGCCGGTATTTCTTTCGTTTGTTTTCACCCAATACTCATCTAATTCGATGGTACTATAGCATATGTTTTGAAGATTTGTCAAGCGCATTGTTAAAAAATCACTGAGTTAATTGAAAAAAGACGCGACTGCAAAAAGGGATTTGAAGCTGTTTCCTGATGAAGGAATTTCCCCTGTTGAGCACCTTTCGGCAGCGGCATCGAAAGGCATCCGGACACCGCCGCAAAAAAAATCCAGCCAGCCAGAAACTGCGGCTTCGGTTTATCAGAAAATATAACTTATTATTTTTTATGTTTTCAGAATATATCCCATAATTGCGAAATCGTTCTGTCTGTTTCCATCATTTTTTCCGAAAGTCGACATCCGGACAATTGACACGGCGTTTTTCCAGTGTATAATGTAATGAAAGAGCAACTGCCATGAAAGGATGTCTCATGAAAATTTCATACGTTTATTTCCCGGAAAAAGAAAAGGCGGCTTTTGCCGAAGAGGAACTTGACACCAATCTGACCGGCAGCCAAGTACTGGTCAAAAGCGAATACGACCTGATCAGCGCAGGAACAGAACTCGCGAATTACCATGATCTTCCGAACACCACACGCGGCATGGTCATCAATCATAAATTCCCGCGCTATCCCGGTTATACCCTCTCCGGTCATGTGGTGAAAACCGGTCCGGAAGTGAAATCGCTGAAACCCGGCGACAAAGTGGCGATGCACTGGTGCGGACACCGTTCCTGGGTGCTTACCGAAGAAGCGGAGCTGTTCCGTCTGCCCGATGATTTCGACATGAAGACCGCCGCTTTTACCCACCTTGCCAGTTTCCCGCTCCTCGGCGTACGGAAACTTCAGATACAACTCGGTGAATCCGTGATGGTTGCGGGTCTCGGTCTGCTGGGACTCATTGCAGTTCAGCTGGCAAAACTTTCCGGCGGCTATCCGGTGCTGGCATGTGATTTTTCGGAAGAACGGCGACAGCTTGCCCTTCAGCTCGGCGCGGATTATGCACTGGATCCGCGCGAGCCGGATTTCATACAGAAAGTATGTGATCTGACGGATGGCGGTGTCAACGCGGTCGTGGAAGTTACCGGTTATCTTTCCGGTTTGCAGCAGGCTTTGGAATATACCGCAAGATTCGGACGCATCAGCATTCTTGGCTGCACGCGTATTTCCGATCAGCCGATCAATGTCTACCAGTACATTCACTGCAAAGGAATTCAGCTCATCGGCGCACACACATCCACCCGGCCGGAAGTCGATTCTTATCCCGGATACTGGACGTGCAAAGATGACTACCGGACTTTTGTCAAACTCGTCCAGACGGGCAAACTGAATGTTGCTCCATTATACAGCCGTATCGAATCACCGCATGATGCGGAACAGATTTACCGGCTGCTCGGATTCGAAAAGAACCCGCCGCTCGGCATTCTGTTCGACTGGACCGGAATTGACCCGGAATAAGAGATTGACAGGAGACGGATCATGAAGAAAAAGCTGAAAGTCATTCAATACGGAATCAACCATGAACATGCCCCCGGCAAGTATCAGTCGCTCGGTCTGCTGAAAGATATTTTCGAACTGGTCGGTGTGGTGGACGACACGGATTTGAAGTCGCCCAGTATGCCGATCGACCGTGAAATATACCGGGATGCGCCGTTCATTTCCAGCGAAGCCGCGTTGAATTATCCGGATCTGGATTGCGTTCTGGTCGAAGTTCCGAATCTGGAACTGGTCCGGATCGGGAAAATGTTCGCCGAACGCGGCATTCCCATGCACATGGACAAACCCTGCGGCGAATCGCTCGAACCGTATCGCGAATTGCTGGAACTCTGTGAACAGAAACATCTTCCATTTCAGATGGGATACATGTACCGCGGCAATCCTGCGCTGAATTATCTTCAGACCCTGCTTCGGGAAGGTGCGCTGGGCGATATTTCGGAAGTCCAGATGGATATGAATCATGGTTACGGAGGAACGCGTTATCAGGAATATCTCGGCGTATTCAAAGGTGGCATCATGTTCAATCTGGGATGTCATCTGATTGATTTTGTGGTGTCCGTATTCGGTGCGCCGGAACAGGTTACGCCGTTTCTGAAATCGACTCCGGATGTTGCACCGCATATCCGAAACAACGCGCTTGCCGTCCTGGAGTATCTTCATACAGTTGTCATGCTACGAGCCTGTTCACATCAGACAGCCGGAACCAATTACCGCCGCTGGTGTTTTATCGGTTCCAACGGCATGGCGGAAGTCCGGCCGCCGGAACGTTTCGACGGAAAGCCGGTGGAACTGCATCTCATTCTGAAAAACTCTGCCGCTCATCTGCCTGCCGGAGAAACCACCATTCAATTCCCGCCGCAGCAGGATCGCTATATAGTTCAGCTGAAGGAATTTGCAGAAATCATCCGCGGAGAGAAAATCAATCCGTATACTTATGCCCATGACCTGCTGGTTCACAAAATAACCCTTGCTGCCGCTGGATACATGAAATATAAAATATGAAAAAAGAGCCGTGCCCGCAATTCCGGCGAGGAAAAAACGGACACGGCAGGGAGGGGGATTCTATCTCAATTCTGATTTTTCAACGCATTGTCCAATGTCTCACTCAGACTGCCGAACGATTTCGGAGAAGGACGGGGTGTCGGACGGTCGCCAATGACTTTGCGCTGTTCCTGGAACAGTGTATCCAGACCGCCTTTGGCAAGATCCAGCATTTTATCCAGTTCGGCACGGCTGAACGGAACTTCTTCGGCAGTCCCCTGCACTTCAATCAGCTTGCCGGATTCCGTCATGACTACATTCATATCCACATCCGCAGACGAATCTTCTTCGTAGCAGAGGTCCAGCAGACACTCGCCATTCTTCATGCCGACACTGACCGCCGCGACATTTTCCCGCATGGGGAAACGCGGAATCAGCTTCTTTTCCATCAGTTTGCGGAACGCCATCTGAAGAGCAACCGAAGCTCCGGTAATTGAGGCACAGCGCGTACCGCCGTTGGCGTCCATCACATCGCAGTCAATGTAAATCGTATTCTGTCCCAGTGCCACCAGGTCGATTACGGAACGGAAGGAACGGCCGATCAGCCGCTGAATTTCCATGGTGCGCCCGCTCTGTTTGCCGCGGGACGCCTCGCGCTGACACCGCTGATGCGTGGAGGCGGGAAGCAGACCGTATTCGCAGGTCAGCCAGCCGCCGGGGACACCCTGCTGGCGCATCCAGGACGGCACACCGGCTTCAAAGGACACGGCGCAGATGACCTTTGTTCCGCCCATGTCGATCAGAGCCGAACCGACCGGATGATTCAGAAATCCCGGAACAATCCTGATTTTGCGCAGCTGATCATTTCGGCGTCCATCCACTCTCTTCATCATGCACCATCCTTGCGATTAAAAAAAGCCGTCAGCGACAGAAAATCCACGGCGCCCGGTCACAACGCTTATGGCTGCCTGGTTCCCCATCTGACCCGTTCACGCGCTTCCGACGCATGGGTTCCGCCGCTGACGACAAAACTTATTTCATGCGAATCAGGCCTCTGTTTTAGCGGCCTTCTTTTTGCTTGACCCTATACTATTAGCACAAAAAGTGAAATATTCAAGGCACAAACCGATTTCATATCGTAAATTTTTTCGATCTATGATCCGGTCGATCAATCCTTTTTTCAGCAGAAACTCCGCAGTCTGAAAGCCTTCCGGCAAATGAGCCTGGGTTGTGTCCTTGATGACCCGCGGTCCGGCAAAACCGATCAGAGCCTCCGGTTCCGCCACGATGAGGTCGCCCAGCGAGGCAAAACTGGCTGTAACACCGGCGGTTGTCGGGTGTGTCATAATCACAATGTAAGGCAGTCCGGCTTCCTTGTGCATTTCCAGCGCGCCGCTGGTTTTTGCCATCTGCATCAGACTGATCATGCCTTCATACATACGCGCGCCGCCGCTGGCGGTCACCATGATGACCGGCAGTCTGTGTGCAGTACCGTATTCAATGAGACGGGTTACCTTTTCACCGACAACTGCCCCCATGCTGGCTCCGAGAAAACGGAAATCCATCACGCCGAGCGCATATGGAATGCCGTTCAATCTGGCGGTTCCGCAAACCACCGCTTCCTTCAAGCCGGTTTTGGCTTTGCTGCCCGCCAGCTTGTCGGAATAGGATGCTACGCCGGTGAATTTCAGCGTGTCAACCGATTCCATATCGGCATCCAGTTCCTGAAAAGACCCGGAATCCGTCAGCAGTTCGATCCG
Organism: uncultured Victivallales bacterium; assembly: GCA_934661375.1. Lineage (GTDB taxonomy): Bacteria > Verrucomicrobiota > Lentisphaeria > Victivallales > UBA1829 > SIG94. Next base: position 11,982 of record CAKUJH010000019.1, read on the forward strand.
CTGTGCCGCCGTCAGCGGATAATGACAGCCGCAGCGGGGACAGATATTCAGGTTCTCCTGCCGGGTTCTGGTGAAATTCATTTCACCGCACTTCTTGCATTTTTCCCACAAGCCTTCGGGAATTTCCTTTTTCTTCAGCGGTTCCGCGGCAAGCCCGGAATGGTGAACGGAATCCGCCGGAACAGTTGTCCCGCCCAGCGTGGAATACTTCGATTTTCTGAACAAAATTGCCATAGGTATCAGTCCCTTTGTCTTCGTGCCAGCACCAGTACATTGACTTCCGCCGCTCCTGCATCCAGCAGAACGCGCGCCCCGGCTGTCAGCGTGGAACCAGTCGTCATAACATCGTCTACCAGTAATATACACCCGTTTTTGCCATTTGTCGAGTCCCGAATTGAAAATGCTCCATCTAAATTGCGGATTCTTGCTTCCCGGTCCAGACGCGCCTGCTGATGTGTCCATCTTTTCCGCCGCAGCAGATTCCGCACCGGCACGCCCAGTTCCGCTCCCATCTGCTGCGACAGCAGTTCCGCCTGATTGTAACCGCGCTGAAGATAACGGAACCAGTGCAGCGGCGTCGGCACAATCACATCCGGATGTATTCCCGCTTCCAGCACCGCTCCCGCCGCCAGCTGTCCAAACGCCCGTGCCAGCTCCGGCCGGTTCCGGTATTTATACCGGTAAATCGCCTCCTTTACCGGACCATCCATCCGGAACACCGCAATTCCGCGTTTCCAGGGAAAAACATGCGGCGCATGAAGACAATCCGGACAGATCTGCAGAATTCCTCCCAGTTCGCCGCCGCAGGATGGACATGCCGGAGTATGAATGAACCGGAAACTTTTCAGACATGCCGCACAGAAATGACCGGCAATACCGTCAAACGGCTCACCGCCGCACAAGGGACAATTCAACGGAAGGTATTCCCGCAGCAATCCCCGGAAAATCATCTCAATGCCCCGGTTCCAGTTTCCAATGCAGCAGCACTATTTCCGACGGAATCCCCAGCCGGACCGGAAATCCGTTCCAGATCCCCGCCCCGCTGGTTATATACAGTACCGTCTTTCCTTCCCGGTAAAATCCGCGGACTCTTCCGTTGTTGCGCGCGGCAACCACCCGGCTCAGAAGCGGAACCATGCCGCCATGGGTATGACCGGACAGCTGCAAGTCCACCTGATGCCGAACCGCATCCGCCATGATTTTCGGATTATGCGCCATCAGCAGAACCGGCAGTTCCTCCGGCGCACGGTACAGTGCCCGGGACACGCTCGGCAGTTCCTCGCCGGAACGGCGCCCCGCGGAGTCGGTTACGCCAGCCAGCACAAAACCCGGTTTCACCACGTGCCGGTTCAGCAGCATCTGAATCCCCTGCGACGACAGATAATCCATCCATTCCCGGTAGCCGGAATAGTATTCATGATTGCCCGGAACGCCGTACACCCCCAGCGGCGCCGACAGATCTTTCAGCGGTTCAAGCTCCTCGCGGTGGGTATGCAGACGCCCGTCCACGTAATCCCCCAGCAGCAGAATCAGGTCGGGTTTCAGCGCGTTGACTTTTTCCACCAGCCGACGGGTCTGTTTCCGCCCGTGAATGCGGTCCACATGAATATCGCTGACCGCGGCAATGCGGATCGTCCGCGCCGTCTCCCCGGAAATTTTTGTGACCACGGAAATCTCCTTCACTGCCGGCAGACGCAATCCGCAATAGATTCCATAAGATGCCGTCAGGACAGACAACACAAGCATGACGAGATGCACCCTTCCCCGGACGCGGCGGAACGATTCCCCCCAATGGCTTTTCCGCCAGTAATCCAGCAATGCCAGCAGACACACCGGCAGCAGTTCCAACACCAGAAGCAGAAAAAAAATCACTGCCGATGTATAGAGCAACGAAGACAGTATCAGAAACCAGCGCGGCAGCTGCGGTGCGAAAAACATTTCGCCGCCCAGCAGACGCACAATCAGAAATTTTCCCGTCGCCAATGCAGTCAGCGCATACAAAACAGTTTTCCAGCCCCAGGACAGTTTGACCGGATGTACAGCCCGCCAGCCGATGAACAGGAACAGCAGCACTGCCAGCAGTAAATGAAAAGACATCATGATTTCACCTCAGCTCAATGGAACAGTGGATACGTAATTCACGTCCGGATATTCCTGCCGCAGACGCTCCACATCCGGTTCAGCAAGAACAGTTTCCGCCGCACGGATATTTTCCGGAAGATGCGCCGGATTCTTCATCGCGGTAATCGTCCCGATATTTTTCTGCGACATCAGCCACGCCAATGCCAGCTGATACAGCGACAGTTCATACTTGCGGCACAGTTCCTCCGTCAGAGGACACGTTTCCACGCCGCGCACCGGACGCCATGCCTGGACCAGCACATCGTGTTCCCGGCAGAAATCCAGCAGCCCGGATGATTCCGGTTCCCGGAACTTCAAACTGTAATGCACCTGATTCAGCACGATCGGCACACTGGATGCCCGCATGGCACGTTCCAGCCGCGTCGGTGCGAAATTGCTGACGCCGATATGGCGGACCAGTTTCCGTTCGACCAGCTCATTCATCGCGCCGATGGTTTCCTCCAGCGGAACCTGTTCCGAAACCTGATGATAAAGATACAGATCCAAATAATCTGTTCCCAGCCGCCGCAGAGAATTTTCCGCCGCACGCAGCACATCATCCCGTTTCAGATGTGTTTTCCAGACTTTGGAAATCAGGAACAGTCCGGCGCGGGGATAGCCCGCAATGGCACGCCCGGTCAGTGTTTCCGCATAACCCCCGGCATAATATTCCGCCGTGTCGATCAGGGAAAATCCGGCTTCGATTCCGGCTTGAAGCGCGGCAATCTGACCGGCGTCGTCATTCGCCGGATCGCGGGTCTCGCGTCCCCCGAACAGCCAAGTCCCCATTCCCAGCACCGGCAGTGAAAACCCGTTTTTCAGAAGCACCTTCCGCATCATGTCCTCTGCGCCGAAAACTATTCTTACATCAGCTTCAATCCGGGCAAATCCTGGATATCCACAATGCCGACAACTTTTCCTTCGGCATCCACCACTACGATATCATCTATTTTGCGTTTTTCCACCGTACGCAGAACTTCAATCGCCAGTTCATCCTGACAGATCGACGCCGGATGCCGAGTCATGACTTCGCCGACTTTACGGGACAGAATCGACATGTCTTCCTCCGCTCTGCGGCGGAAATCACCGTCCGTGAAAATTCCCAGCAGCGAACCGTCCGGCGCGGTAATGACCGCCGAACCGCCGTGAGCATGAGTCATGGCAAGAATCGTTTCTTTGATGGTGTTTTCCGGCGACACTTTCGCCAGACGGTCGCCGGAACGCATCACGTCGGAAACACGCATGGTCACTGCTCGCCCAATCGCTCCGGCGGGATGCAGACGTCCGTATTTCTCCTTGGTGAAACGCCGTACCCGGAGCAGTGTCATCGCCAGTGCATCCCCCATGACCAGTGTCGCGGTGGAACTGGTAGTCGGCGCCAGATTGAACGGACAGGCTTCCCGCGGGATATGAATGGATACCGTCAGATCGGAAAGTTTTGCCAGCGATGACTCCACATTGCCGGTGAAACTGGCTACTTTCACGCCGAGCCGTTTGGCTGGCAGAATCACCCGCAGCAGCTCATCGCTTTCGCCGCTGTAACTGATGGCAAGAACCAGATCCCCTTCGCTGATCATCCCCAGATCCCCATGCATGGCTTCCACCGCATGAACAAAAATCGACGGCGAACCCGTACTTGCCAGTGTTGCGGCAATTTTCTTGCCCACATGACCGCTTTTGCCAATTCCGCAGACTACGATTTTTCCGCCTTTGTCCAGAATATCAATGCACATTTCCACCAGGCGGGCAAACGATTCATCCAGATGATCCCGCAGATATTCCATTCCTTCAATTTCCGTACGGATCGTCTCAAGTCCTTCATTGATAATATTTTTTGAATCCACAGCAACAGACCTTTCCCTTTGCGGACATAATAATGTTCATCCTGTTTTTTGCTATTGACGATACAGTAGCACCGAACCGTTGTTTTTCAAGATGAAGCCCGTGATTATGACGGAATTATCATAAAAAAATCCCGCCGGACGGTTTTTTTCCATCGGCGGGATTTCCGGAATCACGGGTTCCGGTCAGCGAAGCTCGACTTTCAGTTTCGCCGCCAGAGCCGCACGCAGTTTTTCATGTGCCGCATTGACTTCCACATCCGTCAAAGTCCGTTCCATCGAACGGAAGGTGAGAGTGTAAGCCATGCTCTTGGCTCCTTCCGGCAGCGGTTCACCCATGAACAGGTCAAAGATTTCCGCTTTCACCAGATTCGGAATCTTCTGCGCGGCAATGAAATCCAGAACCTGCTGGTTGTCCAGATCCTTCGGCGCCAGGAACGCCACATCGCGCGAAACCGGCGGGAACTGCGAAACCGGTTCGTAATCAATGGATTTGCCTTCCGCTTCAAACAGCACAGCAAGCTGCACAACCGCCGCAAAAACCGGTGTCTGCACCCGCATTCCGCGCGTCATCTTGTCGTTCAGTTTGCCCAGCACACCGGCTTTTTTGCCGTCGATGAACAGTTCAGCGCAGACGCCTTTCACAAAGCGCGGATCAGACGCGGGTTTGAACTCAAACGATTTCACCCGGCGGGCTTCCAGCACACTTTCCAGTACGCCTTTCACATCGTAAAAATCAAAGTGTACTGCCCGTTCCGCAGAATAACGTTCCGGATGAACACGACCGGTCATCACGATCGCCAGTTCATCGCGTTCCTCCGGATATTTCGCCGGATTTTTGCAGAACACATGCCCGATTTCAAACACCGCCAGATCCGGATTCTTGCGCGCGATGTTGCGTTTCACGCACGCCAGCAGTCCCGGCAGAATCGACGGACGCAGCACTGCCAGATCCAGACTGATCGGATTGTTCATTTTCAGCAGATCGTCTTTTTCAAACTGCAGATCGCTCAACGCACTCTTTTCATCAATCATGCTGACATTCACCGTGTCATCCAGACCGGCGGCAATCAGCTGATTGCGCAAGGTTTCGAACGGAGCCCAGGCGTCTTCCGAGAACGGATGAGCCTGCACCGCCGTTACCCGCTGCGCCGGAAGTTTGTCCAGACCGTAGATACGCGCGACTTCTTCCGCCAGATCGGCATTCTCCTTGATGTCCGCACGGAATCCGGGAATCGTCACCAGACAGGTGTCGTCGCCGATGTCCGAAACTCCCAGTCCCAGTTTGCGGAAAATATCCACCATCTGCATGTTCGAAAGAGCCAGACCCAGCAGACTGTTGATCTTCGAGAAGGTGCAGAGAATGCGCGGATGATCCGGACGCAGAGTCCGGACCTTGATCAGGTCGCTGACCAGTTCGCCTCCGGCAAGTTCGAGGATCAGGGCGGCGGCACGGCTGCTGGCATTTTCCAGCATATCGGGATCCACGCCGCGTTCGAAACGGTACGAAGCATCGGACGACAGACCCAGACGGCGTGAAGTCATGCGGATGCTGGTCGGATTGAAGTACGCGCTTTCCAGCAGAACTTCCGTCGTGTCATTCAGTACGCCGCTGTATTCACCGCCCATCACACCGGCAATCGCCACGGGCTTTTCCGTGTCCGCAATCACCAGCATATCCTTGTCCAGCTCATACGTTTTGCCGTCCAGAGCAACAATCTTTTCCTTGTCTTCCGCACGGCGGACAATGATTTTCTTGTCTTTGAGGAAACGCGTGTCGAACGCATGAAGCGGTTCACCGAATTCCATCATGACAAAGTTCGTGATGTCCACAATGTTGTTGATCGGACGGATGCCGACGGATTCCAGGCGTTTTTTCAGCCAGGCGGGGCTTTCCGCCACTTTGACGCCGCGAATCACCCGTGCAATGTACTCCGGACAGAGATCCGTCGCCTTGACCGTAACCAGAGTGCTCCAATCTTCAAAACCGGAAACCGAGGGCAGATGCACATCCGGGAACGAACGGCGGCCGCCGCACAGCGCCCAGACATCGCGCGCCACCCCCCAGTGCGACAGCCAGTCCGGGCGGTTCGGGGTGATTTCCACCGTGTAAACCGTGTCCTTTTCAATGTATTTGCTCAGCGGCTCGCCCAGCGTCCAGTCGTTCGGCAGAATCATCAGACCGTCATGATCGCTGCCCAGTCCGAGTTCACGGGCGGAACACATCATGCCGAAAGACTCCACACCGCGGAGTTTCGCTTTCTTGATGACAAATTCAGAACCGTCTTCCGGGTCAACAAACACCGTGCCGAGTGTGGCAAGCGGAACCGTGCAGCCGGCATCGCAATTCGGCGCGCCGCAGACAATCTGCTGCACGTTGCCGTTGCCGGAATCCACCTGGCAGATGGAAAGATGATCGGAATTCGGATGTTTTTCCCGGCTGAGAATACGCGCGACCACCACGCCTTCCGGAACATTGCCGAGCGTGGAAATTTCTTCCACTTCGAGTCCCGCCATCGTCAGAATCTGCGCCAGTTCTTCCGGGGATTTCTTCAGTTCAATATAATTTTTCAGCCAGTTCAATGAAATTTTCATTTTGCTTCTCCCCCGTTAGAACTGTTTGAGGAAACGAAGATCGTTGTCCGAGAAAAGACGCAGATCACCGATATGGTGTTTGAGCATGGTCAGACGTTCAATGCCCATGCCGAAGGCAAAGCCCTGCCATTCATCGGGATTCAAGCCGACATTGCGCAGAACATTCGGGTTGACCATACCGCAGCCGAGAATTTCCAGCCAGCCGGAATTTTTGCACACGCGGCAGCCTTTTCCGCCGCACATCACACAGGAGAAATCGCATTCCGCACTGGGTTCGGTGAACGGGAAAAAGTGCGGCCGCATCCGGATGGATACATCTTTTCCGAAAAATTCCACGGCAAAAGTTTCCAGCGTATTTTTCAGGTCCGCCATCGAAACATTGCGGTCGATATACAGTCCTTCAATCTGATGGAAATGCACACCATGCGTGGCGTCCGGCGTGTCACGGCGGTAGCAGCGTCCCGGTGAAACAATGCGGATCGGCGGCTTGCGCGAAAGCATGGTGCGGATCTGCACCGTCGAAGTCTGCGTACGCATCAGCCTGCCGTCGTCAAAATAGAAAGTGTCCTTCGGGTCACGCGACGGATGGTCAGCCGGCGCATTGAGCGCGTCGAAACAGTTGTGAACCGTTTCGATTTCCGGTCCGGCGGCGGCAATGAAACCCATGCGGCGGAAAATTGCACAGCATTCGTCAATCGTCTGATTGACCGGATGCTTCGTTCCGATCCGCCATTTCCGTCCGGGCAAAGTTACATCAATCGCTTCGGAAGCGGCGGCTCCGGAAGATTCGGCAATGCGTTCGCGGGCTTCTTCCAACAGTTTCTGAACCGTGGTCTTGGCTTCGTTGAACGCTTTGCCGGCAGCGGGTTTGTCTTCTTTGGCAAGTTTCCCCATCATCGGAGCAAGAGCGGTAAGCACTCCGCTGCGTCCGATGGTCCGGTTTTTGACGCCATCCACATCAGCTTCGGTAGCGGCGGCAGCAAGAGCGGCAGTCGCTTCTTCGGTGGCGGCTTTGAGTTTTTCGAGTAATTCGTTAAGCATGACAGAATCTCCAATACTCTGGAAAAAAGAAAAAAAGCGGGCATACCGGAATCCGGCAACCCGCTTCGAAAAACAAAATAAAAACTGAATGGATCAGCAGGCGGCCTTGGCTTTTTCAACCAGGGCTTTAAATGCTTCCATATCTTTGACCGCGAGGTCGGCAAGGACTTTGCGGTTCAGTTCGATATTGGCCTTTTTCAGACCGGCAATCAGTTTGCTGTAAGAGAAATCCATCATACGGCACGCCGCATTGATACGGATCGTCCACAGTCTTCTGTACTGACGCTTTTTCTGTTTGCGGCCGACATACGCATGGGCGTCAGCCTTGTCAATTGCATCATATACGGTACGGATTCTCTTGCTGCTTGCACCGTAAAAACCTTTCGCTCTTTCTAATGCGCGTTTACGGCGTTTTCTGGAAGGAACAGCGTATGTAACTCTCATTTTCAGTAATCTCCAATTCGGGGTTCAACTCATCCGTAAGGAAGAGCCTTGGCAATACGTTTGACGTGTGCGCTGGCGGCAATACCATCACGACGCATGTGACGTTTTCTTTTTCCGCTCTTGCCGGTCATGAGGTGACGGCGGCCGGGCTTGAAGAACTTGAATTTGCCTGTACCCGTGCGTTTCACGCGCTTGGAAATGCACTTTCTTGTTTTCAGTTTCGGCATCGTTTTACTCCTTGTTTGATGCTTAGAGTTTATGTCGCTGGAAAGGCAGATGCCTTATCGGCCAATCTCAGCGTGAGCCCTTCGGGTTGAAGGACATGTTTATGTTTTTACCCAAAAGTTTGGCAGGGCTTTCGACCGTGCCGTCATCTTTCAGGTCTTCCGTTATCCGATTGATCAGGTCAAAACCGATTTCCGTATGCGCCATCTCGCGACCTTTGAAAGTCAGTGTGACTTTCAGCTTGCAGCCGTCGTTCAGGAACTCGATTCCCTGTTCAATCTTATGCGCATAATCGTGTTCGGCAATGTTCAGACGGAATTTAATCTCTTTGACCTTCTGAGCCTGCTGGTTCTTTTTCTGGTCTTTGAGCTTCTTTTTCTGTTCATACAGAAGTTTTCCGAAATTCATGATCCGGCACACCGGCGGTTCGCTGTTTTCCGCGACCATCACCAGATCCAGACCAGCATCTTTCGCGGCCTGACAAGCAGGACCGAGCTTCATTACGCCGAGCTGTTCGCCGTTCGGACCAATCACCAGAAGATCCTTGTCGGCGTAAACACGCATATCATTTTTCAACAGCTTGCTAATAGCAGTATCCTCCAATTAAAGATTCATACGGATTTTGACCATTCAAAACCTTTACGAGCTGATAATATAGCACGCTCAGAGTTTGTTGTCAATATCGTTTTGCAATTTTTTTGCAAATGTTTCCAAATCCATCTGTCCCAGCTGATCTTCGCGGCGGGAACGGATGGCAAAAGTACCGCTCTGCATTTCCTTTTCGCCGACCACAGCCATGAACGGAACACGCATCAGACGCGCCGCTTTGATCTTCGCGCCCATGCTGTCGGTTCCGGTATCACACTCAACACGGAATCCGCGTTTCCGCAGTTCCTTCATTGCATTCAGGCAATACTCATTCTGATTTTCCGTAATCGGAATCAGGCGAACCTGTTCCGGCGACAGCCAGGCAGGGAACGCACCCGCGAAATGTTCGATCAGGATGCCGAAGAAACGTTCCAGAGAACCGAACAGAGCCCGGTGAACCATGTACGGCTGATGACGCTGTCCGTCTTCGCCGACATAGGTGATGCCGAAACGTTCCGGCAGATTGAAGTCAAACTGAATGGTGGAAGTCTGCCATTCACGTCCGATGGCGTCCTTGACCTTCAGGTCGATCTTCGGTCCGTAGAACGCGCCGCCGCCTTCGTCAACTTCGTATTCCAGACCGCTCTGCTTAATGGCGTTGACCAGCGATTTCTGCGCCTGTTCCCAGCGGGCGGGATCGCCCACCGCTTTTTCCGGACGGGTCGAGAGATAAGCTTTAATCTCCTTAAACTGGAAGGTTTTCCAGATATGGAGACAGAAACGCAGAACTTCTTCGATCTCGCTTTCAATCTGTTCCGGAGTGCAGATAATGTGCGCATCATCCTGCGTGAATCCGCGGACGCGCATCAGACCGTGCAGCACACCGCTCTTTTCATAACGGTACACAGTGCCGAGTTCAGCCCAGCGGCAGGGCAGTTCGCGATAGGAACGCACACGGGATTTGTAGATTTCGATATGGAACGGACAGTTCATCGGCTTGGCATAGTAGTCGATTTCGTCAATCTGCATCGGCGAGTACATGCTCTCCTTGTAGAAGCCGAGGTGTCCGCTGGTTTCCCACAGATTGGCACGGCCGATATGCGGGGTGTACAGCAGTTCGTAACCGTTTTCGTAATGCTCTTTGCGCCAGAAAGTTTCGAGCGTATTGCGGATGGAAGCTCCGCGGGGATGCCAGAGAACCAGACCGGGACCGACGGTTTCGGAAATGCTGAACAGATCCAAATCCTTGCCCAGACGGCGATGGTCGCGTTTTTTGGCTTCTTCAATCTGCGTAAGATACGCTTTCAGTTCCTTTTTGTCCGCGAAAGCAGTACCGTAAATACGGGTCAGCATGGGGTTGCTTTCCTTGCCGCGGAAATAGGAACCGGCAATACTGAGCAACTTGAACGCGCCGATGTCGCCGGTATTGTCCACATGCGGACCGCGGCAGAGATCCACGAAATCGCTGCAGCGGTAGAAGGAAATGGCTTCCCCTTCCGGGATGTCCGCCAGACGTTCCACTTTGTAATTCTGTTTTCTGTCCGTCAGCAGTTTGAGGGCTTCTTCGCGGGAAACTTCGAAACGTTCGAACGGCAGTTTTTCCGCGGCGAGTTCAGCCATTTTGTTTTCAATCTTTTCCAGATCGTCCACAGTCAGTTTCACTGTTCCGAAATCGAAATCGTAATAAAAGCCGTCAGCGGTGCTGGGTCCGATATCGAATTTGACATCGGGATACAGCTTCAGAATCGCAGCAGCCATCAGATGCGAGGCACTGTGCCGAATCGTTTCAAGTGAAAACTTGGACATTTTTATTTTCCTTCCATAAGGTTATTCAATAATAATCCGATAATATACACACGAATTGATGCCGAATCAAGCCGGAAGCCATATTTTTTCCTTTAAAAAACGGAAAATGGTCAAAATTCCGTCATTTTTCCCGGACCGCTTGTGCAGAACCGGCTCAACGGCCGTTGCACCAGTTCTGAATCTCCCGGACGAAATGCGGTACAACAGAAGTCAGTTTCTGTGCTCCGATTCCCTTGATGCCGCGGGCGTCTTCCACGCACATGGGCCGCTGCTGCGCCAGTTCACGGAGAACGGCATCTCCCAGAATCATAAACACCGGACACTGCCGTTTCTGCGCCAGCTGAAGCCGGACATTGCGCAGCCGTTCATACAGACGGTCGCTGTCTGACAACACTGATTTCCGGACGGAATGTGCAGAGGAACGCTCCATTGGCATTTTTTTGCCGGACACAATGAACGGCGGCAGCGGCAGCGACAGAGGATACGGGGAATTCAGAAACGCTCTGCCGTCTGCGGAAATTTCCAGACAGGGATATTCCGGATTGCCGCAACGCCGCAGGAATCCCAGGTTTTCCAGTTCACGGAGAACAATCTGAACGATGTTCGGTTTGAGCATTTTCAAAGTGCCGAACGGCGGATGCCGGGCATAACCGCGCTGCACCAGTTCTGCATTCCGGGAGCCGCACAGAATCTGACTCAGACGTCCGCGTCCCATGCGTCCGTTGTAATAACGGACACCGTCCAGCATCAGCCAGACCGCCCGCCGCTCTTCATCGGACAACCGACGCATCCGGCTGTCTTCCGCGGATTTATGTTCGCAGTGATCGCAGGTTCCGCAATGCCAGTTCAAGGTATTCTCGCCGAAATACGCAATCAGATACGCCTGCCGGCAGCCGTAAGTACGGGCATATCCGACCACTTCATCCAGACGGTTCTGCTCCAGTTTTTTCTTATATTCAGTTTCGGAAAAATCAATATCCGACGGTTCCGGATCATCCGGCCGCAGCAGCAGAGTGGAACGTCCGCGGAAACGCTCCGCGGTTTCCAGCACCGAGCCGTCCAGATGCGTAATCACCCGTTTGATCTGATCCATCGACAACCGGGTCACGGCGGAAAGTTCCCGCAGATTCCAGGACCGCATCGCCGCGGCATCCGCCCCGGCATGCCGGATGAACCGGTAAACGAAGATGGAACGCTGGGTTTTCTGCGGTTCATGCTCCCGGAGCATGTCCTTCAACGGCGGAACGACCCGGAAAGTCAGGAAATCGCGTGCGCTGTAAACCCGCTCCACGTAGCCGTGCTGTTCCAGCAGATTCAATGCCGCGCCGATCTGCTGGGAAGATTTGACATCAGGCAGCAGTTCCGCAAACTGATCCAGGGTCAGATCCAGCTGATTGCTCTGCCGGGTCTTTGCCTCCTGCCGCAGCAGATGCCAGAGTTCCGTCACAATTTCTTCGGACGGATTGTTCATGTCGATCAGAAAATCCTGCACAAATTTATCGGCATAGGAATACAGCAGAATACATTCGGCATTTTCGCCGTCGCGTCCGGCGCGTCCCGCTTCCTGATAATACGCCTCGATGGAACCGGGGATATTGAAATGGATCACCCGTCGGACGTCCGGACGGTCGATGCCCATGCCGAAAGCGTTGGTTGCCGCGAGAACGGGCGTCTTTTCCGTCATGAACCGATCCTGCGCTTCGGCGCGTTCGCCATCTTTCATGCCGGCATGATAAGCGATGCAGCCGAATTCATCGCGGAGCATTTCCACATTTTTGCGGGTCGAAGCATAAATAATAGTCGGCACCCGTTTCTTTTTGAGCAGACGCCCCAGCTGCCGCAGTTTGTCGTCGCCGCCGCCGGTTTCAATGACGGAAAACGCCAAATTCGGACGTTTGAATCCGGCGACCATCAGCTTCATGCCGGGGCGGTGCAGCTGCGCGACAATGTCTTCGCGGACTTTTTCCGTGGCAGTGGCGGTGAATGCGCAGACTTGAACAATGCCCAGAGATTCGACCGCCTCCCCCAGCCGCAGATACGACGGCCGGAAATCATGTCCCCACTGACTGATGCAGTGTGCCTCGTCCACAATCAGGGCGCGGGGCGGACAGCGCCGCAGAAAATTAGCGAACATGCCGGTCTGAAAACGTTCAGGCGCAACATAAAGCAGTTTCAATTCTCCGCGTTCGGCGGCGCCCAGAATGCTCTGCTGTTCGGCATACGGAACGGATGTGTTCAGACATGCCGCCGGGATATGGCGTTCCGTCAGAGAATCCACCTGATCCTTCATCAGGGAAATCAGCGGGGAAACAATCAGCCCGTATCCTTCCGACATCAGCAGCGGCAGCTGATAGCAGAGAGATTTTCCTGCGCCAGTCGGCATGACCACGCAGACATCTTCGCCGTCAAGGACGCTTCGGACAATGTTTTCCTGATTATCCAGAAAGGAATCGTAACCGAAATATTGTTTTAAAGCCTGATGCAGTTCATTATTCATAATAGGATAATATACAATGCAGACGGCAAGGTTGCAAATCTTTCCACAGAAAAAAAAGCCGGCGGCGGAAAAAACTCTTGAAAAAAAAGAAAGCGGCTGTACTGTAAGAAAGCCAACAGGAGGAAAAAATATGCGTATTCTCATGATTACCGATATAGAAGGGGCCAACGGCATTCAGTTTTTCAACGGCTGGTGCCATCCGTCCGGAGCGTATTACAAACTGGGATGCCGATTTCTGACCGAAGAAGTCAATGCCGTTGCCGACGGTTTTTTCAGCGAAGATCCGGAAGCGGATATTCTGGTCTGGGACGGACACGGTGAAGGAGCGATTGACAGCGCCATACTGGACCCGCGGGTTTCCCTGCAGAATTCCATTGTCAGATGGCCTGAATTCCAGAAGCGGTTCGACGGCGTGGCGTTCGTGGGACAGCATGCCAAAGCGGGAGCCCCGCAGGCGCATCTGGCGCACACGCAGACCGAGGACGCGATCGATTTCCGGCTGAACGGAATTTCCGTCGGAGAATTCGGACAGCTGCTCTATGCGCAGGCGGAAAAAGGCGGGATCACGTTCTTTGCCGCCGGCGACCTCGCTCTGACCAGAGAAGCCGCGGCGCTGGCGCCGAAAGTGGTAACTGTCGCAGTCAAAGAAGGCCTGAATCCGGCAGTGGACGCATCCACGCCCACCGACAAGGTTTTTGCCGCGGAATCCGCCGCCATTCATTATCCGCGGCACAGAGTGCTGAAAGAACTGCATGAGCAGGCCGCCCGCGCCATGCGGGAATTCCGTCTGGATCCGGATTCCTTCCGGATTCAGCTGCCGGAACCGCCCTACTCCGCCGAAGCGGAATACCGTCCCATCGGAAATCTGAAGCAACTGTTCGGCGACCTGCCCAAACGCAGAATCCGGACTCATGAACACGATTCCGTCACCGGCACATTGCAGGAGTTTTACAGCAGTCTGGAATGGACCATGCCCAACGGCAGGGAAATTGTGGAAATGAAATGAAAGAACGGCGGCAGACTTTGACCTCCGCCGCCGCGTAAAGAAAAACATGCCGGAGCAGTCCGGCGAAACCCTTTTCAGGGCTATCAGATCCGCCGTGCTCTCCCGCATGGGAAGGCGCTGCCGGAGCAGCGCATCCGTACTATACTTTCTTTTTCTCGAAAAACAAATGTGCAGAAGCGGAAAAAATGCGCAGCGTCAGACGGCGCATTCTTCAATCCGCTCAGAGATAATTTCTCCAGTAACGGGCGGAATCATCCACTTTCCGCAGCAGGGAAGACGGCAGTTCCGCCGTTCCGCCGAACAGTTCCAGCGTCAGATAATGTTGTCTGCACGGAGCGGGCATTTCCGGATCGGCAGGAACCGCATCGGATTTATCCAGTGCGGCAAGGACCTTTTCCGCATGAATGACACCTGTTTTGTTGTGGGCGTCATCAAACGGCAGGTGCGCGGACTTGGTGCCGTCCGTCTGCTGCAGATGCACGATCGGCGCGTACATGCCCAGTTCGGCAAGCCAGCGGCAGGTGTCCGAGTCTTCCGGTTTCGAGAACATGTAGGGATATTCATCCAGCAGGGCTTCGATTTCCGCAACGGACGCGCCTTTGCGGATCAGGTCAAACGCTTTTTCCGGTCCGAGCCAGACCGGTTCAAAAGTGCCGGTCTTGCGGAAATCGTCGATCACAGCCTGAATTTTCGCGGCGTCCGGACGACGGAAATTATGCTGTCCGGACTGATGCCCGGTGTCAATAGTCAAATAGAAATTCTTTCCGGAACGTTTCCAGACTTCGTGAACCAGCGTTCTGGCGCCTTCAATGGTCCACGGGACCTGATGCGGGGAATACATCTGTTCCACGCCGATTTCCGGCACGCCCAGTTCCGCGGCGCGGACCGCCAGATGAGCCAGACGGTCGTACAGCATTTCCAGAGACGCCTGATAGCGTGCGGGGTCCTGCAGAACGGACTGCGGGAAAGCATGGCAGAAAAACCCGACGCCGCACTGCAGTTCCGCTGCACGGATCAGCATTCCGCCGAGCCATTCCTCTTCCATGCGGCGGGCGTTGCGGCTGTCCGGATGCGCCAGCCCCAGAGTGGTGTATGTGCCGTGTCCGGAATAAAGATTGGCAATCCGTACTCCGGTTTCGGCAGTGGCGCGCCGGACGTCCCGGATCCAGTCTTTCAGGTAATCCGGATCGCTGTAAAGGGAATCGCATTCGGTATCGGCGCTGGCTTCGATATAGCCGATTCCGGCATCGGCGGCAATACGCATCCATTCCATGGGTTCGGTCCAGCGTTTGGACGCAAAACAGTTGTCAATCGCCAGAAAATTGGGAGTCTTCATAATTCTGCATCAGTCCTTGTTTATCCGGGCAGCCGGATATGATGTTGTTCCGCCGGGAACACGTTCCTTCCAGATGAGCGCAGACAAATCCCGGCGTCTTCCGTAATATATCCCGGATGTTTCCGTTTTGCAAACCGGACATCCGCGATAATTTCCATATTTTTATGTTGTCCGCAGTTGATTTTTGCCGCGGAAATGTTATAATAAGTATTGTACAGACTAACACCATAGGAGAAACGAGCCGCCATGAACAACACACAACAACTGTTCCCGTCCGATGATCTGCTGTTCCCCGAAACCCGTTTCAACAACCGGGAAACGGATGCTCCGGCATTCCGTTTTGTGCTGAAAGGCGGCCGGACCGGTTCGCTGCGTCTCTCCGGAAATAATCTGTCCGGACAGTATCGGCTCGTCCGGGAAAAAATATCATCCGGCAGCCGGAAAAATGAAACGGAATATTTTCTGACTCCGGAAGTTGTCCATCCTGCCGCGGAAACAGCGGAAGTTCCTGACTATATGAATTTTACGTACACCGTCGTTCCGTGTCAGATTACCTCCGGCGGAAATGACGCTTCCGTGCTGCGGTTCTCCGGATATGACGCCGCGGAACCGCTCAGCCGGAGCAGCCAGGTCCTGCCGTCCGGCAGTTTTCCGGTTTCCGCAGGATGGAATGCGGAGTCCGGCATATCGACGGTCTTTCAGGAGTATACCGGCGGCGCCATCTCCTCCGCCCGCTTCTTTGCGCAGTCTTCCTTCTCCATCAATTCCGATCTTCTCAACACCTACGGAACCGATGCGTATCTGGTTTCCGTATCGGGTTTGAGCTGGGACAGTTTCACGCTGGACACCACTTCCCGTTATTCCGGCGGCTACTATTACCAGAGCAGCAATGTCATTGACGCGGAAAAGGCGAACTACAACAAGCCGGAACATGCCAAGGACGCCAATATGTGCTGGGCAGCCGCCGCGTCAAACGTGCTGTACTGGGCAGGCTGGAATCAGCATGACATTTCGCTCGCGACCACGGACGACGTCTTTCAGGTGTTCCGCGACAATTTCACTCTCGGCGACCGTTACGGCGGCAACACTCTGTACGGCGCGGAATGGTATCTCACCGGAGAATACGACCCCGACGGCTGGACAAACTGGGATCAGTGTCTGGAGGATTCGGGCGGATTCTTCAAAGACAGAGTCAGCGATGCGTCCATTTACGTCCAGGACAGTGATTCCGACGGCAAAACCAACAGTTTTCTGGTCGATGCCGAAGAAGCTCTCCGGGCGGGATGCGGCGTCGGACTCAGCCTCGGCTGGTACACATCTTCCGGCAAAGACCGTTACGGCGGACATGCCATCACGCTGTGGGGACTCACCTACAATGTGAACTATTCCAAAGATTCATTGGATTATTACGCCGGAATCATTGTAACGGATTCGGATGACGATGATTATATGGACGATTCGTCCCAGGCGCCGGACGTCATGAAAATTATGTCCATCAAATGGAACACGGAATACAGCGGCTATGTCATTCAGGATTACGGCGGCTCCGTAACCGGAGTGATCGAAGGCGTGCAGATTGTCAGCGCATGTCCGTTCTATGAACCGGAGTATCCCGTCAAAATATACAGTTCCGGCACCATGACCTCCGGCGGGTCCGTTCTCAGCGGCATTGAAATCGGCAGTGCGGGCAACAATTCCATGCAGGTTTCCAGCGGCGGAACCGTATATGACACCCGGCTCGGCAGCGGCGGTGAAATGAAAATCTCCAGCGGCGGCACGGCATCGGGAACCGTCATGAACGGCGGAACCATGAACATCAGCTCCGCGGGAACTGCCGCCGATACCGCCATGAGCGGCGGGATCATGAACGTTTATTCCGGAGCGGCTGCCAACGGCGTCAATATTTACAGCGATGCGCGTGTTGCGGTCTACAACGGGACAGTCCGCAACGCCATGGTCCGCGGCGGAACGCTGACCGCAGTCAATGCCGTTGCTTCCGGCACCGTCCTTCATGCCGGAAAACTGAATGTTTCCAGCGGCGGCTCCGCGGTGCAGGCGATACTCAGCGGAGGGACCGCTTCCATAGCGTCCGGCGGGATTCTTCAGGATGCGGAAATCCATTCCGGCGCAGTCCTGCAGCTTGCCGCAGACTCCGTTCTGCGCGGCACTCATACCGCCGCGGGAACCATCACCGTGAACGGTCTGGTGAATGCCGACGGCGCAGAACTGAATTTTTCCATCAGCCGCAGAAAAACTTCGGACCCCTGCATCGTCAGCAATCTGGCGTATCTCCGGGGCGCGGTTTACAGCATCACCGCGCCCGCTTCGCCGGCATGGGGAACTTACGCGCTGGCTGCGGGAGCGGCGGGGTTCAACGGAACCATCACGATCCGGAATCAGGCGGGTGCCGCGCAAGGCTCTTTGGAAATCGGGAAAACTTTTGCCGCGGGCGGAATCCTGTACACCCTTTCACGCAGTTCTTCCGGCATACTCTCCATCACTCTGGCAGGACAGCAAGGCGACCTGGTCAAAATATACAAATCGGACTCTCTGATTTCCAGCGGCATCCAGATCAACAGCGCGGTCATCAACGGTTCGCAGGGCGACCTCATGCACATTTCCGGCGGCGGCTCCGCTTATCTGACTTCGCTGGGGACTGGCGGAACGGTCCAGGTTTACAGCGGAGGACAAGCCGGCGGAACCATTATGCGCGGCGGCGTCATGAATCTTTCCGGAGGCAGTGCCGAACAGACCACGGTCAGCGGCGGTGTGGTCAATGTCTTTTCCGGCGGCAGTGCCGGCGCCACCATCCTGCGCGGCGGCAGCCTTATCCTGATGAGCGGCGGTTCCGCTTCCGGCACCCGGCTCAGCAGCGGCTCGTTCCTGCTTTCGGAGCAGACCGCGGCGGCGGATACGTTCATCACCGGCGGTGTCATGACCGTTTCCGATGGAGCGGCTGCCGGAAAAACCACGGTGCAGGGCGGCAGACTGGATATCCTTTCCGGTGGAACGGTGTCGGATACGGTTGTATCCAGAGGCGGCAAAGCGGTCATCCAGTCCGGCGGGTCCGCCTTCGGAACAGTGGTCAACTCCGGAAATGTCATCGTCTCCGGCGGCTATGACAGCGGCGCGATAATCTTCGGAATCGGCAGTCAGACCGTTTCCGGCAGCGGAATCGTGACGGGGGCAAACGTTTACGGGAACGGACGTCTGTTCGTGGAATACGCCGGACTGGCTGAAAATGTCCGGCTCGGCAGTGCGGGCCGCATGTTCGTTTCAGCCGGCGGAACCGCAGCCGGAACACTGGCGGCGGAAAGCGGATACCTGAACATCCTCAGCGGAGGAAACGCCGTTTCCGCCCAGCTCAGACAAGGCACCATGATCGTTTCCGCCGGCGGGTCCGCCTTTGACGCTGTTGTTTCCGCCGGCGGGTCCATGAGGGTCTTCAGCGGATATGCGGAGAACACCGCGGTCGAAAACGGCGGCTTTTTCAGCGCATACTGCGGTCTGCTGAAAAATGTCACGGTTCATTCCGGCGGCGAACTCAGACTTTCCGGCACAAACACTCTGCAAGGAACACTCTATGTCGCCGGTACTTTGAGCGCGACGGAAAACGTCTCCGCCGACGGCGTTTACCTGGCAATGTCTCTGAACGGACGCCGGACAGATGATCCGTATATCGTCAGTGATCCCGGCAAATTCAGCGGTGCGAACTTTGCAGTATCCGTTTCCGCCGGCCAGTCTGCCGGAACTTATCAGCTGGCAAAAAACGCGGCGGATTTCAGCAAAGCTCTTACCGTTCAGCTCGAAGACGGCACGTATCTGGGCACGCTCTCCTGCGGCGGACAGCTGTCTTACGGAAAGTATACTTATTCGCTGGTGCAAACCGATGGAACTCTGACATTTACGGTCGCCGCGGATATGCAGGGTTCGTATCGCAAGGGCGACCTGACGGGCAAAGGGACTCCGGATATTCTCATGGTCAATCCGGCGGCTTCGGATGCCGGAGCATGGCTGCTGGATGCCAAGGGCAATGCTTCATGGCTCGGACTCTCCGGTCTGCCCGGAACATGGGAACTGTTCGACACCGGAAATGCCAACGGCGACATTTATTCGGACGTATTCCTGTATGACGCTGTAAACAAAGACGTCGGAGTCTGGACCATGAATGAAAAAGGAATTCCCGGTTGGGAATCGTGGGGACGTCTCGAATCCGACTGCGAACTGATCGCCACGCGCGACTTCAACGGCGACGGCTTGACCGACTTGCTGTACCGCAGAAGCAACGGGGTGATCGGGGCATACATGAATCAAACCGGAGAACATTTTGAAGTTCCCCTGCCCCTGGATTGGAACATGGTCGAGGTTGGCGACATCAACGGCGACGGCACCGCGGATCTGATTCTGCGCAACGGCAACAGCATCGGAGCGTGGCTGATGAGTGCCAATGGTCCGAGCTGGCAGGGACTGGCAGATGTCGGAGCAGATAATCAGATTGTCGGATTGGGTGATTTCGACGGCGACGGCACCGCGGATATTCTGTTCAACAGTAACGGTTCGTATGGGGCATGGCTGATGAAAGACGGTGGCATTGTCGGCTGGAAAGCCTTCTGTGACTTCCCCACATCCATGGCAGTCGAAGCCATTGGCGATTATAACGGCGACGGCATTGATGATTTGCGGGTCCGCAACGGCAACGACCTTGCGGCGGTCATGGTTTACACCGACGGTCTGGAATGGAAAGGTTTCGGCAGTGTGCCGCCCGACTGGAAAACCAGTCTCGCCGGTCCGGTCTGATCAATATTGCATAGGAACCCAAAACGGCTGTCTTCTTCGAACGAGGAGACAGCCGTTTTTGTATTTTCCGAATACTTTCAGGTTTGTCAGTCGAGACCGGCGAATTTGCGCGCGGCACGGACCGTATCCATGGGAGTGCGGGTATAGGTGGCGCCGATTTCATCGGCAAACGCCTGATCGACCACAGCGCCGCCGACCATGAAATGCAGATGTTCCAGACCGCGTTTTTTTGCCAGCATCACGGTGTCGCGCATGGCATTCATGGTGGTGGTCATGAGGGCGGAAAGTCCGATGACCGAAATATTTTCCCGCGCGGCGGCGTCCAGAATGGTTTCGGCGGGAACGTCCTTGCCGAGATCCAGCACATCGAAGCCGTAGTTGCGCAGAATGGCAATGACAATGTTTTTGCCGATGTCATGGATATCGCCTTTGACCGTGGCGAAAATCATGCGCGCTTTCGGGGCGGAATCCGGCGAACCCGCCAGAGCCGCTTCCAGATGTCTGGTTCCCGCCTGCATGGCGTCGGCGGACAGGATCAGCTGCGGCAGGAAGTATTCCTTTTTCTCATATTTTTCCCCGACTTCGGTAATTGCCGGAATCAGGATGGTATTCAGGATTTCCTGTGCGGTTTTCCCTTCCGCCAGAACCGCGTCCACCGCGCCCGGAGTCCCTTCGGCATCGCCGCGCATAACCGCCCGGTACAGTTTTTCCGTGGGAGTCAGGGCGGCCTTGGACTGCGTACTTTTTTCCGGAGCCGCGCCGGAAAATTTCGCCAGATACGCCAGCTGGTGCGCATCGCGTCCGGCAAGCGCATCGGACGCCAGAGTCAGTTCCATCAGTTCCGGGAACAGCGGATTGGCAATTGCCATGTTCAGACCGCAGCCGATCGCCATGCCGAGGAATGTCCGGTTCAGCAGCGGACGCGACGGCAAGCCGAAGCTGACGTTGGAAAGTCCGCAGACCGTATTCAGTCCCTGGGAACGGCACCAGGAAATCAGATCCAGCGAAACCCGCGCCGCTTCCGGGTTGGTGGAGACAGTCATGATCAAGGCATCAACGCATACATCCGCGGGACCGTAACCGTATTTTTTCACTTCGTCGAGCAGCCGCCGGACAACCCCGATCCGTTCCGCCGCCGTGGCGGGAATTCCGGAATCCGTCAGCGGCAGGAGAATCAGCATGGCGCCATATTTCGCCGCAACCGGCAGAACATTCCGAAGCCGGGAAGACTCCGCCGAAATCGAGTTCAGCAGAGCGCGTCCGGGATAAAGCCGCAGAGCGCGTTCGACGGTTGCGGGATCAGTGGAGTCGATACACAGCGGCAGCGTTGTGCAGTGCAGAAGCCGCTTCAGGGATTTTTCCATCATCTCCGCTTCATTGATGCCGGAAAGTCCCATGTTGACGTCCAGCACAGCCGCGCCCGCTTCCTGTTGCTGCACGGCAAATTCGTATACCAGATCGGTTTTTCCTTCGCGCAGTTCCGCCTGCAAAGCCTTTTTTCCCGTGGGGTTGATGCGTTCGCCAATCACGGCAAACGGCTGTTCCGGCGCCAGAACCCGGAAAGAGGAAACCGACGAAACAACACCGCAGACCGGATTTTTTTCCGTTTCCGGTGCGCCCAGCCGTTCAACAGCCTGCGTCAAAGCCGCGATATGTTCCGGCGTGGTGCCGCAGCAGCCGCCGAACAGCGAAGCCCCCGCCCGGTGCAGCAGCGACGCATTAGCGGCAAATTCCTCCGGATTCATCGGGAACACCGTACGGTTTCCTTCGAGGTGCGGCAGTCCGGCATTGGGTTTGGCGATCAGCGGAATCCGGGCGTACGGTTTCAGCGAAGCGACAATTTCCGCCATGGCTTCCGGTCCGGTGGAACAGTTGCAGCCGAAGGCATCAACACCGAGTGCCTGCAAAGCTGTCAATGCCGCCACGGGATGCACACCGGTCAGGCTGCGGCCCGACGCTTCGAACGTCATGGTAACCATAACGGGATGATCCGGCGCCGCTTCCCGGACGCCGAGATACGCCGCCCGTGCTTCCTGAAGATCCATCATGGTTTCAATGACAAAACCGTCCACGCCGCCTTCGAGGAGTGCCTGCGCCTGTTCCCGGTATACGGCAACCGCTTCCTCAAACGGCAGATCGCCATAGGGTTCCACGAAACGGCCGGTCGGGGCAATATCGCCGAAAATGAAGGCGTCCGGCAGATTTTCTTTGGCGATCCGCGCCAGTCCGCGGTTGATTTCCGCCGTGCGGTCCGCCAGACCGAATTCCGCCAGTTTGCAGCGGTTTCCGCAGAAAGTCGGGGAATAGAGAATGCGGCTGCCGGCTTCATAATAGGCGCGGTGAACAGAACGGATGGAATCGGGATTTTCGTAGACCCAAAGTTCGGGACAGACCCCGACAGGCATCCCGTGTTTGGCAAGTTCCGTTCCGGTTGCGCCGTCGAGAATAATGCCCGACGCGGCAAGTTTCTGGAATTCAGATCGTTTCATGACTGGCTGTCTCCTGTTATGTTCCGGATTCCCGCCCAGGCGGTTACGGATTTTTCCGGAATCATGAAATCATGTTCATTCAAAGTTACGCCCATATCCGCCAGATTCAGGAAAGAATCTGTGATCCGCTGAGCGGTCAGCGGCATGTCGCCATATCCCGCGGAATACCGCCGGACCGACAGATCCCGTCCGCTCCGGAGCAGTTCCCGGATGGAATTGTGATGCAGAAAATCCATGGCGGCATCCGCACTTTCACTGCCGACGGCGTCATACACACTCTTATCGGAAACGCTTTCCGCGGCGTCGCGGGCGGCGGTGATTTCCCTGCCGACCGTTACCGCGGCGCACCACAAGGCGCAGCAGCCGGCACATGAACGCGCAAAAATCGAACCCGCCAGAAACACGCCGTTTTCCAGTTCGATTCCCTGCTCCGTCACGACACGGATTCCCACAATGCGGTAACGTCCCTGCGGACGGCAGAAAGCAAATGCCCGGCGGGCGATTTCACGGATGATTCCGGCGCATTCAGAATCAGCGCGGACCCGGGAGCTGTTCCAGCCCAGCCGCAGGAAGACCTCTTTTTCGGGGAGATCGAAATGAAGATTCGGCAGTATCCGTAAATTTTCCAAAATGCTGTCTCCGGCAATAAGTTCATTTTATGAACTGATAATATACCTCAGCCGCCGCCGATTTCAAGCTGCGGGCTTCCGGTTGTCTGTTTTTTGATTCCATCGGAATATTTTTTTGTTTTTTTTTGGATTTGCCTATTGACAAAAAGGAAAATCTGATTATAATTATAAGCAATGGGAACGTTCCCGTAAATCAAAAACAGGAAATCGGAACCGGGTACTATGGAAAAGAGAAAAAGAGTTACGCTTGTTGATCTTGCCGCCAGCTGCGGTCTTTCGAAGACTGCCGTGGGCGCAATTCTGAGCAACGACCCGAAATATAAAGTTTCTCCGGCAACCCGGAAAAAGGTTCTTGAAACGGCACGGAAGATGGACTATAAGCCGAATCTCGCCGCCAAAGCGCTGGTTTCGCGGAAACACTATACCATCGGGATGCTTTTCTATTCCGTGAAGGACAGGTGTTACAGTGAAATCATGGCGGCGGCACAGCAGAAACTTACGGAAAAGGGATATGCCAGTCTGTTCGCTTTCTGGGAAGACTCGGATTTCATGAGCGCATTCGATATTCTGGCGGATCACGGCGTGGACGGCATCATCTCCAACGCTCCGGAAGATCTGGCGCAGCTTCTCCCCATGGACATGCCGACAGTTCTTTACGGTTTCAGCAGCAAGACCCGCGACGCCGTTCTGGTGGACCGCCGCACTTCCATTCTGAAAATGCTCAATCTGCTCTATGACCATGGACACCGGAAGTTCGGCTATCTGTGCAATCCCGCGCCGGAACCGCGCTATCAGGCATTTCTGGATTTTCTGGCATCGAAGAATCTGCCGGTCCGCGAAGAATGGATCGTGCCGTCCGGCACCGCCATGAATGTCCGGAAAAACGCCATGAAGAAAATTCTGGAGTGTCCGGAACATCCGACGGCAATCATTGTTCAGAACGACGTCGGGGCAATGGCGGCAATGGCGGCAGCTGCGGAAGCGGGACTCCGCATCCCGGAAGACATTTCCTTTGTCGGGTTCGACAATATTCTGGAAAGCTACTGCACTGTTCCCGCACTGACCACCCTGGATATTCATGTGGAAGAGACTGCCGCTCATCTGGTCGATCTGCTGCTGAAACGGATTCAGAATCCCCAGCTGCCGATCATGTCGTACAGGATTGAACCGGAACTGGTTCTGCGGCAATCCTGTCTGCTGAAACATTCAATGCATCAGGATACACTGTAACATAACAACAATCACAGGAGGATTTCACATGTCTGAAAAAAGTCTGACAGCAAACAAAGCATATCGGGGGAAGCTCTGCTTTTCCGGTTCAGGAACGATGAAAGCATTTACTCTCATCGAACTCCTCGTAGTGATTGCGATCATTGCAATTCTGGCAGGAATGCTGCTCCCGGCTTTGAACAGGGCACGGGAAAGCGCACGCGCCATTTCCTGCGTCAACAATCTGAAATCTCTGGGAACAGCACTGCATACCTACTCCGACGACCACGGCGGATATTATCCCATGAGCGTCCGGCTGAATAAAGAAACTCCGTGGACGTACAGTCTGGGGCCGTATCTGGGCAAAAATTATTCCGTAACCTCCGATACTTCACAATCCTATATTCTGGATCAAATCTACAAACACGGCGGATTCAGCAAATCCATGGGCTGTCCGAGTGCACCGCAGGCGATCGCCCGTCCCTCTTCCAAAGGAGATGTCAACACCGGGCTGGCGTACGGCATAACCCCCACGATTGCAGCGTATTGGACCGATGGAGACAGCGGAGTGCCGGCATCCATTCCGCGTCCGGTACGTTGGGTCAAAAACACTTCATTGAAACACACATCCCGGCTGATCTCCTTCGGGGATATGCCGCAAACTAAAAACGTCAATTATTACGGCTGGACTCAATCAGGACTGGCAGCCACAGGACAGCTCTTTTATCCGGGATTTCTTCCGTCGAACATCTTCGCGCCGACAGATTCCCAGTGGACTGTCTACTCCGACGACTACATGGCGGCACCCGGCGGGAAATACACCTACGCTCTTGCCATGCAGGTTCGCGACAATGCGCCGTCCTACTCCGGAGTTCAGCTGTACATGCCGGTGAACCGTCATAGCGCCGCCGCCAATTACAGCATGGTGGACGGTCATGTGGAACGAATCCGCGCGGGCGGACTGCGGAATTATCACGCATCCCCCAATATTCGCTGATGTCAGAAATCAACAGTAAAAAAAGAGGACAATCATGAAAAGTTTCAAGAATCTGATCTGCACTCTGTGCTGTCTCTCCGCGGCGGCGGCAGCGGCGGCGGACGCCTATACATTCCCGGTGCCGGAACGCCAGCCCGGACAGAAGAGCGTCATGGGACTGCGGGTTGCTCCCATCAAGAATGTCCGCGTCGCCTTTATCGGAACTGGAGTCCGCGGCGGCAGCGCACTGAAACGTTTTGCGGCATTCCCGGACAACGCAACGGTCAAAGCGGCATGTGATCTCTACCAGAGCAAGCTGGATGAAATTCAGAAATATCTGGATCGGAAAAAATATCCGTACAAAGTCGATTATTACACCGGACCGGAGGACTGGAAAAAAGTCTGCGAACGGGATGACATTGATCTGATCTACGTTGCCACGCCGCCCGATCTGCATGTGCCTGTATCGGTCTATGCCATGAAACACGGCAAGCACGTGGCGCTGGAAGTCCCCGCAGCCAGAACCGTTGCCGATTGCTGGAAACTGGTCGATACCGCCGAACAGACACAGCGGCACTGCATGATGCTGGAAAACTGCAATTACGGCGATTACGAACTGGCGGTCATGAATATGGTTGAGCAGGGAATGTTCGGCGAACCCGTTCATGCCGAAGCCGGATATCTGCACAACATGGAATCCTACCGTCTGAACATGAGTGCCAAGGACAACTGGCGGCGTCTGCGCAAACCGGCGAAAAATCCGATTGTCAGCGCAAACGGCTATCCGACCCACGGTCTCGGTCCGATCGCTCACTGGATGGGCATCAACCGCGGCGACCGTCTGACTTCGCTCTACTCCGTTTCCGGCGGCGACTTCACCCTCAAGGAAGCCGTAAAGGAAGTGCTGGGCAAAGACACCGAGTATGCCAAGGGCCATTACGAACCGGATATGAACACCTCCATCATCCGCACGGCGCAGAACAAAACAATTCTGCTGTTCTACTCCACCAGTCTGCGCCGTCCGTACAGCCGCGCGTATGTGCTGAACGGAACGAAAGGCTTCACCGAAGGCTATCCGCAGCGTTTCGCATTCGCTCCGGATTTCGAAAACGACATGAATGCCAAAGACATTGAAAAGCTGCTGGCGAAATACCGTCATCCGGTTTACGCCCATTTTGAAAAAGCCGCCCGGATTTTCGGCGGACACGGCGGCATGGATACCGTGATGGATCTGCGTCTGCTCTACTGTCTCAACAACGGTCTGCCGCTGGACATCAGCGTCTATGATGGCGCGACCTGGAGTTCCGTTGCGGAAGTCTCCCTGAAATCTGTCCGGCTCAACGGCGCGCCGGTCGAAGTTCCAGATTTCACCCGCGGAGAATGGAAAACCGCCAAATACAAACCGTATCAGATGCTGAAACCCGGCAAGGATGTGATTGAGCTGAAAGCCAAAGGGCTGGACCGTTCGCCGGAATCCTATATCGCGCCGGTCGGCGACACCATTGTGCGTATGTCCGATCCCCGCGGCGACGGCAGTATCGGCGCACCTGTGGACTTTGTCGGCGGCACTCTCGTAATCCGGAACGGCAATCTGGATCTCTGCTACACGGCTTCGGCTCCGATCGACCGCTCCAAGCTCAGCTATCACGTGAAAGCCCTGATTGCAGTCGGTTCCGAAGGCGGCTATGACAACGAAGGCACGCAGTACCTGGTCGAAAGCGGCACACTCTACCGTTTCGCCGGCACCAAACCGTTTCAGTGGAAATGGGAAAAAATCACGCGCGTTCCGGTTCGGATTCAGCAGCAGTTCTGCGAAATGAGTGTGCCGCTCCAGCTGATCTGCCCGGAACCCGACCGCATCTCCGTGCGCTTCCGCTGTCAGGCGGATTACATGCCGGATGAAAACCGCGCCGCTCCGGTGCTGACACCCGGCAACATTGCCCGCGCTCCGCAGACCAAAGTAACGACTTCGCCGTCGCGTGAAAAATATTCATCCAAAGCGTTGAACGACGGGCAGATCTCACCGGAAATCTTCTGGGCGGATGCGGCATGGGCTTCGCAGGAAACCCCGGATGACAAATTCATCACCTTCCAGTTCGGAAAACCGGAACAGCTGAAACGCATTATTCTCTACTGGGAAAAACCGTCTCAGGAACTCCTGGTACAGTACCCCGAAGGCAGCGGCTGGAAGACCGTGGCAACGGTTGCTCCCGAAAGTTCCGAACTGGTTTCCAAAGTTCAGCTCGGCGCCGATCTGCCGAAAACAGACCGGATCCGTTTCCTGCAGAAAAACGGAAAAGGGATTGCCGGAAGACCCAACCTGCTCTGGGTTCGGGAAATCGAAATCTATTGATGACGCTCAACGGACCTTGAACGGCTGTTCCGCAACGGGGCAGCCGTTCTGTCTATGAATTTCAGGAAAGGAAGCAGAAACATGCTGGAAGTTACGAATATCAGGAACGGGGCGATTCTCAATCATACACGCGGAATCGAAACGGATCAGTATCTGGAAATCAAGGTGGAAGGAATCGCTGATCCGCAGGCGGTTGTCAAAATCAACGGAACAGAAGCGGAACGGGCGGATCGTCTGTTTTCTGCGCCGGTCCGTCTGACCCGGAAAATCAACGAAATTACGGTTTCCGCGGACAGCTCTTTCGGTGAACAGCTGCTGCGGCTCACGGTGCCGTGGGATAAAAAATCGTTCAAACGCTACAATTATTATATTGACGACTGCAGTTTCTTCTATACGGAAATTGCGAAAGAACGCCCGAAATCGCTTTTCGATCACTTTTTCCTGAAACGTCTCAAAGAAATTCATGACCGCCACGGCGCAAAATTCACGCTGAACAGTTTTTACCGGAATGATCATAACCCGTTTGAACTGAAGGATTTTCCGGATTGTTACAAATCGGAATGGCTGGCAAATGCCGACTGGCTTCGTCTTTCCTTCCATGCGTATTCGGAATTTCCGGACAGACCGTATCAGCGGACTTCCCCGGAAAAACTGATGCAGGACTTCGATCTGGTGAAAAACGAAATCATCCGGTTTGCCGGCGAAAAAACCTTCATTGTTCCCGTGGTACTGCACTGGGCGATGGCGAATCCGGAAGTGTTTGCACAGCTGAAACAGCGCGGCATGAGAATGATCAACGGAGATTTCATCGGCGGCAAAACCAGCGTAAGTGAAAAAAATCACGCCATCCGGGTGTGCGACATCGGGTATTTCTATGAGAAAGACGTTGCGCTCTATATTGAGAAATACAAGAATTATTATGATAAATTCACCGGAATGATTCTCAATACCGGAGTGGGCGCAACTGCGAATCTGTATCCGGCGGAAATCCTGACGGAGAAACTTCAGGCGGCAATGAATTTACCGTACCACAATGAAACAATCGGCATGGCGACGCATGAACAGTACACGTTCCCGTTTTACGCCAATTACATTCCGGATCATCTGGACAGGATTGAAACATGCTGCCGTTTCATGAAGGAACACGGATATGCTCCCGTCTTCTTTGCGGAAGGACTGCTCGGCAACAAAGCGTGGGATGAAGAGTAAAAAAAAACGGACCGCCGGCATTCGGGCATATCCCGTAATGTTCAGCGGTCCGCACATATTTCGGACTGTCAGTTTTTTCACAGAGAGAACTCATCCAGCCGGACGATGCGTTTTTCTTTGACACTCAGATTGGCGGCGAACGCCAGTCTGGATGCCTGAACGCCATCCTCGACAGTTGCTTCCGGCTGCTCATTCTTTTCGATACAGCGGAAAAAGTCTTCCAGTATCAGCGAATCCGCTCCGCCGTGCATTCCGCCGGGGAGTTCGAAAATCTCATGCGTGTTTTCCCGGTAGCGCAGCAATTCGATTCTGCCGCTTTTCAAGTCGCCGTACAGATGACCTTCCGTTCCTAAAATCCGGATGTCCCGCTGTTCATCTCTGCCGGCATAAAGCGCAATCGTGAAAATTGCCTGTGTCCCATCGTCGAAAAGAATGGTTGCGGACTGATTGGTCATGACATCTGCATCCGTATGATAAATGCACTGACGGTAAACCTCGAAATCGACATTCATCGAATAGACATTCTGTTTCATTTTCTCAATGTCCCGCCGGAAAACACACTGCATGTCGCGGCAGTCCGCGCAGAATTGCGGTTTCTCCGGATGAGCGGGGAAAAGATCCTGTCCGCCAATGGAATAAACACTGACCGGCTGCGCCAGTCCTTTTTTCAGCCAGCGGATGATATCCAGATCATGCGAACATTTTTCGTTCATGAGTCCGCCCGTGGCACTGGCATACCGGCGCCATCCCCGGCGGTAGGCGGAACTGTGGTCAAAGGAAAGACGTTCATTGGACTGAATCATGACAATATGTCCGATCTGTCTGGACAGTTCATGCAGTTTCTGGTAAAAACCCGAATACCGCAGCACAAATCCCAGCTGAACAGTCCGACTGCTGTTCCGGGCGGCATTCCGTATTTTCCGGACGTCCGCCCAATCAGCGGCAATAGGTTTTTCCAGCAGCAGATGCCGGTCCGCCGCCAGCACTTTTTCCGTCAGTTCCGCGTGAGTGGTATTCGGAGTAACCACGATCACGGCATCCGCTTTTTCCTGCGGATAGCGGGCAAGAGCTTCATCAATGGTGGTGCAGATTTTCGTATCCCGGAGACCGGAATCATCCAGAATCTGCCGCAGATGCGCATGATGTTCCACGGCGATGTCGACCATTGCCGCGACCCGGCACTGTTCCCGGAATTTCGGTTCACATAAAAGTTTGGCAAACAGCAGACCGCGTCCGCTGCCGGCGATAATTACCTGGTGCATATTGCAGCTCCTTGACTGATATAAGTTTTATTTCCCGCAGACATGCGGGTTTTCTTTTTTCCGAAAATCATACAGAGTCCGGAATTCCGGCGCATACGGAATGAATTTGCCGTCATCCGCCAGACGCCCGTTCAGAGTCAGCACTCCGAAGACCGGATCCTCAAACACCACCCCGGACCGGAACCAGGTCCGTACCAGACGCGGCCAGACATAAGACGCCAGCACTCCGCCGCCGACCGAAGCCGGGTATCGGTGATACAGTTCCAGACGCCGCGGCCGTTCAGGCAGATAGTCCGGCGTGAAACACGAACTCACCGAACCGTCCGGATGCTGGTTGCACAGCACGGTCTGGAAAGTATTCCACGATTCCAGAAATGCTTTCGGGTCATGTTTCGCCGCGCCCAGATAAAACATGGCTTCGCCGCGCCAGAGGTTCCAGGCATGTCCGCAATTCACGGAATGTCCCTCCCCTTCATTTTCCCATTGCGTTTCCCAGAAACGGAATGTTGCATCGGAACTCCGGACGTCATTGGTGCGGATATGCCATGATTCGTGAAAACGCAGCACTTCCTCCGCAAAATCCAGATAACGCCGGTCGGCTCTGATGGAAGTATAACAAGCCAGCAGCGACAATGCCGTGCAGGAAATGGCGCCGTCCTCTGTCCAGCGCAGATGCACCGGAATGCCTTCCGTCGGAAATTCCATGCCGCGTTTCAGCAGATATTCCGCCAGCCGGATGCAGGATTCGGCTATTTCCTCCCGCCGGGCATCATTACGGAGCTTCATTTCATCATACAGTTCCGCCAGCGACAGCAGCGGCGAAATCACGGAGGAATAATCCACCATGCACTTTTCCCACTGGGAATATTTGACGATGGCGCCGTCCTCCCGCTGATGGGAATGAATATGCGCACGGGCAAGTTCCAGCGCGTATTCATAATAAGGTTCATAGTGATATGCCTGCGCCGCATAGAGATACGTCTGCACGAAAGCGAATCCGTCCTGGATCCGGTGCCATTTCCAGATATGCCCGGCGGGGAATTGCATTCCGTCGAATTCAAACGGACACGGAGACGGCGCACCGCGGAAAAGTCCGTCGATTTTCGTGTAATGCTCCCGTTCCGGACAGTGCCGTTCCAGATGAATCAGACTCTCTTCCGGCGGCGGGATTTTTCCGGGGAAATTGTCCGGACGTCCCTGCTGACCGATCAGACTCAGGAAATCGTGCAGATAACCGTTCATCCGTTCATCCGGTCCGAGCAGCCGGTGAGCCTGGAGCATCCCCTGCACCCATGCCTGATTTTCCGCATTGAAACTCCGGAAAAACGGCGTCATATGCGCGCGTGAACGTTTCAGCAGAGTCAATGGCGGAAGCACACAATGCAGCACCAGTTCATAATATTTCCCCGACGCATTTCGTGCGGCAAGACGGTAAAAACCTTCTGATTCCAGCACGACCTGCCCCAATCCGTTTTCCGCTGGAATCATCCGTTCCGAACCGTCCGGGGAAATCAGCGAAATTTCCGCCGTACCGCGCACTGCAAATTTCAGAGGCTCACCGGGATATGCCGCCTTGACCGGAGCCGACAGCAGCGGCAGATCCTCTTTTTCAGCCAGGTGCGCCAATGCGTCATCCAGTGAATCATGGAAAGAAACATTCACGGAAAAGTCCAGCAAAGGCAGCAAATCCGCCGCGGGATCAATCTGTTCCGAAAAACGCCGGATCAGCTGAAATCCGTGAATATCAGGCGATATGCCATACCGCAGCCGCCAGCCGGCACAATGTCTCGGTGCATAAATCAGCATTCCGCGGCCGCAGCATCCCACGCGGGCAAAATACGCATAACCGAGCTGCCGCCGTTCATCCGCATAAAAACTCTGGAACGTGAACTGATTTTCCATCCGGTCGTTCTGCCGGAGATCCAGAAACGCTGGATTGAGATCGACTGCAATCTGATCCGCTTCCGGAAATTCACCATGAAAGCGGACAGAGAACGAATCATCCTCGAACCGGTACTCGACATAATGGCCGGTCACGGAATTCTCAAACCGCGCATGATCGGCGTCGCCCTCCCGGAACTGCGCAAAAAGACGCCGTTCCTGAAACACATAACTTTTCACACCGAGAGGGCTGCCGCTGTCTTTCAACTCCCACGGCACACCGCGCGGCGAAACGGACAGCGAACCGAAAGCGGCGAAACGGTCGCGGTGCGTCAGCGTTATATCCGGCGAATCTCCGGGCTCATGCAGAACATCCACCGTTCCTGCGCGTTCGTTCAGACCCAAAGCATATTTTTTACGGACAACGGAAAACATGATTCACTTTTTCTCAATGACAGCATTCCGGACTTGCAGACTCTGACCTTCCTTCAGGTCGAAAATGTTGTCTTTCTCATTGATATAGAGATTGACATAGAAACCGAAACGCTGACAGTTTGCTCCGGTAACCACGGTGCATTCCGCTTTCTTCCATTCCTCTCTGGAAGGAGTGAGAACCATTTTCTTCAGCAACTTGCGGTCTTTCCAGAAGGACGCGCCGGTATATTCCTGCGCCCCGAACCAGAAGCGCGGAACATCGCCCCGGTATTCGAAGGAAACCGTATACGCCGCACCGGGTTCCGCCGCAATGCCGCGTCCGGGGACACTGTCGCCAGCCATCCCGCCGTAATAAAGAGTTGCGCTGATGCACAAATTGCCTTCGCTGTCCTGCGCATATTTTTCAACCGTCAGTTTCTGGGTGTTGGCTTTTTTATCCTGCACGCATTTCACCCCCGGACGGCTGTCCAGATAAACGGACGCCGGAGCGGTCAGAAGGTTCTCCGCCTGCATGGTGAAAGCGGCGGCAAGCAGTGCCGCGGCCATAGTGAGATGTTTGAATTTCATGATGTCATTCTCCTTTTTTTTTGAGATGTTTCTGGTTATTCCAGGGTTGAATCCATATTGACGGACTGTCCGGGCTGGAGCGTAACCGGAACGGAAGCCGGTTCAAAGCTGGAAACCGGAGAACCGGAGTCCCAGCGGTAAATTCCGGCGAATCCGGGAATCTTCCAGGATATCCGGACTGCACCCGGTTTTCCGCTGAACACTGCCGATGATTCACGGCAGACACTTCCGTTTTCAGCCTGAAACAGCGTGCCGTCATATCCCGGCGCCGGATGAAATACCGGTGTTTTCCGGCGGGACAGTTTTTCCGAACCGTTCAGCGTCAGACTGCCTGCGGCGTCCGGAAGCGACAAGGCATTGTGCAGCCGGAACCCGAAGGTGCGCGGAGCAGCACTGTCATTCCGGATTTCCGTATGGAGCTGAATATTTTTTTCGCCGAAAGTGAACCGTTTGATTACGACAAGACCTTTCAGCGCAGCAACTTCCCGCGCACCGAGTTTATATTTCAATTCAACGGCAGCTCCGTTGTCCGCCGCATACCAGCCGGCAAATTCATATGCATCGTTCAGCACCACCGGAGCCGGCACGGTAAAACCGACCCGCATGGCTGCTGATTTCGCATCCAGCAGAGTTTTTCCGCGGACGGCGTAATTCGTAATGAATCCGCCTGCCCCCATATCCAGTTCACAGCTGTAAAACGGTGTTTTCACACTCAACACCGAGCTGGTGAAACCGTTTTTCGGCGATACGCTCACGCGTCCGGCGTTCAGCGAAGGACTCTGGCTGAAATCGTAAGTCGAGACCTGCACAAAGTCGGCGGCATACGTCTTGTCTTCCTCGTAAATCCGCCGGATTTCCGGCAAACGCTTTTTCAGCAGTCCGGACAGCGCATCGCGTCCGGCGATCACGCCGTAATCCCTGCCGGGGACAACCGGCTCGATCACGTAGAAACAGAACCGCAGCGCACCGACATGCAGCAGGATGCCGTCCGCCAGTTCCGCCGCAGTATAATCGTCGGCAAGTGCAACTCCACGGGCAGGAACCGATACGACATATCTGTTCTTTGCCGACAGACCGGGGATTTTCACCTTCACAAAGGCTTCTCCACGCTGCCAGGCATTCCCCAGTGCCGCCAGAATCCGTCCGTTCCATTCATACACATCCAGCGTAACCGGAGACTCCTTCCGGATTTCCGCGGCGTCTTTTGCCAGCGTCGGACAATTCTGGTCATAGACCGCCATCGGGAACGGATACGGAGAGACCGGAACCATTGCGGCATCCTTTCGTTTTTTCCCCTCGGCGACAAACCGGTCCACCTGGGCAATCGCATTGTTCAGCTCGCCCATGGTGCGCCAGTAACGGCCGTCCAGTCCAGTATACACGTACAGCTGCGACGCATTCCAGCGGTTCACGAAAAATGCCGCCGTCTCATACGCCATCGCTTCCGGTTCCGTGACCCAGGTCCGGACCTGATAAGCGTGCGACAAAGCCAGCAGACGCGGTATTTTCTCGCCGCACAGTTCCTTCACGCGTTCACGGATCAGACGCGCCATCCGGTATGTGCCGTAGTTGACGGCTATATTATAACGGTAAGCCGATGCCGCATTGTGAAAGATATACGGTCCCCACGGGTCCAGCCAGTCCAATCTGCCGATATAATCCCGAACCGTGTACTGGTCATAGAATTTGGAATACGCGAACAGGTCGCCCATGCCCACTGCCGGA
Organism: uncultured Victivallales bacterium; assembly: GCA_934661375.1. Taxonomy (GTDB): domain Bacteria; phylum Verrucomicrobiota; class Lentisphaeria; order Victivallales; family UBA1829; genus SIG94. Next base: position 47,014 of record CAKUJH010000019.1, read on the forward strand.
CAGAATACAAATTCCTGTCCATATTTCCGGCTGAGTTCATGCATACCGTCCTGAATGGCGCCGATCGCCTTGGAATGCTGCCAGGAGCGGAACTTCACCCACTGTTTCCGGTATTTTCCGGTCATTTCATCCGGCCAGGCACGCTCCACGGTTTCCCGCAGCAATCCGCTGTACCGGATGAACTCCTCGCGGCAGCGCGGACAGAAACAGCCTTTGTCGTCAAACATGAAAGGTTCCCAGTTTTCCAGAAAGAAAGTGCTGAATCCGTATTTCCGGCTCTTTTCCGCCAGGTACTCCAGAAAATTCCGGTTGAAAAATTCCGAGCGATTGTAAATCGCAGTCGGACACATGTTGCAGTGCCAGGAATTGAACTGCAAAGGCTTGCCGTCGCGTCCAATGAATTTTACCTCGTCCGGCATTTCTTTCAAACCGAATCCGATGGTATAACCGTTCTGAAAGAAATAATCCTGCACCGTCGTTCCGATCCCGCGGCTTTTCAGCACATCCGAAAAATCCTTTGCGTTGGAATGCGCCGTGTGCTGAATGAAGTTGAATCCCATATTCCGGATGGAATCCGCCAGCACCTCCGCGCCGCTCTCCTTCCGGAACAGACTGTCGTCCGTCGACCAGAACCCCGTGCGGTACACCTGCGGCATCCGCCCGGAAAAACCGGGAATCACTTTCAGTTCCATTGCATACGGTTCCGTCTTCACTCCGGAATATTCCAGATGATAGCGCAGCGTGAAACGCCGTTCCGAAGCCTTGCGCTCCGTCCCGATCAGTATTCCGCACGTCTGATGCGAGGCAAACTGTCCGGGAATGGAATTGGGTTTCAGACGGAAACGGTACGTGAGAATTCCGTTGTCCCGCTGTTCCGATATTTTCTGCGCGTGTACCCCCGGCCACAGCTTGAAGCCTTCCGGCAGTTCCAGCACCAGATCAAAACTTTCCGGATTGTTCGCCTTGCCCGGACGCGCCGTCCGGTACTGGAACGACATCGGGATCGGACTGTTTTCCATGACACAGAAAAGATTGTCCGTAATGGCAGCCGGCAGACAGCGCACCGAGACCCATTGCAGCGATTCCACGGTCAGCAAATCAGCCCGCGAAACCTCGGATTTTCCGCTGAGCTGCCGGACCGACAGTGTCAGTCTGGCGGTGCCGGACAGAGCCAGCACCGGATGTTTCAGAATTTGCGGCTGTCCGGTCAAAGTGAATACGCGCCGCTTTTCCGGCCGGACCGGACGCCCTTCCCGATCCAGGACTCCGACTGCAATTTCCAGTTTTCCCGTTCCCTTCAATTCAACCTGCGCTTCATAACGCATATTTTTCGTCAGCGGCGCCATGACGCTTTCATTTTTCATCCATGCGCCTTCCGGCAGAACGGCACTGCCGGATGCGAACTGCACGCCTTCACTCTGCCAGGCATCCCCCATTGCCGTGAACCGGCTGTTTTTCATCTGTGAAAACGTTTCCGGATCCAGCCGTTCGCTGTTTCCCACGGCTTTGGAATACTGGCATCTGCTCAAATCAATACTGACGCCTCCGGCAGGGAAATCCTGTTCGATTCCCGCGAAGGAAACCGAGGTCATGCAGCAGACGGCAAACATTGCCCCCATCTTTTTCATCTTCATGTCTTTTCCTTTCATTCTGCCAATATTCCGTCAGAGTTCGCCGGCACTTCTGCCATACCAGAAACCTGCCCGTTTATCAGTTTTATTGATGGTGCTTTCCACCGCTTTGCCCAGCCATTTGACCTTGTCGCCATGTCCGTCGCCGAACAGTACATTGAATGTTGTGCCGTGAAAATTGTAGAATTCCGCATCCGCCGTGGTCCAGGCGAACCAGGCTTCGCTGTACGTGCCGCGGAATCTGCCGTCCGCGACCAGACACAATTCCGATGGGCGTTTCACGTCTTTGGTCCGGGCGATCAGGTATCCGTTGTTCTGTACGGACGAGTCGTTGTAATTCGAAATATTCCAGCTGGTGCTGTATGTGCCGCCCCATCCCGCCCAGGTGTTTTTGTAGTTCGGCGTCGCAAGAATCGTGCGGCATGCCATGACCGGCGCCGTGATGTATTTGTTGTCCAGCAGGACCCGCCGCCAGCAGGCGGGCCAGCCGCTCTGACCGGGATCGACCGGATAACGGTCGTTGAAATCGTCTGTGTAATTCACAAACGCAATCCCGATCTGATGCAGATTCGACAGACACGACGCCTGCAAGGCGGTCTGCCGTGCCTTGTTCAATGCGGGAAGCAGCATTCCCGCCAGAATGGCAATGATCGCAATCACGACCAGGAGTTCTATCAGTGTAAACCGCCACCGTTTACACTTCAAATATGAAATGGATGATAATGACTGTTGGTTGTTCATGGTCTGGTCCTCCTTCTGTATATATTTCTCATTTTCCTTCAACACTGTTGCTAAAAGTTCAATCAGTCCGGATCTCCGCCAACGGTATCGCAGCTCCTTTCTCTTCTGTATGTTCATGGTTTTATTCCTCGAAAAACGACGCATAATCCGGGTTCTCCTTCCGCAGAATATCCATCTGAAGAAATCCGATCCGGCATTTCTGCGGCAGCCCCGGACATCCGCAGGTCTGCCCCTTGAAAAAAGCCGGACGGATCAGGAACGGTTCGCCGCGTGACAAGGTATGCGAAGCGATTTTGTCAAACAGCAGCGACACGGAACGTTCCGCCAGATCTTCCACCGGATGCACCACCGCGGACAGCTGAAGCGGAGAAGCATGGCACAGCAGAGTCGCGTCATATCCGGTCAGCGCGGCTTCGTCCGGAATCCGCACCCCCATGCCCGTCAGCAGGTTGGCAAACTGTCCGGCGACCATATCTCCGGATCCGGCGAACGCCGTTACCTTTTCATTTCGGATCAATTTTTCCGCATATCCTGCAAGATTTTCCTGTTCAAGCACTTCCAGCGGCGGCAGCTCCGGCAGCCTATGATCTTTCATGAAATCCCGGTACACGGCGTATTTGCTTTCATTGCCGCGGACGCAGTTGCAGAGAAAAACAATGCGTTCATGATGATGGACCCGGACCAGATGATCCAGAGCCAGGCGCATCCCATATCCGAAATCGACGCTGAGGTCAAACGCCTCCCGGCGCGCACCCAGCACCACGACCGGAATCGGACAATGTTCATAATTCACCAGATTATGAATGAAGCACACGATGATTCCGTCCACTTTCCGGGCGGAAAATTCCCGGATCGCATCCTGTTCCGTTTCCGGCGACTGCGGCGAAATGATATAGCATTTAAAACCGCGCGACAGGATTTCGCGGTTCAGGGCATTCATCAGAGCGCAGCTGATGACCGACTGGTAGGCTGGGACAATGACGCCGATGGTTTTGACGGAGCGTCCCGCCATGGACCGGGCATTCGGGTTCGGCTGATAGTTCATTTTCTGTGCCAGAGCCAGAATCTGTTCGCGTTTTTCCTGCCGGACTTTATTCCGGCTGCCGTTCAGGACAGCAGAAACGCTCTGTCGGCATACTCCGACCTGCAAAGCTATTTCTTCCGCTACCGTCATTGTGCAACCCCTGGTTTCATTTATTGATGGCGCACGTGCGCCTTATGGTTTACTATTAGCATGATTCCTGCTTTTTTCAAGGAGCCGGAAATAAATTTTTTGAATTTTTTTCAGAATCCGCTTGAAAACGCCGGATGCGGTGTTAAAGTATAACAGACTGTAACGGAATAAAACAGGATATAACACATGGATACGGTTCTGAAAAAGGATGAAGCTCTGGATCTGCCGCGGCAGATCAGCAATATTCTCCGGCAGCGGATCGAGTCGGGGGAATACCAGCCGGGCAAACGGCTGGGCGGCATCCGCCAGTTCGCCGCATCCTTTTCGGTCAGTCCGGTTACTTTCATCCGCGCACTCGACATTCTGGAAGCGGAAAAACTGATCGACCGTGTCCCGTCCAAGGGAATCTTCGTGGCGGAACGGCTCCGAAACCGGAAGCGACGCCTGAAAGCCTGTTTCGCATTCCCGGAAAAAAGTATGGACCTCCAGACGGCGAACTCGGAAAACTACAGCACCAATTCAGAGTTCTACCGGGGAATGATGACCGGCGCGAAAAACGCCGGTGCAGACCTGCAGTTCTCTTATTTCGAAGACCATGTGCATTCAGCGAAACTGAAACATCAGCTTGCTCTGATCCGCCAGTTCGACTTTGTGATCTTTCCAAGCGTCCAGCTGGGAAAACTGCAGAAACTGGCAAGCGAAAAATGTATTGTTTTCCAGCGGGCAATGAGGATGCCGGACCTGCCGGACAGGATAATTACCCTGGATTACAACCGGCAGGATGCGCGAGACCGTCTTTTCAGCATGTACCTGAACAGCGGCTGTAAAAGTGCCGCGGTCATTGCCTCGGCGGAGCGGGAACGTGTTACGGAATTTCTGGAACGTGTGCGGTCCGTCGGCGGAAAAGTCCCGAATGGGGGAGCTTTCTATCTTGGGAAGCATGACACATCTTCTGCAAAAGCGCAGATCCGTGAAATTCTGACGAAGCTCCGTCCGGAGTTCATTTTCTGTGATTATACGGACATGGTCAACACGGTTTACGAGGTAACGCTGGAAGAACATCTGACCATCGGAAAAGATTTTCAGATGACGGGAATTTCGAGCGGTGTTCCGCTGATGAACCTTCTGCCCCGTTACACGTTTCTTCAAATACCCCACTTCGAATTCGGAAAAGAGGTCATGGAACGCAGCGCCGAAGCAATCCGCAACGGAACGGCGGTTGCTTTACCTGAATTCAAGGTTTCGCTGATTGAAGGTCAGTCCATAAAAAATATCAAGGAAAGGAATTCAGAATGAACAGCACAACCACAAACCGGAAGGATCGGGCGCGGCATTTCACACTCATAGAGCTGTTGATCGTAATAGCGATCATCGCGATTCTGGCGGGAATGCTTCTGCCGGCATTGAACTCTGCGAGGGAACGGACAAAGTGTGTTTCCTGCCTCAGCAATGTGAAGCAAATCTATATTTCAGCATCCGTCTACAGCGGCGATTATAATGTCGAACGTGTCGGATCGGGGCAGAAAGACGGTGTAAAGATCGCTCTGTTCCAATATTGGAACAGCACTTTGACGTACGGGAAATATATTCCGTACAATAAAAAAATAAAAGATGAAAACACCGGGGAACTGCCTGACACCCCCAGGGCATTGCTCTGTCCGGGATGGGACGGCAATCTCAGCGGCGGCGTCAGAAAACGCGGATGGGGATATACGAAATGCACGGATTACGGAATCAGCCAGTATCTGCAAAACTACCATACCCCCAGCGGCGGCGGTTATGCAAATGAGCATCTGCCCGACGAGAAACTGAATCATCCGGACAAAACAGTTTATTTCGGCGATCACTGGCTGGAGATCGGCTTCACCCGCGACTGGCCGAAAATCATAATCGACCGTCATAAAAAAGGTGTAAATTTTGTGTATCTGGACGGGCATGCCCGCACCCTTTCATTGAAGCAGATCCCGTATAATGTCGGCAATACGAACACGATCATGAATTACCGGTATGCGCACTACACATACTTCTGGCGGAACGGCTCTCTCGGCTATCAAATGGCATGGAATGACAATTAAGAATAATCCAAGGATGCAAAAAATGAACAAATCTGCTCTGTTTTTTCCGCTCTGTTTTTGTGCTGCGCTCTCTGCGGCCGAACCGGTTTTCTACTGCAATTTTGACAAGACGGCGGTTCCGCAGATCGCGGCCGGCGACAAAACGCCGCATCCTGTCGTCGAGCCGGCATATGACCGGGGGATCCGCGGAGACGCGCTGGTGGTCGGACTGGATGCTCCGCACGGGAAACGCGGAATCCGCTATGCCCGTGAAAAAAATCTGAACTGGGACCGCGGCACAATTTCCTTCTGGGTCAAACCGCTCGACTGGAAAGGTTCGGACACCGGATTCTTCGCCATGTTCTTTTCAGCGGTGGAAGGGCGGAATTTTTTTCAGATCTACAAATACATCACCGGCGAAAACCTGTATTTCCTGCGTGGAGAACTGGGATTCTGGCTGTTTGCGCAGTCGCGTCCGGGCGAATGGAAATGCGGGGAATGGCATCATGTCGCCTGCACCTGGGATTCTGTGCAAATGCAGATGTATGTCGACGGGCACCTGACGACGGAACGGCGTATTTTCTTTCCCCAGAAAGACCTGGCTTCGAAGCGGGATTTCCTGGTCGGGGAAGGTCCGGGCTCCACGGGATACAATTTGAAAACCGGACGCAAAAGCCTGATCGACGAGTTCAAGATCTACGATGTGGTCCTGACGCCTGAGGAAATCAGAAAAATATATCTGTCGGATGCTTCCGGCGTTCCGCCGCGAAACCTGATTTCAGTCCCGTTCAAAAAAGAATTCTCGTCCACCGGTTTCACGGACAGGAAAACCGATGAATATGCCGTTGAGCAGAATCTGTATACCGTCAGTTATGATGAAAAATATCTGAACATTGCATTGCGGAAATATCAGAAAGGCGACTGTGTGGAGCTCACTTCGCCCGCCGGAAAAAAGTTTTCATTCCCTTTCAGGAATGCGGCGCAGAAAATCGAACTTGCCGGAATCGGTCTGAAACCGCATGATGAAGGCTGGAAGATCAATATTGCAACAGGCAATTCCGACCTGCGCGGCGGAGCAAGGCTCATGCTCGATCCGGCAGCGCCGTCCATGAAGATTTCCGGACTGTACGATTTATCGGAAAACACCTCCGCCATATCAATTCCGGCAGCGCCGGACGTGGAAATGATCCTGGATACGGATACCTCGCGCAATTACGGATTTCAGCGTATCCGCCGCAAACTTGCCGAAAAATATACACGGACAGGTGCGATTGCGGACTGGCAGCTGGTCTCGCTCTCGCTGAACCGGAACGGCAAGGACTTCTACCGCACCGATTTCACACTGCGGAAAAATCAGCCGCTCACGGTCGATTTTGTCTATACGAAAATCAAAGAACGCAAGATGCTGGTCGCATTGCGCGGTTCCGGACGGGGAAAAATTCTTGCCGAGTTCATCCGGGATAAAAAACAGATGGCGGCTGAAACCGTGAATATCCCGGAAAACGCGCCGAATTTCTTCAATCTTCTGGTTCCTGTACGCGTGAAGCCCGGAGAATATGACGTCTGTCTTTATTATGTCGGCGCGGACGGGAATAAGAAGCAGCTCCATAAATTCGGCTACCGCGTACCCGCGGCAGACGATCCTCTGGTGAAACCGTATATTGACCCGCAAAAAGACGAAGTGCCTCCGGGCGGCTGGATCCCGGTCGAAGCGGATTCAAAACAGGTCAAAATCTGGGGACGCACCATCCGGCTGGACGAAGGCGTGATCTTCCGTTCAATCAATTCGCAGGGGAAAGAACTGCTGGCGGAACCGGATGTCCTTGTCATGAACGGCAAACGGCTCGTCCCGGAAAAAACCGAAATGAAATTGCTGTCGAAGAATAAACTGGAAGCCGCATACACCAAAAAAATCGAATATGAGAACTTCGACGTAACCGGCAATTTCACCGTGTATTTTGACGGCTATGTGAAAATCAAAATGACTCTTGTCCCGAAAGCCCCGCTGAAAGTCCAGTCCCTTGCGCTGGAATTGCCGCTCCGCAATGAGTGCGTCAGAATGGTCCGCGACAATGATACTTTCAGCAAAGTCACGGGCCGGGCGGGAAATGATTTCGGCGTTTCGCTGCTGAAGATTCCGACTCTCTGGGTCGGCGACCAGAATGCGGGAATCAGCTTTTCCGCGGAGAACCTGGTGAACTGGCACTTCCGCAGCAAGAACCGCCACGCGGAAATGCACCGGGATGCAAAAGCGGCAAGACTGTCTTTCAATTTGATCGGCTCTCCGCTGACTCTCAAAGCGGTCCCCAGGGAATATAATTTCGGCTTTGTCATCACCCCCGTCAAACCCTTGAACAGATATGTTCTGCGGATGCGCGAAAAAAAAGAAATGCAGCAGACCTTTCCGGCATGGAAATTTTTCAACCGCATGACCACAGATCCGGATGGGCTTCAGGAAAATTTCGCGAAACTGTATGAATCAAGCCGCCAGTCGTTCCGTCATGTTTTCTGGTACAGCGCATTCAATTTCACATCTCCGTTTGCCCCGGAAAATATCTGGTATGAAGAAAACTGGCGACAGATCAAGCACAACCGCACCTGCGGGATCTATACCGGCATATGGCCGGGCGCATACTGCGAAGGATGCGTCAACGGCGATTCCTACCGGAATTTCCGTTTGAACAACTGGGCGGGATTCATCCGGAAAGACAATCCGCTGCTGATTCCGGAAATGCGAAATTTCTATTTCGATGCGCCATGGGAAGAAAGCTGTTACAATACCAGTCACGGATGCGGGCCGTGGACCGATTCGACAGGCATGAAACATTCGCATATCCTGGTCGATCACCTGCGCGACATGTCGCTGAACGTGTACCGCATGATCAAGCGCCTTGATAAAAATGCGCTGGTCAGTTATCATGCGGAATGGGGCAAACCGCTTCCCTGCTTCAGTTTCACCGACAGCATGATGGGCGGCGAAGGCCAGGAACATGATGTCGCGGCGAACAACGGTTACTTCAATATCCTTACCCCGTGGTCCGTGGCCGCAACATTCTCCCCGTACATTTACAGTGCAAAAATGATCCTGATCCCGCAAGTGGTGCGGGGCTTGCAGCTGAATGCGCCGTCCAAATACCGCTCGTATTCCATCCGGAATCCCATGTGGCGGAAAGCTCACCTGCATTACATGGGACTGTGTATTGTAAATGATGTCGACATGGAGGAACGGAACGAACTCAGTTATATCATGTGGAAGGCGCAGGATGAACTCGGATGGGACGAGAAGACCGGGTTCTTTCCGTTCTATGCGGAAAATCCGGCAGTCCGCACTGCTCCCGTTTCCGACCGGATCGTTGCTTCCGCCTATACGAATAACGGCAAAATCATGATTGCGGTCTTGAATGACACGGACCGGGAAGAAACGGTGTCCCTGGATCTGGATTTCGACCGGCTGAAAGTGAAGCCGGATCTGCGCGGATATGACGTCTGGGAGCCGGCGGAACGCTATGTCCTGGCTGAAAAAATGACGGTAAAACTGCCGGCGCGCGGTTTCCGGCTGCTTCTTTTCAGCCGAACTGCGGAATCCCTGAAATAAAACTCCGCCGGCGCCCCGGACTGCTGCGCGGTCTTGAATCACTGTCGCGGACGAGGAGTTTCGCGCCGGTGGTTCAGTCGCGGGAAAACAGTTTCAATGCCGTCAGGCAGAAATAACGGATGCCGACAGCCAGCAGACGGTCATCAAAATCATAACGGCTGGAATGCAGCGGATGCCAGTCGCCTGCCCCGATATGACAGAAGACGCCGCGGAATTTCCGCAGATACCAGGAAAAATCTTCACTGCTCATGGTATGTTCCGGCAATTCCGCAAAGGCGTTTTCCCCCAGATTTTCTGTAACCAGATGCCGAATCCGTTCATAATCCTCCGGACGGTTGATCACCGGGGCATATGGTGTTGGACAGGCAAAATCACAGATTATGCCGCGCCGTTCCGCGATTTTTTCCACTTCGGACTGGAAATCATTCAGCAGACGGCTGCCCGCTTCCGGATTCGTGAAACGGATGGTTCCTTCCAGCGTCATCGTGTCGGGAATGACAATATTGTTCGCTCCGGCGCAGCAATGACAGAAAGTCAGGACGCAGCCATCGCGGTTGAGCGGCGCACAGGCGGAAATAATTTCCGCGGCACAGTCAATCGGATTGTTCGCCAGTTTCGGCAGACTGCCGTGTCCGCCCTTGCCGTGCAGGACGATCCGGAAAAAACCTGCCGCTGCCATCAGAATGCCCGGTCTGGTGCAGATGCGCCCGTACGGTTCGTTCGGCCAGTTATGCAGACCCGTAATGAAATCCGGTTCGGGATTCTGCAAAGCGCCCGCTTCCATGAGAGCCTTCGCCAGACATGCCATCTCTTCGCCGGGCTGGAACAGGAAACGCACAGACACGGGAACCTGCTCCCGGATGCCGGCAAGGATTTTCGCTGCACCGTACAGCATGGCGCAATGTCCGTCATGTCCGCAGGCGTGCATCATGCCGGGGTGCTGCGAACGGTACGGCAATTCCGCGGAGAGTTCTTCCAGCGGCAGGGCATCCATATCGGCACGCAAGGTGAGATTGCCTTTTTTTTCGGGATTGAGCAAAGCCGTAACATCGGTTTTCAGATACGGTTTGCGGATTTCCAGATTCAGGGTTTCCAGTTTCTGACGGATCAGCGCAGACGTCTGGAACTCCTGTCCGGCAATTTCGGGAATGCGGTGCAGGGCATGACGGAATTCCGTCACTTCCGGCAGCACCGCCGCAATATATTCATTCAATTCATCCAGAGAAATCATTTGTCTTTTTCCGGAGCAAACAGACGGTTCAGTTCATCCGCCAGCTGCTGTTCAAAATGACGGTCGGCGGGAGAGGTGCCGAGCGTGTGGGAAATGGTCAATTCATTGGAATAACGGAAACAGGTTACAGCAAACAGCGTATAAAGCCAGAGTTCGAAGCGCACCGGACGCATCTGACCGTTCTGCACGGCCTGTTCAAAAATGATCCGGAGCTGTTCATTCTCCTTTCTGCGCGCCTGATTCAGGGCATCCGTGCAGTGCGGTCCTTCGAGGTTCGCCCATGCCAGCAGCCGCCAGAGCTGCGGATGAGCCGCATGAACTTTCAGGAAACCGCGCACCAGAATGGCTGTCAGGTCGCGGGGATTTTTTTCCGCTTCCGCCACGGTATCACGGGAGAACAGTTCGGCGCGTTCGAAGACATCCAGCAGGACCGCTTCGAACAGACCGTTCTTGGAGCCGAAATAAGCGTAGATGCGCTGTTTGTTGACTTCCGCCAGTGCGGCGATCTCATCAACCGTGGCACCGTTCAGACCTTTTTCAGAAAAAAGACCCGATGCGGCGCTCAATATCCGCGTCCGTGTTTTCTCCGCCCGTTTCTGCATGACTGCTCCCCTGCTGGTTTTCCGTTTCCGTACTATATCAGTCCGCCAGCCATTTTTCAAGGTTGGCTGCCACAAAATCATCGTCGTTCAGCGCAGGATATGCTTCGTGAACACGGGTGATTTCGTCGCTCTGTCCAGGCGACAGCACTTCGTTCGGGTCGAGACACCATACGCCGGGAAGGATTCCCTGCCGGCGCAGAACTTCATGCAAACCGGGGATGCAGCCGGCAAAACTGTGCGCCGCATCGAAGAACGCCGCATTGCTGTCGGTGATCTGAACGGCACGGGTCAGCAGTTCCGCCGGAATCGCCGCGCCGCTGTCAGTCAGCCGATGCACTTCGTTCAGCAGTTCGACCGCTTTCCGGGTCCAGACTGACCAATGGCCGAGCAGACCGCCGCGGATGCGCATACGGCGTCCGCCGATGTTGTATTCGGTCAGCAGGTCGATCAGCAGATTGTCATCGTTGCCGGTATAAAGAGTGATATCCTCGCGTCCGGATTCCGCCAGTGCGCGCACCACGTCGAAAGTGCAGTACCGGTTGAACGGTGCCATCTTGATTGCCAGCACATTTTCAATTTCAACAAATTCGCGCCAGAACTCAAACGGCAGAATGCGTCCGCCAACACTGGGCTGGAGATAGAAGCCGATCAGAGGCATGATTTCCGCCACTTTCCGGCAATGTTCCAGCATCGTTTCCACACTGTCGTTCTTGAATGCAGCCAGTGAAAGCAGCGCGGCGTCATATCCGATTTCCGCTTCAAACTCCGCTTCCCGGACTGCCTGTTCCGTGCGTCCGCAGACCCCGCCGACTTTCAGGATTCGGCGTCCCTGGCGTTCGCACCATTCATCAATGAACCGGGAGGTTTCACGCAGAACCGGTTCAAACAGTCCGATCTTCGGATCACGGATGGCGAACTGTGTGGAATGCACCCCGACTGCAATGCCGCCTGCCCCGGCGTCGATGAAATAACGCGACAGCGCACGCTGATGTTTCGGGGAAAAATGGCGGTCGGCATCCAATGCCAGAACCTGCGCGGGAATGACGGTTCCGCGGCGGACTTCCGCCAGCACCTGCGGATGAATATCGGAAATGGTCTTCATGTTCAGAATCTCCCGTTGCTGACTTCGAAATGAGTGGGTTTGCCGATGGAAATTCCGCCGCCGGCAATCCAGTCGCACTGAAGACGGATCATTTCATCCAGCGACATGCGCGGATAGCCGAACAGACGCGACATCTTTGCGGAATTGTTGAGGTAATTCAGTTCGCCGGGCGTACCGGAAAACCGGACTTCGCGGTTCATCAGTTTCCCCATCCGGAGCGCAACCGCTTCCACACTGGCGGTTTCCGGTCCGGTAACATTCAGGTACGCACAGGGATTGTCCGCCAGTTCCAGCGCACGGAGCGCATTGGCGTTGGCGTCGCCCTGCCAGATCACGTTGAAATAACCGACAGTGTTGTTGACTTCGCGTCCTTCCCAGATGGCGCGGCCGATGTCGTGCAGTACGCCGTACCGCAGGTCGATGGCATAGTTCAGACGGAACAGCAGAAGTTTCGTGCCGTATTTCTGCGAGTAATACTGGAAGATGCGTTCGCGTCCGAGACAGGACTGCGAATATTCACCGACCGGCGCCGGAATCACCTCTTCAGTGCATCCGCCCTGCTGAACGGAACGCAGCGGATAGACACAGCCCGTGGAAAATGCCACAATGCGGCTGCCGCGGAAATGTTCCGCCACATAAGCCGGCGCCAGAACATTCATCGCCCAGGTCAGGGCTTCGCTTCCTTCCGTGCCGAATTTGCGTCCCGCCATGAAAATGACGTTCTGCACCTGCGGCAGCTTGGCGACCTGCGCGGGATCCTGCAGATCGCAGGCAATGGTGATGATGCCGCCGGCTTCAAGTTTGGCGCGTTCCTCCGGTTTGGAGAACCGCGAAACGCCATAGACTTTTTTGTCCACACCTGCCAGCCGGATGGCTTCGACCGCCTGCATTCCCATGCTGACGCCCATTTTTCCGGCAATGCCGAGAATGATGATGTCGCCGTCCAGACGCTTCATCATCTCCGTCAACCCTTCTGCCGGACGTGCCAGCAGCTGTTCCAGTTTCGCTTCGGAATCCAGTTTTTCCATGCAGTACATTGCAGCCTCCGTTGTTTCTGTAAAATAAAAACCAACCGTTTGGTTTCTTTTACTGTATCACCGGAATCTGGAAAGTCAAGTCCGCCGGAACAGAAAACGTGAAATTTTTCCGGGAATACGGTGAATTCCGCAGGAAAGACGACATTCCAAGACTTGTTTTTTCGCAGAAAACGGAGTATATTACTGAAATTTCCGTAATCATTAAACCATAAAACAGGAGACGGTATTCATGGGAAAGACAACCGCACAGAAGATTTTCGCAGCACATTTGATCGACACACCTGCAGAAGGTGTCTCCGTGCTTTCCCTTGACCGTGTATTCTGTCACGAAATCACCACCCCGATCGCCATCAACGATCTGGTCGCCAAAGGCAAGGACCGCGTGTTCGACGCGTCCAAAATCAAAGCCGTCATCGATCACGTGACTCCGGCCAAGGACTCCAAAACCGCAGAACAGGGCAAAACTCTGCGCGAATGGGCGCACCGGCACGGCATCAAAGACTTTTTCGACATCGGCGCCAACGGTGTCTGCCACGCCATTTTCCCGGAAAAAGGATTTGTCCGCCCCGGCTATACCGTCATCATGGGTGATTCACACACCTGCACACACGGAGCGTTCGGCGCGTTCGCCGCGGGCGTCGGCACCACCGACCTGGAAGTCGGCATTCTCAAAGGCGTCTGCACCATGCGTTCCCCCGAAACCATCAAAATCAACGTAACCGGAAAACTGCGTGACGGTGTATATGCCAAGGATCTGATTCTGAGCATCATCGGCAAGCTGACCGTGAACGGCGCAACGGACAAGGTCATCGAGTTCGCCGGTCCGGCAGTGGAAATCATGGGCATGGATGCCCGCATGACGCTGTGCAACATGGCGGTTGAAGCCGGTGCGACCTGCGGAATCTGCTATCCCGATATGACCACTGTTGAATATCTCTGGCCGTTCATCCAGAACGAATTCGCTTCGAAGGAAGCCGCTCTGGCGGAATACTCCAAGTGGCTGCCCGATGCCGATGCACAATACTGGAAAGTCGTTGAAATGGATGCTTCCGCAGTGGAGCCGATGGTTACCTTCAATTACAAACCCGATCAGGTCAAACCCGTCCGGGAAATGGAAGGAACCAAAGTCAACCAGATTTACATCGGTTCCTGCACCAACGGACGGATCGAGGATCTGCGCATTGCCGCATCCATCCTGAAAGGCAAAAAAATCAGTCCGGACGTGCGCGCCATTGTTTCCCCGGCGACCCCGAAAATTTTCAGTCAGACACTGGACGAAGGGCTGATCAAAATCTTCATGGATGCGGGTTTCTGCGTAACCAATCCGACCTGCGGCGCCTGTCTGGGCATGAGCAACGGAGTTCTCGCCAAAGGAGAATCCTGCGCATCCACCACCAACCGCAACTTCAACGGACGCATGGGCAAAGGCGGCATGGTCCATCTGATGAGTCCCGCCACTGCCGCCGCCACCGCAGTCGCCGGTCATATCACCAATTCCCCCCTGTTCAAGGGCTGAAATAGAGAAAGGGTTTGCAAATGAAAAACTTCAGCGGAAAAATTCTGTTTCTGGACCGTTCGGACATCAATACCGATGAAATCATCCCCGCCAAATATCTGACGGAACTCACCAAGGAAGCCCTCAAGCCGTACTGCCTGGAAGACCTTGCGCTGCCGGGCTTCGACCCCAAACGCGACATTACCGGCAAAAGCGTGATTGTAACCCGTGCCAACTTCGGCTGCGGCTCATCCCGTGAACATGCCCCGTGGGTGCTGGAATACAACAACATCAACCTTGTCATTGCCGAAAACTTCGCCCGCATCTTCCGCCAGAACATGTTCAACTGCGGGCTGATGGCAATCTCCCTGCCGAAAGCGGACATCGACGATATTTTCGCCACCTTCGCCGGCACGGAAGCCACCTGCGAAACCGATACGGACAAGAAAACCTTCACCATCTCCAACGGCAGGACCTCCAAAGTCTATCCGTTCACAGTCGGTGATTTCGACTTTGAGCTCGTCAAGGCCGGCGGCTGGGTCGATTACGCGGACAGCAAGTACTGATCCCGGTTGCCCCCTCTGCGGAAGCGCGGCGCGGCGGCCGCGCTTCCTGCGGTCGCTCCGCTCCTTTCCGTTTTTTCATTTTTCACATCAATTCGTTGCGGTAAGTTCCCGGCGTGACGCCGGTCGATTTGCGGAAGAACCTGCAGAAATATTGAGCCGAAGCAAAACCGCACGCAGCCGCAGTCTCCTCTATCGTCCGCTGTTCCAGCAGCATTTTTTCTGCGAATCCAAGACGGATGCGATTGAAAAACGCCATCGGGGAAACGCCGAACTGACGGCGGAAAAGCTGAGCGAAACGACTTTCCGAAAGCCCCGCGGCTTCAGCGAAATCCGCAATCCCGATCGGCTCGCTGAAATGCTCTTCCATCAACTCCAAAACCCGTTTCAGCTCCGTTCGGAGCGGCGTGGAGGGCAGTGGCTCGCGCGGCAAATCCGCAAGCAGCGCTACAATGAAAT